>JAJZKO010000003.1 GCA_021850805.1 Microcaldota archaeon | reverse complement strand
AAAGAAGCAGCCATAGCTTACGCTCTGCCAATGCATAAGAATGCGTCCTATGGTAATGTAAATGTGGCTCTCCGTCTGCATAATTCTAAATCTGCATTTACTCATATTTAAGCTTTTTCTACAAATAGGCTTTGTTGAAATAATCCTTTTTTGTTGAATTAATAAACTTTTTGTTGAAATAATGAATTATGGCTGGGGAACTGATTAGAGAGTTTAAACTCAATGATAAAAGAAATGCTATTGTTTGGGTATACCAAGGCTCTAAAGGTGCAAATGAAGGTTACTTAGACATTCGGGTAAAGTATTGGGATAACCTCTCTAAGACTAAAAGCGGAAGAACACCTAAACATATTGATTGGGTAATTGATATTCTTTTAAAGAAAGAACATAATAGAACTCTCACTTTAGATTTTGTAAAATATCTGTTAAACATCTACGATAAAATTGAACCTTTCAAAACTAAAGAGGAACAACAAAGATGTGAACTGCGATTTACGAGGGATGATGAGTTAAAGAAATTTGAACCTTTAAATGAGTTTGGTCAGTTTTCAATAGAATTTCTTGGTTGTATTATGGAACTATTAAGCATAGAAGAAAAGACAGGATCAAACAAAGCACATATGTTCAGAGATGTAATCCAAGCTCTACATGAAACTGACGATATATTTGCGATAACAAATACTGCATCGTTTAGAGGGAGGTAAGTTAGTAATTAGTAATTACAACTTCATTTATTTTGCCTCTACCTTTTGCATCGCAGTTAATCATTCTGGTAGCCATTACAATTTTTGGGATATATCCTTTGTAAAGCTCTTTAATAAAATCAGCGCTACTATTTGATAGCATCACTTTAACTCCCTTCTTATCTAATCGCTTAAACAACTCTGCTAATCTTTTCTGATCTCTTTCCAAAAAATTTTCTTTTGTATAAGTAGTAAAGTTTGAACTTTTCGATATGGGATAATAAGGCGGATCAAAATAAACGAAATCTCCTTCTTTGACTTCGCTTTCTATATGCTCAAAATCATTAATATCAAGCTTAGCACGCTTTAGCAATCGTGATATTTCTCTTAAATCATCTTCATTCACTATTGCTGGGTTATTATAGTTACCCATAGGCACGTTGAACTGCCCTCTGGAATTAACCCTATATAAGCCATTAAAGCATGTTTTGTTAAGATAAATAAACCTTGCAGCCCTTTCAATATTAGAAAGGGCATCAGGCACTATTCTTCTAACATCATAGTAAAAGTCTTTTGAATGTTTTAGTTTGTATTGCCGAAGTATTTTTATTAGCTCATCTACATTGTCCTTGACTACTCTATAAGCATTAATCAATTCCTCATTACTATCTGAGAGGTATACCTCTCTTGGATTATAGTATTTCAAAACATAAAATGCAATAGCACCGCCACCGACAAAAGGTTCAAAATACCTATTAAATTTGTTTGGAAAATGCTTTCTAAATTGAGGCAAAAGCTGTTTTTTGCCACCTGCCCACTTTACAAGCGTAGGAACTTTAATTTTCATAATAAACACCCAGAAGCGACAGCTTCGCTAACAATAAGTAACCACCCAAAAATAGAAGGCTATTTGTTAAGCGATGCCAAACCGCATTATTTGTAATCTTATTAGGTATCAATAAAAATAAATGTTTTTCTCTCATCTTATCACTCCAGAAAGTTAGGTTCTATTCCTAACTCAAACATCTCTTGTATAAGCACACATATATTATGGCAGAGAACTTTTAATAAAACCTCATTAACCTGTGCAGTCTTATTTCTACTTCTAACCATATCAGTAAACTTGCTTTTTATCATATTATTTGTGCTTTCTATATTAGACCTCAAGTGGTAATGTTCTAAAAATTCCTCTCTTTTGTAAATGAAGTAATTCAGCATATGTCTCCATAATTTTGATTTACTGCCCTTGCTATCACTATTGCTCCAAGGCGACGCATTACTTTTGAAAGGTATATATGCTACTCCACCAAGTTCATCTATTGCATTATAGTTGTTCTTTGAGTTGTAAGCTTTATCTGCGCTCATCTCTTCTATTTTAAAGCCACTTTCAAAAGTCCTTTGACTAAGAGGTATAAACTGTAGGCTATCTGCGCTATGTCCTTCTTGAACTTCTATGCCCGTTATTATGTGAGTTGAAGTTCCAGAGCAAATGTGTGCCTTAATCCATTCATGATGTTGGTTCGTTCCGTGCTTTTCTCTGCAATAATCGCTGAATTTTGTTGTTCTGAATCCTGTGCTATCTATAGCGAATTTAGTTTCTACGCTCCTAAGAGGTAGTGCCGATTGTGTTATAAGATCTTGTAATATAGGAGTTAGTTTTTCACTTTCCATGTATAGTGCAACACAACTGTAATGAGGAACGTTGAGTATGTAGCCCAATTCGTTTGCCTTTTTCATATCTGTTGTAAAGCGTCTCAATGAAAAAGTTGTAAAGACTTTTAGAGCAGATGCGAATACCATATCTGCCATAGCCATTCTCGGTCTTCCCTTGCCTATAATTTTTGGCTCTTCTGGAATGGTTTGAACAAGATCGTAAAGCAATTTCATGAACAGTTCTTTTTCTTGCGTCTTTGCCTTATCGTAAGCTACCCAATTTTGTGGATAGCTTATTCTCTTTACCTCTGTTATTGTAGTGCTCCCGTCTTTGTTCTTTTTCTTCAATATTGTATATTCCACAGCGAAGATGTGTTTGCATTTTATACCTCTTTCTAAATAGTCAGGGCAATTACATAAAGACTTGTCAATGCGCAAAATGACTTCGTAGTGTCTATTTGAATTCTGCGAAGGCACAATCCATCTATATCTATTTAATCGCACTTTGCTATTCATCGCTATTTCTTGACCTTTATTCTTCCTGATCTGCAACTGCTCTTGTAATTCCATAATACTCACAATATAGTATTACATACTACTCATATATATACTTTACTACTGTAAAGCATTAAGTATATAAAGCTATACTACCATAATACTTATATGGAGCGAAGAACCACCAGCATAAAGATAGATCCAGAACTTTGGAAACGGGTAAGAAAATACTGCATTGACAAAGACATTGACGTTTCGGAATACATAGAAGGTCTGGTCAAGACTGACCTTGGTAAGAAGGGTAGCTGACTGGAAACACTTAATAATCTTCAAGGGCATAGATATCATATATGGTTTGCAGGGGGCGGGAGTTGAACCCGCTACGTTGCTAAAACACAAGTTGGTAAGGCTTGATGGGTTTGCCGATTCCGCTACCCCTGCATACCTATAGTAATGTTCATGAAGCTATATAAAGCTTGATTTCAAGCTTTTTTAGTCAAGTAAAATATAGCTAAGAAAAGCTTATATATTTGATTGTTGTATGTTTAATGTGATTTACATGAGAAAGTTAGGCATATATAGCTGTCCTGATATCAAGGCAACCGAAGCATTAGAAATAGCCAAAATGTATAAAGAGCGACTGGGAGGCAAATCTACAAGCCTACAGGCGTTTGCACAAGCTATAGGGCATTCAACAAGCAACAGTGGCGGTTTTATACACAAACTATCTGATCTTAAAACCTATGGATTAGTAGAAGGGAGAGGACAGAATCTTGAGCTTTCACAGTTGGCTATACGAATACTTATGCCCATAGGAGATGATAAGGAAAAAGCTCTACGTGATATGGTGTTCAATATACCACTATGGAAGGCTCTTTATCAGAAATTAGACGGTAAAAGTCCATCTGGAGATAGTTTCATGTTTTTACTACTTGAAATTACTAAGGCAAAGCAAGATGAAATATATCCAATTCAAGCAAGAATTAGTAAGCTTTATATAGATGCTATGAGCTTAATTAAAGATAGTGGAGATGCAATGCCATCACAACAGGCTACACAACTTTTAGAGGGCGAGAAGATAGGGATGGACATAAATCCTCTTAAGGACAGTTCTACAGACATATTGACATTCACAGCAGAAGGGATAGTTCTTAAGGTTAGAAACGACGAACAGCACCTTGAGAAGGCGAGAGCATTTATCGATCTTTGGATGCCTGAAAAAGAGGGTAAAAAGAAAAAGGAAAGTTAGAAAATAATGCTTGGCAGCTACTGTTGAAATAATTTACATAACGTTGAAATAATCCTATTTATTCAACAAAGCCCTACAAATATGGCTTTTTATACTGGTATTTCATTTTTCTGATGCTTTCCCAGATGGCGAATCTCTTAGGAGAGCATCCATCTCCGCTAAGAGCTTATCCGTCTCGTTCATGAGATTCCTGCGTGAATCTGCGATTGCCTTCTCCTGCTTTTCAGTGCGTGGTACAACTCTTGGTGGCGCTATGCTCCTAAAACGAGGATCCATTCCAACTACCCATGTTTCAGTAGACCGAACAACAGTTAAAAAACTATTCTACAAGATTTTCACAGTTGCGAGTCTTTAATAATGAGCCATGAACCTTCTTTTTCAGGTGATTCGGATAGTTTCGAAGGTCCTTGCAGAGGAGAATAGGCAGGGGCACGTAGTAGCTCGCGCAGAATTGTACGCAAGCATGATTTGCGATGCGATGCGGACCATTGCCGGTATCGAGGTTGATGTACCTAAAATCAGTATTGCACGTGAATCATTCGGAGCTTTTGGATATTACGATTATATTTCGGACACCATATTCGTAACTGAGAGGTGTATGGGGCTTGGGGAGAATAGCATATCATACGTTGTTGCCCATGAGAGTGCGCATTACGTAAGGAGACATGTGACAGGGGAGAGCGCAGCGAGGGTCTATGGCGCAGAATCCTTTCTTGAGAAAGCCGCTGAGGAAGCAGCAGGGATATTCTGCGGCCTGTATTTTGCATATGGAAACTTGTCTGCGCAGGAGATGCTGTACAGGCTTGAGAGACAGGGGCATCCAGAAGGTATTTCTATGTTTGGGGAACTTAAACGCCTGCTGAATGAAGGACTGACTGACGAGTTTGCACGCGAGAACGCAGATTCTCCTTTTCTCGAAGATCTCAATGCTGACAGGGTAGGCAGACATACCGCCGTGTTGGCATATGCAAAAACGCTTTACTCCAAAGATTCAACTCTCGCAAAGATGATTAGGATGAAACGCTCTGAGATTTTAGGATATGCATTTGGAGCTGCAGAAGACCGCAAAGCTGTTGAGAATGGGATTATTGAAATGCTGCAACATGTAAATGGCGATGCGGTACGGCCGCTAATTGTTGGCATGCTCAGGTGAAGCTAATCATTCGATTTGGTAATGGAAATGCATCAACTGTTTTATGTCCCCAGCGTCAGCCATTATTCTGGAAACCCTGTTGAAGAAGTCAACATGCAGCTTGCACGCAAGCTGGTAGTTTCCTCTGACTGTATGTTCCATTGCAATCCTTGCGTATTCTTCGCTTGACTCTGCCACCTTCCCTCTTTTGAGGTTGTATTCTGAAGGGATATGATCTACATATGCCAGCCATGAAGGAAGCTGAACGCCATTCTCTACTGCTATGATCATATTGTGCAGGTATGCGAGTGCGGGTGGTTTTCCTTGCGAGGTCAGCTGGGAATACCTCGAGACTGCATCGGACGGATATCCCAGTGCATTTCCAAGTTCATAATCGTTGCTCGCGTATGCGGCTAGCGAAACGTTTGCACTGCTGCGTCCTACAAAGGTAACCTTCAGATCAGGATACATCTTATACGTATCCTCTGTTTTCATTCCGAGCCTCTTCAGGACGCGCAGCTCTTCTCCGCTAAAGCGGTCCTGCAGCGTAACCGGCTTGATGCCTACTGCTGTAAGATACAGACTATGCTCATCTGAAGAATGCAGCTGCTTGCGCTCTGCTATTGTAGATATCTGTTCGGCAGGATTATGCCTCTTGCTCGGGAATATCAATGTTGCACCTAATATATTCTGCCTTTTCTGGTTTATAAACTTCAGCAACCATGAAGATCCGTTTGTGCGGCATTGCGCTTATGCTAACTGCCAGATTTTGCAGCGGAGTGCGGTACTCTCCTTACCAGATGCGTTTCTTGGGGCTCGTGCGCTCTCTCTGTAGTCGCGAAACCTGCTAGCAGACTATATCTATTGAGCTTATGTTTAACGATTCGAGCAGGCTCCTGAATCCCATTCCGACAGTTGCGATGCACAGCCCATCTAGATTTTCCAAGGATGCGGTCTCGCTTATGAGCTCCTTGGACATTCTTATGCCGTGATCAAAGTCTCCGCTCTCGAAGAGCTCAATGAATTCGTTCATGTCTGCAGGTTTGATAAGCCTTAATCCATTCTGGCCTTTTACCAGCTTTTTGTAGGAGGCATCACCAAGTATAGCACCGGTATAAATGTATATGCCAAGAAAGTGGCCTACTTCGGAAGGGGTTATTGTCCTTCCAATGCCTTCATGCCCAAGCCCTGCCAGGTACCTGTCAAGGCGTATCAGGCTATTCATCGCAATGCTGTGCTTATCAGAAAACCTGCCGCTTAATGCTATAGAATTGCCTACGAATTCAGCAATAATTTCTTCGAATATTACATTTACGGAACCTCTTCCGTAGATATCATGCTCTCCGCTGATGTCAACTTCTACAATCATTGTATCTGGCGTGTTTGATTTGCGCTGTCTGTAGAAATGCACGAGCCCGTGCGATATGCCAGAATACATCCACGAATGCCCTAGGTTTATTAGATCAACACTTATTGTTATGCCTTTCTTTGTAGAGAATGTAGTCGGATATGATGCACCCGCAGTGCACTTTTCATCTCTAGATTCCAGTTCCCCAACAAGATAATACTGCTGTGTATCTATTCGTGGGATTATGGCTACTTGCGGTATTCCCACAGATTTGACATTATCGATACCCACTATCTCTGAGAGCCCTTCCATGCTGGATGCCACGCCTGCTGCAATAGATACATACCTGCCGCTTAAGCGGCTGCTCCCAGCCATTACTTCGTCGTTTAGCATGCGCACTTTATGATTGCCTGCTGCGGAATAATAGATATCCTTGAAGGATTCTGACAGAGGCACTTTTACAGTCTCTCCCCTGCGAAGGCTTATTAATTCGGATGCGCCAAACTTCCCTCCAGACAGATTTATTGCCTCTAAAAGACAGGCTGGGTTGTCATAGTCTTTCACTATGCGCCTTTCTATAAACCTTCTTGGGATTATGCCAGGAATAATATCACATCTCCCTTCTGCTGCGCATAATCAGTTCACGCGTGCAGTATTCTACTGCAGCTGCAGCTTTTTTTGAGAGCCTTGATTCTCCTTCAGCGGTTAGTATAGAGACTGCAAGATTATAGCTCTCTAGCGCTTTATCATATCTGTGCAATGCCTGGTTGGTAAATGCAATGCGGTATGCAGCCCTTCCCATGCCTATCCTCTCTATCCTTGCCATAGTCGCCTCCCCACATCCTTGGAAGATATATGCAGCCTTCGCGTTGAGCCTGAATATAGATTCGTACTTTGAGATCTCCTCTTCGCCATTCCGTGTAGGGTTGTGCCTCATCTTTTCGGCACATATTGATGCATTCGTAGCTTCCCGCAATGCATCAGGATTTTTGTTGGCATGACCGGATGCCGTGTTTATCATGTGTGGCGCGCCCTCTCAGTTTTTATGCATGTACGCTTATCGCTTTAGCGAAATCAGCATCTCGCCCTCAAGGCGTATTTTTAATATGTCGAGTCTTGATACCATAGACTCCTCACCACTCCATACGTAAGGGTTGAACTGGCCCAAGGCTTCTGCAATCTCATTGCCTGTTTGCGCAGTTCTTATCTTGTTATGCAAAGAGTCCGTAAATTCCAAGTAAGAGCCGGTAACTAAATTTACTGCTTCGACAATCTTGCGGCCAAATACTTCAATGTCCTCCTGTTCTAGGCCCTTTGCGAAGCTGAATAGCGTATGGCAAAGCTCGCTCACTGCACTGGAGAAGACATCTGCACCTTTTTTAATAGCCGCTGATGCGTCTAAGCTTGCAGTCCCAAATTTTCCATCCTTTATGCATTCACTATCAGGAACTTTGAAGACCCTCACGCTGCTTATAAGCCCATCTTCAAGAGCTTGGGAATTTCCATATGTAGGAAGGATTGAATCCATCCTTTCCGAATATGCAGATTCCAACTTTCTGGAACTCTCCATAAGAAGCATGTCTACTGATGCCACTATTTCCCTAGCCCACTGGGATGCATTTGCACTATTTGGAGTGTATGAGGGTTTTATCAGCATGTGCTGCGCTGCGCCTTGTGAAATCGTGTCAGATGTCTGCATTGAAACAACTAGATACTTTTATATTGCACCTATTTTCATTAAAAATGTTTTTCTGATATAACTATCATTTGCGCATTTTTACGTTTATGCTAATTATCCCTGCGCAGGCAATTACTTATCAGTGTTTTTATAACTGCTTCTGAAAACATTTAGGAACTCTTGCAGTATGTCTGCCTTGCAGGCAGGCTTGTTTACGTGTTGTGTCTGATCTTCGGCTATTTGGCGCTCCAGAGCGGATATTCTGCGCCTAATCAGATTTATATCTTCGGTTTCCTCTTGGCAAGCGCAGTCATCAGGCATATCTCTGGAAGCTTTTATGGCTTTTATGAGAGCCTCAAAGAGATACGCGCTTGTCCTTGGGTTCTTTTCCGCATAAGCCTCAGCCAAGCCGGCAAGTCGCGATATGTAAGCTTCGCTAGGAACCCTCCTGTCTTTATGCGCCAATTCAGCTGCTTTACTTCTTACGCGTGTCATCTTTACCAGTTGTCTGGCTTTTCATAAATCCAGGTAAGTATATAATATTGCTGTGCGGATAATTTTTATGCACAATGAGGACGATTCAGGACTCTCTGGAGGGAACGGATCGTTTAATGCTCAGAGTGCAATGGAGTATCTGGCGACTTATGGCTGGGCCATACTGATAATAGCCCTGGTCCTAGCCGCGCTATTTGAATTGGGAGTCTTTAATTCGACTACATTTGCGCCAAGGGCAGCAGCCGGATCCTGCTTTGTGAGCAGGCCGTACGGGCCCAATACAACTAATCTCATATCGCTTGAAGGCACATGCGAGAATGACATACCAAAGTATGTAGCAGAATTCAACGGCGAAGATTCCTTTATTTCCATACAGAACAATAGCCAGATAAACAGCGTTGGACCTTTCACTGTCTCTTTCTGGTTCGATCCTTTCAGCTACCCGCAATACTCTGATGTATTAGTAGCGCATAGCCACGACTCATCAGGCTATGCGGGCAACTGGTGGCTTGAGCTTTATTCAAACAGGCTGACATTCTGGGTGATTAATTCGGGAGGATCTTCATCGACAATATCATATAGCAGCTATGTTGTAAACAAGTATTACTTTGTAGTTGCCACATTCACCGGCACGCAGATGAACCTGTTTGTAAATGGCCAGCAGGTCTCCGCTCCGCAGACAGTAGGCGGGGGAATGGAGTATATGCCAGGCAACATCTGGATAGGAAGCGGAAAAGGATCATCTCCGAGCAGCCCGGGGTGGTATCTTAATGGAACTATATCTAACCTGCAGATCTACAATTCAAGCTTTACAGGCAGCGATGCCGCTGCACTATATGCGGAGGGAATAGGCGGAGATCCTATAAATATAGAAAGCCTAGTTGCATGGTACCCTTTAAACGGGGATAATATTGACTACAGCGGAAACAACAATACAATTGTTGCATCTAACAATATAGTTTATACCAGCTCGTGGACAAATGGTTACACGGGCGCCACATAATATGTCAGCTGGATTTGTAATTCGGTTTATATTGCGTGCCTGCAGCTATCTCCTTTTTCCTCTCCGTAATAATTGCTTTTCTTATGCTTGTTGATGGGTATTTGTTAAGGCAGGAAAGAGGGTTAAGCAGTTATATGGAAGTTATCTTAATGTTCTTGAACACACGACGTGCAGACATAAAGCCCCTGCTTCGAAAGGAGAGAAAAATGGTGTAGTAAAACTAGGGAAATCTGGCGGCAAAAATAAAGAACGGTATAATGCCAGCAACTTGCCAATGTCTGATTCCATCATTCAACTTGCAGTCACATTGGTCGTGACCCTTACCGCATTCTCCCCAGACACGGTCATTCTGTAGAGACTGCCCTTAGAGAGAACTGCAACCAGCCTGCTGTTTCCAAATGTCATGTCCCCGCTGAATGTAAGTGTAGCCGAAGAATTGGCAGGTATTACTAGCCCAACGTTGCCTTCGACCTCTCCGCTGCTTGATGGGAGGGTCATATTGCCGTTTGATCCCACAATAAAAGTAAACGACCCGAAGTGTACCATATCAACGCCGACATTGACAAGCATATTCTCGCTCTCATTTTCAGAGACGTTCACATCGGCCATTCCACTATCGGATGTGCGAGCCTGCGATGATGCGTTTCCAGATCCACTCGCTGATTCGTTTTCTGAATTGTTTTGGCTTGCATGCGATCCTGATCTTATTGATGTGTTGATGCCAACATCCGCGCCTATGCTCCCATTGGCAACCCCATGCGGGTCCGCATTACTGTTTATACCAAGCGTAAGATTTCCAGTGCCATTTATTCCTATGCCCTCTATCTCCACGTTTCCGTGATCTCCGCCCTTTATCATTATAGTATGCTGAGCTGCATTACTTACGGATACGCTCTCGTTTCCGTATAAGAATAGATGGTTAATGGCTACGCTGCTGTTGCCGCTGTTCTTGACAGTAACTTTAATGCTGGTGCTGTTCCCCGATACCGCAACTGAGGCATTCGATATTGAGATGTTTGGCTTGTATGCTTCAAGCTCCGCGCGCGCACTTGCATTTAGATTGAAGGATGCACCGATCTTAGCGTGGCTTGCGGTGCTTGCATTAGAGACCACTACAGCCCTTAGCGAAGGCACAAGTACAAATATGGTAGAGTTTGAAGTGTATATTGTAGCTATTACAGGAGCCATATCCAGAAGCACGCTCTGGTTGCCATTTACGGCTGCACTATTCTGCACATGGGCAGTGATTGCGCCTGATGGAACCGTCACGTTGTAATATGTTCCATTTATCTCTATTCTTGCAGATGTTACATTGAATCTTACAAGATTTACCTCGTCTCCAGCCTGCACGGAAGTGTTTCCGATAATCTGGCTCTGATTTACAAGAGCCATTAGATTAACTGTTCCGTTTCCATTTACAGCAAACCATCCTGTTCCGGTGCCATTTCCAGCTACATGCGCCTCTATGGAGCTATATGAAATAAGCAGAGCGTTTGCACCTACAGGAACCTGCGGCGGGTCGGTCATCTGGAATGAGAGGATTGCACCCCCTGGAACAGCAGGAAGAACCGATGGGCCTCTTGATAAAGATACTGCAATGTATATTACAGCTATTATTACTATTGCAGGTATTACTATCTTAAGCATCCTGTTAGTGTTCGCATCCATTGAATCATATGTAATATTTATTCTGAATTATTAAGCCTTTCGCTTTTTTTAGGTTGTTTATGAATTTAGGATTTGTCCAGGTGCGTTTGCAGCCTCCCAAAAATTGCGGGTTTACCAGCATCCTAAATTTTATGTAAGCTGTTTTTATCCGGGTTACCTGCTGATCGTGTCGTATGGCATACGGAATGGAGAATTGTTCATCTGTCAAACGGGCAGTAAGTCTCTTTGAAGCCGTGCTCATCGAAATCTACGCCTATAGCATCTGTCGCTTCTTTCGCATCGCCTAGTGAATTGTACAAGCAGGAAGTTGCACCTGGAGAAGGAGTTACATTGAAGATTATATTATCGCCGCGTATCTTGCTCTCGCCAAGGAGCAGCTCTCGTTTTTCCTTATCTATAAGCTGAGGCCTTATGCCGCCTATTTTTCCAGCCATGCGTATATCAGAATATCCAAGCAAAGGTACTATCTTCTGCACCTCTTTTTTCAGGAATGCATATTTGCCTATCAGAGGTATATCGTATGTGGCGTTGCGCAGTATTATGTCTCTGGTATCTCCGCTGAGGAATATGTTCTTCAGGCTTATAATTGTAGGCAGGTCTATGTCAAACGTCCTGAAATAGTCCCTAAATGTATCGAAGTGGTAGCGTTCAAGTTCTGGAGGCACGGTAACCGTGGGTCCAAAACGCGTGACATTTGGATTTGTTATGTCAGGATCGGCGTGGACTGCGGCAAACGGAACGCCGCCTATCTGCACCCTGTACACTTTTCCGCGCAGGACATTCCTTGAGTAGTAGAAGTTGCCGCCTACGGATAGTATGGAGAGGTTCTTGTCGTAGCCCATTGACTTGGCAAAATAAAGACTATAGCTCCCTGCGGCAAATATTACGAATCTTGCGCTGAATTCCCCCTTGTTTGTGTGAAGCACATACGAGTCGCCTCTGCTCTGGACGTTTGTGACCTTTGTGCCGAATATGGCTTTTGGCTTGTTTGCCCTCCTGACGCTATCTGCGTCTGAAGCAAAACTCTTTGTCAGTTTGCCGAAATCCACCATGTAACCAGTGCGCGAGTACAAGGATGCAATCTTCTCTTCCTCTTTCCTTCCTTTCACCACTGCAGGCTCCACCATTGCTATCTCTTTTCTTGTGAGCATCTTAAGTGAGGGGAATAACGCATGCATCTCCTTTGAGAACGTTTTCTCCAGGCTCCCGATCTCCTCCTCTCCGACAGCCAGGACCATCTTCTGGCATATGCGCATAATATCGTCTTTTCTCTTCCGCGGAAGGGAATTTATGTATTTGAGCAAAACTTCTGCAGAATGCTTTACCTTCCTTGCCTTCTCTATTGTATAGTTGGTTTCTATATCACCAAAATGCAGCGTCTGCGCATTGTTCCTGCTGTTTGAATTTATCTGGGCGTAGGAATTGTATTTTTCTATAAGGAGTATCCTCTTAGTCTTCGAGAACCTGCTCAGGGTGAATAGTATCGAAGCCCCAGTTATGCCACCTCCCACTATTATAATGTCAAAATCCCTGTCCATGAATAAACTTGATAGAGGAATAATTAAAAGGTTTTATATAATATCATTGATAATTTACAACCATGATGGTATTAGCAATGCCATAGTATTCGAGTGTTTTGTATGCCTGACGCAGATGCGCCTAAGATAAATAAGGGATTAGATGGAGTATATGTTTCTGAGAGCAAGATATGCAAGGTAGACGGACTCAACGGAAAGCTTTACTACAGAGGATATCCCATAGAGGACATAGCCATTAACTGCTCGTTTGAGGAAGCTTCATATCTTATACTTCACGGCACTCTTCCCAACAAGGGACAGCTTGATGAGTTTTCAAAGAACCTCTCTTCGGAGAGGGACTTGCCTACGCTGGTCATTGATGTGATAGAGGATACCGCAGGCGAGAAGGATCCTATGCATGTGCTCATGAGCGCAGTCTCTCTTCTCCCTGCCTTCGATGAAGAGGCTGATGACGCTGGAGAGGACGCAAACCTGAGGAAGAGCATAAGGATAATATCAAAGATGTCCAGCATTGTCGCTGCGATAGGCAGATACAGAAACGAGGGTGAGGAGTATGTGCCACCGGACAGATCGCTTGATCATATTGAGAATTTTATGTACATGCTAAACGGTAAGAAGCCAACCAAGCAGGAATATGACATAATGAGGATAATGTTCCTGCTTCAGCTTGAGCACAGCTCCAATGCGTCGACATTCTCCGCGATGGTGACTGGCTCCTCGCTCTCGGATATATACTCTGCTGTTACTTCTGCGATAGGCACCCTGAAAGGCCCGCTACATGGCGAAGCGGATGAGATGGCCCTTAAGATGATGCAAGCGATAGGAAACCCGGACAATACGGAAAAGTACATAGAGGACGCACTTGCAGGAAAGCAGCGGGTAATGGGATTCGGGCACAGAATATACAAAACCTACGACCCTAGGGCAAGGATACTGAAGAAATATCTGCTTGAGCTCCAGGACCATTCGGCTGAAGAAGTCAGGAGGCTTACGGAGATAGCCTTGAGGGCGGAGAAGATGATGATAGAGAAGCTTGGTGCCAGCCATGGGATATGGCCCAATGTAGATTTCTTTGCAGGACCATTGTATACTGCAGCTGGAATCCAGATAGATTTGTTCACGCCTATATTTGCGGCTAGCAGGGCAACAGGATGGTGTGCGCACCTGCTTGAATACTGGAAGGAGAACAAGCTTATACGGCCACTCGAGTATTATACTGGGCCTCTTGATCTGAAATACCTCCCAATAGGGGAGAGGCAGTAAGGTTGTTTGTTGGAGTATAGCCTTAGATGCAAGGGATGCGGGTGCATATACGAAAGCAGCTACAGAAACCAGCTCTGCAGCAAATGTGGCTCGAACCTTGAAGTCGTATATGGGGATGGGAAAGGCTTCAGGATTAATGGCTATGAATTCTGGGACTACTTGGATTACCTGCCTGATGGAAAGTACAGAAGATATTCGGTAGGAGGAACGAAGCTTATAGATGCAGGGGACGGATTGCAGCTTAAGTTAGAGACTACGAATCCTACCAGATCATTCAAGGACAGGGGAAGCGTAATAGAGGTTGCAAAGGCAAAAGAGTACGGATATGAGGAATTGTCATGCGCATCCACAGGGAACATGGCATACTCGCTCTCATATTACTGCGGCATAGAAGGGTTCAGGATTAGGGTCTTCATAAGCAGAGATGCAAACAGATACAAGCTTGGCCTTATAAAAGAGACAGGGGCGGCGAAGATAGTCAAAGTTGACGGCGATTTCAATTTGGCAATGAAAAACGCGGAGGGATATGCCAAGTCAAAGGGCGCATTTGTATCTGGAGACTATTGTTACAGAAAGGAGGGGCAGAAGACCATAGCGTATGAGGTTGCCGCACAGTCTAAAGGTTTTGATAATATAATAGTCCCGATAGGGAATGCGACTCTTATAAGCGGCATCGGAAAAGCACTTGCCCAGATGCTAGATTCAGGGGCGATAAGGAGTATGCCGCAGATAATCGGCGTGCAGGCACGCGGCTCTGCGCCAGTGGCAAAAGCGTTCATAACTGGTTCTGCCCCCAGATATGTAAGGCCGAACACTATGGCCGATGCGATAGCCGTAGGCTATCCGACATTCGGTGAAGAAGCATTGAAGGCAATACGGAAGACGAATGGAAGAGTAGTTACGGTGACTGATTCCGAGATGAAGACGGAGCAGAGGCTCTTCCTCAAGGAGTACGGCCTACTTGCAGAGATGTCTGGTGTCGCCTCGGTAGCAGCTTACAGGAAGCTTAAGCTACAGGGGAGCAGGACTGTGGCGATAATAAGCGGTGCTAACCTTGAGGAGAACGTAGAGTTAGGGAGATAAATCTCAAGAGATGTAATGGATCCTATGGACGAAAGAAAAGACAGGCATTTGCGCAATTTGTTTAAATCTACAGAAGTGGAGAAGCGTTTTCTTGACGCTATAAAGGAGAATATCGATTACATTAAGGCTTCAGAAGCAGTTGATTTGGGGGCTGGAGGAGGGAGATTTGCGCTGGTGCTAAGCGGGTATGTAAAAACCCTTTACTGTGTTGACGTATCTGATGACGCTATCAAATTTATGAGGTTAAATCTAGCTGGGTTGGGAAATACAAAAATAATCAAGGTACAGGCAGAGAGGCTGCCATTCGCCGACAGGAGCATGGACCTTGTCTTCTCCGCCAATTCCTTCCATGACCTGCCTGTAGGATATGAGGCAGAGATAAGCAGGGTTCTTAATGAGAATGGCAGGTTTATAGATCTTGATTGGAAAAAAGAGAGGACAGAAGGTGGCCCACCAGTTCAGATACGCTTATCTGGGATGGAAGTAATAGTCAGACTTAAAGCGCAAGGATTTGCACTTGAAAAGGAGCAGGATATCGGAACGCATTACATGCTTGTATTTCTAAGAGAATGATTGGACAGCGTAGATTTGGCAGTACATTGGCCTAATCCATACGGAGCTGAGAACGTATTTAATATTTAATGCTGAGATATCATCTGGTTGGTGTTTTCATGGAAGATTTGAGGGCAGACGCGATTCGTACTTTTACAACATCGAATGGTAGGGAAGTAAGCTATTATTCAATAAGCGCCCTTGGGGGCCTGGGAATAGGCAGGATATCTGAGCTGCCTTTCTCCATGCGGATTGTGCTCGAGGCTCTCCTGCGCAATTGCGATGGTAAAGAAGTGCTCGAAGAGGAAGTGACGGCTGTAGCGAGGTGGGGAGAGATGAAGCCTTACAGCGGTGACCTTCACATCAAGGTGTCGCGCATACTTATGCAGGACTTCACAGGAGTACCAGCGGTTGTGGATCTCGCAGCGCTTAGGGAATACCTTATGCAGAAGGGTCTCGATGCATCTCTTATAAACCCGATAATACCGGTAGACCTCATAATCGATCACTCAGTCCAAGTCGATTCTTATGCCAAGGAGGACTCTGTAGAGATAAATCAGGCAATGGAGATGAGCAGGAACAGTGAGAGGTATTCCCTGCTCAAATGGGCAAGCAGCGCGTTTTCTCAGTTCAGGGTTGTTCCGCCATCTGGCGGGATATGTCACCAGGTTAACCTTGAAAATATAGCCACATGCGTAACTTTCAGAGAAAAAGACGGAAAACTTATTGCCTTCCCTGACAGCCTTGTTGGGACCGATTCGCATACTACAATGATTAACGGCCTTGGTGTGTTCGGATTCGGAGTAGGTGGCATAGAAGCGGAAGCTGCGCTGCTGGACCAGCCAATATCCCTTCCGATGCCTGAGGTAGTAGGAGTCAGGCTTACCGGGCAGCTGAACCCAAGGGTTACTGCGATGGACCTTGCCCTTACCCTTACTAAGAGGCTGCGTGAACTTGGAGTAGTAGGCAAATTTGTAGAATTTTTCGGTGATGGGATAAAGACGCTCTCGCTTCCTGACAGGGCAACAGTATCTAACATGTGCCCAGAATATGGAGCGACGGTCTCCATATTCCCGGTTGACGATGAGACGTTAAGGTACATGAGAAGCACAGGTAGGACTGAAGAGCAGGTAGATCTTGTAAAGAGCTATTATACTGCCCAGTCAATGTTCCCAATTGACTACGCTGATGTAAAGTACAACAAAGTTATTGAGATTAAGCTTGAGGAGATAGAGCCCAGCGTCTCTGGACCAAGCCAGCCCAAGCAGGAAATAAGACTTGGCTCTATAGCGGACACATTTTACCAGAACTTTATGGCAGGCGCTTCAGGGGCCCAGCAGGAACAGAACTCATCGCAACGGGATTATGCACGGTGGTCGCAGGAGAGTACTTCGGTGCAAGAGGCAAAGGCTCCTGCACAGGCGAGGAACTCGCCTAAGGAATCAAGGATACGCTACGATGACGGAAGCGAAGAGACTATAAAGGACGGAGATGTGGTTATAGCAGCCATAACAAGCTGCACTAATACGAGCAACCCTACAGCGATGATAGGTGCAGGGCTTCTTGCAAGGAATGCTGTTAAGAGGGGGCTTAAGGTAAACAGGAAGGTCAAGACCAGCTTTGCGCCAGGAAGCAGGGTGGTCAGCGATTACCTTGTAAAGAGCGGATTGTATGAGTACATGGAGAGGCTTGGCTTTTCACTAGTAGGCTTCGGATGCACGACGTGCATAGGCAACAGCGGCCCCCTTCCTGCAGAGGTCTCAAGATCGATAAAGGATGACGGGATAGTAACCGCAAGCGTCCTCTCTGGAAATAGGAACTACGAAGCCAGAATCCATACTGAAGTAAGGGCAAATTATCTGATGTCCCCTCCGCTGGTAGTTGCGTTTGCCATTGCCGGGAGCGTTCTTAAGGATATAACAAGGGAACCCCTCGGACGCGGAAGCGATGGGAAGGACGTTTATCTTGACGACATATGGCCTGACGCTTATGAGATAAGGAAAATTGCCGGCAGTTCAATAGATGTATCCATGTTTAATGAGGAGTATAAGCGCATATTCTCCGTGAATAAGTACTGGGATGAGCTAAGTGTTGCAGAGCAGGAGACGTATCCTTGGAACGCAAAAAGCACGTACATAAACCTGCCGCCATTTTTTGCAGGGTTTGACTACAAAGCAAGGCATTCTATATCGAGTATAGAGAATGCCAGGGCGCTTGCGGTCTTTGGCGACTCATTATCCACAGACCACATATCCCCTGCTGGCGCCATACCACAGGACTCTCCTGCTGGGAAGTATCTTATAGAGCACGGAGTTGAGAAAAAGAATTTCAATACTTACGGATCCAGGCGCGGAAATCACGAAGTGATGATGCGCGGGACATTTGCGAACGTTAGGATAAAGAACCTGCTCCTGAATGGGGAGGAAGGAGGTTATACACTTCATTTCCCCGACAAGGAAAGAGTCTCAATGTATGATGCAGCAATGAGCTATGCAAAGGAAGGAGTGCCGCTTGTGGTTATAGGAGGCAAAGAGTACGGCTCCGGAAGCTCAAGGGACTGGGCAGCTAAAGGCCCAGCGCTCCTAGGAGTGAAAGCAGTCATAGCGAAGAGCTTCGAGAGAATACACCGCTCGAACCTTGCAGGCATGGGGATAGTCCCTATAGAGTTTCCTGCAGGTAAGGATTTTGCAAGCCTTGATATAGATCCAGAAAAACCAATTAGCATAGGGCTATCGAATTCTCTTAAGCCGAAGGGGGAAGTAACGGTCTCTTATACATCTAGATCTGGAAAGGAGGCTTCGTTTGTGGGGGTAGTAAGGCTTGAATCAGAGCTTGAGGTAGAGTACTGCAGGGTAGGCGGCGTGCTCAATTATGTACTTAGGCGTATAATGCTGGAGGCTGAAGGAAATGGATAACAAAAGTGTAAAAAGGGATTGGAAGATAGCGTTTCTGCCAGGTGATGGAACCGGACCTGAGATAATGAAGGTCACCCTCCCTGTAATAAGGAAGGCCGCAGCAAGTGCAGGAGTAAGGGCAAGGATAAGTGTAGGTGATGCAGGGTACAATTGCATAAGCAGATACGGAACTAATTTGCCGCAGAAAACTATAGACCTTCTGAAGAGATCTGATTGCGTGGTGAAGGGACCCATGACAACTCCGGAAGGTGCGGGATCTGAGATTAGCGCTGCGGTAAAGATAAGGAAGATGTTCAGTTTATATGCTGATGTACGACCTTGCAAGACTAGAAAGGGTGTGCCGGCAGTAAAGGAGAACGTAGACCTCGTTATAGTGAGGGAGAATACAGAAGGAATGTACAGCGGCATTGATTTTATGGTCTCGCAGAATACTGCAGCCGCAATGAGGGTAATTACAAGAAGGGGCAGCCTGAGGATAGGGGAATTCGCCCTAAATCTTGCAGAGAAAAGGAGGAAACACCTTACAATAGTGCACAAGGGCAATATACTTAAGGTCTCTGATGCACTCTTCAAGAATAGTATATACGGTCTCGGTGCAGGCCATAAGAAAGTGCATATGGATGATGCGCATGTAGATGCCATGGCGCAATGGCTGATAAAGAATCCGGAATCTTACGATGTTATAGTAACCGAGAACCTATTTGGGGATATATTATCCGATGAAGCGGCAATGATTGTAGGCGGAATAGGAGTAGGGCCTTCCGCCAACATAGGGGATGGGTATGCAATGTTTGAACCTGTCCACGGATCTGCACCGAAATATGCCGGGCTCGACAAGGTCAATCCTGTTGCAACTATACTTTCTGCTAAGATGATGTTTGAGTGGATGGGATGTGAGAGCGCGGCAGAGAGTATAGAGAGCGCAGTCACAGCTTCTCTGGAAAGCGGGATAAAGACCTATGACATAGGCGGTGACTCGAAGTGCTCAGAAGTCGGCAGATACATACTAAAGAATATTTGAACATATCACTGGTTACCGGCTAGCGTCTGCCACTTTACGACTTTTCGGAATATAAAAGATTTTATCACATCAAATAGGAGCATAAGGATTATTGCAAATATTATAAGCGATGCTATCGTGAATGCGCTTATGCCTGTTACCAGTATACCTAGATATGATACAGTTATTCCGAATGCTATTCCAAAAGCAGATGCTGCGACCAATGTCTTTGTCGGCTTCAGGCCGAATAGCTTCTCCCTTCCGCGTACAGCATAAAATAGTAGGTTATCCGTTATATTAATCATAAGGAAGTCAAACGTCTGGAATGCTGCCACGCCGAGGCCAAGGATGAAACCAAGTGGTATGAAGGCAAGCGAGGCGATGAGCATCATAAAGCCCATTATGAATGAGGAGCGCATGATCTTGCCTATGTCCCATGTATCAGGCATCGATGAGTATATGGTGTGGTCTGTTGCAACTGCTATGTTCACTATGTCATTGGTAAAGATAAGCAGTATAAGCTCAAAAGGCAGTATTGGGATGGTGCCAAGCACAAAGAGCGCTAGCATTATGAAGAATACTATCTGTATCACCCTTGTTATCTTCACCATCGTATAAGTCATCATCCGCTCGAATATCTTCCTGCTCTCCACCACTGCGTCATTTATTACCTCAACGCCGTTTTTTGTAAGGACTATAGCTGCAACGCTCTTCGCCACGTCTGTAGCGTTTGCCACTGCTATCCCAACTTCCGCCTGCTTAAGCGCTGGCGCGTCGTTCACACCGTCTCCTGTCATTCCGACCCTATAGCCCTTCTCCTGCAGTGCCTTTACTATAGTATACTTGTCTTCAGGGTATATCTCGGCAAATACCTCGGTGTTATCTATCTCTTTCAGCATCTCCTCGTGAGGCATCTTCTTCAGCTTTGCTATGTCGGCAACCTTGCCGCTTATCCCCACTTCCTTTGCAATCTCTTCGGCTATGTGCACATTGTCCCCTGTTAGCATCTTTACCCTGATGCCAAGTGCCCTTATCTCCGAGATTGTCTTCTTGGCGTCCTTTCTGGGCCTGTCATAAAGGGCAAGTATTCCGAGGAACCGCGCTTTCCCTCCCTTGGATTCTGCAACGGCTATAGTCCTGAACTGCTTCCTTGAAAACTCCGCCACCTTTGCTTCCATTATTTTTGCTTCGCTGGGGTTCTGCTTTGCAATTCCCGCTATTACCTGGTATGCGCCTTTGTAGACTTTCATGCTTCCCGACTTATAGCGTATATCTGCACTTGACATTTTGGTGGCAGGTTTGAACGGGATGAATTTCTCCTGCGCGTATGGTTTGATGTTGACACCCTTCTGTGCGGCGGAGCCTAAGACGGCATTGTCTATTGGATCGTTGTCTTCGGCCCTTGATGCGAGCGCGGCAGCCAGTAGAACCTCCTCTTCTGCCACGCCTGCAGCGCAGAATACATCCCTTACCTGAAGCATGTTCTCTGTTATTGTTCCGGTTTTGTCGAAGCATATTACATTCATGTTGGATGCTTCCTCTATTGCCTCAAGCTTCGTAACAAGGGCGGACTTCTTTGTCAGCTTCTCCGTCCCAATTGCCATGGTTACAGTAAACGCCGTGGGCAGTGCGACAGGAACCGATGCTATTATTATGACTAGGACAAACGGAAGCAATTCGGTTATGCCGAGGTGCAGAAAGATGAAGGAATATGCAAATATTATCGCAGCTACAGCGAGATCCATGACTATGAGGTTCTTTACGATGCCCATTATCACCCCCTGCAGATGCAGCTTGGGCTTTGCATCCTGGACCAGCTTTGTCGTATGGCCGTAGTAGGTATTGTATCCTGTTCCTGTGACGATGCACAGAGCCTCACCTTCCTTGACAACAGAACCAGAGTATATGGTGCTGCCCTCCTGTTTCTTCACAGGCATTGCTTCGCCGGTAAGTATGGATTGGTCAAGATGTAGATCCTGTTCCGATATTACTGCGCTGTCTGCTGGAACTATATCGCCTATCCTGACGCGGATTATGTCTCCTGGCACAAGGGTGCGCGCCTCTGCGCGCTTCCACTTTCCTGACCTGAGGACGCGGGTCATAACCTGGAGCCTCTTCTTCAGGAGTTCCACTGAACTGTCAGCCCTGTATTCCTCAAGGAAACCAACTATGCCATTGAAGACGAGGAGTGCGGCTATTATGTAAAGATCCTTGTAGTCATTTATCAGGTAGGTTATCACTATGACTATTTCCAGCATGAATGGTATCGGGCCTGTGAATTTCTTCAGGAAGAGGAATATGGGGCTCTTCTTCTTCTCTATTATCTCATTGTAGCCGTACTTCTGTATGCGCTTCTCTGCTTCGGTCTCTTTTATTCCGTTTTCTGAGGAGTTAAGCTTTGCGAAAAGTTCGGTAAAGTCTGCCCTCTTTTCAGCTTTCGAGCCTGTTCCGCCAGTCTTGCTCAAACCTTCACACCCATGCTGGCCACTATCTCCATCGCAATTGCCTCTGCAGGGTTTATCACGTTATTGTAGCCCATTTCCTTTAGGTGCCTCTCTGTATCCTCGTTTGTCGCTATTATCCTCAATTTTACATTCTTTGCGATATCTCTTGCAACTATTACTGAATATACAGTCCTGGAATTATCCTTGAGATCTATTATTATCTCCTTTGCCTTGTGAAGCTCGAATTTCTTCATGTCCTGAACTGACGTTGAATCTGCCACGTATGCCTTGTAGCCATGCTCCCTTAGCTTGTCGAATACCACCTTATCAGAAGTTATTATTATGAACTTCTGCTTTGCCTTCTTCAGCTTCTTCGCTATTGACGCATTGGTTGTGTCTGTCCCGATAAGGACTATATGGTTGCTCAGGAACTTGCGCTCGACAGAGGCTATTCCCCCTGATAACTGGTCTATTTTTGAATTCATGAAATCACTTCCAAGAAACGTTATGGCGCTTAGGAATATTGTTAAGCCTGAGACTATAAGTATTATGACAAATATCCTTGCAACGGCTGAGACTGGAACTATGTCGCCGTATCCCACAGTAGAGAGAGTCACGATGGTGAAGTAAAGCGCTGTAAGCGGGGAATTGACATTTACGCTGAAACCGCCGTGGGAACCTATTATATAGGTTCCTCCTGTGCCAAAGAGAAGTACGCCCAGTACGGCTATTATATAGAATAATATCTTTGACTGTATATTCATTTGGTATCCTCCAATTGATAAATCTGCAGGGTTACCATTGGTTTGGCACCAGCCTGCACAATACTTGCACTATAACCTTAAATGAAAAGAATAATAAACTGATTTCGCCAGTTTGGTCGCAGGTGTCAATTATATCTTTATAGGAGTATCTTAGCGAGGATGAAGCCTGCACTAAAGCTTACTATGGAAGTTATGATCCATGTAAATAGTATGGTCTCCGCAGGGCGCTTGCGGATTATTCTTGTCCTGTAGCTAACGGCAGATCCATAGAGACTTGCTATGAACGTCTGCGTATTTGACAATGGCACGCTGGACAGGGTTGCGGCTTCGACCAGAAGCACTGATATCGATTGGGAGACAAGGGCATTGAGGTATCTTAACGGCAGTATGTCGCTGCCTACTCTTTTAATCTCTCCTGCGCTGAAGACAAAAGAACCGAATATGATTGCCGCTATTATCATAAATTCGGATACCCTGCCGGGAAGCGAAACGTACAGGAACCCTATAGTATTGGCGCCAAGTGTAAATGCAGTAAAGAAGGATATAAGGATAAGAAGCATCTTAACAGAAGACAATGCCTTCCATATTCTTACCTTTGACATGAAACCTCTTGTAGCCCGCATTGTTGCAAATGCAAATATTGCGCATAGAAAGGCAGCAACGATCCAGAAAGTGATCATATATGCTATAAAGCTCCAGTCTACAGCTAGGCCTAACGCTGTGCTTATCCCAAGTGCGGTCATTGATAATGTTATTGAGAGTGATTGAGGCACCCTGAAACGGTGGGCTATCAGAAATATCAGGGTTGCTATGCTAAGCGCAAGGAGTATGCTCTGATCCGATCTTACGGGCAGTATTGCGTTAATGCCTGTGCTAAGTAGGCTTCCCTGCAATAGGAAACCTAGAGAGTATCCTGCTATCGTAAGCATTATCCCTGTTTTCTTTCCCACGATTCTGCCTGCTATTATTGAACCAGAGCATGCGGTGAGGTTGTTTCCTGAGACAAGTGCTATTAATAGGAGGGCCATGCCATACGTTAGCGCACTTATCAACTCATCACACTCATGTAGCTATCGAGAGCATTATTCCCAGCAGCCTGTCGGCAGAATCTTCGCAGCTGTCCAGTATGTTGTCTCCCAGATACGCTATGTCGGTGATGTGCGCAAACTGTTTGTAGTTTAGCTTGGCCTCGTACGCATAGTTCAGCATTGCATCCTTCACGTCGTCAACCTTCCTCTCGTATTTTTCTATCTCTGTCCTGAATTTCCTCATCTCGGAAATCCTATCTGCGGAGTGCATTTCTATAAGAAGAGTGATTGCCCTGTCTGTGAATAGATTGAACTTGCCGAGATTTGAGTTGAGGTACTTCCTAATCGCAGGCGAACCGCCATCGTAGCGTATAACTGCCCTTGAAAGGTTGAATATATTGTCAACTATATCGTCCTCGGTGTTCAGGAATCTTATGACGTCATCTATCAGGTTAGGTGCTATTGCGCCTGATGTGACGGAGTTGGTGAGGTTGAATAGCTCCGAATCCGAGAGCCTCTCGAGCCTCCTTATTCCTGATATGTCACTCTTTCCAGATATTACCTGGAGCATTAGTGCATTAGCCTTTTTAGCGTGTTCTGCTATTACCTTGCTCCTCTTTATGATGCCCTGTTCCCCGCCATTGAATATTCTCTCTATAAGTCTCATTTGAATGCCCCGTTGCTAGGCGCGCCGTTAAGGGAGCGGTATATGGCTTCAGCCTTTTTCCTGCCTATCTTGTTGACCTTCTGCAGTTCTTTGGTATCTGCCATCATGACGTTCTTCACACTTCCGAAATTCGAGAGGAGGCATGAAGCAAGCTTCTCACCTATGCCCGGTATAGAACTAAGGATACTCAACTGTATGTCATAATCAGTACGTTTCCTTCTCTGCCCCCTTATCACAGGCTGCCTCTTGTTCTCTTCCTGCTCGAATTCAGCTATCTTGTGCAGGGTAAATGCCGTATCCTCCTCGCTCTCCGTGAATATCACCTGTATGCCATATGTAGCATAGAGCTTAAGCACCGCGGCAACCAGCGCGTTGTGCCTTATGCGTGGCTGCTGCTCTGAAGCTTCTATTATCATTACAGGTCTCTCGAACCCTTCTGCAAGGCGTTTTGCCTGCTCAAAGAGACGGCCATCTATTATTGAGTTTTCGAAGTCTGATGAACGCTTCCTCTCCACGCATATCCTATCGGAGAGAACATAATCACCTACAGGCAGCTGCAGGATCTCAACTGACGAATCCATCGCGAGGAGGGTTTCCAGGATACTCTCGGATCTTTCCCTGTTGTCTGCAATTATGCGCACACCCATGGTGAGACTGCTCAGGCAAAGAATAAATATAGAAATGTTGGGAGAGATGTTGTATCATGTCACGCATGGTAAGCAAGAGGAAGCGGCCTGATAGGGACAGATTTACGTTGAAGGAAGTGATGAAGTTTGGGAGCTCATCGATAGACGATAGGACAGCCGCCAGCCTGAAGAAACTTTTCGGGATAGGCATAATCTCGTCAATACACTTCCAGATAGCAAGCGGCAAGGAAGCGGATATCTACCTAGCACAGAATGGAAACAGGGTGAAGGAGGAGGTTGTGCTCCTCAAGATATTCAGGATGGAAACCTCAAGCTTCGGTAAGAGGGAAGATTATATAAGAGGAGACAGAAGGTTTTCAGGGAAGAGCACGGACGTAAATAAGCTCATAGGCATATGGTGCAGGAAGGAATACGGAAATCTGAAGATAGCGGAGGAAGCCGGGGTAATGGCACCTCGACCGTATTATGCAAATGGAAATGTGCTCGCAATGGAATTTATAGGAGAGGATGGAGTGCCTTCCCCAAAGTTGAAGGATATGAAATCAGAGCATCCTGAGAGAATAATTGAGGTGATATTCGAATCGGTACGCAAGTTGAGCAGCTATGGGCTGGTGCATGGGGATATGAGCGAGTACAATGTACTTGTAAAGAATAATGAGCCTTACATAATAGATTTCGGGCAGGCAGTAAGCATAGATCATCCGAGGGCTAAGGAATTTCTGGAAAGAGATATACACAATATTGCCACTTTCTTCAGGAAGAGGTACGGAATAGAGCATGATGAATCGAAAGAGGTAGCCAAGGCGCTAGAGGCTGCAGATAAAGGTGGCTCTACATAGACTCCACAGTTACTATTCCAAGAAGTGCAAGAAGCTCCTTTATTGTCATCGAGACGGCATTTACAAGGCCGAGGCGAAATTCTTTGCTGTCGCCGCCCTTGAGTACGGGGTATTTTTCGTAAAATCTGCTGAATGAAGAGCATATTGATATTAGGTAATCAGCAATCAGATCGGGCCGAAATTCGCGCGCAGCCTTTCTTATGCACTCACCCTTTGCCGCAAGTAGCTTTATCAGGATATAGTCCTCGCCTTCAGTGATAGCTGAGCAGTCTGGCGTCATGTTCTGATCAGATACGTATCCAGCATTCTTGAGAACCTTGCGAGCCCTCGCATATGTATAGATGCAGTATGGACCTGTCTCTCCCTCAAACTTAAGCGCCTTCTCCCACGAGAATGTGATGCGCCTCTCAGGGGATATCTTAAGGAACTCAAATTTTATCGCAGATAGCGCTATCTTTATTGCTGTATCTTCAATGCCTTCGCTGATCTCAAACTTCTTGCTGTTCTGCAATAGCTCTGCGGCTTTGGACGAGGTGACGGCAAGTAGATCGTCAGCAGTGTAGTTGCGCCCTTCACCAAGCCATCCTCCCCTTCTGCCGCTAAGATCGGAGCCTTCTATATTGACCTCGCCGTAAGACAGATGTATTATCTTATTCGCAATGCTGTCCATGCCCATCGCAATAAATGCGGACTTTAGTAGCAATTGCAGATAGTCCTGTGCGGAGCCTATTACGTTTATCGCTATATCGCATGCGGGCTGCGGATGCGCCTCGCCGTGAGCAGATGTTGTATACAGCGGTCTGCCGTTTGGCTGCTTCTCCATGAATATGCCCATTCGCATCTCTTTGCCTATAAGACCGAACTTAAACATATGGAAGGCTATGTCTTTTGCCAAGTATGTTGCAGCGCCGTTGCTTCTGACTAAGACTTTTGCCTCGTCGTCCCTCTCTTCAAGACCCTCTGCGAGAGCCGATCCGCTTCTCCTGATATTTGACAGGTTTATTATCTTGCATCCTCTGTATTTTCCCTCCATCACGTTCTCTATGAAATGCTTCTTTTCAAGCAGATCGATTGCTTGCTCAAGAAGCCTTTCCCTTATTATGTCGCTTTCCCAGACCAGTATGTCGTGATATATGCCGTATTTGAATGCGGTGGTATATTGCGCGACTACGCATCTTTCAGCGATAAGGCGGGCGGTCTTCGCTTCGCTTGAATTGCCTTCTTCCATGAGCTTGAGCACATGATTAACCTCTTCCTTTACACTCTCGCGTTCCATCTCCTTGTTTACTATAACATACTGCTCCCCAAGCCACTGGTCAAATTTTTTGTCAGGCTCGCCGTTTAGCTTGATATAGCCCCATGCGCTTTCCGCAACTTGGAGGCCTAGGTCGTCTATGTAATCCTGCCGTATCACCGAGAACCCTTCTGCCTCCATTATCTTTGATACGGAATCGCCTAGCAGAGCGTTCCTGAGATGACCTATGTGCCACGGCTTGTTTGGATTCACGCTGGGAAACTCCGCAAGCAAAAGGCCTTTGGGCTTAGATCCCGTACCCTCTTGGTGTGCTGTAGTTACAAGGTTGATATGCTGAAGCACAGCTTCTGAAAACTTCGCCCTGTCGAATCTTGCGTTTATGTAACCGTTCTCGCTGCTTATTCTGTATGGTATATTTCCCTGTATCTCTGCGCTCTTGAAGAGCCCGTCCGCTATCTCTCTTGGATTTTTTCCAAGTATTTTAGATATCTTGAATGCTATTGAAGAGGCAATATCTTTGTCAGCTGCCTTCTGCCATGAGACAGAGGAACGGATTTCAGGCTCTCCGAGATTAACCTCTGGATGGCAATCCTTTACCCTTTCGCATATGCGATGGATAAAATCATCTAGCATATATGAATAAGGTTCATTGGTCATCCAATCAACTTCATAATTTAATTATTCAGCATTAAATAGTTATTTGCGAATATCCTTGTTGCCTCGACTTATCCATGATATAGTTGCAGGGATGTTATCTATTATATCTGATGCTATTGCATGCTCCCCGAAGTTTGCTGCTATGTAATCTCCGACCATTGCGTGTAGGTATGCCGCACCGACAGCGGCATCGAAAGCATTGCTTGACTGGAGTAGGTAGAAGGATAATATCCCTGACAGGACGTCGCCTGTTCCCATAGTTGCAAGGGTTGCGGTCTTTGGCACTATAACCTTTACTCTGGCCCCATCGGTCACGATGCTCTTATGGCCTTTCAGTATTACGGATGCATTATATGTTCTTGCGATATGGATTGCAATCTTTATTCTTTTTGGCATACTGGATGGGCCCTCTGCATCCACTGCTGTTCCTGCAAGTGCTTTGGCTTCCTTGTCATTCGGGGTGAGAACTACATTTTCTTTTCTTCCAGAATTGATGCTTCCATTGATTGCAAGAAGACCATCAGCATCTATGACGAGATTCTTCCCTGCAAGGCACGCGTAGGTTATGGCAGACGCACATGCACGCAGCGTTGGCGGATCCCTTCCCGCACCAGGACCTATTATAACAGAATCCGACTTTTCAATCTCCCCCATTGCGGCTTTTCCGAAAGACAGGTGGCTCATGCCTGAAGGCATCACTATTATGTTAGGTGAAACCGCCCTCTCTTCAACGAGTATTTTCTTAGGAACCATTGATACAACATAGCCTGCGCCGGCCTTCAGTGCCGCGAGTGATGCTAGCGCTACCGCACCGTGATACCTGGATGATCCTCCGAAGACCATGACACGGCCGTTGCTCCTCTTCGTGGAGAATACATCCCTCCTCTTATCAAGCTTCAGGAAATCTGCAGCGCGTGCGACAGCGTATCGCAAATGACCACCTACTTTCTATATTGTGCTAACTTTTTATACTTTCCATGGGATAATTTATGTGCATTTGACTGCGATGATGGTTGATTGGTTAAGATATATAGGACAAAGAGCAACAAGCTGATTGTAAACCTTCCGGATGAGCTTGTCAAGTCCATGAAACTCTCCGAAGGGCAGGAAGTGGAATTCCTCAGAAGCAATGACGGAAGTTATAGGGTAATGCGGAAGGATGACGTTTACAGGGAGGAAAATGAGGCTGGAGCCTCAGCACAGCAACCGGCAAGAAGAGCGCCATTGACTCCTTCGCAGAGTGAAATTGCGGTGCTTAAAAAAATAGACACGCTAAGGTATCAGATGAGGACTGTTGAGAATGTAAACAAGCTCCTTACACAGGATGAGAAATCCGTGATGAAATCCCTGCTTCAGAAAAAGTTCGTGAATCTCTTCAACAGCAAGGAAGGGAATAAGGTATACAGCATTTCCAAGGATGTTTATGACAACTTCCTTATGCGGAAGAAGAGCCCGCAGAGTATTCCCCAAGCTCCACAGGCGAAAGCCTACCAGCAGCCCAGAAGCACAGCCTATGTGCGGCAGCCCCCGGCAGGCTACACGCCAGTAACAGAGATTGATGAGGTTGCCACTCTCGAGAAAGAAGGTTATATAGTACTACAGAGCGAGAGCCAGGCGGCGGCAATATCAAGCGCGCTGGAGGAGAGTATACGGAAAGGACATGTTCTCGGCACACGTGCCTTCAATAGAAAATTCTATATAGTGCTAAGGTCATTCATGGAGAAGAACGGCCCTCAGCTCATAAAGCTCATAGGCAATGGCACGTCAAAGACTACCGACCTATCCGCAAAGACAGGCATAGATGAAGAAGGGATACGGGCGATATTGTACCTGCTCTCTGAGAGCGGAGAAGTCAGCGAGAAGAGAAAGGATGCGTTTACACTTACATGAAATGGCAGAGAATCGCCGCTCTTTCCGCGCGCTAGTGCTGCTACATCGCCTATAGTGCAACTACATGGTCCAAGAAGATTATTATTATTGAGAATATTACTGCAAAAACAAGTATGTGCTTTGCGCTAAGCCTAGGACCTTTCTCAGGTGCATCGTAGAAACTAAGTATCCCGGCCTGCTGCTGTGGAGTTGATAATCCCGGCATATCGCATCTTATTGTATTTATTAGCATTGCTATTTAAATACTTTTACTGACGCTTTTCCACATGGTAGAATAACGATGAAAAACGAGTACTCGATGCTTAGGGAGATTAAAAAACTTCGGTCCATACGCGGATCTGGGACAGAGCTAATAAGCATCTATGTGCCTGCAGGTTTTCAGCTTTCGGAAGAAGTATCGAAGCTGCGGGAGGAATATAGCCAATCGTCTAATATAAAATCAAAATCTACACGAACTAACGTACAGAGCGCTATAGACAAGATAATACAGTACCTTAGGCTTTACAAGGAGACCCCGAAGAATGGGCTTGCGGTATTCTGCGGCAACATATCCGACAACCCTGGAAAGACATCAATAGAGTTGTTCTCAATGGAACCTCCTCTGCCTATAAAAGTAAATATATACCGCTGCGATTCCACATTCCTCTTGGACCCCATAGAGGATATAGTCAGCACTAAGGATACATACGCCCTGGTGGTCCTTGACGGCAGAGAAGCGACTGTTGCCACCCTGAAGGGTCTGCATATACAGGTTGTTAAGAAGCTCAATTCGATGGTTCATGCGAAAGTGCGCAAGGGAGGGCAATCGGCAAGGCGGTACGAGAGGATAATTGAGGAGAGCATAGGCGAGTACTATTCGCGTGTTTCCGAGATAATAAACTCCATATTCGAGCAGAGCCAGTTCAAGGTGAAGGGACTTATAGTTGGAGGACCTGGACCGACCAAAGAGGGCTTTGTGAAATCCAACACACTGAACTATCAGATAAAGATTCTTGGGGTATATGATACAGGATATACGGATGAGTTCGGGCTCAACGAACTTGTGGAGAAGGCCTCGGATCTGCTCAAGGAGCAGGAAGCGTACATGGAAAGGAGGGTCATAGAGAGGTTCATCCAGGAGATATCCCATGGAGGATTGGCAACATACGGCTATGAGAACACCAAGAAAGCACTTCTCGCGAACCAAGCAGGCACTCTCATAATAAACAATGACCTGGAGATGTACATGGTTGAGTATAAATGCAGCTCGTGCAACCAGATAGTAAAGAGCATGGAGAGCGAAGTAAAGCAGAAGAGACATGAATGTGGTGGGACCCTTGACCCAGTTTCGAGCGAGGATGCGATAGCAGAGCTGGTAGGCCTTGCCGATGAGGGAGGGGTTGATACGGTATTTGTATCTTCCGAGAGTTCCTATGGGAAGGAGTTCCTGATGGGCTTCAAAGGCATAGGGGCCATACTGCGCTACAAGTAAGCAGCATATGGCAAATTCCACCTGAGGCTGTGCGTAAGAAGTATTGATTACCTCTGCAAAATGGATATTCCAGTAAAACTTCTGGTAATGCCGCTATTATGGGCACCGGAATATGAATTTAAAGGTTTTCCTTTCAACTCTATTGTCTTTTTTCCTTGGGGTAATACTGTGATAAAAAAATCATTTAGTCTTTATGAGATGGAGCAGTTTATACGTGAGGCTGGCGCAGAGAAGGTTACGGAAGACGCAGTTCTAAGATTGGAGGTGGAGATAGAGAAGCTTGCTGAACAGATGACTGAAAGGTCGCGCATGTATGCGCAGCATGCTGGAAGGAAGACAATAAAAGCTGATGATGTCAGGTTGATATTTGACGGATCCAGGTTTGTACGTCAGAGTAATCCGGCAAGCTTAAGTCCAAACCCCAGAAGCACAAACATAACCTCGACTGCGGATAGGTAGCGTGTTATATCTTTCTCCCTCATTGGCTTGAGGTTCATTACCGCATGCGTGAGGCTGTATATTTTTCTGCCGTATGGAGCCTTGAATGTGCCATCCTTCTGGCGTATGCCAAGATCCGATACCTTGAATCTCCTGCGCAGATGCAGGAAGAACTCCAGGATCCACGGCACGAATATTATAATGCCGAACGCCTCCGCATTGCCCATGACCATTACAGCCACAAGTGATGCCCCTACTGCGTATGTGAAGCTGTCACCTGGAATTATCTTTGCCCTATATGTATTGAATGGGATAAATCCCAATAGGGATGCAAGCAGTATCGAAGAAAGGAATAGCCCCATGTAATTTCCGTAGAAGAAAGAGTATATTACCAGGCCGAGCGCAGCTATTGCGCCCATTGATGGCTGTAATCCATCAAACCCTCCCAGGAGGTTGAAGGAGTTGGAGACGAATATTATTGCTATTGGGAGCACTAACAAAGGATAGAATATTCCTAGCGCTATTCTCCCAATAAATGGAACAAAGACAACTTCTACGCCGGCGTTTATCGCCATGAGGGGAAGGGCACCGACAAAAGTAAGGAGCGGCTTCTGCCACTGCCTTAAGCCCTGCCGTATATCCTTTATACCTGTGCTTGCGACCCTGTGGCTTTTCACGTTTACATCGTCAAGGAAGCCCACGAATGTTATCAGGACTATTGAGAGTGCTATCGAAAGAAGTTTCTCTACATCAAGAACAGGGACAAATAGGAAAGACCCGCCGAACGTGTATGACAGTATGCCAACTATAAGCCCAAATGCCACAGCCACTCCTCCGCTGCTTGGAAGTATCACAGGCTTGCTCTTGTTTCTGTCTTCTGCTATTATGCCTGCACCTTTAAGGTATACCATTATGAACTCTGTCCCTATTATGGTTATTACGAATGCGAGAAACGAAGGCAGTATTATAGTCTCGAAACTGTGGTATGGCATATGGTTATCAGTCTGATTAGAATAATATAAATGTTTGCAGATTGGAAAGGTGGAAAATTGGGCGCACTTTTGCAGTATTATATAATCGCCGTTTCAGCAATATTTGCCTTGATGCTTGCGGCAGATACGATTAAGTTGAAGGGCGGAAATAGGAAGAGTAAGACGGTGCAGAGCCAGGGAAGATATTTGCCGCGTGTACTTGTTATAGTTCCTTGCCGGGGCAAGGACCGCGGCCTGGTTGCGAATCTCAAGTCAATAAAAATGCAGGAGTATCCGGACTTCAGGGCCATAGCAGTAGTCGATGATAGGGATGACCCGGCAGTTGAAGCAATAGAGAAAGCGAAAATGCGCCACATCATATCAAATGTGCAATGCAGCAGGTGCAGCGGGAAGGTCAGGGCAATAGCAAGCGCCATTAAGATGAATCCTGGATATGATGTATATGTAGTGGCGGACTCGGATATACGGGTAGGCAGAAGATGGCTTTCTGAGCTTGTTATGCCTTTAGCTGATAGGAGCGTAGGAGTATCTACAATGTTTCCGCGTTTTGTACCAGAGGGGGGTATTGTATCTCTCATCAAATTTGCGTGGGGTTTTGTAGGAGAGGGGCTAATGGAGAGCGATGCGACAAGGTTTGTATGGGGCGGATCGATGGCCTTCAGGAGAAGCCTCGTAGCAGGAGAGAAGAGGATGAAGTTCTTCCTCGAATCTGAATTCTCAGTCTCTGATGACATAACAATAATGAAGATGGCAAAGAAAGATGGGCTGGGAATATGGTATATTGAAAGATATCACCCTGAAGTTGGATCGGTTGATACTTTTCCGGAGTTTGTCGAGTGGTCAAATAGGCAGGCAGCATTGAGCGTGCTTGGGCAAAGGAGAAACCTTTATGTAGGGTTGGTCTACTACTCTTCCGAATCGTTGCTGATAGTTACAGGAATAGCTCTTTCATTATACAATCCTATTTATCTGGTGTTGCTCCTCCATGCAGCAATAACAGCATACAGGACAAAGAGGAGGATAGGAGGAGATGCTACTGCAAGTGTAATTATAGCGTCTGCGCTGATGCCGTTTTTATATGTTTATAATCTTTCGTGCGCAGCTTTTATGCGCAGGATAACCTGGAGAGGGCGGATGTATAGCCTCAGGCAGAATTCTTCTTAGCCTTCTTTCGCGCCGGCTTTCCCTTTGCCGTTCTTGCATGTGCCTTTCTGCTGCCCTTTCTCTTAACAGGTATCATGAAAAGGTATAGGATTGCGCCCATGACCAAGGTAAAGATAGCGGCTGCTGCAAACGAATAGAGCTTATACTGTGCCATGGCAGCATACTGCTCTCTGGCAGAGGCCTCCGCCTGATCTGCATACGCAACTGCAGCCGAAGGGGATTTCGTGTATATGCCCCTGGCCTTTTCCAGGTATGAATATGCCTTCGATAGATTCGGATAGAATATGAGGTAGCCGCTCTGGTTTATTGTCTCTATGTAATTGGCTGTGCTGTTGATTGTAGAATTTGCATATGCTACAGTATAGTTCTGAGATCCTATTGAGGTGCTTGAAGACGCATAGACCATGCCTAGTATAAAGGAAAATATAGAAAATGCCAGCCAAATCCTGGCTGGCCCTGCTGCACTGGACATTGTGCCATCAGAGGTTTACGTCTATGTTAAGCTCCTTCTTCAGCTCTCTGTACCTGTTCCTTATCGTAACCTCGGTTACCCCTGCCACGTCTGCCACCTCCTTCTGGGTACGCCTTTCTCCGACCAGCGCGCCTGCTATATATACCGCAGCAGCAGAGACCCCGGTAGGGCTCCTGCCGCTAACAAGGCCTTTCTTCATGGCCTGCTTCAAGAGGAGCATCGATTTCTCCTGTGCTTCTCCGCTAAGCTTCAGCGCGGATATATATCTTGGTACGTAGCTTGATGGATCCGTCAGTGGTATCTTCAGATTAAGCTCGTGGGCAATAACCCTGAATGACCTGCCTATCTCCTTCTTTGGAACGCCAGATATCTGCGCTATCTCATCCAGAGTCCTTGGCATGCCTGTCTTCCTGCATGTAGCATATAATGCTGCATTCACTACTGTTTCTATAGGCCTGCCACGTATCAGGTTGTTCTTTACACACTGCCTGTATAGAAGTGCAGCCTGCTCCCTTATGTTGTCCGGAAGCCCGAGATAGCTCGCCACCCTGTTCAGCTCAGGCATGGCTATTATGTAGTTTCGCTCGCTTGAGCTTGCTATGCTTGCCCTCTTATGCCACTTCCTCATGCGGTATAGCTGGGCCTGGCGCTTGGACGGCAGTTTCGTGCCACGTATATCCTTATTGTACATATCAATCTCTGTTACAAGGCCTTTGTTGGGTTTCATGTACTTTATAGGGGCACCGGTCCTTGCCCTTGAATTCCTCTGATCGCTGTCGAAAGCCCTCCATTCAGGACCTACGTCAGTTACGTTCTCCTCTATTATCAGACCGCAGTTGTTGCATACGTACTCTCCCTTCTCGTTATCGAATATTACATCAGTGCTGCCGCAACTTGGGCAGTGCTTTATATCAGCCGGATTCGAGCTCTCCCTCCTCACTGTATACGGTCTCTGCTGTGCAGGGTGTGCAGAGTCAGCTAACAATTCGAAGTCATCGCTTTTCTCCTGTCTTAAATCTTTTTTCTGGTTTGTCATCGTTCTCACCATGCTTAAACATCAGATTAATTTTTAAACCTTTCTAAAATAAGCTATATAATAAATAGCAGTAAGATATTTAAATGTTTCTATATGTTAAGCCCTGGCGATGAAGAGGCTGGCGGCTGATATTTTGGATTTGGAAGTGCGCTGGCTTATTTTTGATTCCTGCGAAGCGATGCGATCTTGCCTTTGTAGCATTTGAGTATGCTGTCAAGTGTAACTACACCAAGATACCTGCCCTTCTCCACCACTGAAACCCATGTGCTCTTGTTCTTTACCATAACCTCCCATGCCTCATCTGCAGTATTCTGAAGCCTAAGGTATGTGCTGCCTGTTCTCATTAATGTCCGGATTCTCTCCGAACCTCTGGTATTGTTTATGTCAAGTAGATAGATTACGCCTATCAGCTTTCCTTTCTCTACCACAGGAAGGGACGCTAGACCCTCCATCTTCATCTTCCTGGTAGCGTTGGATACTGTTGAGATGGGACTTATTGATATGTCATGCAGCCCTATGCCCTCTATTGTCATTCCAGTAAGCATGGGGACGTTGTATTCGCCAAAATGAACTGGGGAGTCTTTTCTTGTAGGAACCTGCGAACGGTATATGGTATTGTCGCCAGATACGAAGTATGCTATCAGAACGGCTATCATTGCGCCTGGAAGAAGCTGCAAGCTGCCTGTCATCTCAACCACCATTATAAGAACTGATATTGGCGCCTTTCCTGCGGCACCGAAGAAGGAGAGCATGCCTATTATTACGAATGGCACAGCTATTGCTGCAAGAGACGGATTTATGGCATGGAACATGAGGAAGACAAGGAGCCCTGCGCTTGCCCCGATTTCTATCCCAGGTGCGAATACGCCCCCGCTGCCCCCTGAACCTATGCTGAAAGAGGTAGCTACAATCTTTACAAATGGAAGGAGGATAAGCATCAGGAGAAGCGGTGCGCCGAATGTTGGAATCTGCTGCAGTGAGCCGCTCATGAGTATCTGGACCCATCCGTAGCCAGTGGCCATTATCTCTGGAAAGAAGAGCGCAAGGATCCCCACCACAAATGCGCCCATCGCAGGCTTTGCGTACCTGCTTATCCGCAGTTTATTGAAAAATTCATGAATGCCGTAGAATGTCTTTATGTACAGTATCGCAAGAAGTCCTGTGACTATGCCAAGTATGGCGTACATGGGAAGGCGGAGCACGCTGAATGGTACAAGGTTATAGCCAAATATTGGTGTGAAGCCGACTACAGAGCCGAAGATTGAGTATCCTATCGCGCTGGCTATTATTGATGGGTATATTACCTCTGTCTCGAGATCCCTCTTGTACAGTACTTCGGCTGCGAGTATTGCCCCGCCTATTGGAGCCTTAAATATAGTCCCTATCCCTGCGCCTATGCATACTGCAACTGCCATCCTCCTGTCATTATCGCTTAGGCCTATTGTATCCGCTATGAACGAGCCTATCCCTGCCGATATCTGTGCAGTCGGGCCTTCACGTCCGGCACTGCCCCCTGAACCTATCGTTATTGCTGATGCTATTCCCTTCACAAGAGGTATTCTGCGGCGTATTTTTCCCTGGTCGTAATGGAATGACTTTATTGCCGCGTCGGTACCGTGCCCTTCTGCTTCAGGAGCAAATTTGTATACTATTGCACCGGATAGAATACCCCCAATCACTATGCTTATCGGTATGTACCAGAAATTTTTGACATCGTATACGAAGCCTGAGATGCCACCTTCACCTGCAGGACGCGGTATGCTCATCCCTACGAAAGACCCAAGAAATATGTGCTCCGCGGCGATTATCGCGTAGTAGAACACAAGGGCAGATACGCCCGATATGATTCCAAGGAGAGATGCCACTATAAGCCATTTCTTCATATATGGCAGGGACGCAATCTTGTTCATCTCATTCATTTTAGTATTTAAGGATAGATTAATATTAGTTGGCAGCCTGGTCTACAGCATCTTCTGTTTTTATGCATGGAAAGAGATATATTATCACGCCTTGAAGATTAGTCTGGTGCTGCTTTCTTTGGAGAAGCGCCAACTTGCTTTGTGGTTTGGGCCTATGAGCGGAAAGTATGATTTTAAGGAAGTTGAAGCCAGGCTTGCCGAGTCGTGGGAGCGCAACGGCGTGTATAGGTTTGAGCGCAACGGCAATGCAAAAGTATATGCAATAGACACTCCGCCTCCGACAATATCTGGATTAATACATGTAGGGCACGCGTATTCATACTCGCAGGCCGACTTCGTTGCCAGATATAAGAGGATGCGCGGGTACAACGTCTTTTATCCTTTCGGCTTCGATAACAATGGGATACCTACAGAGATACTCGTAGAAAGAAACTACAAGACCACAGCGGAGGATATGGGCAGGGAGAAGTTTTCGAGGCTTGTAGAGGAAGAGACTAAGAAATACGAGGAGATGTACAGGCGCACATGGACGCAGATAGGCATATCTGTTGACTGGTCACTCAGATATTCTACAATAAGCAAGGAAGTGCAGAGGATATCGCAGCTCTCCTTCCTTATGCTTGCAAATGAGAGGCGCGCTTATAGGAAGGAAAGCCCTTCGATATGGTGTCCTAAGTGCAAGACTGCAATATCGCAGATGGAGCTTAAGGATATGGACTTCAAGTCCAGGTTTATAACCATACAATTCTCGGATGGGATACAGATAGCAACTACCAGACCTGAGCTGCTTCCCGCATGCGTGGCCGTGATGGTGAATGACAAGGACGAGAAGAATGCAGAAAAGATAGGCATGGACGTTACAGTCCCGCTTTTCGGCAACAAGGTAAAGGTGATTGGGGATAGGAGGGTTGATCCGGAGAAGGGCACAGGAGTGGTTATGTGCTGCACATTTGGGGATCTCACAGATATAGAGTGGTATAAGGCTTACAACCTTGAGCTTAGGATTGCTATAGATGAAGATGGGAGGATGCTCCTCGGAAAGTATAAAGGCATGAAGATACGCGAAGCGAGGGAGGAGATAATAAAGGAGCTTAAGGAGAAGGGGCTCGTTCTGGATGAGAAGGAGATAGTCCATACGGTCAACGTGCACGAGAGGTGCAATACGGAGATAGAATTTCTTGTCAAGAAGCAGTGGTATATACGATATCTTGACATTAAGGAGAAGCTTATAGGGCTTGGTGAGGAACTGGACTGGCATCCAGAGTATATGAAAGTGAGGTATAAGAATTGGGTCTCAGGGCTTCAGTGGGACTGGTCCATATCTAGGCAGCGCTACTATGGTGTTCCTTTTCCCGTATGGTACTGCAGGAAATGTGGCGAGCCTGTCTTTGCGGATATTGGCGCTCTCCCGGTAAATCCTCTGGAGCAGCAGCCTGAAAAGAGATGCGTATGTGGAAGCGAATCGTTCGAACCGGAAACCGATATAATGGACACCTGGGCAACCTCATCGCTTACACCTATGATAAATGGCAGATGGAAGACGGACAGCGGGCTCTTTGAGCGCATCTTCCCTATGGACTTAAGGCCGCAGGCGCACGACATAATATCGTTCTGGCTTTTCACCACAATAGTCAAGAGTTACTTACATACGGGAAAACTTCCGTGGAAAAGTGCGCTTATATCCGGGCATGGTCTTGACTCGAAGGGAGCGCCCATGCACAAATCAGTTGGGAATATAGTGGAGCCCAAGGTGGTAATCGAGAGATATGGGGCAGACGCACTTAGATGGTGGGCAAGTTCATCTGCGCCTGGAAGCGACGCTTCTTTCCAGGAGAAGGAGCTCGTTGCCGGCTCAAAACTAATCAACAAGCTGTGGAACGTCAATAATTTCATAACCATGAACTATCCAGAAGCGTCAGATGCGAAAGAAGGCGCAGGAAAGAATATCGTAGATAGGTGGATACTCTCCATCTGCAGCACTACCATAGAGAAAGTAACGTCCCTGTTCGAGCAGTATGATTATTATACGGCAAGGAGGGAAGTGGAGAGATTCTTCTGGATCTTCTGCGACGATTATTTGGAATTTGTTAAGTACAGGGTGTATGGCGGTGACGCTTCAGTAAGGCAGCATTTAGACGGCGTATTTCTTGCTATCCTAAAGATGCTTGCGCCTTTTATGCCTTATATAACCGATGAGATATATGCCAAACGATATTCGAAGGTTGATGGCAGCACCTCTATACACGTATCCAAGTGGCCAGTATCTGGCGAGTTTGCGTACAATAAGGAATCCTTGGAGCACGGATGGAGAGTGGCAAAGGTGCTAGAGTCAGTAAGGATACTAAAGCATAATATCAAGATGGCCCTCAATGCACCGGTTAAGGAGCTTGTGATTAGTGAGAGGATAGGCGAGGGGGAGGATGATATAAAAGGGGCAATGAATATCTCTTCAATCTCAATCGGGGAGGGTTCGGCAAAAGTAGATGACCTTGGGATAAGCATAGAACTCCGCACATGAGCTTTCGAGTAATCTGTCAGGCATATCTAGCAAGGCTTTTAATATTATCTGTATTAAATAACTGTATAATTTAGTAATCATTAGCTGCTACGTTAGTTTTGGTGTTATATTGGCTAGAATGCATACAAGGAAGAAAGGCAAATCAAAGTCAAGGAAGGTATTCTCTGCAACTACCGTTGAAGCCCAAATAGATGAAAAGGAGATACGCAAGCTCGTGAAAGAGTACGCAAAGCAGGGAATGCACCATGCCATGATAGGGCAGGTGCTAAAGGAGAAGCATGGAGTGCCTTATATTAAGAGTGCTACTGGGAAGAGGCTGAACGAGGTACTTGCAGAAGTGGACGAGAAGGCGGAAATGCCGCAGGATTTCATGGACCTGCTCAAGAGGGCTGTAGGACTGAGGAATCACCTTAAGGCAAACCATAATGATATGCACAACAAGACACGGTTGAACAGGGTGGAAGCAAAGATTTGGAGGCTTTCCAAATATTACAAGAGGGTAGGAGAGCTCCCTTCGGACTGGAAATACGAACCTGATAAGGTTGCACTGCTTATAAAGAGTGACTGATTAGATGGCTCAGAAATCTGCTGAAAAATGGAAGAACAAGAAATGGTTCAATGTCTATTCTCCAAAACTCTTTGGGGAGAACGTCATAGGCGAGATACCTGCCGACGATGAGAAGCTCGTAGGCGGGAGGATGATAAAGGTGAATCTATCCTGGCTTACCAACAAGCCGGAGCACTCATTCTTCGTCGTGGGCCTTAGAGTCACAAAAGCGAGTGGCAGCTCTGCGAACACCGAATTGGGATTTCTTGAGGAGACGTATGGGTATGTGCACTCCCTTGTAAGGAGGCATACCAGCGTGGTTTATATTACAAAGCAGCTGAAAGACAGGGAAGGAAAGGAGTTCGTTCTCAAGGCCATGGTAGTTACAAGGAACAAGATAGCAACTACGAAAAAGACAGCGATGAGAAAAGCTCTTGACGATTTCTTTGCCGAGTATGCGTCGAAGGTCACGCTTGAGGAATTCATAAAGGCAGCCCTAGACAACAGCTTCCAGGCTGACGGGGTTAATGCGATAAAGAATATCGCGCAGATAAGCAAGTTCGAAGCGCGCAAGATAGTCGTATGACGCACTGTCTTAGGAAGCAGCTGTAGTTGATTCCCAAGGTTGGTTGCGTGATCTACGAAAAGCCGGAGAGCAGGATACTTAAGAACCGATTCTTAAGGGATTTCATAAGGCCTGATTATGAAGGTTATTGCCTTTCCAACATAATGCCTACAGTCGCACAGTCACTGGGGAGCGGATACGTACACGCGGGGCTCCCGGGGGATATAAGAAGCAGGAGCGGAATCGGGGAAGATGTGGATACTGTTCTCTTCTTCCTGGTGGACGGATTCGGCTACAAAAGCTGGACTGATGCCCACAGGGAGCCGTTTGTGGATGCTGTGAACAGAAATGGCTTTGTATGCCCGCTTACCAGCGTATTTCCTTCGACAACTGCTGCGGCACTCACTACAGTGAGCACGGGCCTTCTTCCTTCAGAGCATCTTCTTGCCGAATGGAATATATACATGGAAAAGGTAGACTCAATAATAGAGACCCTGCCATTCAGAAAACTTGGCGCTGAGCAGCCTGATGCGCTTGCCGGGGAGATAAGCGGATCGCGCCTATTCATGGGAAGGCCTTTTTCGAAGTTATTCGCCGAGGAGGGGATAGATAGCTATGCCCTGCTCAAGTCAGCAGTCTGTAAAAGCGTATACTCAAAGAGGCTCTTTGAAGGAGCCAATATAATGCCGCATTCCTCTCTTGGGGAGATGCTTGCCAATATAGAAGAGGGAATGCGCAAGGCCAGGGGAAAATCATACTTTTACATCTACTGGTCAGGCATAGACGATGCAGAGCATAAGTATGGCCCTTCATCTGTTCAGGCGAAAAACGAGATAGCGCTCTTCTCTTTCGCAATGAGGAGGCTCGTGGAGAGAACGGACATGAGGTATGCTCGTAAGACAAGGATAGTCATCACTGCAGACCACGGCCAGATAGACGTGGATCCATCGAGGGTAATATATCTCAATGGAAAGAAGAAACTTGAGAGTGCTTTCAGGCTGAAAAAGGATGGAGCACGGCTCTCGCCTGCTGGAAGTCCGCGCGATATGTTTCTTTACATAAAGGAGGATATGAAAGAAGGCACCATAGATAGCCTCAGATCGGAATTAGGGAAGGATGCAGAGTTCGTTGACATGGATTATGCAATACGCGAAGGGCTTTTTGGAAGTAAGAAACCTGAGACTGAGTTCAGGACAAGGGTGGGCGATGTTCTGGTGCTTCCAAGAAGGAATAATATGATCTGGTATATGCATAAGGAGAACGGTATGAGAAAGGTTTCCTTCAGGGGTCATCATGGCGGTATGTCAAAGGAGGAGATGCTGATCCCCCTTGCAGTCGCAAATATGGGGGACCTTAAGAGTGGCTGAGTGATTTTTGTATCTCTTCCTGCAGGACTTCTGCGTTATTGTGCTTCTCGTCCTTCGATGAGTATATCAGGGTTATGTCGCCTTCCCTTGCCATCTTAACCAGTTCTTCGAATGCCTTGCTGCCCTTGAGCTCTTTCCTGTAACGCTCCTTGAACTCTTCCCACTTTTCAGGATCATGGGAGAACCATTCCCTAAGTTCTGTGCTAGGAGCCACATCTTTAAGCCAGACATCTATATTTGATGTGCTGCGCTTTACGCCTCTGGGCCATAGCCTATCGACAAGAACTCTTTTGCCCTCGGTTATTCCCGCCTTGTCGTATATACGCTTTATACCAAGAAGCATCTCTATCTCATATGGTATCAGAACAAAAAATTATAAACATATAAGGAACATGGTTTTTCACGTTTTTCGCTTATCCGCGGTTCCATGCATAAAAATAATATAGGTTGCCTGAGTAATGATTTTGATGCCTGTAAAAAAAAGTGAGCCAAATCTTAAGGACAAGGATGAGCGGCTGCTGATATTGGGAGTGGACATAGACAACGACTTGTATAGGAAGACAGGCATAAGCGGACCCCTGCTGGGCAGGGTGCAGAACCTTAGCGCAGCTTCGCAGTTTGCCCTTGCCGATCCGCAAGACACTGATGGAAATGCGATGTTTTATTCTGTCAAGCTCTACGATTCGCTCAAGGAAAAGGACTACGAAGTTGAGATTGCAACGATAACCGGAAGCGAGAGAGAGGGTTATGATGCTGACAAGGAGATAGCAAGGCAGCTGGACATTGTGCTCGGAAGATACAAAGCCGACGCGTGCATATTCGTAACCGATGGTGCCAGCGATGACAGGGTTCTCCCCATAGTCGAATCCAGAATAAGGATAAATGGCGTGCGGGTGGTAAAGGTAAAGCAGGCGGAAAATATAGAAAATGCGTATTTCACGATACTTGAAAAATTGAAGGAACCGCACTACGCAAAGATAGTCTTTGGACTGCCGGGAATATTGTTTCTTCTTGTAGCCCTAAGCTTCCTCCTCGGCGCAGGATGGATACCTCCGGTAATAATAATAGGCGCATATCTCATGGTAAAGGGATTTGGATTCGAAGATATGCTGATAAATTCCTTTAGGGGATTCGGATTCAGCGCAGAAAGGAGCAGTTTTGTCTTTTACCTCGGATCGCTGCTTTTCCTTGTCGCAGCAATCTTTGTAGGGGTTGGAAGCTATACCCAGGAGATGAAGATGACTGCTGACAGTTTCTTGTCGATCTCTTATGGCATAGAGGGATTCATGCTTATAATTCCCATAATGCTATCCCTCTATATAGTAGGCAGATTTATTGACATGCGCAGGACCAAGTATTATTTTAAGAGCCTCAAGTATGGTTCGTATATGGGTGCAGCTGCAGTTTTCTGGATACTTACATACTCATTTATAGCTTGGATAATAGGGCAGATATACTTCAGCCAGCTTGTTGATTATATTGTAATAGGTGTCATCATAGAAGCGGCAATAGCTTCATCTTTAAACCTCATAAAGAGGAGGGAACTTAGAAAGAAGAGGTTTAAGGACAAGGAAGTGATAAACGAGCTCGGCGCACTTATAGGGAAAGTGGCAAGTGTTGATGTGAAGAATGGCAGGCTGGTGATAAATACGAGCTTTGGAAATCCCATAGTATATGGGATAGACCGCATAGTGGACGTGTCAGACAAGGTAATAATAAGGTAGGTTTATGCAGGCAGATGCATTCTTGAAGAAACGCCCATTTAACGCGGAGATTGTTGATGCGGCCGTTTCCAAGCTTACCTCCGGGAGTGGATATCTCTATGCAGGATACCCAAAGTTCATGGAACTATTCGGGAGGGATTCCATAATATCAGGAATGCAGATGCTGGGCTACGACAGCCGTATACTAAAGCATTCCTTGGAATCACTTGCAAGACTTCAGGGAACAAAGGTGGATGCAAAGAATGGTGAAGAACCTGGAAAGATACTGCATGAATTCTTCCCTGACGGCTCTTCGGTTGAGGCATATAAAAATGGCATACCTTGGCTTCATGGCGGCAAGCCCGCATACTTCTCCGTGGACAGCACCCCGTTGTTTATAATAGGTGCAGGCGCATATTTGGACAAGACAGGTGACATTGATTTCATAAGGTCCATATATGGCAATATAGAGCGCGCCGTAGGATGGATGGCGGATTATGGGCTTCACGATGGATTCATTAGGTATAGTAAATTGAACCCGAGTGAGGGTTTGCCATCCCAGAGCTGGAAGGATGGGATAGGCAACATGCTTGAGAGCCTTGAAGGAAGAGTTGCTGTTGTTGAGGTGCAGGGCTACGCATACATGGCATTTAGGCATTTTGGCGCTATAAGCAGCGCGTTGGGGGTAGACAAGGCAAGGCAAAAATATGACACAGGTGCAATGGCAGCACAGATAAAATCAAATATAGGCAGATTCTGGTCGGATAAGAGAGGCTATTATGGTATTGCACTTGATGGCTCTGACAATCTTGTTGAGACAGTCACAAGCAATCCTGGGCAGCTTCTGTTTACCGGCATACTGGACAGAGGCAGCGCCATGGCTGTCGCAAGGCGGATTATGAAGAGAGATATGCTGACTCCATATGGTATACGGACAGAATCTTCTTTTTCAGAGACCTTCAATCCTTACAAGTACCAGAACGGATCCGTATGGCCTCATGATAATTGGATGATAGCCCAGGGGCTACGGAGAATAGGGCTTGACTTGGAGTATGAAAAAGTAAAAAGGGCCGTCCTCGGTGCGTGCAGGGAAATCGGCACTTTTCCAGAGTATTATGGCGTGGATGCGCATGGAAAGATTATAAGTATGGGGCATATGGAGACCAAGGCATGCGACCCTCAGGCATGGACAGTAGGTGCAGTGTGCAGTTTTCAGACTGATACGTTTATAAACTTAATCAGAGCCTAGAGTAACCATCAGATATCTGCTTGGCTATTTACTGTGTTTCTGATGAAAATGGGATTATTTAACAATAATGACGCTGCAGGCGGCAGAAGAAACTTATCTTCATTCGATATTAAAAATCTGCTTTTTTATATAGGAGTGGTAGTAGTCCTTGGGGTTACGATTTACCTAAGGGTGGGTATGTATCACCTCACGGGTTTCTTTGAGCCAGACGGGTTTTATCACTATTCCATAATAAGGCAGGCTGTAGCGAATAACTTCCAGATACCGAAGTATTCTGCCCTCTCTGGATGGCCTGCCCACACACCCGTAATAGAACCGAATGGCCTTTATGAGGTAACCCTTATCCCTTATATGGTACTGCGCTATTTTGGCGTAAATTACTATACAATAATGAGACTTATACCGGTATTATTCGGTATTTTTGATGTGCTTGGGGCATACCTACTCTCAAGATATCTAAGCAAAGACAGGTTTTTTGCCCTTCTGGTAATGGCTTTTGTCGCACTAAGCTCAGGGGATGCAGCCAGGACAAATGCGCTTGTATACAGAGGGGATGGATTCATTACTATATTCCTGATAATGTCACTGGTCTTTGCTCTGCAGATTTTCAGGGAGGAGAAACAAAAAAGGAAGCTGCTTTTTGCGGCAATGTCTGGTATCTTTCTGAGCATCTGCAATTATGTGTGGAATGGTGCGCCGTTCGCCACTGCAGTCTATTACCTTGCAATGCTCCTGATAATGCTTTTGGGATTCGTATATGACAACAAGAGGCTCAGATCAAACGTAACGTATATGGCACTTGCCCTTGTGATATGGTGGCTCCTCGTGAGATCGTACGAAGCGCTGGGATTCATAATAGTCCAGCCGCTTACTGGAATCTACTTTGTAGCCATACTCATTATTACCATTGCGGCGTGGCTGGGCCTTGGTTACGGGGAAAGGCGCAGCATCTTCAAGAAGCTTGCCGCAGATGGTTTTTATACGTCTGAAGCTAAAATTATATATGCGGTCGCCATAGCCGCAGTTTTTATAATAGCGCTTGATATTTTCGCCCATCCATTCCTCTGTTCGGTGTTTGTAGATAACGGAGCGATAATAAACAATAAATTCAGTGCGACCATACAAGAGCTCCAGCCACCAAGCTTCAGTTTCCTGTTTGACAGTTTCGGGATAAACCTCTTTGCTAACCCTACATCAATTTTCATGGCGCTTGCCGCAGTACTAAACCTTAATTCGCCATCATGCAACATATCCACAGTATACTTCTTCATAGATTTCGTAATACTGCTCGCAACAATGCTGCCTTACTTCTTTATGCAGGTTTACGATTCAGGTAAAGGCATAATATCAGGAATACCGAAGATAAGATTTGAAGCTGGAGAAGCTTTCGCAGCATTTGCTGCATATTTTATTGTAACAGCTTACCTGCAGATACATGCAATAAGATTCAATTCCCTTGTCGCTGTGCCGATAGCAATATTCTCTGCTTATACCGTATACTGGCTGATAATTAATTCTATTCGCAAAGGAAGGCTCCATATGCTTTCAGATGGGCTTCTTTCTGTATTCGTGAGCTTTGGAATAGGTATAGAGCTTTACAATTTTGCAGGTATAGGTGTCTTTCTATCGCTAGTTCTTGCGGCGGCTTTTATAATAGTCTCCCTGCTTCTGTTCTCCCAGTACGGACCGTTTAAGGATAATGTAGCTAAGGAAAGAAAACGCCTGTGGGCCATTTTGCTCGCTGCTTTTTCCATTGCTTTCTTTGCATTCCAGTTTAATGCGCTGCAGATAACTTTAGGATTAGTTTATGCAGTAATACTGCTTGGCGTTGCCCTTGCAATAAGCGTTTATTCCTATCTTTTCTTGAGCAGCGTAAATAGCAAATACCTTTTCATGGTTGTGCTGATAATATTTGTGCTGGGCTATTTTGACATAGCATATTCTTCAGACGTAACGCAGGCGGACTTTGTAAATCCAACATTCCTCAGCGCACTGAACTGGATACGCACAAATACCCCTGCAAATAGCACATTCCTTACGCTCTGGCCGGATGGGAGTGTGATAGAAGGATGGGCACAGAGGATAAGCGTTACGGATAGCGTTGGCTCGCAGAATGCCTCCAAGGCAGACCCTTTTGCTGCCTGGCTGCTTAATTCAAGCCCTGATCCGAAGTTCTTAACCAGCAACATAAATGGTAGACCTGACTATTTCCTGATACGATATGCATGGCTTAACGAATTGAGCGGAATATACACCGAGGCCAACATAAGCTTGAATGAGAGCTATTACGGGTATATACAATTCAACAACTTCAGCCCTTCGGTCAGCGGCAACAGCATAGACTACATCTTCGGAAGCAGCAGCGGATATAAGGTACTTGTCAGCGTGACAAATCAAAGCGAGGTAGGAGCGTATGTTGTTGAGCATACCAAGGCAGGGCAGACAGTTCTCTCGCCATTTTCATATGTTGCATTTTATAATCAGAATGATGGGAATTACAGCATCCTGAAACAGACGCTTAACAACACTAATGGGGATATGTTCATGATAACTTATTCGGGTATTCCAAACCCTACAACTCCCCCGGAGATCAAACCGCCTTTCAGCAATATGACAGGAGCGCTTATGATGGGCACGGAACTTGCACAGAGCAATTTCATAAGACTGCTTTACTTCTGCAACAATAATGTATGTGAATGGAATACCAATGGGACCGTAGCCAGGATGCAGCAGGTATACTCCAATTCTGATACGAAAGTATTCAGGATCTTATACAACAGCAGCTGACTTCTATTGCGGCTTCTTTGCATAGGCTAGAAACTGGATTTTTTATAAGCAAAAATGGCGGTCCTCAGATTTTAAGGAGAACCGCCAATACAAAACAATTTATTACTCAGCCCTTTCTTCTGATAGCACACCTACAAATGCAAGGACGAATCCTATTATCGCACCCAGAAATAGCGATGAATTGAAGGTCAGTGCAATCAAGGAGAATCCACCTACAAGCGAGAATACATATGTCTTCTTAGGATGCGTATTGTTGAACTCCCCTGCATTTGCAAAGCTCAGGAAGAATAGAGCTATAGCACTCACTATGGCACCGGCATACAGTACAGGCAGCCACAGAGCCCCAGCCCCGTTCCATTGCGTATTCGCATATGAACCCGCACTGGCTGCGAATCCAGTAACAGCAAATGCAAGTACCATGTATATTATGCTTCCCAGAAGCTCCATGTAAAAAGCCCTTGGGCTAGCAGCCGATAATTTTCGCGTATTTTTCACACCTACCATTTTTCCACCGATATTTAATACTTACCTAAAAAGTATTTTAAATACAAGCGCAATCCACCAGTATATTCGTTGATTAACGAATTATTGATGATTGGTGCTGGGCTTGCGCTTATGAAGCGGCAGAAAGATCCTGGGACTTTGATCTGGATTCTTCGAGTACCTCTTCTATGACAGACTCCACACTTATCATATTTTTTTGCTTGCCGTCTCTGCCCCTGATTGATACGAGGCCGGCCTGCTCTTCCTTCTTTCCGATTATTAATACGTAAGGTATCTCCTGCAGCTTTGCAGACCTTATCTTATATTCTAGCGTCTTGTCTGATACGTCAAGCTCTGCACGTACTCCCGCTGCTACAAACCTCTCATGTATTTTCGAAGCGTGCTGATTAAGCTGTTCTGATATAGATAAGACTTTTACCTGCACAGGTGAGAGCCATGTTGGCAGTTTTCCCTTGTAATGCTCCAGCATTATGCCTATGAAACGCTCCAGCGACCCATAAATAACCCTGTGGACAGTTATAGGCGTGTGCTCCTTGCCGTCTGCGCCGGAGTAGACCAGGCCGAACCTTGCAGGCATCTGGTAATCAAGCTGTATTGTAGCGCATTGCCACTCCCTGCCTATGCTGTCGCGTATGTCAATGTCTATCTTTGGTCCGTAGAATGCCCCCTCCTTGTCCTTTATCTCATACTTGAGGGCCGCCTTTTCCATTGAGCTTGAGAGCTTTCTTGTTGCTTCTTCCCACTGCTTCTCGCTGCCTATGTGGCTATCGGGCATCGTAGAGAGCTTTACCTTGTATTCTAGGCCGAATATACCGTACATGAGCTTCACCATCTCCAGTATTTCCGATATTACTGCCTCTATCTGTTCTTCGCTGCAGAATACGTGTGCATCGTCCTGTGTCAGTATCTTTACCCTGAATAGCCCACTTGCTACGCCGCTGCGCTCATTCCTGTAGAGCTGGTCAAAATCGGCAACCCGCAGTGGGAGGTCCCTGTAGCTCCATTTCTTCGTCTTGTAGAAAAGGAATGCTGATGGACAGTTCATCGGCTTTAGCCCGAATTCCTCGTCACCTATATTAGTTACAAACATATTATCTTTATAGTGATCCCAATGGCCGCTGACACGCCATAGCACAGTGTTTGCAAGAGCCGGAGTGCTTACCTCGAGATATGACCTCTTGGATAACTCGCTTCGTATAAAGCTAATCAGTATTTCCCTCAGTATAACGCCTTTGTTGTGCCAGTATACCATCCCTGGTGACACTTCTTGGAAGCTGAACAGCTCAAGCCTCTCGCCTATTACCCTGTGGTCTGTCTCTGGCAGCCCGCTGAAATCGCTCTTTTTTATGCGTGCCATCATCTGCTCCCATCCTGGTTCCTCTTCTTTCCTTACGGCAAGCGACTCATTTGTAGCGCGCTCGGATCTCGGAAATGATCTCAGCCTCTCTGCAAGAGGATGGCCCTTCATCTCCAGCTTCAGTTTCTTGTTCCATCCGAATGCGGCTTTTTTTGATTCGTATCTTTCAGGAACTATTGAGAGCATATAATCCAGTAACTCTGATGCTCGCTTAGGAGGAGCGAGGTTTGTGCTCAGATGTGCAAACGGATAGAGCACGATGGTCTTTCTTTTCAGTGTGTCCATAAACTTTATCGCGTCCTCCATTGCTTCCCTTGCAATTTCCTGCGTATCGCCCTCTTCGATACATGTGAAAAGGACAAGAGCGTCTGCCGATTCTATGCTTTTGGTCATTATTTTATCGTACACGCTTATCTCAGGCTTCAGGTAATCTGCGTGTATGCCCTCGACATCCATCTCAAGGATTTTCATGGTTCCAGCCTTCTGAAAATGACTTACAGTAGAGTATCAACGCGCGGTATTTTATAACCGTTTCCAGCATGAGCAGGTTGCCTAGGCTTAAAAACATTCAGTTGCATACATTACTGCCTTAGCCTGCGGCAGATAGATGATAGGGCTGGGGCACGATGACCCATGATTATAGGTCGATGTGATGATGTCTGCCGCGATTAGTATCTGATTAGGCGAAATTTGCATTAGCATGCGACAGGCATTGATGAGGCATGAACCAACTATGTCTTGATGGCAAGTAGGTAAAAATCGCCGCTTTTTACACATACATGGCACTTTTTACACAAAGCCTGCTGACAGGAGCCTTTTTATATTTTAATGTTACAACATTAAATTACATTCGTGATATCTTGGCGGCACATGCAAAAAGGAAGTATACAACAATAACAATACCGACTGCACTGTTCGATAATATAGAGAGGCTCATAGGCAAGACAGGCTTCTCATCAGTCTCAGACTACGCTACGTATGTCTTGCGTGAGACTGTAGCAGAACTTGAGATGGAGAAGCGCGGTGGAGCAAAGCAGAATAGCACAGTCATGGAGAAGCTGAGGGCTCTTGGGTATTTGGGTGACTGAATGGTTAAGGAAATTGATAATATAGTTGATTCGTTATGGTCTGTCAACGATGTAAGGAACTGGGATAGGTTCCGGAAGAAGCTCGGCAGCTCCAGCATAAGGTATTATCGCGTTGTCTTTGAGCATGGGCTCCGGAAGGCTGATGACATGAACAAGTCTTATGTAGAGCTTTACGACTCGAAGAAAAAGCTTGTTTCGAAGGTTCCTGTTGCAGTAAGGGACGGGAAGAACTTCGAGGGCGCCCTGATTTACCTCAAGGGGCTCTCAAACATGAATAAGGTGGATTGAATGATAATGCAGGATATAGGCAATCTGGAAGAGAAAAGCGCGTATATAATACGCGAGACAAAGGAGAAGTTTGGGAATGTTGCTGCGCTGTGGTCTGGCGGCAAGGATTCAACGGCAATGATAATGATTGCGCGCAGGGCATTTCTTGGAAAGGTGCCTTTTCCAGTGATACACATAGACAATGGCATAGACTTCCCCGAAACATATAAGTTCAGGGATGATCTCGCTAAAAAATGGAATCTGGATCTGATAGTTGCGAAGAGCAGAATAAAGCCCGAGCTCTCGGGATTTAGCTGTTGCGGATCAAACAAGACGGACGCGCTGAAGGAAGTGATGAAGGAACATGGATTTGATGCACTTATTGTATCAATACGCAGGGATGAACATGGGATACGGGCCAAGGAAAGGTATTTTAGCCCGAGGGACACTGAGTTCAAGTGGAATTACAAAGATCAGCCTGCAGAGCTTTGGAACAATTATTCATCGAAGATGGATACGAAGGGCCACGTACGCGTTCATCCTATACTTGATTGGAATGAGATAGATATATGGCAATATACAATGAAGATGAAGGTACCAGTGAACCCGCTTTATTATTCAAGCAACGGATACAGGTACAGGAGCCTGGGATGCACGCACTGCACCGTACCTGTAAAGTCGAATGCGAAGAGCATAAGGCAGATAATGGACGAACTTAAGGTAACAGAGACTGAAGAGAGGGCAGGGAGAGAGCAGGACAAGGAAAAAGCATATGTCATGGAGAAGCTGAGAGCTCTTGGGTATATGTAGGTGCTCGCTTGGATATCAAAAGGGTTACCCTCCTGGGAAATAAGGATCATGGCAAATCTACTTTAATAGGAAGCCTTCTGATAGCAACGGGGTCTGCTACGAAACAGCGGATTGAAGAGGCAAAAAATGTGAGCAGGAAGCTGGGAAGGAACTTTGAGCCCGGTTTTATACTGGATAGTTTTGAGGAGGAGCGTGAAGGTGGATTGACAATAGACACCACAAGGGCACAGATCACTTACAAGGATGCTGCGTTCGAATTCATAGACGTTCCGGGTCACGAAGAGCTCATAGGCAATATGATAAGCGGCGCATCCTATGGCGATTTTGCCGTGCTCATGGTATCTGCAAAGGATGGGGAGGGAATAACTGAGCAGACAAGAAGGCACCTTATGCTGGCTAAGCTGCTGGGGATAAGCAGGGTAGTAGTTGCAGTAAACAAGATGGATGCTGTTGCATACAAAAAGGAGAAGTTTGAGCTTATTATGGATGCTGTAAATGGGTTCTGCACGAATATCGGATTTGAGCCTGGTTCTGTAGTTTTTGTCCCTATATCTGCTTACAATGCAGACAATCTTGTAAAGCGCTCTGCACGTATAAGGTGGTACGTAGGCAAGCCACTTATGGAGCTTGTCTACGAAGCGGCATCTGCTAAAAAGAGAAGCAGTAATGGGCTGAGGCTCCTGTTTCAGGGCACCATAAAGAGCGGAAGAAAGACGCTGTATACTGGAAAGATAGTAAACGGAAGGTTGCAGAGAGGGCAGAAGATACGAATTATGCCTGTTGGAAGAAACGCAGTAGTTAATTCTATATATGTCAAAGGAAAGGAGATGCGCACCGCTTCTGAAGGGCAGAATGTGGCGCTGGAAATCTTTGGGGCACATGCAACGCGTGGGTGTGTAGGATTTGATCTGGAGAGCAACCCGCGGTGCGGTACCGAATTTAATGCAATGGTGTTCTCTGTAGAGAAGATTCCTAAAAAAGTGCAACTTAGGATGAATGGCTCTGAGCTTATGGCAGATGTTGCGGTATTCGGCGAGGTTGATTTAAAGAGCGGAAGGATCAAGGAAGCGCACTCGATAAAGCCATTAGGCACTGGGAAGGCAAAGATTAGGCTTTTGGAAAGTACTATTATAGAGAGTGCTATTGAATGTCCGGAGATGGGAAGATTCCTGCTTTATGATTCAGGAAGGTTCGCAGGCATAGGGATAATAGACTAGGCCTCACAGATCTTTCCGTAGGCATCTATAGTTTTGGATATTGTCTTTTCCCAAGTGAAGCCTCTTGCGTCTTGCATTGCCTTAGACAGCATCTTATCATCCGGGCCGTTAGAGAATATTTTTTCGATAGCATCCGCCATTGCGTACTCGTCTTTAGCCTCTATGCAGTAGCGCCTTACTTCCTCAGGAATTTTTGCGTGCTTGTATATTATTACTGGTATACGCCTCGCTTTTGCCTCCAATATCTCATAGCCCATTCCCTCATAGAGACTGGGAAATACAAATACGTCAAAACTATCGTATGTATCCACTATCTTTTGCGCTGGGGCGAAGCCCATAAAGTGTATGCGTTTGTCATCTCCTGCACCAGATTCAAGTTTTTCGTATTCATATCTCTTGCTGCCCCAAAGCCTGAACTCAAGCTTTTTATGTGAGGTCATCTTAAATGCGCGTATTGCAAACCCCACGTTTTTGCGCGACCTGAACGCACCAATATATCCCACAACGCACGTTTTTCCCTCTTTTCTGCGTATCTTACGCGAGATGTAGGTCCTTCCTATCCCGTGATTTATCACAAATGCCCTCTTGCTCTCAAAGCCTAACTTTACAGCATCGTTCTTTGTAAGCGTAGAATTCGCGAGCAGGTAATCTGATTTTAGCATCAGCCTGAGGGAGTATCTTGTCTCTAGCGCAAGACGGATCCTTCCTTTTAGCGAGACAGTCATGTCAGAATCAAGCGCGGGCTCAATCAAAGGCTGAAAGTCATGCGCTGTAGAGACAATTTTTGCCCTGCCTTTTCTGATAGGATTTATCGGTTTTACATCTACTTTGTGGATTATGTCAGCACCGCTATAATCGCTGAAAGATGCCATAACCGCCATGCGGAACCATGAGTACGCACCGCCAGTCCTATCTCGTATTGGGTATTCTATCTTATCTGCTTTGATGCTTTTGCTTGCCTTGAGACCGTGGTATATCTCGTACATGTAGGTGGATACGCCTTCGCCTGACGAATTGTCGAAGCGGCCTAGCCCACCTAGCAGATATACCCTCATTCTCATCCCCTAGAACCAAAAAACCTTAGGATATATTCGTTTATATCCCCTATCCGTGCGCCCTTATCCGGCCATCTTGCATCCGTTGCGCTGTTCTTGACAGCGAATATGCCGTGCCTCTGATGATCACCGCTCCGTGATATCTCTGGTTTCATATAAAAAGACGAACTTGAATAGTTGAAAACGTCTATCGTGTATCCGCGATTTGCCTCTATAAGCAGATCTGGTGCTATGAACGCGGGGTTCTTTCCGTAATAAGTTTCACCGTCTATAACGTTTGCGATGACGCTTTTCCCAGTAGACTTTATCTTCATTAGCCTGCCCTTAATCTCATATTTTACCTTTCTTTTAGATGAACTCGCAACTGAGGGCGTATCGAATCTGGAATCGTTTATCCATATCATGCTGACAGGCCCATTTGATACGGATGCAAATGCTTTTGTGCGCCCCATATCGAAATCAAAATCGTGTATGCGGGTATAGCTCCCTGCGGATGCCCCTGAGAGCAGGCTGCCGGCTACTTTGTATGCAGCATTGTGCATCTTCCTTGGCATTTTGTCATAGACCTTCCTCATCTTGCTCTTCATCAGCAGTTCCCTTATGGCGTATCTTGCATTAGGGCCGCTTTTTTGGGAGTTGTATTGTTCCTCTACGCTTTTCTTGAGGTTAGCATATCCTTCACGTATCAGCCACGAGTTTATGAGAAATTTCGATTGTATTGGCTGGGCGCCGTGATCCGAAACAATCATTATGGCAAAGTCGTCATAATTGCCCGATATGTACTTGTACATCTCCCTTATTACATCAGATATTACAGAGTATATGGGCATTACATAGTCCTCCCATCTCCGATTGTTAAGCGAATAATGCTGCATCCTGTCCGTCTCAGTAAAACACGAAAATAGCAGATCAAAATCCTCGTGCTTGGCTATCTCCATTGTCATCTCCGCCCTCGCTTTGGCGCTTGCGGTGTACTGTGCTGACGCCTCTTCCAGTGTTACCCTGCCTTCCTTTAGCTCCTTCTCTATCTCAGGTTCTCCTGCAAAGCTGCTCTCTTTCGCGTATTTTTCTATTTTCTTGGAATTAAATCTTGGGGCCAGGGGCCATCCGGACATCATCTGGACGTTCTTTTCGCTGCTTGGTGAGACCGCCATTGGTGGAGTGATTATGAAACTTGCAAATCCTTTTCTTCCAAGGATATCCCAAAACGCACCTTTTGAATTGTCGAAGTATACAAGCTGTTTTGTATAATGCCTGTCAAGCACAAAGAAGTCCATGGAGCCGTGCCTTGAAGGCTGCAGACCGGTATAGAAACTCGGCCACGCGGCACCGGTCATCGGGGGGAGAGTTGATTCGAGGTCCATTACACCTCTCTTCCCGAAACCAAATACTTCAGAGAACCCATCTTTCCCGGAACGCTTCGCAGAAAATTTCTTAAGCAGCCATAGAGGCGCGGAGTCTATGCCGATTATAATCAGTTTCCTAGATTTTATGTGTGCCATCTTATCTCCCGCTAATCGGTGAATGCTGCGCTGAGGTACGAAACCACACCTAGGTCTCGTTCTGCAGAGGAATTGCCGGAATTTGAATAATTAAGGATCCTCCCTCTCACGGAACCTAAGGATTTGGATATTAATATTGCAGAGGTTATCGGACCGTACCCGCACGCACTATTGCCTGATTCTTTTACGCTCTTGTAGAAAGCGCCAGGATCTGCCATCTTTATTGCGTCTATCAGGGGTGCGTCGCGCGCCTCAGCCACATGTACCGGCTCGTAGTGGTTAAGATCCGAGCTTGCAATGGCTATTATCTCCCTGCCGTTTTTTTCTGCTGAATGCAGCACGGCGTCCGCGACAATCTTTGAGTTGTAATATGATTGTATGCCCATGCAGATGCATATCAGGTTCTTTTCAGGAGCAACTGCTGCGAGGAATGGAAGTTGTACCTCTATGGAATGCTCCATGCGATGTGCCTCCTCGTCAGGCGAGATTCTATCGCTATAACGCCTTATATCTTTTGCCATCTCTTCATCCGTCTCAAATTTCCCCATTGGGGTCTCCCATGTTGCTTCTGAGAGCGATATCCCATTGCCAGTCCCTGTATGATTTGGCCCTATGATTATTATAGTATCCACATCCTTTTTATTAAGCCTTGATGCTATTGCAGCGTAGGCAAATGCAGCAGTCTTTCCTGAATAGGATACACCTGCATGAGGTGCTATGAATGAGTTGGTCTTGCGGCTAACCCATTCCTGGTTTCCCGCATCAGACAACATCGAGAGTATTATCTTTTTCAGTTGTGCCTTTTCGCGCGGATAGAAGATGCCTGAAACATAAGGCTTCCGGATCATAGGATAACTTTTAACAGTTGACGCTTAAATAGTTTTATGGCTCGCGAAGATGAGATACTTGATAGGCTTGAGGTGCGCTACGGAAAGGATCTACACACGCAGCTTGAACACAAAAGCATGGAGGAGCTCTTTGTGGCTGTCTTTCTTTCACCACAATGCACAGATAAACAGGTAAACAATGTCACAAAGACGCTATTTCGCAGATTTAGGAGCTTTAACGACTACGCTAATGCAGATATCAGGGTGCTGAAGCGGTGCCTGAAAGGGCTTAATTATTACAAGACCAAGGCAAAGAACCTGAAAGAGTCATGCAGGATGCTTGTGAACGAATTCGGAGGTAATGTGCCAAGGAGCATAGATGAACTTACCAGAATGCCAGGGATAGGAAGAAAGGTAGCTAATGTAATACTCGAGGAGGGTTACGGCATGTGTGAAGGCATTGCGGTAGATACACACTGCGGCAGGGTAGCCAGAAGGCTAGGACTCAGCAGGCACAAGGATCCTTATAAGGTTGAGAAGGACCTTATGAGAAGATTCGATGAAGACGTCTGGTGTGAGATATCGAATCATTTCATAGAGCTGGGAAGAGATGTCTGTACTGCAAGAGTCAAGAAATGTGAGGTATGCGTACTGAACGATATCTGCCCTTCAAGCACTACTTAGGCATGGGTAATGCTTTTCAAGAGAGATATTCTTTGTTCCGTATCTTTTCGTTTATATAATCATCTACAAATGTAAGCCTAGGACCTTGCAGCGCATCCTGCTCGAGCTTCTTCTTTGATTTTATCATGCGCTGCAACTCGTTTACCCAGCCCTTATTCCCCCTTATCCAGGTGTAATCGAGCATCTCCTGTGCGCGCTTAAGGTCCACCTCAGTGGCATGTATTGTCATCTTGTTAAGAAACTCGTATTTATCAAGATCAGACATTGTTACGCCTATGAACTTGGCTTCGGGGGTTGCAACATCTGATCCGATATACGCAAGGTTTATGCTGCCGGTCTTTATGGTCCAGTAGATATACCAGCCCCATGCGTCGGAATCCGTAAATACATATATTGGAAGCCCTTTGTCAGCAAGCTTCCTTATTATCCTCCTTGTTCCACGCGCTGCCTGTCCCTGCGGGGTTATCAGTATGGCATTTTCCTTCTTCCACAGGCCGTCTTCATTTAGCCTTTGCCATAGGGCGTCCTTCTCGACCACAAGGACGTATTTGGCGTCTATATCAACAAATTCTATGTCATTATCCACGTCGCTAGGTATGGCCCAGCCGCTCCTTCCCTGCTTTGAGCAGTCTATCTCTGTCTTCTCGTCCCCGAAGCGGTCTATAACCTTCATCCTTCCTGCTAGAACCCCTTTCCTGTTGGCATTTAGGTTAAGGTTTTCCCTGTTTACACCTAGGGCTACCTCCAGATCTTCTATCAACGGGTTGGATTCGGATTGTTCGCTGAATATGTTCTCGTCCACATCCTCACCAAGAGAGAACTTGAGCTGGTAATATAAGCCCCTTATTGTAGTATGCAGATTCTCGTTAAGGAACTTGTGGCACTTTGATGCTATCGCTATCGTCTGCATGAACCGCTTTGATTGGGAGATATTCAGGAAATTGCGTTCTTCCTTCACCGGACCGAGCTTCAGGTAGCCTTTGCTCTCGTCGAATATTATATTTGAACGCGTCCTCGCAGTCGTTGTGAACTTGGGAGGTGTGCCGTTGTTTATGTCTATGAGCAGAGAGCGTCCCATCGCCTCAAGCCTCTCTGCAGCATTATCTTCCTGCGGTGCCTGCTGCGGCGCTTTTTTGGTATCTTGCCGTGCAGCCATTCTATCCCTTATTTCTCTCCTCTGGCCTTTCCTTGTTGTCTGCAGTTATATATTTCCTGAGCTTTTGTATTATCTCCCTCTTCCTTGAGCTGTCCTTGAGGGCGACCTGGAGGACATCTGCTATGTTTGATGCCTTGATTATCTTTACTTTCTTCATCTGATCCTTTTCCAGCAGTATGTCCTTTACGTTTGATTCTGGTACTATTACGGATTTTATCCCGGCGGTTATCGCCGCAGAGACTTTATTTGTTACTCCCCCTACTGGAAGAACATCACCTCTTACGGAAAGGGATCCTGTCATGGCTACCTCCTGATTTACAGGTATTCCTTCCAGGGCTGATATAACCGCAACAGCCACAGATATACTTGCGCTGTCTCCCTCCACGCCTTCGTATGTCTGCATGAACTGCACGTGTATGTCATATTGCGTTATGTCCCTCTGCATGTGCTTCTTTATTACTGCGCTGATGTTTTTTACCGCCTCCTGCGCTATCTTCCCCAGCTTGCCAGTTGGTATGAGCTTACCTTCAGTCTTCGAGCTTGCAGGGGTTACCTCTGCAACTATCGGAAGCACCACTCCTGATGAGAGATATGATGACCCAACTATTGCAAGACCATTTACCCGCCCTATCGCGAAGCCGCTTGTCCTGAATATCTGGTAGTCTTTCCTGTACTCCAGCGACTGCTCAACCAGTTGGGCCTCTATCGGCTTTGCAAGTGTAAGTGCCGCCTTTACATCCTTCTCTGATACAGCACTCTCCTTGTTCTCTTTGGCTATATCCCCTGCTGCCCTTATAAGTCCGCCAAGATCCCTTAGTGCAAGAGTGAGTTTGCCTTTCCTCCCGCTTCTCCGCCGTGCCTCATTTATTATGGCCATGCAGGCTTCATATGTAAATGGCGGTATTTTGGCATCTTTCTTTATTTCCTGGGCTATGAAAGTCACGATCTTCTCCCTGTTCTTCTCCGTATCTGGCATTGTGGATTCCATATACACCTCGTACCCATATCCCCTTATCCTGGACCTCAACGCAGGATGCATTTTCTGTATGTCCTGAAGATTCCCAGCGGCCACGAGCAGGAAATCGCACGGCACAGGTTCGGTCCTGACCAGCGCGCCTGAGCTTAATTCGCTCTGTCCGGTTATAGGGTATTTCTTTTCCTGCATTGCTGTGAGGAGCTCCTGCTGCGACTTTGGCTCCAAATCTGCGACCTCATCTATAAAGAGAACGCCCTTGTTTGCCTTATGTACAGAACCGCTCTCAACTCTCAGATGCGGAGGGGTTCCTAGCCCTCCAGACTGCAGCGGATCGTGCTTCACGTCGCCGAAAAGGGACCCCGCCTTTGATCCGGTAGCATCTACAAAAGGAGCATGTGCCATGCCTGTGTTGTCAACTATCAGCTTTGCCTCGTTGGCCTCGAATACGCCAGGCATTATGCCCACTCTCCTGAAGCCGCTTATGAATAAAGCCATTGAACCGAATATCAGCACGCCGAGTATTATTGCACTGAGAAGGATTATCTGGTTGCCTTTCACAAACGGGGTGAAGGACAGGATTGCGAGCGCAACGACTATTATGAAAATGACAGGTATAAGTATGCTCTTACCCTGCGATGGCTGCATCCTGCTCTTCATGCGCTCTTTCTGTACAATCTGCCTGCCCTGCCCGTCAGGGAGAGGCTTTCCAGCCTCGAGGGGCTTTGGATATGTCTTTACGGATTTTACAAGGGGCTTATTCTCGTCATTTGGATTCTTGTATACTAGGACATCCTCAAGATCGGCCGAGGGGAGAAGTTCCGCTATTGCCTGCGCCAGCATCGTCTTGCCTGTTCCGGGTTCGCCTATTAGAAGGACGTTCCTGTTCTGCTTTGCTGCTTTCTTTATTATCTCGACTGCATTTTCCTGGCCTATAACCTGGTCAACTAGCCTTGATGGTATCTTTATGCTCTCTGTGGTCTTGAATCGCTTCATGGAACCAGTTTTTTACAAATAGCAAGATAATCTGTATGTATAACTATAAAAATTTGTGGCATTTCTTTAGGGATATTGAATATACAGCTATCCTGTGCCGCAGCTGTCTTGAATATAAAAAAGCGGCGTTTAGAGGGTGGGGAAAATGAATAGAATACTCTAAACGCACGAAGCATTAAGTAGAATATAGCAGTTTATAAACCTTTCTAAAAATAGTTTTACTTTCAATTCAAGACTTTCCCTGTACGCCTAGGCTCTTCTGACTCTTTCCTTTCTGACCGCTTTTTGCCATGGATATGTATTCTATAAGCTCCTGGTATAGCTTAAGGCGCTGCGCTTCGGCCCTGTGGTCGTTCACCCTGAGCACTACTGTCAGCATGTAGGACGAGAGGCCTGCGTACTCCACCTTTATAGTATCCTCGTAAAACTGCATGCCGTTATCTGCAAAGAACTTCCTTGCCTTCTCCTCGATTCCGGTCAGCTTTACCTCATTTGGCACTTCTATGAGAATCGTCATGGGATGGTCTTTTGCACGTTTGTGGTTCAACACCAGCGACTGGTTTACTATGTTGTTTGGTATGTATACCGGAGTGCCTGATTCGTCTATTATCTTGGTATACATGAGGCCGATGTTATCTATTGTACCCACATAACCAGGGACGAATTTAGAATGGCTGAATGAGGGAGGCTGAGCGCCATACTGCCACGTTATTATAGTCACATAGTCATCAGGGTAGAAGGGCCTTGCTATTAAAAGGGAAAGTCCTGCTATGAAGTTTCCCAGGGTGGACTGTGCGGCGAGACCCAGGACTATGCCGAGGAATCCTGCGCTTATAAGCAGCCCTGTTATATTTATGTTAAGGATTGAGAGTATTATCAGCGCAAGCGCACTGTACGCCGTGATCCTGAAAAGATTAGCAAGTGTCTTTGCTTCGGATTTTATTATGGTTGTACGTGAATATTTGTAAAGCATATGTGCTACTATCTCTATCATGACTATGCCGAATATTCCTGCTGATATGGCCCTGGTAAGCTCGTCTATTGTTGCCGTTGCATAGTCGACAAAAACGTAAGTGAGTACAATTACAATAAATATCATCAGCAGCGCTATGCCGAGATACTGCCCGAATTTGTTATTTCTCCTTGAGGCGCTGCTTCCTGATTTCTGATCCATAGTCGTAACCTTTTGCATGCCTGCGCAGCATGTGCATTTGCAGAGATTGATGCGCGGTAGCAATGCTCTTCTTCCTGCCAATGTATATATATTTTGCCCCAGTGAGATTAAGCATGGACGGCAGATACCTTGGTTATGCGCTCTTTGTATTTGGATTGCTGCTTATACTCCTTGCGCTGCTGCTTGGATACGGACTTTATATAAGTCTTAGCAGCTATTCGCAGGTTTATGCACCACTTGCAGGCTCTAATTCAAGCATACCTGCAAGCATTAACAACTTCTCCTTCTCTTTGTCGTCACAATTCTCGGAACTATTCGTGAGTGCGATAAAGGTGGGGCTCTTCTTCCTCTTTGCCAGCGTGGGTTATAAATTTGCCACAATAGGCATGGGGCTGGTCGAATCCGATGAGAAATACAAGGAAAAAAACGGCAAGAAAGATAAGAAATTGGATGATGAATAAGATTCAGCTCGTGCCTGCTAACGCAACCCCTGTAGCTATTAGCAATATTCCGATTGTTCCGAGCGTGGTTGTTGCCTCACCTAGAAACAGATACGCAAGTATCCATGTAAAGATGTAACTTAAGCCGCTGAATCCGTATACCCAGCTGAGGTGCTCTCTGCCCAGGGCATAGAAATAAAGCAGGGTCGATACACCGTATGCCACAAGGCCTGCCAATATTGCAAGGGCCATGTTGATTTGCTGGTGCTCCAGGAGACCAGCCTTGAATAGGAGCTGCCCAAGACCGCCGAGGAAGGTGCTGAGTATAAGGATCTCTGCAAGATAAATCTTGACGTTTTTGTTGGGCATTTGATCACTGCGCAAGCGCAATAAGGGTTATCCCCAGGACTATAAGCATCAGCCCAGCAGCACGCCTAGCGCTTATGCGTTCCTTGAGGAAGAATGCCGAGATGAGCATTACGAATATAAAAGAGCTGGAGAATGCAGGATATACAAAAACAAGGCTTGCGTGGCCGAGCGCAATCAGGTATATTATAAAACTTGTACCGTATATGAAAAGTCCCAGGATTATCTGCCTTGTGAGAAGCAGGTTTAGTATCCCCCCGATGCTGAAGCTAAAGCGCTTCATATGAAGCTTGAATACATACTGTGCTATTGCCGCAAGCAGAGCTGCAGTAGCAGTGAGAGCCAGTATCAGTATAACCCCTGCCATATACTCACAAGAGCGCTTTATCGTAATGTTATTTAATATTAACTATATAAAGAGATTGAGATAATGGATGAGGAGGAAGAAGTAAGGCAGGAGATTATGTCTGTCTTAGTGGTATTCCTGAGCATCCTGTCCCTTGTTGTATTTTTTACCCTTGGTCCTGGGATAGTGTTTTATGTATTTATTATCGCGGACTTGGCTGCGGGATTTTATATGACTAGGTCGCTTGCAAGGGACGACCTCGAAGCTCAGGAGAAGGAGAAGAAAGGAAGGAAATATAATAAGGGCAAGCGCAGTTGATGTTTACTGGTTTTTATGAATAGACTCATAATAGCGGAGAAGCCAAGCGTGGCAGTCAGGCTTGCACTTTCTCTCGCAGAAGACGGAAAGCCGAAGAGGCTGTTTTCCAATGGAGTCTCATACTATCAGATAGAAAAAGGCGGCGACTCGCTCTTCGTCGTTGCCGCGGCAGGGCATCTCTTCACAGTCAGGCAGGCGGAAAGCGCAACCTTCCCGGTATTTAAACTGGAATGGGTCCCTTCGTATAAGGCGAATAAAAACTCGTATTTTACCAAGAAATACCTGGATGTGATAAAGTACGTAGGGGAAAAATGCACAGGATTCGTAAATGCATGCGACTACGATGTCGAGGGTACAGTAATAGGGACCAATATAATAAAGTATGTCAGATACGGCGATGTGAATAGCACTGGTGACCTTTCCGACGTAGGGAGAATGAAGTTCTCGACTACCACAAAACCCGATCTTGTCAGAGCGTATGAGGGTATGGAAGGAGTAGACATATACAATTACTATGCAGGCGAGAGCAGGCACATGCTAGACTGGATGTGGGGTATAAACCTTAGCAGGGCACTCATGAGCGCGGTAAATATAGGCGGCATAAAGAAGGTGCTCAGCATAGGCAGAATACAGGGTCCAACGCTCTCGATACTTGCGCAGAGGGAACTCGAGATAAAGGACTTCAAGCCGAGGCCTTATTGGAAGGTTTTTGTGCTCATCGGAGATTTTGAGCTCGAGAACCGCAGGGGCAGCTTTTTTGCCAAGGAAGAGGCCGAAGCAGCGCTTAAGGCCACCTCCTCTTCGGAGATGATTGTAAAGGAGATAAAGTCGGATGAGAGCAGACTCTTCCCTTTTCCACCCTTCGACTTGACCTCTATGCAACTTGAGGCTAGTCGGGTATTTAGGATAGATCCGTCACGCACGCTTGCCATAGCACAGAGCCTTTATGAAAAATCGTATATATCTTATCCAAGGACAGCGTCGCAGAAGCTGCCACCGACAATAAATTTCCAAAGGATAATAGCAGGGCTCTCAAAAATAGTAGTATATGCCAAGGATGCGGAAGAGATATCGAAGAGAGGGGTATACCGTCCGATTGAGGGCGCGAAGAAGGATGAAGCCCACCCGGCCATATACCCCACAGGAGAGGTGCCATCAGGACTGGGAGAGGAGGAGATGAAAATTTATGACCTTGTAGCGCGAAGGTTTCTCTCCTGCTTCCGTGAAGCTGCTGTGCTGCTTAAATCAAGCGTTGTCCTTTCCGCAGGCGGGGAGGAGTATGCTGCACAGGGGCTTTCCGTGAAGGAGCAGGGATGGCTTGCCACTTATAGGCATTATTCGCCTAAGGAAGCTTCTCTGCCTGAACTTGAAGAAGGCTCACGGGTAAAGCCTGATAAGGTGCATCTGAAAGAAGGCAAGACAGAGCCGCCGAGAAGGTATTCTAAAGCAAGTCTGATAGCACTACTAGAGAAGAAGAACCTTGGCACGAAGGCGACGAGGACAGAGGTTATAGACACGCTATTCAGAAGGGATTATGTCAAAGGCTCAAGTATAGAAGTTACGGCGCTTGGCATGAGCATATACGAGGCGCTGAGCGGATACTGCAGGGAGATACTCGATGAAGAGCTCACCAGGAAGCTGGAGGGCGATATGGAAGAGATAGCAAGGGGCAAACTAAAGGAAGGCGATGCGCTGAAGGAAGGCAGGGAGCTTATCTCAAAGATAATAGAAGAATTCAAGGCCAATGAGGGCAGCATAGGCAAAGAGCTTGCAAAAGGATTCAGGGAGAGTGAGCTCTCAAAGTCCCTTGGAAAATGCAAGTGCGGTGGAAATCTTATGCTTAAGAGATCTAAGGCAGGAAAGAATTTCGTAGGGTGTACCAACTGGCCAGAATGCACTATCACATATCCCGTTCCGCAGAATGCGCTGATTGTTCCCACTGGGAAGGTATGCGAGATGTGCAATACGCCGAAAGTAAAGGTATTCCGCAGGGGAAAGAGGGTCTTCGAGATGGACCTTGATCCGCTATGCAAGAGCAAGGAAGGATGGGCAGCGCCAAAAGCAAGTGCGCCTGCTGGAATGCAGCCCGCTGCACAGATGCAGGCTCCCGCTTCAGAAGCAGCTCCTGTAAAGGCAAAGAAAATAAAGAAAAACCGCAAGGCTCCTCATAAGAAGAAGCCATTGGCAAAAAAGAAGGCTTGAAGATGTTTATTTATCCGCCATTGTATAGAAAGCTTAAGCGGGGCCCGCAGGTGATACTCCCGAAAGACATAGGTGCAATAATAGCTTTTTCGGGGGTATCAAGAAATAGCATATGCGTAGATGCAGGGCTGGGCAGCGGATGGCTGGCGCTCAGCCTGGCCAGAATATGTAAATTTGTATATGCATACGAATTGAGAAGCGAATTCATAGAGATAGCGGAGAAGAATAGGAGGATTCTTGGGATAGAAAATATAGAATTCAAGAACAAGGACATATTCAAAGGCATAGACGAACGCATGGTTGACTTCATCTCGCTTGACCTGCCTTCGCCGGAAAAAGCCCTGCGGCACTGCAAGAAAGCACTGAATATGAATGGAGTTGTTGCAGGGTATTCCCCAAATACTGAGCAGGTTGCTGCATTCGCTAAAAAGCTTGACAGGCTTGGCTTCTCTGATAGGTATACCATAGAGGTCATTGCCCGAGAGATTATGGTAAGGAACGAGGGCGTGCGGCCTACGACTAAGGGCATATGGCATACAGGGTACATTACTTTCGCCATACTAAGATGAAGCATGGAGTCTTGCGATTCTTATCTCTGAATAATAGAAATATGCCATCGCTATGGAATCGATAAGTCCTGCGAACTGCCCCAGCAGTATCGCAACTGGGCCGGAGCTTGAAGGAATAATGAATCCGGCAGCGACGGCTGGAAACTCTATGATTATTATATTCGAAAGCAGCAGCATTGACATTAGTATTGCTGTTTCCTTTGCGTAGCGTCTGCCTACGATTATGCTGCTGTATATTGAACCTATCGCTCCTTTACCGCTTATAAGATTAGCAGAATTTACCTGGAAAAGCATTATCTCGACTATTGCGGCTATGGAGAATATCACTATAGCAGATATTATCACTGCAGGGACAACAGCGCCTTGCGGAAGCATGCTTATAAGGTATGAGAACGCCAGTAGGGGAATGGAAACAGATACCGCAAGTAGCAGTATTGCGGCGAGGTTTGCCGCAAGCAGGCTCGTATATCTCCTGCCCGCCTGCTCTGCTGCGCCACTTATAGACAGCTGCTCACCTCTTCTCTCCTGAATGACTATGCAGATATAGGTGCCTGTCATGAGAAGGCCAAGCAATTCGCTAATTACGAAATACAGGAAATCCATCAGCGCATATGCCGCCTCTGAACTTAGGAACGGAGAACGTGCACCCAATACATATGATAGAGACTGCAGAAGCACTTCATGTATGGTGGGGTTGTAAGGCGCCAATAGCAGCATGTCTAGGAATGCCAACGCAGCCCCCAATGCGAACGGAAGAAGGAGTATTCCTGGCTTTCTGAAGAATAAGCCCGCCGTCTTCCTGAATATATCGCGCGTGTGCACAGCATCTACTGCATTTTTTTGATTTTTCTTTTAGGCTGTGTGGCTGCTTTTTTAACTGGTATTTTATCTCCTGTACTTTCTGCTGCAGGATGCCTCTCCAAAGAATAGTAGAAGAATACTGCTACTGCAGTAGAGAAAACGGAAAATATCTGGCCAAGTATGAGAGTTGCAGGCTGTGAGATCGCACTTGATATGAAGCCTAGGATTATGGACGGTACGCTGACGAACACAACGCTTATTATTGCGAGAATTATGAGTATTACGAATAGGGATATGAAATTCGACCTGCCTATCTCTATGCTCTGCATTATAGAATCCCATACTCCACGATGCTCAAGAAGCCTTACCACTGCAGCCTCAAACAGGCCTATCGAGAATAGGATTATGAGAGCAATAACTATCAGTATCAAAAGGCCCAGTGCCAATACCACCACTGCGGCCGAAGAAGATGCTGCAGCGAATAAACTTGCAAATACAATTACCATTAGGACAGCAATTATTGCCACAACAAGGAATATTCCAAGATCCAGGAGCAGAAGGTCTATATATCGCTCTCTGCCAAACCTGAATGCCTCTTCTAGTGATGGCTTTTTCCCATTTGCTTTCTGTGCGGCGAAGCTTATATACAAGCCAGAAAGGAATACGCTTACCAGTGCAGTTATTATTATATATACGAATTCTGCGCTTATAATCCCCGGCAGATTTATGCTTGAGAGAACCTGGCTTGCTGTCGTCTGATTTGTGCTAAGCAGGGCTGATTCGGTGCTGATGCCTGCCACTAGAGGCTGCAGAAGGAGAAGGTACATTAATGAGAAGATTATCCCTGCCGCTATTGGGGCATATAGGATTTCTGGCGATTCGCGTATCATTGAGTATGAATTATCAATCAGTTTTCCTATCGAAGCAGGCAATACCATCACGTTTTCTTTATTACAATTATCAGAAGGTAATGTTTATAAATAGTCCTGGTAGAATTATCAGGATATGCGCTACGACAACAAAAATATTGTAATTGGGGAGCTTATAGGCCTTCGTACAACGGTTGCATATGCGCTTGATAGGAGGCAGATAGGAATATCAGGCGTTGTTGTAGATGAAACTGCCCATACAATAAGAATACGCAGAGGTGGAGGATACGCGACAATAATCAAGTCCAATGCGTCCTTCTGCTTTTCCGATGGAAAGAGCACATTTTTTGTGGAAGGTTCAGAGATAGACTTCTCTCCCGAGGACAGACTCGAAAAATCGCTGAGATATTACTCACATAGGAGGGCTTCTCAAAACAGAAAACTATAATAAGCTAACACCTCAAATATATTTGATTTTGCCTTCTTAATTTGCGATAGGCTGATATTTTGGAATGCAATGACACTAGATGCCCCGTTCACGGAGGCATAAAAACAAGAGGCTCTAGAATGAGCGGAGTTGTGGTCAGCAATAAGGCTAAGAAGACTGTTATCGTCAAGGTGGACTATACCCGCTATATCTACAAGTTTGAGAGGTATCTTAGGAAGAGATCGCATATACCAGCACATAATCCTGAATGCATGGGTGTCAAGCAGGGAGATACTGTTGAGATAGCCGAGACAAGAAGACTTAGCAAGACAAAGTCTTTTGTAGTGACAAACGTAATCAAGCAAGGGTGACTTTCATGAAGGGATTCTCGACGCATATCACGAAGACACTTGTTCCAGGTGCAGTTATAAACTGTGCGGACAATAGTGGAGCTTACGAATTCAGGATGATTCACATAATAGGCAAGAGCAATGGAAGGCACGGGAGGATGACAGCTGCAGGGATAGGGGACGTGGTATCTGCAAGCGTAAGGAAGGGGACTGCGACTTATCTGAAGAAGCCTGTTCGCGTAGTAATAATCAGGCAGAGAGCTCTGATAAGAAGAGCAAACGGCCTGCGGGTCAAGTTTGAGGACAACGCAGGAATAATGATAAATGACGAAAACCTGCCGATAGGGACAGAGGTAAAAGGTGCAATGGCCAGGGAAGTTGTGGAGAGGTTTGTAAAGGTGGCAGGGATAGCCTCAAAGATAGTGTGATTATGAAGAGCGGTAAACCAAACAAACAGAGAAAAGAACGATTTCAGGCGCCGATGAGCGTCAGGCAGAAGTACGCACATGCGCATATATCTAAAGAGCTTGCCACAAAGCTTGGCATAAAAAGGAGGAGCATTCAGTTAAGGAAAGGAGACAGTGTAAAGATAATGGCTGGAGATGGAAAGGGAAAGACAGGCAAGATCGATGAAGTAGATGTAAGGAGAGGCATAGCCTACGTTGATTCTTATCTTAGGAAGAACGCCAAGGGTAAGGAGATACAGATACCGATAAGAATATCCAACCTATATATAACCGATCTTGGGCTTCAGGACAAGTTCAGATCAAAAGCAGTAGAGGATATGAAGAAAGGCAACGAAAAAGGTTGATTATCATGTCAAAAAAAGGAGGAACAAATCATCTAAACAGGCTTGCTGCAGGGAAATATCCGCAGGTTAGCAGAAAATTCTCTAAGTATATAGCAGTGCAGAATCCTGGAAGGCATACGGCAGCGATGAGCCTGCCGATAGGTGTGCTTCTCAGGGATAAACTAGGGACTGCAAGGACGATGTTTGAGGTCAGGAAAATACTTAAGGACGGACTGGTCTTAGTGAATGGCAGGGAAGTAAGGGATGCACATTATCCTGTAGGCTTTGGGGATGTGGTCTCCCTTGGCGAGGATAAGACGAGATATGTGATAGGTATAAGCAGGAACGGCACAGTAGCGATAGGGGGAGGCAGCAGGCAGGTCTTCAAGGTAGTGGGAAAGTATCTCGCACGCGGGAAGACACAGATGATAAGGCTTCATGACGGAACCAACATGAGGTTTCCGGAGGAAGTAAACGTCAACGACTCTGTCGATCTTTCAGATGGCAAGGTCAAGGTAATCAAGCTTAAGGAGGGGGCAGGATGCGTAGTAATCAATGGTGTCCACTCCTCAGGAGAAGGTACAGTAAAGGAGATACGGAAAGGCAATGCGCAGAGAGACGCGCTTGTCCAGATAAACACCAAGGATGGAAAGGTAATAGAGACCCTCCTTGATAATATAATGGTAATATAGCTGGGTATAATGCAGGATAACAAGATGAGAGGGATAAGGCTTGAGAAGGTCGTGCTTAACATAGGCATAGGCGATACCGAGTCTAACTCACAGAACGCAAAGACCCTGCTGGAAAAGCTTACCGGGCATAAGGCAGCGTTTACCATCTCCAAGCACAGGCAGCCGGAACTCAATGTGAGAAAAGGGCAGATAATAGGCAGCATGGTTACTCTTAGGGGAGAAGAAGCTGCCGCAATGCTCAAGAAGACTCTCGATGCGAATGATAACTTGATAAAGGAGGGAGCGGTAACAAATAATTCACTAAGCTTTGGAATCAAAGAATACATTTATATAGCCGGGGTAAAGTATGACCCAAAGATAGGCATGCTAGGGCTCAATGTAAATGCATCATTTTCAAGGAGAGGCAGAAGAGTGGAGAAGCGCAAGAGGAGATCCGCAAGGGTGCCGCTTTCGCACAGGACCATAGGTAGAGACGAGATAGAAAGATACTTAAAAGATAACTTCAAAGCAGGTATAGCGACAGAATCCTAGGTGATTTTATAAAGATGAGTTATGATCTTAAATTTAAGGGAAGAGGCAGGAGGAAGTGCAAGATATGCGGAAATGCACGCGGTTTGATAAGGTCTTATGACCTCTATATATGCAGGAGATGCTTCAGGGAGGTAGGAAGGCAGATAGGTTTTGAGAAGTTTCAGTGATTTTATGGTAGACGTTTTCGCAGATGCAATAAACAAGATAAAGGTGTACGAGACGGCAGGCATGCGGGAATGCGTGCTGCCATCAACTACAATAATAAAGGCAGTATTAAATACAATGAAGGATAATGGTTACATATCAGGATTCGAGGAGTACGAAGACGGGAGATTCAGGAAGCTTAAGGTTGCGCTTGCAAGAAAGATAAATGATATAGGCGTGATAAAGCCAAGGCATGCAGTAGCGATATCTGATCTCCAGAAGTACGAGGCAAGGCATATACCAAGCAAGAACTTCGGTATAGTGATAATATCCACCCCGTCAGGAATAATGACCACGAAACAGGCTATGGAGAAGAAAACTGGAGGAAGGCTGCTTGCATATGTATATTGATGTGATATTCCATGTATGAGCTTGATATTCCGCAGGGTGCGAATTTGTCTCTTGATGGAGACTTTGTAGTCATCAGCGGCAAGCTTGGGACTGCAAGGAAGAAGATAAACAGGAAATTGATGAGCGTTAGTGTCGAAGGCGGCAAAGTGGTAATAAAGGAAAAGGGCGGAAAGAAGCTGGAGAAATTTGCTACGCTTGCCATACAGTCCTTCTCTTCTGGAGTGAAGAGCGCGATGGAAGGCGTTACTAAAGGCGTAGAGGTAAAGATGAAGGTGGTGTACGCACACTTTCCAATGTCAATAGAAATAAAAGGCAAGGATATAGTCATAAAGAATATATTCGGTGAAAAGATACCTAGGGTAACGCACACTGTTGGCGATACCAAAGTAGAAGTAAAGGGACAGGATGTTACGGTAAGGGGAGTTGACAATTACGATGTAGGTCAGACTGTTGCCAACATGAGGAAGGCGTGCGCAGCGCGCGGATACGATACCAGAGTATTCCAGGATGGCATATACGTCGCTTTAGAGGAATGAAAATGATAAAGAGGAAGCATCCCAGATTCAACGTGCCGAATTACGGCGCAAAGAAGAGAAAGAGGGTAATGGCACGGTGGAGGAAGCAGAGGGGAGTCGACAACAAGAAGAGGATTTACAAGAGCGGATATGGAGCTGTGCCAAACACAGGATATAAGAACAGCGAAAAGGTAAGATTCAGAAAAAATGGTATAGCGCTTGAGAAGGTCATACATAATGAACGGGAATTGCTGCAGATAGGAGGCGGCGACGTTGTAGCCAAGTTCGCACACGACATTTCCTTGAGAAAGAGAATCGCGCTTCAGGAGATTGCAGACAAGAAGGGCATAAAGGTTTCAAACAGGGTGCGCTGATGGGAGTTAGATTTGCAAAGAGGACTGCAGGCAGGATTATGGGCAGGGGCATAAATGCAATACGTATAAAAGGTGCGTCCCTGCAGGAAGCCGAGAAGGCACTTACGGCAGAAGATATACGCAAGCTGGTCAAGAACGGCGGGATATATGCCTTGCCCGAGAAGCACAACCTAAGCATGAACTCGAAGGTGCTTAAAAGAAAGCGGGACGAAGGAAGGCGCAGGGGCCCTGGAAGGCGCAAGGGAACGAGCAACGCAAGGAAAGGGATAGGATGGGAGAAAAAGGTCAGATCCCAAAGACTTTTCCTGAGGAAACTCAGGGATATGAAGAGGGTCGATTCGAAGACATTCAGGAAGTTTTACAGGCACATAAAGGGTGCATCATACGAGGACAAAGCAACCCTGCTGCTTCACCTCAGGGAAGAAGGAGCGAATATAAGCGACGATGACCTGAAGCAGGTTAACGAATACGCAAGAAGTAGGTATAATAAGTGACGCAGATGGAGAGAGCGATAAAAGATTTGAAGTTTAGGAGAAGACGGGAGGCGGTAACCGACTACAAGAGGAGAATGAAGCTCGTCAGGGGCGGATTTGAGAGGGTAGTCGTAAGGCGGAGCAACAGGATGGTAATAGGCCAGGTAGTTAGATACGATCCTAAAGGAGACAGGATTGTGGCACGTGCAGATTCGAAGGAGCTGGTAGAGCTTGGCTGGCCTTCACGCGCAAACAGGGCCACGGCATACCTTACAGGATTTCTTCTTGGGAGAAAGCTTAATGGAAAGAAAGGAAGTTATATATTGGACATAGGACTTGCAAGGTCGTCACCGAGTTCGATACCGTTTGCATTCGGAAAGGGGTGTGCAGACGGAGGAATGAGTATAAAGGGCACATTCTCCATAAATGATTCTTTCTACAACTGCACGGGATTATCGAAGTACGCAGCAGACATGAAGAAGGAAGATCCGGATGGCTACAAGAATAGATTTTCATCTTATATAAAGGACGGGATTGACCCTGTATCGTTGGGGGTCAAATTTGCGAGCGTGAAGGAAAAGCTATTGAAAAATGAGTGATTGATTGGATTTGGAGAGTGAAAGCACAAGTGTAATCTGGAAACCAAGAACAAAGATAGGCGAGCTCGTCAACAGCGGTCAGATAACAACCATAGAGCAGATATTTGCAACTGGTAAGCCGATAAAGGAGATAGAGATAATCGACAGGATACTTCCTGGGCTCAAGGATAACGTGCTTGAGATAGCGTCAGTACAGAGGATGACCAAGAACAATAGGAAGCAGAAATATAGAGCAACGGTTATAATAGGGGATTATGCAGGCCATGTGGGATTCGGATTCGGAAAGGATGTCGAAGTTAAGCCATCTATAGAAACAGGAATCAGGGATGCTAAAAAGAACATAATATCCGTAAAGCTCGGATGCGGTTCGTGGGAGTGCAACTGCGGCACAGCACACAGCATAATGCTGAGGACATCGGCAAAGTGCGGAAGCGCTGAGGTCATACTCAAGCCAGCTCCGAGAGGGGCAGGCATAGCGGCAAGCGATACGGTGAAGGCTGTCCTAGAGCTTGCAGGAGTTAAGGACGTATGGACATTCTCAAGGGGAAGGACGAGAGACGTATATAATATGGCTTTCGCTACATTTGAAGCCCTAAAGAGCCTCTCGCATATAAAGAACGTAGAAGCGCTTGATGCACGCATGTCAGAATAAGCGCATCCGGCTATTACGATCCGTTACAGCTGCACGTACCTGAAGCATGAAATTATATGGTCGTTCACCATCCCCATTGCCTGCATATACGCATAGCATATGGTGTTTCCTGCAAACTTGAATCCACGCTGCCTCATGTCAATACTCATTGCTGACGACTCTGTGCTGTGCGCAGGTACCTGGTCCACGCTCTCCCAGCTGTTCCTTATCGTCCTGTGCCCTACAAATCCCCATGCATAAGAATCGAAACTCCCGAACTCTTTTTTGATTCTTAGGAACACCTGCGCGTTTGACACAGCAGCCTCAACCTTTAGTCGGTTTCTTATTATGTCACTCTCGGAGAGTATGGATCTTATCCTCTGTTTGTCGTAGGAAGCAACTTTCTCAGGATCAAACATATCGAAGGCTTTCCTGTAGTTCTCGCGCCTTTTCAGTATGGTAAGCCAGCTCAGACCTGCCTGAGCGCCTTCAAGGAGAAGAAATTCAAATAGCTTTATGTCATCGTGTACCGCGACGCCCCATTCAGTATCATGGTATTTTATGTACAGAGGATCTGCTGATGCCCAGCCGCATCTTTTTATTGGGCCGTTCATCGGCATCGCACATTTTATTGCAGACTTCACTTTACAGTAGTGCCGTTATGCTCTTTGCCTTCTATGGCAGCATATAGGTTTTCTATGTTATCGTCGACGAAGCGTATCTCTATCTTTGATCTCTTAGCCAGCTTGCTTGCCACCAGATCCAGTATGAAATGTGAGCCTGCCTCCCTTTGGTCGTATTTGTATGCAAGTTCTACAAGCTGCTCGTGGGTAAGGCTCTTGAGCTTCCTTGCGCCTTCCTCCGACGGAGGCTTGTCATACACATAGGATGTGCTGCTGACGTTTATCAGGAGCTTGCTGTTTGTAACCTCGCATGCTAGAACAGATACGGCATCAGTGGATATGCCCGGGAGGAGGCCGCCTAGCACCACTATGTCATTCATGCTCAGCGAATTCTTCAGCTCTTCGAGGCTTGTTATGACATTAGGGTATACGCTGAGATTTCCAAGCAGATCCTTGAGTATCAGCGCATTTATCCTTGTAAAGGCTATCCCGACCTGGTCGAGCAGAGAGTTGTTCTCTATTATATTCTTTGTTGACTGTATGTACAAGCGGCTGGCGTATCCACCTCCCACCACTATTATAAACTTGTATTTGTCCCTGAAGTGGTCTATCAGACCTGATAGCTTCTTGCTGTATTCAACATTAACGCCTGTATCACGCGATATTATGCTCCCGCCTAGGGAAAGGCACATTATTTTCTTCTGGGCCATTCAATCAACCATTATTTTGAGGAAAGATATATCAGTATAGCGCCTTCCACTATCATTTTGTTCCTTGCCTGAAGGGTTACGATGCTCATCTTTCCGTCCAGAACTTCTGACGTTATCTCCTCGCCTCTGTGTGCAGGGAGGCAGTGCATTATAAATGCTGTCTTCTTTGCGTATAAGAGCGCACGCGTGTTAAGCTGGAAGTTCTTGAATTCAGCTCTTCTCTTCTCCGCCTCGCTCTCTTGTCCCATACTGACAAAAGTGTCCGTATATATGAAATCCGCTTTTTCTATGCCGTGATGCATATCAGCAATAACCTCCACGGTACCGTTTTTCCTCGCAATTGAGAGATACTTTGCATTTGGCCTGCATTCTTTTGGCCCTACAAGCGTAATATCTATTCCCATTGCCGTGCATCCTGCCAATAGTGAGTTTGCAGTATTTGCAGCTATATCTCCTACAAATGCGAGTTTTTTCCCTTTAAGTGTGCCAGACTTTTCCCTCATCGTGTATATGTCGCTTATGGCCTGGCATGGGTGCTCCATGTCAGTAAGTGCGTTTATTACAGGCACAGTAGATGCGGATGCAAGATTCTCCAGATCCTGCTGCTTGTACATCCTTGCAGCTATGAAATCAACATATTGGCTCAGCACCATCGCAGTGTCACCTATGGTCTCACCTCTGGAGAGCTGTGATGTGTTTTTGTCTATGTATATCGAGCTTCCGCCGAGCCTTGCCATCGCAGCCTCGAAAGAGACACGCGTCCTTGTGGAAGGCTTTTCAAAAAGAAGAGCAAGGACCTTCTTATCCATTTTTGACTTTTGCCTGCCTGCTTTTATCGCGTCGGCGATGCTGAATATCTCATTTATATCGGTTGCGGAGAGGTCTGTGATCTTCGTCAGGTTCATCCGGCACCGCCTAACCGAATATCATGCCAAGGCCGTGCTCGCTCATAGATCTTTCCTTGTCAAGTTCAGATATGATCCTGTCCGTTAAGGCGGCATCCACTTTTTCTATGCTCGGTATCTCATGCTTGAGTTTCTTGTCCGCTTCGGAGAGAAATTCATCAGTTGCGGATATGTAAAGGTAATATTTTTCCCTATCAAGCCCCAATGATATCCCATCCTTAAGCTGATAGTCCTGCCTTGCGAATATAACATTTGCGGAGTTGTCTTTTTTTATCTCGTTGAGCTTCTCCACGGAGATAGACTTATCAAGATACGGGTCGTATGAGAGAAGGCGCCTGAGCTTCTCTGCATCTGCCATGTTGCAGGAATAGACAACTGCGCTTATTGCATCACCTTACTCAATCAGTCGCGCGTTTATTACCGCGCCGCTTCCTGGTCTGCTAGTCACCACGGCCTTGCCGAGGTCAGTATCTATTACGGACCCTTTGGTTATTACGTTGAGCCTTGCGAAGTTGCGGTTGTCCTTTGATTCCACTACTGCTTTTATATTGGTCTTTTTATACCCGCTTCTAGTAAGCAGGTTGACAGTTGCAGCATATTTAAGCTTCTCCTTGAGCACCCCGCCTCTTCCCCTTACCTTCTTGTAACTGTTCTCTGCACCTAGCTTTGTAGCGGAAAAGTACCCTCCCATCTCATGTCGCTTTTTGTCCTTGTTCTTGTTCCTCTTCTTCCCGCTCCCTGATAGTTTCCTTGAGGAGCTTGAATGGAGTTGTGATCCGAACTGGCTCATAATATACACTATGGTATTTTTAAATAAGATATGTATGGGAAAGATTTTAAACCTATAGCTGCGGCGCACGATTATAGGGCAGGTTTTTTAACTTAAAAACCCAAGGTAATCTTGTGAGCTGATGGGTTCCCTCGGTCCGGGGAGTGCTGCAGAATGCACTTCAGAGGTTAATGCTGAAAGACTGAAGAAAGCGGCTTCTTCTTTCGGAAAAGGATACTTTATGCTGTTACTTAAGAACAAGAAGGAGTTTTTGGGGCGACTCCTGCCATCGTATCTGAATGCGTACGTAAGACTAAACGAGGGTGGGATGAATTCAGGAAACGCAAATATAGAGATGATGCTTTTTATAAGTGGAAGAGACAGGATAGATGATGCCGTGTCTGAGTGTAGTGTTGAAGATTCAAGAGACTTCTTGATTTTCTCCGATGACAGGGAAGGCATTGAGGCCTTTGCAAGCGAGAACGGAGTTGTTATACTCAGGTTTCTGGATCTTAAATTTTATGGGAGCAGCGCTGCGGATGTAGCTCTGCTTGGGGTTAATGCGAAATAACCCAAGATGGGAAAATGAATCTTGACAATATAAAAAGATATTACCTGTCTTTTCTCCTATTTACATTCTCTCAGGGAATAGTCGGCGTATTTCTTAACCTGTTTTTCTTCTCTTCTGGGTCGTATGCTGCAGTCCTGTATTTCCAGTTGGCTCTGACTGCAGGGCTTTTCTTGATGTTCACCCTTTCGGGATACCTCATGAACAGATTTATGCCTAGAGACTTATTCATTGCGGGAGAAGTGTTTAGGGTGGCAATACTGATTACACTTATAGTGGCCATAGGCTACTTTTCGAATGTCATGATATTCGGCTTCATATACGGACTCTCAAGCGGCCTTTTCTGGGCTGGAAGCAATAACATACTCTATGATATAACCCTAAAGAAGAACAGGTTTGCACTCATCTCGACAATAAATGCACTGAGCAGCGTAATAGCCATGATATCTCCCCTGTTTGGAGGAACACTGGTGCAGTTTGCAGGTACTGCAGGAAGCAGTAGATTCGTAATGGACTTCGCGGTTGCAGCGGCAGTACTGCTCTCATCTGTGCTGGCAATAAGAAAACTGGATGTGCACAACATACAGCAGGGGAAGAAATTCAGGCTTAAGGACACTCTGATAAAAGTTCATGGATACTCCGACTTCAAGAGCCTCTTTTTCTTTAGCCAGCTCTTTGCGGTGCCATTTTCCATAGTAATGCCGATATACGTATTCCAGATAACCTCCAATTACTTCCTTGTCGGAGTTTATGTAAGCTTTACGCTTCTCGTTTCCACGGTATCGGGGCTTATCTTTAGGAGGGGATTCAAAAGATGGAATGCTTTTGTGAGAGTAGGAATTGTTGCAACCATAGCCTCCAGCTTGTTCCTTGTATTTCCGTCTTTCATGCCGCCTCCTATAAATGTATTTTTCTTCTCTTTTGTATATGCCCTGGTAAACGCGCCGCTCAACAACAAGGCTACGACAAATTTTCTTGTTCTTGTTGAGAAGGAGCATGGAATCGACAGATCACTTTTTTGGATAAATAGAGAGTATTACCTGAACTTTTCAAGGCTTGGGATCTGCCTCCTGCTGCTTGCCATCGTTGCATTGCCTGCAGGAACTCTTCTTGTTATATACCTGTTCCCTCTGCTTTCTTTCTATGGAGTTTCTTATCTTAAGACTGCTAATGAGCCTTCTCCAAAACTGCTCGCTATAAGTTATAACGGCATGTTTACGACGAAGATAAACAGGTAGGTTAATTAGGCATTGCTTTGCTTCGAGGAATTGCCTCCATTTGCATAGAACCCTTTCTTGACAAGTCTGGCTTCTATCCTGAGATAGCGCCTAATTGCGGATCTTGCAGATGACAGTACCTCTTCCCTTCCTACTGTTATCCTTGACAACCTTTGCGCAACCGTCGCCTCTGCTACTGCGGCGGCAACTCTAGGTGCTACCGAAGTCTCAAATCCCCTGTCTCCAATTCTTGGAAGTATATGGTCAGTGGCAAGATTTTTTCCCGCTGAAAGAGCTATTTCCTTTGCCGCAGCCAGTAGGGTCTTCTCTGTTATTGCGTGTGCCCTAGTTTCCAAGAGCCCTTTGACTATTCCTGGAAAGGCGAGGAGGTTGTTTACCTGATTTGGTTTGTCACTTCTCCCAGTAGCAACTATGAAAGCGCCAGCATCTACCGCGTCTTCGTAGCTTATTTCAGGATACGGATTTGATAGGGCAAATACTATGGGTTTCTCAGCCATGCTGTTTATGTTTTCCTTTGTTATCTTGCCCTTTGATGAGACTCCTATGAATATATCAGCATTCTCCATTGCACCCTCAAGAGACCCCATGAACATTCCCTTGTTAGTAGCCTCAGATATTATCATCTTTTCTGGAGTCATATCTCCCTTGCGCCCCTTGTATATTGCACCGCTTGAATCGACAACGATTATATTATCTAACCCGTACGCGAGGAGCAGTTTTGAAATCCCGTAACCTGCAGCCCCTGCGCCGAGTATTACGATTTTTGAGCTTTTCCCTTTACCCGAAAGCCTTAACGAATTGATTATCCCACCAAGAACAACAGCGGCTGTGCCCTGCTGGTCATCGTGAAAGACTGGTATGTTAAGCTCCTTCTGGAGCCTCTCAAGGATCCTGAAGCACTTGGGTGATTCTATATCTTCAATGTTTATCGCTCCGAATGATGGCGAGATGGCCTTTACCAAGCTTATTATCTCCTCTTCGCCCCTCTCGGCTATGCATATTGGCACTGCGTCTATCCCGCCAAATCTTTTGAATATCGCAGATTTCCCTTCCATAACTGGAATTGCAGCTTCAGGGCCCACGTTTCCAAGACCAAGGACCCGTGTTCCGTCGGATATTATTGCAACCATATTCGATTTTGAGGTATATTCATATGCTTTATCAGGCTCTGCATGTATGGCGTTTGATACTTCTGCGACTCCAGGAGTATAGAATTCAGAAAGTTCATCTGAATTGCTAAGCGGCACCTTAGGCATTATCTCGATCTTGCCCCTGCTTATCCTGTGGAGCTCGAGGGCTTTGTTGTTCGCATCCATTGGCATTCACTTCTCTTTATAACAGTTTGCAGCTGAAAAGTTTGCATTTGAGGTTATTATCTCTGCTGTCTGCCGTATCGGCTTCTTCAGATCGTTGCGCATGTTTCCCTTCTTTCCGAAGAATTCATTGATTCTGTGGATTGTCTCCCTGTTTGATGAGTATCCAAAGTTTTCTATGTACCTTCCCAGCATGTGCGTGCCGCTTGCATAGTTGCTCATGAGTGCCTTCCAGTTCTTAGTCTCCCATTCCCACAGGAGATCTAAGTTTGAAGGATCGGACGATACTGAAGCAGGTATATATATTGAATCCTGCTTGCGGACCTTATTTGACGTTGATAGATACAGGGCCCTTTCCAAGAGTTTCTTGTCCCTGAATTGGCCTATTGCACCGAGTATCCTGAGCTTCTCCTCAGGCATACGGGCCTCAACGAACCTTCTTGTAAACTTGGAGAACTCCTTGCTGCCGCCATACATCGCATTTATGCTGTATATCGGGCCCATTATGTTAGGGTCTGCTGAAGGGCTCTGGCGCATATATTCGTCAAAAAGCCCCCTTGCCTTGGATATGACATCTGCCTTGCCGCCGAATGCTGATGCGTATATCGCATTTCCCCTTAGCATTGTGCTTATTATTGGCTCGCCTTTCTTCTTAGACCAGCCTAGTTTCTTTAGAATCGAGAAGCCGCATTCTGCAGTGAGTCTGGTAGCCCTCTGCTTTTCATCACCATCTGGAAGCATTTTTGAGAGCCATATAAGATGGCGAAGGTTTGCAGAGTTTGCAGGATAGCTTAGCTCTTCATGATAATTTTCCGCAAAATCCAGATATTCATCAGCTCTTGCCCTCCCGGATCTTGCAAGGGCAAAAAGATCGTTTATTATGCCCCATTCTTCCTTGCCATTCAGTTCGTGTTTCTCAATTCTTTCAAATAACCGACTTAAAATCTCTTTGGAATATCTGACTCTGTAGAATCCAGTCCTCTCGCCGTTTATCAGTCCATCCTTCAGATCATTTATTTTTCCGCTTTTCTTTTCGAGCAGGGAGGAAGCATTGCCTTTTGATGTCTTGTAGGAAATCGGGATAGGCCAGAGTGTACTGTCCTTACTGTCTTTTAGTAGGAAGTATCTTTCCTGCGATACCGAGATTCCTGTTCCGGAATTTGAAACACTTACTATTGGATATCCGGGATTTTCAATCCATGCCTGTGCTACCTCAATTACCTTTTTCTTTGAGCCTTCATTATCAGCGGCGTCTTGTATTGCGCCCCATAGATCGTCTTTTGTAGCGTTTGAATATGAGTGTTTTTTTAGGTAGTTTCTCAGACCTTTCCTGAACGTGCTCTCGGATGCATAATCCTCTATCATCTTGAGCACACTGCATCCTTTTTCGTAGCTTATAGAATCGAATATCTGGTCTATCTCTTCAGGAGAATTAACCTCAACGCTTATAGGATGCGTCGAGGCAAGTTGATCTGCCCCTAGCGCAGAAGAGGTTACCTTCTCGAGGAACTGTTCGCTTATCTTCCATTCCTTGAATAATGCGTCCTGTGCTTTGTAACTCATGAATGTGGCAAAGCTCTCGTTTAGCCATAGGTCATTCCACCATTTCATGGTAACAAGATCGCCGAACCATTGGTGCGCAAGCTCGTGGGCTATCACCTCGGCTATTCTCTGTTTTGCAGCTTCAGAAGTATTCTTATCTGCTATGAGATTTATCTCCCTGAACGTTATTGCGCCCCAGTTTTCCATTGCGCCTGCTGCATAATCAGGTATGGCTATCATGTCAAGTTTTGGAAGCGGATATTTTATTCCGAAGTATTTTTCGTAGAAAGCAACGAATTTCTTGGTATAGTCCATGGCGAGCGTACAGAGTTGCTTCTTTCCCGGCGTGGAGATTATCCTCACTTCGAGATTTCCCATTTTTGACTTTAGGATATCGAAGTTGCCCACTCCAAAATATACAAGATATGTAGACATCTTCGGAGTGCGCTTGAATATTACGGCTTTCTTGCCGTCCCCCATATCCACAGATTCTATCTCTGGCATGTTCGAGATGCAGTCCTGTGTTTTGTCCACTACAATTGATATGTCAAAAGTCGCCTTGAGCTCTGGTTCATCAAAGCATGGAAACGCATTCCTCGCATTTGTTGCCTCGAACTGCGTGGATAGGAGTGTGCACTTCTTCCCATTGTTTGAGTATGTACTTCTGTAGAATCCATACATACCGTCGTTGTTTATCCCTTCAAATTCAAGCTTTATCTTTATCTTCCCGCTTACTCTCCTGTTGAGAGATAAACGTATGCGCTGAAGACCGCTTTCTTCGGTAACTTTCGCCTTCTCTTCGCCATCTTTGGATTCTACAAAAGCGCTCTTTATTTTTATTTCGGATGAGTTAAGCCGTATTTCACGTACAGGGCTTCTGCACTCGGCACTTATTATCTCATGACCTGAGAATGTAAAAGTTCGCGTATCAGGCTTTATAGTTATGCAGTAATTGCCGGGCTTTATACCATAATCAGATAGCCTCTTCTCCATGTTTTTTTTCTTGGACATGTAATTACCTTTTTTTCTGTGTGCTTTCTATGAAGTCAAGTATTTCTTTCTCGTGCCCTTTTGGATTTACCTTCTCAAATATCTTTATCACAGTCCCTGCGCCGTCCAATATGTACGTCTTCCGCTGTGTCCCCATCCCAAAAATGCCGCGGCTCCCATAAGCGCCATATGCTTTTATGGTTTCATGCGATTCATCTGATAGAAGCAGGTGCTTCAGGCCGCGTTTTTCGCAGAACCGCAGGTGTGATTTTTCATCATCGCTGCTTATCCCTACAACTTCGCAGCCCATTGTCCTTAGGTCTTCGATGGCTTTCGTAAAGCCTATTGCCTCAACGGTGCACCCTGGGGTATCGTCCTTTGGATAGAAGTATATTACCAGGTACCTTCCTGCGAATTCCTTCAGGGAATGCCGCTTTCCATCAGAGCCGGGAAGATCAAAGTCAGGAGCCTTATCGTGCAATGCTACCAAAAAATCACCATCTTACTGTATCAAGAGACTTTCCAAGTATTAGTTTATAAAACTTGACAGCATTAGTTTTATATCTGGATAAAGGGTTCGGTTACTCGCACTGATGGGCATTATGGGTATTTCGGTTTTAGGCAGATTTTTTGGGCATGGGAGCGGATTTACGATCAGGCTTAGCTCTATAGATATTAAGTTTATGGGCAGCGTTCACGCTATGCCAGGCATAACCTCAACTAAGAATGTTTTTGATATAAATATACCATTCAAAAATAAGATGGGAAGTGGGATGCTTCCTGAAAACATAAAGGGTCCGGATGTAACGCTTAAGGGTATAAAGGTCAGCAGCCCGTTCAAGGTCATTAGAATAGAACCGAGTCTTCCAATAAAAGTAGGTTATATGTCTAGGGAGGAGATAAGACTCACTATTGAAGGTCCGCGCATGAATTATGATGGACCTATCGCCATAGACTTCGGAAATGATACCTCAGAGGAAGTGACGCTGAATATAAGTAGATATACACTTGAGTTTCCAGGCAGGAAATCCGATCTCGAAAACACTGCTACTGTTATGAAGATACAAAAGGGACAGGTATTTAGGAAGGATGTACAATTTTACAAGGTTGGGAGTTACATGTCCAAAGTAAATTCCATAACTATCAATGAACCTTTTGAGCTGGTAAGCACTCAGCCAAAGGCACCGTTCGTCGCATCAGCAAAAGACAGCTTTATAGTAAGTGTATTCATAAAGGCTCCTGAATTTAATTACTCTGGCGATGTAAGAATATGCTTTAGTTAGTCAGTCCAGAGTCTTTCGAATTCATCGCGAAGGGCGTTAATCCTTTTTGCATCTTCTGTGTAAGATATCTGCTCTATGTTTCTGTGTGTACCGCTGTAAGTTAGGTTTGCAGATCCCTCAACTGCAAGAGATTCGCAGACGTAGAATTTTGAGTGTATAAATTTACTTGGCTTTTTTACAGTAATATTTGATTTCGAGACCGAGAGCACAGAGAAGGAAGCCGCAATTGCGATTGCAGGCGCTATTACAAGTGTATCTGGCAGATGGTATAACACTAGCAGCAATGCGCATGATGCGATGGAGAGCACTGTACCTAATGCAATCCGTCTTTTTGATATGTATCGTTTTCTTGCCATTAGCTGGTATGCGTCATTGCCTATCGAAGAGCTTATTACGTAGAATTTTGCCCTGCGGTTCTTCGCCATCATTTTTGCATAATAAATATCAATATATGGGGATACTATGCATATTGTTCCTGCCGAATTCACTACACTATCTATTATCCGGTAGCTATCTTTCCCGTAATGATGTTTTTCGTAGCTGGCCCTAGTGCGCGGGAAGAAAGGTATACGCATACTATTTATTGGCAGAAGAAAATTAATAACCGTTAGAGCACTTTCGATTGTAGATGTGGGTAACGTGCTTATCTTTTTAAGGATTTGCAAGTTAAACCATTATTGGTAACTATGCCTGGAGCCGCTGATAGGAATGAAACAAAGGATGTAGGCATACATAACCATCCTGGATTCCTATCTGATTTTATACTTGGCAGCCAAGACGGGTTAGTCAACGTGCTTGGAATCGTGCTTGGCGTGTCTGCCGCAACTACAGATTTAAGGCTTATCTTCGTTGCCGCACTCGCGGCACTTGGCGCGGAATCGATATCTATGGGTGCAGTAGCTTATACTTCCACAAAAGCGAGGCTGCGGAGTTATATGAATGAATTGCGCAAGGAATCGGCAATGGCAGGAAAAGGCAGCAAAAATAACATCAAGGAGGTTGAGACGGTGCTATCGAAATGGGGATTCTCCGGAAGCAAACTGCGCTCTACGGCAGAAGCCATAAGCTCCAATAAAACCGCAATGCTGGAATTTATGATGGCTTTTAAGCTGAGGCTTGCCCCACTCGACAAGGATGCGCCGCAGAGGAGTTTTATAGTTGTTTTGTCTTCAACTATATTTGGATCGGTAATACCTCTGCTGCCTTATATATTCCTCTTTTCTGGAATTTACACTAAGGCAATTGCATCAGTCATAATAAGCAGCATCTTCCTCTTCATGATAGGCGTATACGAAGCCAGAAAGACAGGCGGTTCTATGTTCAAGAATGGAACGGAGATGCTGGCTATAGGGATAACAGCTGGGCTTGCCGGTTATCTGATAGGAAGATTCTTTGGAGGAGTACCGGCATAAGCAGCTCTCTCAGAGCACGGTCTAGGTGGATTGGATTATGGAGAATGGCAAATCACAGAAGCATTTTTCTCTGACTCTATGGATAATAGGAGCTGTGCTCATTGCTTTTGCGGTTTTAAATTTTTACTTCAGAATAGAGCCGTTTGCAGAATGGTATATACCAATAATATGGTACGGTTACATTTTTTTTATAGACAGCATAGTATTCAGGATTTCTGAACGCTCGCTGATTACATCCAAACCAAGGGAATTTGTGCTCATGCTTCTTCTCTCCGTTCCTTTCTGGCTCGTCTTTGAAGCGTATAATTTATTCACTGCAAGTTGGTTTTACCAGAATTATACGTGGTACATACACCTGGTCGATTTTACAACGATAATGCCTGCTGTGCTTGAGACGTTCTCGCTGATAAGGATTTTCAGGCCGTTCGCCTGGCTTGACGGACACATTAAACGAACACGTAAGCCCAGACAAGTGCAGAGCTTTAAGGCTTTTTTCATGGCGTGCATAGCTGTTGGCGCAATCTCAGCTGCGATGCCTGTGCTTTACCCAAGATACGGATTCCCATTCATATGGTTTGGGCTATTCCTATTGATAGATCCCATTAATTACCTGATTGGTGCTGAAAGCCTTGTTGCACGGGTAGCAAGAGGCGAGAAGAGTTTTGTACTTCAGCTCTTCGCCTCTGGCCTGATTATGGGTTTCTTCTGGGAGATGTGGAACTACTTCGCTTATCCGAAGTGGCTCTACAGCATACCTCTGCCTATAGCAAGCATAAAACTTTTTGAGATGCCAATAGTAGGATATCTTGGCTATCTTCCGTTTGCTGCGGAAACTCTTCTCTTTTACGCACTCTTCAGCTCATTTGCATTCAGTTCTGACAATCCTATTATAGGCATACATAGATGACGCTGAAAGAATTAAATAATGCTTGATGGATAATATTATTGGGTGGAAATATGGCTAAAAAGAATGTAAAAAATGAGCGCGATAAGAAGGATGCAGGGTTCTATCCTGCAGACCTTGATTACTCCAGGCATGTGAAGAAGCTCGCGGGGCTCTTGAATGCGCCGTCAAAATACCTGAATGTATTCTCAGATACCACGCCGGATATAGATCTGGTTGAGAATGACAGGGAGATTAGATTAAGGGTGGATCTCCCCGGAATAAAGAAGGAGGATATCAAAGTCACTGTTAACAGGGATAATGTAGTTGTAAGCGCACGATCGGCCTCTACTCACGAGGAGAAGGGAGGGAATTATTATTATAGGGAGAGATCGTCATCAGGGTTTTATAGGAATGTCTCCCTCCCGTCCCCGGTAAACTCGAAGAATGCGAAGGCCAGGTTCGAGAATGGCACATTAGAGCTCACTCTTGCCAAGGCAAAGCCAGAAGGCTCAAACGTAAGAATAGAATAGGGGCAACATGAAACCCGAATGGCTTTCCATAACGCCCTCAAGGAACAAGCGTAATTATGATAGCGTAAAGGGAACGGTAGAGTCGTTCGGTCTCCATACCGTATGCCTCGAGGCGCGGTGCCCGAATATTTCAGAGTGCTGGAGCCAGAAGACAGCTACTTTTATGGTCATGGGAAGCGTATGCACGCGTGGATGTAGGTTCTGTGCGGTATCGAGCAGTATGGGCGGCTCGCTTCTTGATGCTTTGGAGCCTGCCAAGCTCGCAAGTGCAGTAAAATCATGGGGCTTGGAGTACGTGGTTATAACTACTGTGTGCAGGGACGACCTTGATGACCAGGGAGCAAGGCATTTTTCAAAGTGCGTAAAGGAGGTGCGCATGCTTAATCCTGATACCATAGTAGAAGTGCTTATACCTGACTTTCAGGGTGATGAGCGTCTTCTTAAAGAGGTTGTAATGTCCGGGCCCGCAGTCGTAGGGCATAACCTGGAGACGGTTGAGCGTCTTACGCCTTCTGTCAGAGATGGGAGGGCATCTTACGATCTTTCGCTCATGGTCCTGGCAAAGATAAAGGAGATTAGAAAAGGGGTTTACACTAAGAGTGCATTTATGTTAGGACTTGGGGAGAGCAGAGAAGAGATTACAGAAACATTGAAAGACCTGCGCATGGCAGGGGTAGATTTCCTTGCCATAGGGCAGTATCTTAGGCCCTCAGGCAAGCAGTTGAAAGTAGCCGAATATGTTAATCCAGCGGTATTTGAGTCAGTGAGAGAGGAGGCGCTTAGGATGGGATTTCTTTATGTAGCAGCAGGTCCTTTCGTAAGAAGCTCTTACAAAGCAGGAGAATACTTCGTTCTTAATGGAATAAGGGCAGGTTCCCTATCTGCTGAAGTTCCACGAATCTGAAGAATATTTTTCAGTTGAATAGTTAAGCGCTGCATGTTCCTCCTCCGCGCTTAGAGTTCCTATGTAATAATCCCTTCCTTTGCAGAATCCCCTCAATAGAGCGAGGTGCAGCTCCCCCATGGAAACATTTGAATGCTCCAGCACGGATGTTACGCGATCCTTTGCGCTCTTTATCATCTTGTCCGATATCTTTTCCTTGCTTATGTTGAGAACCCCGAACATTTTCTCAGGCTCGAAATCATATATAACTGTGCCATGCTGAAGGAGAACGCCTTCTCTCCTGGTCTGTGCGTTGCCCGATATTTTTTTGCCTTCGACAACTATGTCATTTATTGGCGCAAATGTTGAATTTATTCCGAGTATGGAAAGCCCATATATTATATATCCGCATATCTGCCTGTATGACTCAATTATTCCACTTGGGAACATATCCGCACTGCCTATTATGCTGTATGTCACTTCCCTATCGTGATATACTGCGCCGCCTCCGGTAAGCCTACGTACTAGGTCTATGCCATTTTTCTTGCATGTCTCCACGTTTACTTCATCGCGCATCGACTGGAAGCAACCTATTGAGACAGCCGGAGGTTTCCATGTGTAAAATCTTATTGTAGGGTCCGAAGTGCCAGATTTGACGCCGTCCATTATGGCATTGTCTATGCCCATATTAAGATATGCACCCTTTTCCTGAAGCTCAATGATTCTCCACTTCTCCGTCATTTTTTATCGCCATTTTTATTGCGTGTGCAATGGATTTCGGGTCAACGCCTATCATCTCCGCGCCTTCGCTTCTGCGCACCTCTTCTATGATAGCCGCAAATTCGTCTTCTGTCTTGTCAATCTGCAATCCTGTGAGTCTTGCCTCGAGTTTCTGTATCGAGCTCTCTGGGTGTATAAAGAAGTCGCCCAGTATGTTTATATTTTCTATAGTCGAGCCGTAATTTAGCCTTATCTTTATCAGCTTCCCTCCGGGAACCTTATAAGCAAAGCTTGCCTCCATTAAACAACCGATATTGAATTTTTTCACAAAGAATAAGTTCTTTGCGCACGATGAACATTTTGTGGATTATATTTACACTTATCTGCATGCATTAATGTGCTTTTGTAAGGTTTAAGCGCTCGCGTATATCCGAAGAGTGTTCTGGTTTTATCATGTATGTCTTTTCTATAATCGCAGCGTATGACTCGTTTCCGTTTGCTAGCTCATGTTCAAGCATGGCTAGCCCTACGCGATAGAAGAATTCCTTCCCCAGGCCGTATGTTTTTGCTATGTTCTGTGCGCGCAGAGGGTAACCATTCTCCAATGCCTCGGCAAATCTAACTTCGCCTTCTTCCTTCATCTCTTCTCTAATGCGCCTAAGATTAATAGTGGCAGGAGCAGGTTCCTCATTTCTTTTACCCGCATCTTGTATTGCATTTGCCATATCAAAGAGCTTTGACGCTTCAGCGTGAAGGGATTCGCTTTCATGCTCCATGTGTCTTGCCAAGCTTCTTAAATCGCATACCCTTGCGGCTTTTACAGCGTCTTCCGGCATCTTGAATTCTATTGCAATTTTTTCTGCCTCCCTGAACTCTCCTTCAGACATGTGCTTCTCGTATAGCGTGATCGCGGCTTTATACACCGCCTCATCACCGAGCCTACCTTTTAGTGCGACATCAAGAGCTCTTCTCGGATCCCCAGATTCCATGTAGAAATTGAATCCCTTTTCGTATACACTGCGCTTTTTAAAAATATTCTGCAGCATTTCATCACTTGGATTTTATTCTTACTCTAGTACAGAGGCATCCTTAAAAAGTTAACCTGCAGGGCCTTTTTCGGCAGAGTAGACATGATTAAGCATGCGCCAGGGTAGGGATTTGAACCCTAAAGCCCTTGCGGGCACCGGTTGGCCTTTTAACATCACGAGATCAGCTCTTGAGTTAAACTCAAGACCGGCGCGTTACCGGATTCTGCCACCCTGGCACT
>JAJZKO010000009.1 GCA_021850805.1 Microcaldota archaeon | reverse complement strand
TCCATGTTTGCAAACCTAAAATAAAGGCAGCAGTTAAATATTATCGTAATCTTAGTTTGCAGTAAGGTTTTATGGAATATTCGGTTCAGGCTAAGAATGTCTCAAAGAAGTACTTCTCCGGCTCGGTCGAGGTAGATGCGCTGATAAACGTATCCTTCTCACTTAAGAAAGGAGAGTTCGTCGCTATTGTAGGGCCTTCTGGCAGCGGCAAGTCCACGCTTATGCACCTCCTTGGCACAATAGACAAGCCAACATCCGGAGAGGTGTACATAGACGGAGTGCCCACTTCCAACATGAACGAGAACCAGCTTGCAGATTTCAGGAACAAGAAGCTGGGGTTCGTCTTCCAGGCCTTCAACCTGGTCAATGGCATAAACGCCGAGATGAATGTGGCGCTGCCGCTAATGGTTGATCCGATGCCTGATTATGAGAGGAAGGAGAGGGCAGATGCGCTCCTTAACGACCTGGGCCTTGGAAACAGGGTAATGCTTAAGCCGATGCAGCTCAGCGGAGGGCAGCAGCAGAGGGTTGCGATAGCCAGAGCACTGGTGAACAATCCCTCGCTTGTCCTTGCCGATGAGCCTACGGGCAACCTTGACAGCAAGGCCGGGGATGAGGTAATAGCATTATTCAGGAGCATATGCAAGAAGCACGGGGTTACGATAGTGATGGTGACGCACAATCCGGATATAACAAGGAAGTGCGACCATGTTATACACATAATGGACGGGAAGATGGTGAAGGAAGAATTTCTGCGCAAGGACTCCTGAAGCTATGTGTCAGGAGCTTTCCATGGATTCTGAAGCGCTTGGAAATGAGGAATAGAGCAGCGCGATGGCTTCCGATATTGCCTTGTCCCTGCTTGAGCCTTCCTGCGCGAGGACTTCGAATAGGTCTGAAGGCTTTATTGAAAGCGTATATCCCTTCTTCCGCAGATTCTCGAGGAAGAGCTCCATCCCGTAATCCTTTATCGACATGTCCTTCAGCTTCCCGCTGCGGAGCTCCTGGGCCTCGGCATCTTTCCCTATCTCTTCGGCGTCTATCTTGCTCCCTATCTCCACTATCGCAGTATCCTTGAGCTCCTCTGCTATCCTCTTGGGCTGCAGCTCCAGGTTCACTGAACCTTCCCTTAGTTTTCCGGTTATCTCAACCCTTATTATTGGTTTTGAGTTTGAAGACGAGGCTATGCCCTTCACCTTCTCCTCTATGGCATGCCTTACATCGAGAGCCGAGCGGTTTGATGCATCCTCCTTTATGAGGACGAATTTCCTTGAGTCTATGTATCTGAAGGAGAATGTGCGTGATGATGTATCATATATGTAAAATCCCTTGCCCTCCTGCTCGCCCTCTTTGAGCTGTGTTAGTACTGTACTTCCCGGGATCAGGAAGTCGCTCCCGTGGAGTTTCTTCTCGACCCTCCCGTGTATGTGGCCGCAGACATATAGGTCGAATCCCTTCGGCAGCATATCCATCCTGAGGAAGGTATCACTGAATGGCAGAAGCTCGTATAGAGACTGGTGGAACATGAGTATGTTGAATGCGCCCGGCTCTGGTTCCGGATTGAGTTTGGAAAGGATCTCTCCAAAGCGCTCCTCAGAGACGCCGGCTATACCGAATATGCTAACCTTCTCCCCATCTTTTTCAAGTGTTGCGCGCCTGTTGCTTGCATCTACTACGAATCCTGCGATGGAAAGAAGGCTTACAGGATTCTCTATGTCCTGGGCACGGCGCTCATGGGTGCCTGGAATTACTACAATCGGCGCTCTTGCGCCCGGTTCTCCAGCTTCCGCAGGCTTCGCTGTCCATTCCATTCCGGAGAACTCCCTGAAGAGGCGCATTGCGGATGCTATAACCTCTGGCTTTGGGGTGCGGTTATCGAATATATCGCCAGGTATCAGGACAGCATCGGCATCTGCATGCGCAGCCTCCAAGGCTCTGCGGGCCTGGAGGAGAGCATCATCGCTGAAGCGCTCATAGCCTATATGCAGGTCCGATATTATCGCAAGCCTCAATATACCACCGCGACAGAAAGATGCAGTATTTTATCAATCTGCAAGATATATATTAATTGGCGGGCATGGGATTATGATGGGTGCAGGCATACATTGTAATAGACATCGCAATCCGCATTTACCGCTTTGCATTATTGCTTTTCTCTTGTTCTTTTCTGGCTCGGGTTTTGCCAGCAGCGGAAGTAGCATAGCCGCTAACGTGACGGTATTCTGCGGGCTTCATGTCTCAGTCTCTGCGAATGCATTTTATGTGATAGGGACTAACGCATCGTTTCCGTATTCGTACAATTCCATCGGAGGGTGCACTACGTCAGAGCTAAACGGAAGCATAAGCCTGTACCGTCAGCCTGCAGACTCGCTCGTGTATTACAAGCAGTTTCCTCTTCCCCCTGCCTCTGGAGCGGTGCAGTCCAATACGTTAGAGGTGAACACGTCAACGCTTGAATACGGGAATTATACAGCGGTCTTTAACGTCTCGTATGTGGGCTATCACAATGAAAGTACTGCAAGATTCGCGCTGCTCCTGCCTGCGAATATGATTATAGGGCCCGTGCAGATGCAGCAGAGCATACTACAGGGATCGCAGATTGGATTGCAGGTAAACGAGAGTAACAGGGGAAACCTTTCTTCCGTAAACGATACATTATATATACAGGTAAGGGGGCCTATCAGCAGGGATTACTCTTTTCCGGTTAATGGTCTGGCGCCTGGAAGCAGCGGATCCCAGGATTTTGTGCTTAACGGAGTCAGTGGTGCCACAGGCACCTATACCATGATCATTTACATGAATTACTCTTCAGGAGGGCTGAGGCTGCGAAGCAATAATTTTACCTCTTCGTATACGGTCTTCAGCAATCAGCCGCAGCAGCCAAGCTCGCCGCCTCCGCCTCCGCCGCATATTGAGATATTGTATGTGCCGTTTTACGTATCTGCGCCGTTTGGGCAGACTGTGTATTCGCAGATGGAGATTAAGAACAACGGTACGGTAGGAGAGTACATAAATGTCAGTACCCCATTCGGATACAGGAATGTAGCCAACATATCTTCAGGGAGGGGCTACCTTGCGCCGGGGGAGAGGCTGTTTGTAAGCATCGCCTTCACAGCTTCCAGGGATGTGCAGGGAGTATACAGTGTGCCTATAACAGTATCTGCAAGGGGCACTTACGGATCATCTTACAACTCGACTTCATATTATGAATTTTACATGTACAATTCCAGCACTACGGGGCATGCGATAACAGAGGAGCTGAGCGCCTCAAACAGCTATACGAATGTCTCGGGAAGGATAAATGTTAACCTTAGCGTAAACTCGACAGGCCTGTACAACTACACGCTGATGGTGTATATCCCTAAGGCAATCACAAATTCAGCTTCAGACATAAAGGCGTACGGATTCCCGAACTATGTGAGCTACAGCAACGGCTCTTATGTGATAAGCTGGAGCATTCCTGCAGCAGCGGCTGATAAGTACGTATACTATTCGATATCCAATGTCTCAGACCCCTATCTCCTCGAGCAATCCACAGAGAGGCTTGAGTACCAGCGCAGCCTCACTTTCTCGTCTTCTGCGGCTATTGTAAGTTTTGCCTCTGTGCCTGTTTATACTGGCGCAGATGGCTCCATAAATTTCTCCTTCGTGTATACTGGTGCGTCTGAAGCAAACGTGCTGATATCGGCGTATGCCCCTAGTGGGATATACCTAAGCAAGGGTGCGGAAGAATACCATCTTGCACCTGACAGCGCGGTGGATGGAGGATTCCCATTCGTTGCAGGATATTCGCCGGGATCATACTCCGCATATATCAACATTACCATAGGGAATAGGACAAAGAGCTACACTGTTACTGAGGATGTGCTTGCAAGGCAGGTATACACTTCTACGACTACAACTATACCTGTGGAGCCGACCGTGAACGTAGGCTACTCCGGATTCCTTGGATATGCTTACAGGGGCATTCTGGCCGCGCTTGGGCTCCTGATCATAGTGGCGAGCATAATTAAGATTCGCAGCAGGCCCGTATACAGGAAGTGGAGGGTTGAGAGGCTTGAGAAGATAAAGAGAGAGATGGAGGATGGAGGGGAGTAGATGGGAAAACCGTATCTTATAAGGATATCATCACAGAAAGGAGGCGTTGGGAAGACGGTAGTAGCAGTTAATTTCGCTGCTGCCCTGGAGCAGATCGGGAAGAGCGTCCTTCTCGTGGATGCGGATTTTACCAATCCTTCCATAGGGATAGACTTGGGGCTTGAGGATATAGAGGCAGGATCTCTGGAAGTGATAAGGGGCAGAACGAAGATTTCCGAGGCTGTGGTAAAGGACAGAAGGACTGGGTTGATAGTCCTTCCCGGAAGACTGAGCGCCCGACAGGTCAGCCTGAATGACAGGGATGTGCACGCATTTGCAGAGAACCTAAGGAGCACAAACTTTGACTTTGTAATTATAGATACCGCACCTGGGATAATATCCGAGGAAGCAGTAAGGTCCTACGATGAGGCATTTATACTTACCACTCCTGATTTTCCCTCATGCACCAGTGCGATGAGGCTTGCGAAGGTTTACAGGAAGTTTGGCATCAGGCAGAGGCTGGTGGTAAACAGGGTGCAGAACATGAGCTATGAGCTCACCATACGCGAGATTGAGGAGATATACGGCAATAAAGTCTTTTGCGTACTCCGAGAGGATAGTATTGTGCCTATCAGCGTCTCTGAGAGAATTGCTGCCTATGCGATGAAAAAGAATTCGAGGTTCTGCAAAGACATAAGGCAGATGGCATTGAGATTTTCTGGAAAGGAAGGAGGGGCTGAAGGCGGATTTATTTCCAGGATTATGGGAAGGTTTACCAGATGAGTTATGCGTATGGGTTTAATTTTTTGCTGTGTATATACCAGGTAGGTGCGAGTAGAGGCGCATTCTAGAAAGGGATGAGAGTAATAGAGTATGGAAAGGTATACCGCTTTGGTAATGCTTCTTGTGATTACCTTTGGAGCCGCTTTCTTGCTTGGCGCGGTGAATGTCAGGCATGATTGGCATGGTAGCGTATATTACTTCTCTGGAACGTCCAATTCTCTCCAGAATACCAGCAATAATTATACTTCTGCAGGCGCGTACACCGCTTACGGAGTTACTGCGCCGAATGGGAAGGACTACAGCTCATCGATAAAGGTATCTCCAGGATATTCAAACGGCACGGTATACTATAGCAATTCAGGCGCACAGGCTGCAGCTAGCTTTCCGCCTGCTGTGGAATATTATATACCGATAAGGCTGGACAATGCACAGAACATAAGCACTGAGGCGCCATTCCAGCAGGAGATTTACGTAAATAGCTCAAAGTATGCTTATCTGGAGGCAGGGAACCTGAGTAATATAGAATTTTTTTATTATAATGGCACCGTGATAAACTCATGGCTCGAAGGAAGCGCCTCGAATATAAGACTCAATGACCCGCAGAATGCAAGCAGACTGAATACATCAACGGATACCGTATACTGGCTGAACATAAGTTCAGGTATTGCTGCAGATTCTAACCTGACTGTATACATGGGCTTTGCAAATCTCAGCGAAGTTCTTATGAATGGGCAGGGCACTGGCGAGGCGCCGCAGCTTTCGCAGGTATATGGGAGGTATGACAACGGAGCATCGGTATTCAGCATGTATTACAATGGCAGCGGCACGGGAAACCTCTCGCTTGCAAATGGAGGCATGCTAAGCAGCATATCCATGACTGGCCCTTACGGGTTTCCTTCCAACGTTATACAGATAACCGGAAATGGGTCTACATCAAAGTCGCCTGAGACAGTAGCATGGAGTAATGTGCCACTGGGTTACAACTCATTTGTCGTTGAAGGCTGGGGCAATATAGGAACCAACCTGAATGCGCTCTTCTCTGTTAGAGGGAGCTCAGATTCATCGCTAAGCAATTATATAATAGGGGACGGGTGGATGGGGGACGAGGCGATAGTGGCTTATCTTTCTTCAGGAGCCAACACTGCGCTCTGCAACACTGGAAGCAGGCAGCCAGGCTGGTATTGGATAGAGGGAATAGTGAATGGCACTGACCTGGCTTCTTACATTTACAATCGCACCCCTGAGGAGGGAGGTGCCATTGTTGCAAACTGCACAACGAGCAGTTCATTGATAGGAACGCAAGACAAGTATGCAGGTATAGTAACCTGGGCAGGTCTTACAAACCCTGCATATTTTGCCATGATTCGCGCCAGAGCCTACCCTCCTGACGGAGTAATGCCGCATGAGTACATAGGCAATGCAAGCGCCGTCCCATCATTAAGCGTACAGCTGCCGGCGTATGCCGCGTATGGGGAGGTATTCGCTATAAGGGCAAGGGCATCCAACCGGAATGCGGGCGTAATTATAAAGATTGACGGTGCGATGGTCGCAACTGGGAATGGAACTGTGGAATATGGCGTCTGTTCTGGAGGTTCGCAGACATGCCTCACGCCTGGAACATATAACATTACTGTAATGAATCCAGGAACTGGGAGAAAGATTATGGAGCAGGTAGATGTTGCTAAAGGAATTCCGCATCTTATGGTAAATGTAGATAGCGCGGGATTCGGGGCGCCTAATGCGACAGGGAAGATTTACATCCCGGTAAACCCTCTGCAGCGTACCTACAGCATAAGCCTGCACTTATACTCGACTATTGAAGCAGGAAATAAGCTTGGCTATTCCTGGAGTGCTTTTGAAGGCTCCCGTATTGCCGGGCAGGGCTCCAACACGACAGGCAATCTCTCCGAATACCTAAATTACACCAACATACCGGTAGGGGACAATATCTCCGTATACCTAAGCTCATCTTCAAGCCAGAATTATAGCGCGGAGGATCCGAACATTTTCGTGGTCCCTGTACCGATAGTGTACTATGTGCCGATAGAGATAGTGAACTTAAACAATAACGCAATGCCTGCGCCGTTCCAGCAGCGGGTGGCTGTGAACGGATTGAACTACACCCCTTGGGAAGCCCCAAATATGCAGAATGTCATGTTTTTCTACAGGAACGGCACGGTGATAAATTCCTGGCTGGAATCAGGAAGGCTTGAGAATGGAAATTATATATACAATTATTCTGAATCCGGAAATCTCAACAAATCGTGGAATACCACATACTGGATAAAGCTTCCGAATGGGCTTCCTGCGAATAGCAAAGAAACGGTATACATGGGCTTCGCTTATAGGGGCACCAATCTATTGAATAACATAACTACAGGCGAGAACCCAACGCTAAGCAAGTCCTATGCGGAATACGATGACGGTTATAATGTCTTCAACTTCTACAGCGATTTCAGGGGCACGGCACTCAATACCAGCAAGTGGGTAAACAATACGGTAAATACAGGATACGGCAAGATCCTTGTGGACAACGGGCTTACGGTTGTAAAGAGCGGCAAGACAGGTGCGATTGGCAACACGCCTGAGATTTACTCAGTTAAGAAGCTTGGGCAGGGAGTACTTGACTTCTTCGGGAATTTCTCCCCGTCACAACCATGCTGCCAATGGAGCACATTTGGTTACATGTCAACATCCCCCAATCCATCTAACGGAAATACAAATCTCAGCGTCATTGGGGGGACGGGGCTTAACCCCGAAGTATATGGCATTTTGACGTGGAACTCTGTTACTATCCATAGGGTTACGGGATTGGCGTTTGGCGGATACCGGCTTTATTCCATAAGGGTTGCGGCGAACAATACTGCTACGGTTAATGCAACGGTGAATTATACTGGATTTATAACCTCGAATTCGGGAATACCTGCATTCCCATTGAATATAGGGGGATTTGCCCAGAACAGCACTTACGAAGTTCAGTGGGTGAGGTTGCGGGCTTATCCCGCTTTGAGCAGTCTCGTGAAGTTATACACTTTAAACGGAGGCACGGAGTCTTATATTTCATATGCCAATAGCACGAACAGCTCTGTCGAACAGGGCAGCATCTCACTTAGGCTCCCTACAGGGTACAAAACATACATCTATGCGGCAGGTGACGGAGGGAACAATAGAAGCGCAGGCATGGGCGTAAACTGGACTGTTGAGGCTTCAGACTCGGTAGTTTCCGGAAGTACTACTAAGGGGCGTACAACAACGGACTATTATGATAATTCAAGTGTGGGATATTCTACATATAATGTCGGCAATGCAAGCTCGCCTTCCGCAGCGCAGGGATTCGCAATCAGCGGAATTGCGATAAACGCAAGCCCTAGCAGCCTTACATTTTATACCGGAAACGGAAATGCGGCAGGCTCTTACAACTCCGTGCTTACGTATACTGTTGCAACCTCTGGCAGCGATGTATATATAGTTGCATCGACAGGCAATTCCACTTTTTTGCCAGTAAAGCTGCCTAACAACAGATGCAATTCTATAACTAATTCGAATTATTCAGGTTCTTTTGGATTCGCAGGTGCCTGGGCTGTAGAGTGCCTAAACCAGAGCGCGGGAACATACTCAATAAATTTCACAAGTTCCGGGTTTGCGACTGCAGTTCCAGGACCTGCTGGTAGCGCGGCTTCAGAGCTTGCTGCAGTAGAAGCACCAAGTGTGAAGAGCATATTCAATGAGGTAGGCCTTCCCAGTGGATACAAATGGAGCGTGACCTACGATTCTGAGATATTTAATGGGATCTCACCTGGCGGAGTAGGAACCACCACGGCGCCTGGAAATTATCTTTTCAGCATACCCGATCGGAGCATAGGGGGATTCCTTTACACACCGTCAGTGAGCAGCGGGTATCTCGTAGCAGGCAATACGACAAACGTGACTTTCACGAAGAGTGCGGTGGTTGTGCCTTCAGGCATATCGGCATATGTTCCGATAAATTTCACAGACAACCAAACTATTGCAACGCCTGCGCCGTTCCAGCAGATGCTTGTAGTAAACAGCTCAAACTACTCTGCTTATGAGGCAGGGAACCTTCAGAATGTGGAGTTCTTTTACGGGAATGGGACTGTAGTGCCCTCGTGGCTTGAGACCAACGATACAAACAGCTCTTACCACACCATTTACTGGCTCAGGCTCTCGGCCAGCATACCTTCTAATGCAAACTCAACAGTCTTCATGGGATGGGCGTCTAAGGCGACTAACCTTTTCAACGGGAATAATATAGGAGAGGCGCCGCAGCTCTCTCCCACTTACGCGGAATATGACAGCGGCTACAGGGTCTTCAACTTCTACAGCGACTTCCGGGGCACGGCACTCAATACCAGCAAGTGGTCTGAGACTACAGGAACTGGAGGGAGCTACAGTGTGAATGATGGACTGACAATAGGGGAGAAGGATAATTACATTACTTTTGTGCAGTCACTGACAAGTTTCTCGAATCCGGAGATTGTAGAGACTGATGTGAATTCGAACATAATGACTACCAACTATCAGGGAGCTGCGCCTTTTACCGGAGTGGGATACAGCGGCGCCGGGGATGGCATTAGCTCAGGATACGCTTACTGGGATCTGTTTCTGACGAATACCTCGGCCAATCCCGCATATACATTCGCACCTACATGGTTCCTTGCGAACGATACAACATACATGGACAGGTATCCTGCGCCTATCTTCTCGCTCAACGGAATACTGGGCGGCGTTTGGCTGGCTACAGGCAGTGAAGCGATGTACTATAACTACAGCAGGGTCACCACATGGGACAATACAGGCAACAAACTTCAGCCTATGCCGATAGGGGTAGAGGCAACAGGAGTAAGCGGAGGCTCTACAAACCCCTGGTATGCGACATTCCAGTGGGTGAGGGTAAGGGCGTATCCCCCTAATGGGGTAATGCCTCGCGCACGCTTCGGCACTGTAGTATCATCCTCGCCTCTTACAAGCTTCAGGGAATTTGGGCTCTTTGATAATGGGGAGACGTGGAGCGTAACATATAATGGGGTCACGGAGAGCGCGGTGGTGCCCAACAACATAGTATTCTCTACTGCGCCTGGATCTTACCAGTTCTCGATACCTAACGTATCCGAGAGTACTATCCTGCAGTCTGCAAAGGTGCAGAGCGGAACGCTCAGGGCAGGGAATACCACATTCGCCTCTGTCTTCTCATGCAGAAGCACCGTCTCCGCACCCTCTTCCGTTCCTTCAGGCATAGTCAAATACTTCCCGTTGACGCTCTGCAATCTCCAGAATTCTTCCACGCCTGCGCCGTTCCAGCAGATGCTTGTAGTAAACAGCCTTAATTACTCGCTCTACGCAACTAGCAACTTAAACAATGTGGAATTTTTCAACGCAAGCGGATCCGTAATACCAAGCTGGATGGAAGGAAATTCATCGAACATGATGCAGGGTTCCAATCTCTATACGAGCAATGACATAGTCTACTGGCTTAAGATTAAGAACGGGGTACCTGCACGGGGCTCGCTGGAACTCTTTATGGGTTTTGCGGGCAACGTCATCTCATCTTCGAACAATCTCCTGAATGCGCATCTTACGGGCGAGGCGCCGCAGCTCAGCCCCTCCTACGGAGAATATGACAACGGGGCGAATGTCTTTGCGCTTTATGATAATTTTACAGGCACGGCGCTAAATACGAGCAAATGGAAAGAAGGCATAGGTTCTTATGGATCACTTTCTGTGGACAATGGGCTTACTCTCACAGAGGCGCCGACGGCAACAGGGAAATTAAACTATACATATGTCCAGTCTCTAACTACAATCTCAAACCCGTCAGTGGTAGAGATTTATGCAAAGTCAACTGATATGAACATAATTGCTGACGAGCTTGGACCGTTTATAGGAACCGGTGCGGTCTCGGGTCTTGTCGATGGAGTTAATACAGGATATGCATATAATATAGAGAACCTCAGCGTGAACCAGAGGCCATATTATATACTTACCAATAGCACCAGATATGTTGCCAGCAACATAAGCTCTGAGACGGTAAATGGCATAATGGGCAGCGCCTGGCTGGGCACGGGAAACGAGAGGCAGTTCTTTGATTACCATAAGGCCATCTTCAGCACGTCTCCTGCACCTAGCATCTCAAGCGAACCTGTAGGGGTAGAGGTGGAAGGGCCTGATGCAGTAGGTTCCTTCTCCACGCTCTTCCAGTGGGTAAGAGTAAGGGCCTATCCTCCTAATGGGGTGATGCCGGAAACATCTTTCGGCGCTGCGCCTGTTGTTTCCTCAGCTACATGCACCATATCGCTGAATAGCACAAAGATTAATTTCGGCACTCTTGTCCCTGGTGGGGTTGAAGCAACAAATAAGGGAATAATAGATACAAACACAGGTACTGCACCTTCTTACATTTATGTATTCGGCTCCAACTGGATATACGGCAGCAACAGCTTCGGAGTTAGCAATACCGTATGGGATGCCGTATCGGGAACGCGTTACTCTTCTGCTAACCCTCTCACTTCGGTTCCTTACAACACTCTTATAGATGTAGGAGCCGGAGCCAGTAATGACATCTATTTCGGGGTTGGAGTGCCAAATGCACAGGTGGCGGGCGCATACGGGCAGAACATAACCATAGAGAACAGCTGCTGATGGATTTGTGGCATACCTGACATGGTATTTATATATTTTGCTCATGAGATACATCTGGTGCAGATTATGAAAATAGGAAGCGGCATAAGGTTATTGATAATGCAGATAGGCCTTACGGCATTTACATTGCTTGTCTTGATTTATTCTCAGGTAGGGAGCGTATTCGCGACGAGCAGCACAAGCAACGTGCTGGCAAATGTAGTGGTAAGCTCTGTCTGCGAGATATCTCTCGCACCTAATGCGATAACATTCGGCAATGTGGCTCCGGGAACGTTCCACCCTACAAACGTCTTGGTTACTGATACAAACAATGGCAATGCAAATGCAAATTCCATAGATATAGAAGGGACCAACTGGATACTCACGGCTTCTGTGGGTTTCGGCGTCTCAAACACAACCTACAATATGGTCTCCAGCAGCTCAGCAATAACAGGCGTGCAGCTTAGCAACACGCTCACTCCTGTCGCAAGCTCCGTTGTTCCAGCAGGAAATTCTAACAGTATATACTTCGGCGTTAATGTGCCAGTAGCCCAGGCGGCAGGAACATACACCCAGAACATAATACTGGAGAACAGCTGCTGATCCCAGAGTGTTCCAGATGAAGCATGGCAGCGCAGGCTTGAGGCTTGCGCCATTTTTATTTCTTGCATTTTCCATTTTTTCCCTTAGCTATGCGCAGTTTGGAGAGGTTGCTGGTCCGGTAAACTTCAATGTGACACTTGGTTCATCGCAGACTCTGAACATGACCATAGTCAATACCGGCAATTCAGCAGTAAAATTTGTGGCCACGCTTGGATACTTAAGCACCGTCCTTAACGAGACAGCGCCCAACATAACCATCAGCCCTTCAAATGGCACTGTTGCAGGGCATACGCAAGAGACCCTGGCAATAACCGTACGTATGCCTTCTACTGACACACCGGGAACGTCATGGATAGGCATAGTCTCCGTAGCGGAGGTATCCAATTCGACGCCCATAGGCGGCGGGGCTTATCTGCAGGCCGGTGTCGCAAAAAATATCTCCATACTTGCATCCAAACCGGTTGGGAGCATAGTTCCTTATGTTATATTAGTGGTGCTGCTGATTATACTCGCTGCCGCTGCATGGTATTACACAAGGAGCAGGAAACATGCTTCCACGAAATCTGAGAAGAAAGCGCCAGCATCTGTTGCTGCTGGAAAGAGGGATGTTAATAGAAGTTCAACTGGCAAAGCTGCTGCGAATAAAGGCAGTGCACGCGGAAAAAGCAGGGCCACGCGAAGGCCTTCGAGAAAGAGAAGCGGCAGCCGCAGAACTTCTGGTAAGAGGAGTACATCCAGAAAGCCTGCAAGGTAGCGGCATTATGCTCCAGCTTCACCTGGTTTCTTTGCTGCCTCGCCTGCAATATAATCGAATGCGTCTTCCACTACGCTGGCATTCCCGATCCCTACCAATGCGTATTCGTTGCCTGAGAGGCCCACTACATTGTTTATGAATTCGATTTCTTCGGGGGCTACTTCAGAATGGGGTGAGGCGGTAGTGAATAGTATGCAGTCGTACTCGCCCAGGTTGCCTATCCTGCCGTTTATATCGTATGTGGTATCTGCAGGAAGGCGCATCGCAAGGGCCTTGTTGGTGCTGGACAGACTCATCCTTATCTCACTTCCCCTGTTCCCCACAAAGGCGCCGCTTATGTCGTATATCTTCCCGTATGACTTGTTGCTTGAGGAAGAGCGGCCCTTCGAGCTTATGTAGCTAGGCGCATTGGAGCTGAAGCGCCTCTGCAGTATTATCCCTGCGCTGAGCAGGGCTGCCGCGCCGATGTATATAGGTGAGAGAGGAGTGCCTAGGGTCAGAGCCGAGAACGCTATGGTGAGGAATGGCACGGAGAGTATCGCATTGCCTAGGAATACGGGCCCGAATATTTTCAGGGCGTAAAAATAGAGGCTGGATCCTATCGCGTAGCTCACTACGCCGAGGAAGGCTATCGTAAGGATATCGGTTGCGTTAAGACTTATTGCCAGATTTACGCCTGAGGATATGGCGAATAGCCCGAGGAAGGCGAAGGAGACGATGTTGAAGAGCACCACCGAAGACACGGGATCTGCGTTGTAGACCTTCATGAGGAGATTTGAGGATGTGGCGCATAATGCAGCGATAAGGAGCGCAGCTATGAACGGAAGCTGGGTCAGGTTAAGGGAGAGTGAAGGGCCTGTTGCCATTATCAGGAATACGCTTGAGAATCCCAGGATCGTGGCGAATAGCTGCTTCCCTGTTATCCTCTGCCTTAGGACCAGAGGGGAGAGAAGGGCCACGAATATCACCCAGCTCCTGAAGACTATTGCTGCAACGCTGGGATTCGTGCCCAGAGTGCCTACGCCAAGGAATATCTGCGATATTGCATCATTAAGAAGGCCTGTGATGAGTATGATGATCAGCATGTTGCGCGAGGTTATTATCTTCTTCACTCCGCTCAATTTGTCGTGCCTGTAGCCTATCGCCAGTGCGGCTACAGAGGAGAACATGAATATGTAGAAGGCGAGGGGAATGTTGCCTATGCCGCTGGCGCCTATCTCTATCATTATGGGGAGAAATGCCAGCTCTATTACGGCTATGGCTATTGCAATATACCCTTTGGTCTTCAATCTCATGTCAGTGCCTGCGCGTGGTGAATATGATCCTTTCAGTACTGCTTCTTGGAATGGAGGTGCAGCCTGACGAACTTGTGCATGTAGTCGAACTCGTCCTCTGTCAGCCTCCTGAACTCTGCAGAGTATATGTCCCTGCTCTGGTTGTGCCTGTGCTCTAGTATGCGCTCCGCAAGCTCGCTTACCCTGTCGCTCTTCGCAACTGCCAGGTAGTAGATCCTCTTGAATGCCTCCTCCGGAGGCCTGAGGAACGTCTTTATCGTCTGGCTTATGTCCAGGTCAGATTCTATGAAGGCAAGTGTGGCGAGTATCTCCTCTGCCTCTATCCTGCGCATCCTGTGCAGCCTGGTGAAGTAGCTCCTGAAATCCTCGAAGCTCTTGGTCTTCTCCTTGCCCATCGCGATCGCCCTTACCATGGTGAGGTTTGAGACTGGATGCATGCCCATCCTGCTCATTATCCCGTATGCGGCATCGAGCATATCAAACTCTTCAGATACGCGGAATGCAAGCTCGAAGAACCTCGCGCCGGCTCCCTGCACTATTACGTCCACTTCTGGGGCACCTATCTTTGCTACGCTCTTTACCTTCCTTACGCTGGAGAATACCTTGCTTAGCGCAGAATCGGGGCCGGAATAGTGATTCTTGAGTATGTACTTGAAGTACTCCCTTGCGATAAGCCCTGCGTTGGTGTTCCGGTATATGGAGTAGTAGGACGAATAGCTCGATATCTTGGAGGAGAGTACTTCAGTATAGTTGTTTTTCTTCCATGTGTTTGGGTTTATGTATATCGCGTTGTCCCTGTAGTCATATTTCACGGAGAATCCCAGCTTCATCTTTAGCTTATCCTTCCTCCTTGAGTTGTCGAGGAAGATTATAGAAGGGCTGCCGCTGACTGCCTTCGCATGCCTTGAGAAGAACATGCTTACGCTCTTAAGGCTCGAGTACGCGTCAAGAGAATCCCACGCAGCGCATTTGTCATCGTTGCGGTGTAGGCTCTTCAGGCTGGAGAGCTCCTGGGAAGAAGCAGTGCCCTGTGCGTTGCCGCCATAACTGCCTTCTGTCATGGCTCCAACTAATTCCATGTTGTTGGGTGCATCTTGCATAAAGACCACAAATAGGTACATTTATTTTACGCCTAAGATAATATTTAAAATAAGAGCATTATAGAATAATGTTTGAAATTTTTTAGGATTCTGTCAAGGTATTTATATTTTGAGATGCATATATTAGCATGGAAATCGATGAGAAGGAGCGCATGCTCCTACGGGAACTTAGCAATAATTCAAGGTCCACCATTACCAACCTCTCAGAACAGATAGGATGCTCGCGGATAACAACCTCAAGGCTGCTGCGCAGGCTGACGGAGAAGCTAAAGATAAGGTTCACTCTGGAACTCAACACATCCAGGCTGGGGATAAGCGAGAGGCATATAGTGATGGTGAAGTTTGCCAGAAAACCGGAGGAGAAGGTGCTCAGGGACTTCTTCGGCGCAGATATGTATTCCCAGAATGTCTACCTTACCGAAGGGGATTACGACCTGCTTATATATGCGGTAACCGGGAATCCTATCGACTACATAAGGTGGGAGACAAAGGTGGCTTCCGAGCTCTCCGAATACGGGGTTGTGATACGTCCGTCGGAATACGTATTCGCGCACTTTGGGTACATGCCGCTCAGCAACGATTTCGTAGGCTTCATAGACAAGCACAACAAGCAGATAGACGAGGATGACAAGCGCATATTGGGCCTGCTCAACCAGGATTCCAGGATGGGATACAGGGAGATGGCTGAGAAGCTAAAGATGAAGGAGGACACGATAAGGTACAGGATATTCACCCTGCGGAAGAGCGAGGTCATAAGGCGCTTCACCATTGCAGTGCAGGAGCCTGCCGGCTTATACCCGATGTCGTACTTCATAAACTACAAGTTCAACAAGACAACCACATCGACAAGATTTGCGTTTGCACGGGAGAGTTATATGAATGCTGATGACCACAATCCTCTGCTGAATACCTTCCAGTTCGTTGCGCCGATCAGCGGGAGCTACAGATCGTTTGGAATAGCGCTGTTTAAGGGAAAGGAGGCGGCTCTCGAGGGAGCAGTGAAGCATCACCAGAGGATCTTCAATAAAGAGGATATAGAGATATCATATGCAGGGATAACTGGAGTAATAAAGGGGCTCCTTCCTTTCAGGAACCTTGACATAAGGACCAATTACATAAAGGTAGAATGGTAACTCTTATATGCTTTATCAGGGAATTTAGTATGAGGTATGCGCATGCCTGAAAACTTCCTCTCGCAGGATGACGAGGATCTGCTTAAGTTCATAGAGTCGGCCAAGCCCAAGATATACGTTCTTGGTGCCGGAGGGTCAGGCTCGAATACCGTCGCGCGCATGACGGAGCTCAATATAGACGGTGCTACACTCATAGCCACTAATACGGATGCTGCACACCTCGCAAGGATAAGGGCGCATAGGAAAGTTCTCCTAGGAAAGAAGTCGACACGGGGGATGGGCGCGGGGAGCGACCCGAAGCTCGGGGAGGAGTCGGCAATGGAGAGCAAGGAGGACGTCAAGCATATAATAAGCGACGCGCAGCTTGTCTTTGTCACATGCGGCCTTGGAGGCGGGACTGGTACTGGTGCAGCGCCAGTGCTTGCGCACGAGGCAAGGGAAGCCGGTGCGCTTACCATAGGCGTAACGACACTCCCGTTCTCAGGGGAGGGGAGGATAAGGATGAGGAATGCGCTCGAGGGGCTCGCGCGGCTGAAGAGGGCTACCGATACAACAATAATAATACCGAACGACAAACTCCTCTCCGTAGCGCCGGATCTTCCGCTTAACATGGCCTTCAAGATAAGCGACGAGGTGCTTGCCAATGCCACAAAAGGAATTGTGGAGATGGTCACGAAGCCTGGCATGGTTAATCTGGACTTCGCAGACCTACGCGGTGTGCTCAAGGATTCGGGGTATGCGGTGATAGGCATTGGCGAGTCAAATTCGCAGACTAATGACAGGGCGATGGTGGCGATAGAGAATACGCTTAAGAGCCCGCTGCTGGATGCTGATATATCAACGGCGAAGAAGGCTCTGGTAAACATAGTGGGAGGGGAGGACCTCACGCTCAGGGAGGCGCAGAGCATTTTCCAGGAGGTCTCGTCAAGGATAAGCGAGGATGCACTGCTCAAGTGGGGGGCGAGGATAGAGCCGTCAATGCAGAAGAGTGCGATAAAGCTGATGGTAGTCATGAGCGGGGTAGAGTTCCCCGAGTATACGGAATTCGGCATGATGAAGAAAAAGCATGAGGAGTTTGAAGCGACTGCCGATCTCGATAAGATCTTTGACTAAAGGTGTTTTTTCTGGAACTTAATCCCATAAAGAAGCTCAGGAGGTTTAATTCCGATGCCAGGCATATAATGTCGGTGAGCTACAGGCCAGATATGGATACATTCAAGAGGACACTTAAGATAGTCCTGCTCGGCATACTTGTAATGGGAATTCTTGCGTTTATAATATCCGGAGTGATAAGTTTAATAGTTTATTCGTAAAATCATATTTGGTTCAGCTGCTCTTCCCACGGGAGCAGGGTTGGATTTATGGAACAGGTAAAACTTGGAAAAGGCGACGAGAATCTCAATAAGGCATCTTTGGGCAGTGATCTGGTAGCTGCAGCATTCAGGAAGATAGTCGAGGATGACCTGAGCTTCAAGATAAGCAGCAGCGAGCACAGCAGGGAGGAACTGCAGAATCACATAGGGAAGATGCGCGGCATACTCGGCGGCTTGGATTACGAGCTCACATGCCTGAACCAGATAGTTGCCAGATCCAAGGATATGCACAGCGCAGATATGATAAGGTACATGAATACTGTTGAGGTGCTTGCGGAGATATATGCAATGAAGATAGGCAGCAGGCTCACCATGCCTCTCATATACGGCCTTGTGACAAAATCCAATACACCGGATGCGCTTGACAAATACTACAACATAACGCTCCTCGATCTTCTCTCCAAGAAGGAGAAGGCGGAGGAGCTATATGCGACTGAAGCGAAGGAGCTGGAGAGCCTCTCCAAGGAACTGAAGAGATACAGCTTCCTTCCTGTCAGGATCATACGCAGAAGGAGGTTTGCGGAGATGAAGGATATGGTATCAAGGAAGAACCGCAGGGTAAGAGTCATATCGAAGAGAAAGGATTCTTACGGCAAGATGATAGACAAGCTAAGGAAGGCGAGGAAGCAGGCTTAGCCGTATACCCTGCCGGAGAGCAGGTCATGCGAGACCTCATCTATATCTTTTATTGAATCCACGCCCTTGAAATAAGCTTCCGGGAATTTCACCGCGCTTAGCCTGCCCTCCTTGGTAAGCTCTGTAAATGTTGTATTCTCAAGGTTGCCCTTCTCTGGAAGGTACCTGAATACCTCATGCGACATCATGTACACGCCTGCATTCATCCAGTAATCTTTTATAAGCGGCTTCTCATCAAAACTGATTACCTTCTCCCCCTCCGTCTTCACAATCCCATAGGTGCTCCTTAATGGGACCAGGGCTATCGATGCTATCGAGCCATTGATATGCAGCGGATCAAGGTGTATGTTTGTTATATTGTCTCCATTCAGCATCATGAACTCCTTCTCCTCTGAGAGGAGCCTCTTCGCATTCTTTAGCGCGCCTGCGGTGCCCATGGGCTCGGGCTCCTCGGAATACTCTACCCTGACTCCCAGCTCCGTTGCTCTCTTTTCCATGTGCTCTATGAGCTTGTTCTTCAGGTGGCCGACAAGGAGGACGAACGAGTTTATCCCGAGTCCCTTAAGCCAGAGTATCTGCCATTCTATTATCGGCTTCCCGGCGACTTCCACGAGCGGCTTTGGGAGAGTCGCGGTTAGGGGCATCAGCCTCTTCCCGTATCCACCGGCGAGTATTACTGCTTTCATCAGTGCTGCACCTCGCTCTGCTCCTGCTCAGGTTCCTTCTTTGGAGGCGGAGACCTGCCGAAAGGCCTGCGGAAAGAGTTTACCACCTTGTTGTTTATGATCTCGAAGTTGTCGAGAAGTCTCTGGTAATGGGATATCGCGAGGAGTATCGCGAAGAGCCCTACAGCTATTATGACTATAAATGTCAGGACATAGTTCAGGATGAGCTGGAGCTGCAGGAGGTTGAGCTTCGCGAAGTTTATGGATATCAGGGTGACTATCGCTATTGATATGTCGACTATGAGAGAAGCGAATGCAACCCTCTCGAGCAGCTTCTTGAGCTTCTCTGCCCTCTTTATGTCCTGTGGATTCATTGAGTATCGCCATTGCGTGACTTTAGCACATTTACGGTTATATAGAGATAGGGCAAATAATTAATATTATTGGCTTCAGATATAGTGTATCTGGTGTTTTTACGAGATTAGTTCATTCTGTTCTGCACTCGCATGTGCCAAAGAATGAGGTCGAATGGACCGCAGTGGCAGGGCTGGTGGCTGCAGGTGCCTGTGTGAGGATAGCAGAGAAGGCAGGGGTTGCGCTGGTTAACAGGGCGCAGGATAGGATTAGGGCGAGGCGCCTCCGCAGCGCTAAACGCGATTAAGAATGCGGGTTACTTTTTAAGGAGTGTTGGATTGGATATAGAGGAGCGCATTGGGCTGATAAGATCGGAGCCTGTCGAGGAGATAGTAACAGAGGGCGAGCTCCGCACTCTTCTGGAGACAAAATCAAGGCCCAGGCATTACATAGGGCTTGAGATAAGCGGCATGCCGCATATAGGGCATGTGCTTGTAGCTGGCAAGAAGCTGAAGGACCTTGAGGCTGCAGGCGTGGAGACACAGGTGCTGCTCGCCGATTGGCATACTGTTGCGAACAACAAGCTTGGAGGGGACTGGGAGAGAATAATAAAGGCCTCTGGATTTTATAGGAGGCTCTTCAAGGAGGTATCGCCCAAGACAAAGATAGTGCTGGGCTCTGAGCTTTATGAGGAAGACCCAGGGTATTGGAAACTTGTTATGAAGATGGCGGCGCGGACTACAGTCGCGAGGGCAACCAGGACGCTTATAATAGAGGGACGGAGCGAGAAGGATACGCTCCACGTCTCGCAGTACATATACCCAATAATGCAGTCTGCGGATATAGAGGCGCTTGGCGTGGATATACCCCATGCAGGAATGGACCAGAGGAAAGTGCACATGCTTGCGAAGGAGCTCTTCGGCGAGATGGGAATGCGGAAGATAGTCCCCATACATCATCACCTTCTTCCATCCCTCTCGGAGCCGCCTAAAAACATGTGGGACGGGAACAAGGAGGAGATTGTGGCAGAGATGAAGATGAGCAAGTCGAAGCCTGGATCCGCGATAGGAATATTATATACCGACGAGGAGATAAGCTCCGCAATAGGCGGCAGCTGGTGCCCTGCCGGGGTTGTTGAGCATAATCCCCTGCTTGAGCTCTGCAGATACCTGATAATACCTTCTGCGGGGAGGCTTGAGGTTGAGAGAGATGCGAAGTATGGAGGCGACATCGAGATATTGAGCTATCAGGAGCTGGAGACGCTGTACGCCTCAAAGAAGCTTCATCCGGTAGATCTGAAGGGCGCAGTATCAAGGGCAATGATAAAGCTTATATCACCAGTCAGGGACAAGTTCATCGGAGAGAAGGAGAAGCTTCTCGAACTCTTCGGGAACACGAGCAAGTAATTTTATGGACGATAGAACAAGCATCAGGAAGCTGCGCGCGCTGGTAAGCGAGTTTGTCAGGGAGCGTGATTGGGAGCAGTATCACAATGAGAAGGACCTTGCGCTCGACATATCCATAGAGGCAGCAGAGCTTCTTGAGCACTTCAGGTTTAAGTCGGAGAGGGAAGTGAGTGAGATAATGAGGGACAGGAAGAAGAGGGAGGAGGTGGAGGACGAGCTCTCCGATGTGATATTCGGTGCGATAGCCTTTGCGAATATTGCAGGTATCGATATAGCATCCGCTTTCGTAAGGAAGCTTGAGAAGAACAGGAAGAAGTATCCGGTAAGGGTCTTCAAGGGCCTGAACAAGAAGTATAATGAGGTTTGATAAGATGTTATGCGTGGCAGTGGAGATGGAGGGTGTAGCATATGCATAGGATAGTCTCTGTTCCTTTGGATCCTTCGCTCGCATCTTTTGTTGGCAAGGAGGGCTCGCGGAACGGCATAGTCTTTTACAACAGGAAATCGGGGGATGATGTAATAGTCGCGCTTGCCCCTTCCAGCATCGCTGACAAGTTTTATGGCCTTTGCGAATCCATACTCGTCTCCAGGATTGTAGTAGTGAGCACCGCTGCGGTGGACAAGGATCTTGGGGAGGTGCTCATAGCCCTCTCGCTTGTCAGGAGAAGGGCGATATTCACCGATGAAAATGACGTCTCGGGATTTGTCTCAAACCTTAAGATAAGCGATTTCCTGGTTACGGGAAAGGAGAAGGTTCTTGAGGCCATTGCGGAATATGAAGGGGCCTCTTCCGAAGCGCCGGTGAAGATAGATATAGACAAATCATTTCAGGTAAAGGGCGTGGGGAGCATAGTTCTCGGGATAGTTGCAAGGGGCACGGTAAAGGTGCATGACAAGCTTTACCATAACTCCGGAAAAGAGGTACTTATAAGGTCCATACAGGCTCAGGACGAGGATATGCCTGAAGCGGGGCCTGGAACAAGGGTAGGGCTTGCGCTGAAAGGCATCGAGAGCGACGAGGTTGAGAAGGGCGACAGCCTCTGCGCTGTGCGAGTGCCGAAGATACCTTCCGCGAGATGCAGCATTAGGATGAATTCGCTTGCTAATGAGAAGATGGAGAGGGGCAGGGTATACGGTTTTGTCTCGGGATTCTCCTATACGGAAACCAGGATAGAGTCATGCTCGGATTCGGAAGCGGTTCTTTCCTTCATGAAGGATATTCCCATAGAGAAAGGCGATGAGTTTCTCCTCTTCAGGCAGGGAGGCCAGTCTCCGCGCATATTCGCAGGCGGCTCTGTTGAGGAAGCTCTCACAGAAAGGGTTAAAAGTGTTTAAAATAGTTTTATAGCTGGAGGACATGCCAAAGCATATCAGCGTCGTGATACCTACAATAGAGGAGGAGAGCGTATTCGGCCTTATACGCAGCATACGCAGGATGTTCGGCAACGGAGTGGAGATAATAGTAGTGGACAAGAGCAGCGAGGCTTACAGAAAGAGGCTTGAGAGGGCAGGGGTTATTGTAATAAGGCAGCGCAGCAGGGGAGTGGAGAACGCTATAGTAGAAGGGCTGCGCGCAGCGCACGGGGATATACTCGCAAGCATAGATGCCGATGGAACGCACGATCCGGAAGGCCTGAAGGAAGGCGTAAGGATAATCGAGAAGGGAGACGTAGGGCTTGTGCTGGGGAACAGGCTGGCCGGGCTCGAGAGAGGATCCATGAGCTTTTACCTGAGGTTCGGCAACAAGTCCCTTAGCTACATATTCAGCAAGCTGTACAGGACGAGGGTGCATGACGTGCTTACCGGCCTCTTCGTGATGCGCAGGGACGCGTTTGACGAGATAAGGAAGGTGGACCCGTACAGGGCGGGAATAGCATTCTTCGCGATAGAGCTCGCAAGGAGGGGCTGGGCAATAGACGAGGTAGGAATACGCTATTATAAGAGGGCTTACGGCAAATCAAAGCTCACATCCTCGAAGTTCGCATATGGCATAAATGTAGGGGCGCATCTCATAAGGCAGATAAGGGATTACAGCCCGCTGATGGTATTCGGCGGGATAGGGGGTGCGATGGCGGTTATAGGGGTAGTGCTTGGTCTCTTCGTTGTCTTCAATTTTGCAAATACTGGAGTACTCTCAGAGCCAGGCAGGGCGCTGCTCTCGATAATGCTGATAATAGCGGGCATATTCCTTGTCGTATCCGGTCTCATACTTGACCTCCTGATAGGGATAGAGAGGATGCTCCAGAAGCGTGACTGACATATTAGCAATTTTCAACAGATTTTATAACACTTTATCGCCATAGCTATATGATTATATGGCTACTGAAGAGGCAAACCAGGAGCAGATGCCCAAGATGCATCCCTCCATACTTAAGATAATAAACCAGAAGAAGGAGATAAGGACAAAGCTCGCGGCTATAAAGCACAAGATAGGGGTATACAGCGCCAAGGGCGGTGTCGGAAAGACGACAGTGGCGGTTAATCTCGCGTTTGCGATGAAGGAGCAGGGCTATTCAGTGGGGCTTCTGGATGCGGATATAGACTGCCCGAATGTCACCCTCTTCCTCGGGATAAGCGATTACGTTGAGCAGGGCTATCCCCTCAAGCCCCAGGAGGTTAACGGGGTGAAGGTTCTCTCTACCGCGATGTTTACCGATGACGCAAAGAAGCCCATAATATGGAGGGGGCCGCTCATAGCGAAGATGATAAGCGAGTTTTTCGAGAACACTGAGTGGGGCGAGCTTGATTACCTGATAATAGACCTTCCCCCTGGGACAAGTGATGCGCCCCTGTCCATAATACAGCTGCTGGAGCTTGACGGCTTCGTGATAGTTACAACGCCGCCAAAGATTGCCTCCATAAATGCTATGCGCTCGGGCATGATGGCAAAGAGGCTTGGGGTCGCCATACTTGGGGTTGTGGAGAATATGTCTTCTGGAGATCCTAAGGGCGGGAAGGAGACCGCGGAGGTGCTTGGATGCGATTTCCTTGGCACAATAAAGAACGACCCTGCGCTCTCCACGCTCAGCGATGAGGGAAAGGTGCCTGTGCTCGAGGATGAGAGGATAAGACAAGAGTTTATAAACATAATAAAGAAAATAACAAATCGTTGACTCCTAGGTGGCAAAGATGGATGAGCTTTTTTCTGAGGTATTCAAGGAATCTGAGATCTTTGCCAACCGCGAGGTTCTGTCACAGCACCACATACCGCAGACGCTTCTCTTCAGGGAGAAGCAGATTGATGCCATAGTCAAGGTACTTACTCCGTCGCTGAGAGGCGAGAGGGGGAGGAACCTCTTCCTTTACGGGAAGACAGGCACTGGGAAGACATCATGCATGCTTAATATCATAGGCAAGATAAAGGAGCTCCCCATATCCAAATCCAGAATATCGTACATAAACTGCAGGATATACAATTCCAGGTACAGGGTTTTTTACAAGCTGATGAGCGACCATCTTCCAATGTACGCCAAGAGGGGCCACGGGATAACCGAGATCTACGAGAGGCTCATAAACTGGGTAGAGGAAGACGGAAAGATACTCATAGTCGTCTTGGACGAGGTGGACATGGTGAAGGACCTTGACGACATGATATACACGCTTACACGCTCAAACAGCGACATCAAGTCGGGAGGGGTTACCATAGTAGGCATATCGAACAACATATCATTTAAGGACGAGCTTGACCCCAGGAGCCTGTCTACCCTTTACGAGAACGAGCTTGTCTTTCCGCCTTACAACTCAAACGAGCTCTCCGCGATACTCAAGGACAGGGCTGCTGCAGGATTTAAGGAAGGAAGGATAGACCAGGAGGCGATAAACCTCGCTGCAGCAATAGCGGCCAGGGAGAGCGGGGATGCGAGGCTGGCGCTAAAGATTATCTCTGTGGCGGGAGAACTGGCCGAGAGCAAGAAGGCGAAGAGCGTAACTGCAGAGGATGTATCGCAGGCGGCAAAGAGCGCAGAAGAGGATATAGCCTATGAGCTGCTGAACACCCTGCCGGAACACGAGAAGCTGGTCATATACGCGGTTGCGATACTCACCATGCAGGGGAGCAAATACAAGAGGCTTATAGAGGGCACGGATACGTACATATTCAGCGGGGAGGTGTACAGCAGATATGCTTCGCTTGCGCAGAGCATGGAGAAGGAGTTCAAGACGACGCGCTGGTACAGGAAATGCATCATAGACCTTGAGATGCAGGGGATAGTATCCACTTATGAATCCGGCAAGGGCATCCGCGGGCATACCAAACTCATAAAGCTCGTCTATCCTGCGGATAAGATAAAGGCGACTGTGGAGAAGAGCTTATTCAAGGAAGAGATGGTTTAGAGCTTCCGGATGGCGTTGCGCTCATGCTTTGAGGAACGCAAATGGATCCTTGCCCTTTGCAGCAAGATACGCAGCAACATACATGCCTGCGCTCCATGACTGGCCGTCCTGACCGAGGGCTTCTCCTGACAATCCATGCAGCCATTCGTTGAACCCGACTTCTCCTGCTGTGCGCTTTATCGAGTTAGCAGCGGCTAGATTCTTGAGCTCCCTGCCGGCTGCGCCATTGTCTCTTCCCAACAAAGAGATTACGTATAACCCTCCTACGAAAGGCCATATGCCGCCGTTATGGTAGCAGTACTCGTCGTTCCTCCAGTGCTTAGGCTTCGCATCGGTATAAGCCTTGTCAAAGAACTTATCACCCTCGCGCATGTTCGGGTGCAGTACTTTTATCGGATATGGGCTTGCGACTTTGTTGGACTCTATGTATGAGAGTATGCTTGATGCCATATCCTTGTCGCTTATGCCAGCGGCTATGCAGAGGAGGTTGGAGAGCGTGTCGAAATGCATGTCAACATGGTTAAACGTTATGAAGTTAGGGTAGAATGGCATCTTGCCTCTCGGCGGGTTGGTTATGTAATCCTTGTCGCTGTCTGCGATGTTCGGCCAGTGGCCGCTTCGCATGAATTCCTCATCGGGAGCGAAGAGCATATTGAAACGCTGCTTCAGGGTCTCAAAATCAAGCGAGAACCTCTTATCAATTGCCTTGCCTGATTCTTCGCAGAGGTAGTTTATGCATTTTGTTGCGATAAGGAAAAGGGTATTGTTATAAAGCGTCTTGCCCTGCCTGATCACGGTGTTGTCCATCCAGTCCGCAGCAGGATGGCTGTCTATCAATATTGCACCTGTAGTATCCTGGTACCTCAGCCAGATATAAGCATCAATAGCATGATCGAGGTTCTCGCCAAGAAGAGATCTGTCCTGCGTCGTATGGTAAAGGTTGGCCAGGCCTATGATGTACCAAGCAGACGCGTCAGTTGCACCTGCAAAGAAGAGCCGAGGCTTTCCTCTCGAGAGGTCAAAGTTTACAGGGATCATCCCCGTGCTGGTCTTTGATCTCCCTAGCGTGGTCAGGGTTCTTTTTGCTGCTTCGAGGAGCCGTTCCTCACCAAGCATGTTTGAGCCTATGAAAGTTATGAATGAGTCCCTGGACCATATCTGATTGTACAGGGTGCTCGCAGCCTTTATGCCATGCTCAGTTGAATTGTCTATTAGCACCTTGCGTGCCTTCTCGAATGTCTCAGTTACATCTGCGCTGACCTTCGGTGGCGTGCTTTTTCTGGGTTTGAATAATACAGGCATGCATTTCCCTCATTTGTATTGCCTTGCTTCCCTATTTAATTTTTTTGTCCAAGAATTCCAGGATTGGATGCTGTGGTAAGAACTTGCCCGGATGTTTCCTTTGCTGCAATCTCAGCATCTGTGCCTGAATCCTCTGTGCTGATTGAGTAGTATGTATTTCTCCCATTCCAGGAGAACCCGAACTGATAATTGCCATTTCTGTCCCTGCTCCATATGGATCTTGCATTTCTGAGTATAAACCCGGCGTATCTTTCTTTTCCGGTTATCGAGAATAGGTAGTAGAGATTGTCTATGTATGCTCCTTTGAAGAGTCCCTGGCCGTAATGGCAGGTACTTGCAGGGGTGCATGCTGGCTCTGAGAGGATGCCCTTGTAAGTAAGGTTTTCCATGCTTGAATCTGCCACTGATTCGGCAACTTGAAGCGCCTTCTGGTTTCCTGCAGCAACATAGAAATATGAAAGCGCGCCTATGAGTTCGCCTTGGTTATATGTCCACTCCGTTCCGCCGTTGTTCCTGCATGAGGCAGTAAGCCCGTCATTTACCAGCCCGTTTCTGTTTATCATCCCGCTTCCCATAAGCCATTTGTATTCTCGATCGGCCCAGTCCAGATAATATGTGCTGCCTGTTTTTATGTAGAGGATACTTGCATCCTTAAGGAAGAGTTCGTTTGATATCGCATTCTTGTACCCTGTGCCGCGGCTCCATACAAGGCCGCCGCCGCACGATCCCGTCCAATTGCTTTCCATCTGCCTGAATAGCGCTTCCGACTCTTGCAGATATGCTTCTTTGCCCGTAAGGGAATATGCGTTGGCCCAGGCAATAGACCACCACCCGTTATCGTCGCTGTAATTATCCGCGAAACCTGGCCAGGAATTTATGTTGAATGTGTTGCGTATCTCCCAGTCATATCTGCTGCTACCGATAGATGCTGCATATGTTACTATTGTGTTGAATATCCTTGCATCCTGCCACCAGCTTGCGCCATTCCACAGCCCGGATGACGGATCATAGCTTTGCTGCAGCACGGCTATGCCAGTCTCAGCCTTTGATAGCGGAGGGGATGTTATTTCCTGTGTATACTCGAATGGGACGTCACCTCGCGGAGCAAGGGTGGAGGTGGATGGAGATATTAGTGCTATTGAAGACACTGCAGCTACAGCAATTCCGCGCTTAAGCTTTGTAAGGAGGCTCTTTTTGTGGATCTTCTGCTCGGGCTTAGGAAATTCTGTAATTATAGGATCAGGGCGGGCTCTTTGATGATCCTTAAGTTCCCTTATAGAAATTGCCATTACCCAGTGTATTTCTTACTCATTAATATAATTTATGGCTCTGAGGAGAATGCCATTATTGATTCTGCGCGCGAAACGTCGCACTATCCAGAAGTAAACGCACTATCGCAATGGTTATAAACTCTTATTGGACACTCTGTACGGTTATATGGCTAGAAAAGATGCGAATGTCAGGAAGAAGAGGAGGGGTTCGGTCAAGTGGATTATATTGGCACTGTTCGCACTAATCATCATCGCAGGCGCATACCTTTTCTTCACGTATGGATCGCTGCCTTATGCAATAATTACAGCAAAAAACCTCAATTCAAGCACTCTTATCTCGATAATGGCGCAGAAAATCAATTCGGCAGCCGTTGCAAACCTTTCATATTCAGGATCCATAGTAATAAATAAAACCGATCCGCAGTTTAGCTTCCTCTATAGCAAGAATGGCAGCCAGTCGTGGTCTGACCTTAAATTAATGAATATGTCAAATGTTGAAGACCTTGAAGCGACGACGTATCTGAACCAGACCTCAGGAAATGGGCGTGGGTGTGTGATATACAACTTTGACAATCAGAACGGTACGTCGACGTCGATATGCAAGAATTCTTCTTATCCATACTCTGCTTACACAACAGTCCTTGGTTACCTATTTAATTTGACAAGCATTGGCAACGTAAGTACGGACCATTACGGGGTGGGCAGTTTTGGTGGACAGCCTTGTTATTCGGTAGCTGGAGCTGGAACAGTCATGGTTAACGAGGAGTTATTTAACCAGACTGGATACGCTCCTGGAACGTTTATTTTTTACACGTGCCTTTCGGCTAGATACGATGTGCCGCTCTATGCGGATGTTGTTGTAATCACGGGGAATATCGGCAATTCTATCAATTTTAGCATGACAAATTCTGGCATGGTATTGCAGGGGGGTTGAGATATGGTAACAAAACATAGCAAAAGATACAGAAGTTATAAGGAACATGACAACAGAAGGCGCTATGCATTGGATTATCGAAGAGGCAGTTGTTCAGGTTGAAGAAAAAGATAAAGAAAGGAAAAGGGGTTAAAAGTTTATGGTTATGCCATGGATAAGGTCAGTGAAAATAGAAAGGTTTTGTATAACACCCCTAAGATAATATTTGCAAAAATTGCATTGAATCCTGAAGGGTTTCTTGATATTAAAGGTGAATATGCATCTCTAAATACGAATTGTGTGTATAGTCCTCAAGCAGGATACGATCTGGAATATTTAACTGCAATTCTTAATTCAAAACTTATGAATTTCGTATACTCTGAATTGTTTGCAGGATTAAGAATGGGTGGTGGATATTTCCAATTCCAAGCGCCGCAACTAAAGATATTGCCTATAAAGAATTGCTCTAATAATGAGAAAGCGAAGCTATCTGATCTGGCTAAGAAATTAGTCTCCCTGTACAATTCTCTAAATGAGAATATTAATGGAAGTGCGACTAAACGGGATAGTATAAGTGAAAATATCGTTAAAATTGAGAGAGATATTAACAATATCGTTTACAAAATTTATGATATAAACGAAGATGGGAAGAAAATAATAGAAGATAGTCTAAGTTAGCAAGTCCAATTCCCTTTAGGGAAAGCAGCGCCATTCGTAACTTTTACTTGATAAGTCCCTTCGGAACAGTTACCGCTCGGGACACCAGCATAATACTCTGTAACTGAATAGGTTACAAAGTTTGGAAGTTTAGCGATATAACTACCGTAATTTACATTTGCTGTAATTGGTTGAAAAGATTCATTTGTTGGAGTAAACTCTATTGATGAAGCCCATGCAAGCGGAAACCATTTGGTAGAAGCAGTCCCTGTAGAAATAATAAATGAATCTTGTGTCTGAAAAATAATTCTTTGCGACGCATAGATGTCAGAAGTACTAAATGTAAAAGGCGACGTGCTTGCTACAGTTCCTTTTTCCCAACTATATATTCCATTCCATGTTGCAGTAACATTATACGAGGCGTTTTTGTTTGGTAACGTAACAGTGAATGAAGAGCCAGATATTAAAGCGTGATACTGGGTTTTATTTTCACCATACAATGTAATTTGGTCTATGGATGTACCATTTCCAGTAGCATTAAAACTTCCAGTAATTGTTGAATTACTTATTGTTATGTACGCAATTGGTTGTGGCTGGAATACTCCAACTATAGAATGCCATAGAACATAGATGGTTCCAAATCCTAAAAAGGCAAGTATGGCTAAGAATAGGCCAAGATTATTACCGAAGTTTCTCATAGTTTTACCCATATTAACCTCTCTTAATATTTGTATACATAGAATTAACTGTTTTTCGGGAAATTTGACTGGTTTAGGTTTGAGAGGGGGTGCAAAATCATTTAAGGGGGGACATTTTCCCATTCTGTATATAACCCCCCGTCTCGTTTATGGGGTTATATACAGCAACGACTTTTTGCACCCTCCAAACAAATTTAAAGGCTTACTGTAATACTTTATAAAAGGAGAGCAGAATGCAAGTCTTTCACATAGGCGTGGGTAAATTAGAGGATACAAAGGAGATTCCCTTTAGAAATGAGAATGAACTGCAAAATCTTATAGATAATAATCTAAAGGAGATATTTGGATTAGAATTGGTTAAACCACAATATACTCTTGAAGATCTGCGTATGGATACAGTCGCTTTCGACTCAAATAACAATGCCTTTGTTATAATCGAATATAAGAACACCGCTAATTTCAGTGTAGTTGATCAGGGTTATGCATATCTCAATCTACTATTAGATAAGAAAGCTGATCTTATTCTACTTTATAGGGAACAGACAGGGAAAGACTTGAAGAAGGATGATGTAGATTGGTCTGCTACAAGAATTCTTTTTATTTCACCTGAATTTACTAAGTATTCTGTAAGAGCCTTGAATATTGACCTGCCTATAGAATTAATAGAAATACACAAGTACGCAAATGGCTCTTTAGTACTGAATAGGATTGAAGTTAAGAAGCAAAAGGGAACTGCCTCAATAGAACCAGTTTTAAAAAGCTCAGTGATCCAGAAAGTGAGTAGGGAAGTAAAATTTTATAATGAAGACTACCATTTAGAGAAAACTTCTAACGAATTAAAAGGTATATATCAATATATAAAAGAGCATATTTTAGCAATAGATGAAAATATAGTAATAAGATCTCGTAAGAATTATATTGGCTTTATAGCGTCTACCAATTTTGTAGATATATATTTTTCAAAAGGTAAACTAAAAGTTTGGCTTAATGTTAAAAAAGGTGAGCTTAACGATCCACAACACCTAACCAGAGACGTCTCCGAAATAGGGCATTGGGGTAATGGAGATTATGAGATAGATGTTAAAGACGAACATAATTTAGATTACTTGATGAGTTTGATAGAGCAATCTTATAAGAAAAATTTAACTTAACCTTCTCCAGACTCTAAGGCAACTTATCTAACTTAGCTCCTAAAGCCTTACGCATATCCAAAACGAGTGGCTTACGCATCTCTGCAACCTTTGTATCTTTCATTAATAAGATGCTATAAGATCTATCGGCCATAATAACGAGCGATTTATTGTACCCTTATCCAGTCTGAGTGCCTTTGATACTCTTTTCGGCAGATAAACAGAGATACCAGAACTCTTATAGCCTATTCTTGCAAGCTCAATAATTGGCCATTCATCAATCAGTATATTGACCCTTTCCTTCTTCTCTTCTTGCTTTGTACCCCACTCTATCAACTTACCAACAAATTCCTTATTTTTCTTTAGCTCTTCTTCGATTGGCTCTTTTTACCTTACCTTCTCTATAAGTGCCTTTGCTGTACTTTCTCTTAATCTTATATTGTAATTCTCAGTTACAATAAAATCTGACTTCTTTAGCTTCTTTTCCTCTAAAAGTTGTATAACTGATAGGTCGATTAGCCATCTACCAAGCTCTTGCAAATCATAAACAAGCGATGATCGGCCATCTTTAAGCTCATGCAAAAAGCCTATTGAAGAATCAAGCCCTATAGCGTTAATGCCCTTTCTGATCTCAGATTCGAGAATGGCATAACCATAATTCAATAGAGCGTTTATTTCATCGCTTGCATTCATATTCCATGAATGCCTTCTGCCGTTCCTATCCGTAAACCTAAACTCTGGATATAGCTTGTTGAATACCTTGCCTATTTCATGCCAATAAGCAATCGCCATATTCCCCTCATAAGTTAGCATACTTTCAGCTATAACACGTTCTTTAAACGCATTGGGCTGTATTTCTGGGTAATATGCTGATAACTGATTAAGTAGATTCAACGAATGCCTAACCTTCTCTTTGACTATAGCCTCTGCTATGCCACGTTTCTTGTTTGCGTTAGAATAGGCTTCATATTGCCTTATCTTTAGGTTAGCAGAAGTAGAGTACTTTAAGAAAAACGGCTAATATGCTGGAAGGCGAATAATATTAAAGAAGAAAACACTAATGAATTGCTGAAAACATGGACATAACTGGATTAATAAAATCAAAGATAGGATACGATTCCCTTAGTTTTGCATGGGGTTTATCTTTTATTCTGGCTGATCTTGCTTTATACTACTTCTTTACACTCTTTACAACATTAAATATTTGGGCTTTCCCCTTAATTGGTATTCTTACTTTTATTATCATTGGTGAGATACCGAGATGGAAAAGCTATCTTAGTCTCTTAGCCATAACCACATTAAGTCTCTACATCTGGTATGTTGGAATAGTATTGGCTCTGATATTGTTTATTGTATACTTAATCTATGCCCTACAAGAAAAAGGTAAAAGCAATAAAAAAGAAGGTATGGATATAAGCGAAGGGTTACAGATTATAAAGAAAAATTGGGTTATGTTCTTAATATCTGCAAGCAGAACAATATTCTTTAACGTTTCTTACATGCTATTCCCATTATTCTTTATATGGTTAGCTTTTTTGGGAGGGGCTTGGACTCTGAAAATTATTACTTTAACTGGAAATCTAAGTATATTCGCATCAGTTGTTACAGTATTAGGGGTGATCTTTGGACTTTTACAATATTATTTCAGTAGACATGAAGAAAAAGTTCAACAGAAACTTGTAACTTATTTCACAAATATGGTTTTCCCAACAGATCAATTTTCTTTTGATAAGTTTAAAGAATTCATCGGAGGGGATGGCCAACATTCAGATATTAAGAATGAAACAAATAAGCTGGCTGATATTAACTATCAAGATATAGGGCAGTTTGTTGGAAGGGGTGGGGCTTCAAAGTCTTATATTACTCTGAATGTGCCAACGTTTGATGATGGGATAAAGTTCGGTCTTCTGGAATTAAAAACAAAGAATAAAGAAAAATTGATAGCTTCATATAAAGCCTTTTTCGATAAGAAGAGGAAAGAGATAGTTGAGAACCTTAAAAAGCAAAACAGTAAATTAAATGAGTTGGTATGGTTTATGCTCTCTAATATTAATATTGTCGAAGAGGCAAATGTGGCTTTTCTGAATATCAATTTTGAAAAAGAAGAACCCAAAACCTATTATGACTTCTTGCTTAAAACTCAAAAAGATATTCTCTCTGATGTATTTTCTATAATATTACAATAAGAAGGAATAATTATGTCATAAGAATGGGGTGCAAAATCATTTAAGGGGGGACATTTTCCCATTCTGTATATAACCCCATAAACAAGACGGGGAGTACGTGATTTGAACACGTGTCTCCAGAACCCGAATCTGGAAGCCTACCAAGCTAGCCGAACTCCCCTTATAATTTGACTCCTCCCTTTGGCGTGATTAG
>JAJZKO010000022.1 GCA_021850805.1 Microcaldota archaeon | reverse complement strand
CGGTGGTTCTCGGCGCGCTCTTCGAGCTCGGCGTCTTCAGCGGCACTTTCTTCATGCCGCATGTGCCTCCGGGATCGTGCCATGTCTTTAGACCTTACGGACCTGGAACCGTAGGATCAATAAACCTAGAGGGGGAGTGCCAGGGTGCGCTGCCGCAGTACGTGGCTGAATTCAATGGGAAGAGCAGCAGCGTCTCAACGCCATTAGTTTTCCCTCCTGGATCTTCCGAGACAAACTTTACGCTATCGGCATGGGTTTATACGACAGGGGTATGCAGTACGGGCAACTTTTATTGTGGAATAGTCGATGCTGATAATGGAGGCAACGGATGGGGGCTCATGAGCGGCCAGACGACTTCCGATTTCTGGATTCTTGATAGCTCTCCGCCAGGAGTGCAGGATATGGAATTTAGCATACCACACTCTTCGTGGACACAGATAGTGGTTACTTATCAAGTAAATAGTGGGAATTATCTGGCCCGTGCATATGTTAATGGCGCTTTGGTTGACACAGCGGCAAGATCAGCCATATCCCTGCCCGAACCGTACCCGCTTCAGATAGGCATTGCAAGGGGATCTTCCGGCATGGTCTTTAATGGGTCAATCTCCAATGTGCAATTATACAACGCAACGCTCTCCTCGAATACAATCTCTTCTTTATACAGTGAGGGAATAGGCGGAGCTCCAATAAACCTGCAGAACCTTGTTGGGTGGTGGCCTCTGAACGGAAACGCGAACGACTATTCGGGAAATAAAAACGATGGGACAGCGGTAAATGTTATATATACCTCGAACTGGGAGAGCGGTTATACGCAGCCTTGATCCGTTGTATTGCCATGTCATGTTAGGCAAGGTCTTCACGAAAATGATAGGGTATGAAGCTCCGACGCGTGATACGCCCAAATCGGCTTGGAGTAGGTTATAATATCAGCTGGTCAGTATTGCTTGTATCTACGAGTTTCACGTATGAGTAGGCTATTGCGGCCTTTATTATCTCCGCGCTGCTGTCGTAAGACGAATAGAGCTTCCCGAGGAACTCTTCCTTGGCTTCTTCGTTGAGGAATGCTATAATCGTCTTCTGCCTGCTGCTTACGGCGAAAGGCCTTATGTACGATTTTTCCGAGTATATAACTACATTGTACTGCACGCCTGACTTTATTATTACCATATCGGCTTTGTCGCTCTGGTCGAGTTCGGTGAAGAGCATGGCCCCTGCAACGCAGAAGTCCCTCAGCTTCCTGAATACGACGAGATATTCTATATCGTGCTTTGCCTTCTCCTCCCATGACACAGGCGCAAAGTAGTCGTCCATTCCCGTGACAAGGCCTGCGCTCTGGAGGGCTATCAGCACAGTATAGGCATTCTGCTGGGTTATGGATATGGGAACATTGTCATGCCTTACTCCGTTGCTTATCCCGTACCTAAATTCCTCGGCAGTAAGAGGCATGTACCTCCAGCGGTATCTTGCGTTTACTGAATCGAAGACGCTTATCAGGGTCTGGGGCTGCTCCTTTATCCTGGCTTTTTTGGATGCTGTGAAATCGGGAAGATCTATATAGTAGTCGTCAGGAAGCTCCGGCCTTATCATTATGTTCAGGAAGACAACAACTATTATGGCTATACCGAATTCTATGTAGAGTGCATTCCCGCCTGATGTGGGCGAGCTGTACTGGCTTATGTAAGTGTATGTCTTCCCTAATACCTCAAATGAAAACGTCTCGTTCCCATGGCCAAGTATGGTGCCCTTTGGAAGGTCATATGTTATTGTGCCGTTCCTTATAGTACCGTTCTGCTCGAAGAGATTGTTCAGGGAAACGGAATATGGCACATTGTTCAGTGTGATGTTGTTGCTCTGGGTGAAGAAGGAGAAGGTGGCATTCTTGAAGTCTATCGCCACAGGCGTTATTGTAGTGTTGTCAAGATAAGTTATCCCTGTTGCGTATAGGTTGTTGTTGCCATCGAGGAGTTCTATGAAATAGTAGCCAGGTACGAAGTTGAACGCCTGGTCGATGCTTACTGCAAAGGGTTTGTTGAAATCGCCCACAAGCCCTGTCGATATCGGGGCCATGCTGGAATTTAGGAGAACTGCCCTGAAGGTATTGTATGTGCCTGTCAGGTTGTACACACTCAGATCTACCGGTATAGTCTGCGTCTCACCTATAGATGAGGACATCTTCACTTCCCCGTTGAAAGAGAAATTCATCCTGAACGGGATATTAAGTTCGGCATAAGTGCCGTTGTTGTAGAGGCGTGCGGTAAGAAGCGCGTATGAGTTGTTGAGCTCTGATGTGGTGTTGTTTCCCAGAGCAACCTGCTTTTGGCTTGTCACTATCAGGGCGAGCTTCCTGGTGTTGTTAAGTATTGTCAGGTTTGAGTAACCTACAGCTATCTGGTCCAGCCAGTATCTTGTATCTATCACATTCGCAATGTCCATTGCCATAGAGGATTGATTTTTCCATGCTGTTGAGGGGTAGTTGCTGAATGCGATTAGAGTGCCATTTAGGGAATTCTGTGTTGCTATGTCACCGTAGAAGTAGCCATCTTGAAAGCCGAAGAGCGGTGAGTTGAATATTATGCTGTTGATAGGCTGCGCGGACGCATTTACTGACGTAGTATTCAGCTTGGCTAAGAGTATATCTTTTGCGACACTCTGGTTGTTTATTACAGCTATGCCGCCAAAGGTCACTGATTCGGTAAAGTTATTGCCTATATATATTATGCTGTCGCCTCTGGAAAGCATGTTGAGTATCGTAAAGTTATTGCTTGCCGTGCTTGGGGTAAGCGGAAGGGGAAGCAGCCCGGATGGTATTATAACAATTGAGTTCTCTGGTATCTGCCTTACGTCGTTTATGTTTATGTAGTTGAACATGCTTGAGTTGCGGAGGATGTCGTGCGCCTTCAAATCTGCGGTTATCTGGGAATAGAGCGCCTGCTCATTAAAAAAGCATTTGTAGCAGTAATTCTCGATGTTTATAAGGTATATTGACGGTTCGGGGGGTTTTGTATACTCAGCAAGAGTGATGTTTGCGTTTGATGCGTTTACGAATGAGTAGTTGATCAGTGCGTATCCATCGACATACTTCGCGTTGTTTGAGAAGGCATAGCCTCGCAAGGATATGCCCAGCGTAGGCAGGATGGTTACGTTGAGGTTTGTCTTCTGCTGGCGGAAGCTCTGTGATATAACATTGACTGTCGCGGATAAGTAGAATAGCATTATGCCTATGAAGATTACAGCTACAATGGCAATTACAAGGATCAGCTTGTTATTCTTCTTTTTTACGGCTGGCATAATTTACACTTCATGTTGCCCCTTTCTTGGAGAATTTCTTGTCTATCCAATTCTGCAGCGCACCGGATATTTTTTTGGATATGTCGTTCGTCTCCCCTGCCTTCTTTATTATCTTGTATACTTTGACATACGCAAACTTCCTGTTTATTGTCACATAGTATTTTCCAGGCATTTGCACTTCAACTCTTCAGCTCCAAGTATCCCATGGAGACCATCTTATCAAGTATCTGCTCCACTCTTGATGGCGGAACTGTATAAGCCTTTGAGAACTCGTTTATGTCTATCGAACTGCCATGCACCTGTATCCAGTCCTGTATGGATGCCATCAGGGATTCGTCTGAATATTTCTTAAGGCTGCTTAGCTGGTCCTTGAGCACCTTGTTCTCTTCGTTCAGGGCTGCGCTCTGTATCGTGAGGTTCCTGTTTGATGCGGAGAGCTCTATGTTCAGGCGCTTTATCTCCTTGTATTCGGATAGAAGCGCATCGTACTTGTTGAATATAGAGCTGTAGCTCTGCGAGAGGGATGATATCATGTTGTCTATCACTGAATCGACATACTGGAAGAATGTTCCCTCCTGTATCTTGAAGTCAGAGTATATCATTGAGAGAAGCGATGCCACATTCTTTATTACAGTTGCCTTTCGCAGGTTCTCGCTTGTATCCTGCGGGACTGAGAAGGTTATGCGCAGTTTGCCCTGTGATATCTTTATGATATAGAATAGGTAAGGCTTCTTGTTTATGTTCCTGCTCTCGACATTGACCAGGGTTATCTCGTTGCCATCGAATGTTATGGAGTAGTATGGTATCGACTTTATCTTTGGCAGTATCGCATCTAGGCTTGTAGAGACAGTCCCGTCAAACTCGATCTCTTCCACGCGCGGTAGTGGAGATGCTTCATCTGGCAAGTATACCACTATAACTTAACAATAGGTTTATTTATTATTTTGCAATTTGCGCCTTCTCTGCGCCGGGGCGGAAACTGCCTCTCCGGTACCGGTGAGCTGCTGTGCTTCCAGCTCAAGGCGCGGTATGTAGCTCAGCAGTGAGAGGGCATAGAGGAATACAAGTACGCCTATGGCAGCCAAGGCCGATCCTAAGGACGGAGTCGAGATTATAAGCAGTATCGCGAAGATAACGCCTATCCCTATGTAGAGGCTGAGCCTTGAGGTGTACCTGCGCCTCTCCTTGGCGTATTTAGGATAGCATTCCTTGCATACCACCAGTCCATTATTGTTTGCGTTCTTTGTTATGTTTGTCTTGAACCATCTTATTGCGAATATTACGTGGTCCTCGTGCACAGCTATGCCTTTCTTGGGTTTTCCGCATACGATGCATACAGATTTCTTCTTGCCCTTCATACTATCACATATCCACACTGAGCTCGACTACCTTGCCGAATGTCGACTTTATCTTCTCTTCGTCCAGGGTATTGAATATGGAGGTTATGGACACATCGTCTATTCCGATCCGCCTTAGGATATTTTCTATGTCTTTTCTCTTGGCGCCTGATTTCTGGAGCATCCCTGCGAATGCGACGGCGTTTACATGCCTGTGCATCCTGTTAAGGGAAGCGAATACTACTTCGGAATTCTTCTCGCTGATGCCTGCTATAGCCATGGCCCTCTTCAGGTTTATGCGCTTTATAGTGAATGTCGACGCCAACTAATCCCACCTATTTTATTATAAGAGCCCTGCTTATTATCGTATCCGGGAGACCTATGCTCCTCATGAATATCAGTATGGTCTCCTTATTTACATTTTCTTTGAGAAAGATCTGCACAAGCATGCGCATATCGACTATCCTGTTCTTAGAGTCCAGCGCAGCGAATAACTTTGTGATAGTGTCTGACGCAAGGTTCATCTGGACAAACCTTGAGTTGAGGTCTATCTTCTCGAATGAGTAATCCCTGGGTATGCTCTTGTCGGCAAGTTCATTATCGTTAAGTATATCGGCAACAGTAAGGGTATATACGTCAAGAGGTATCTCGCCGACTATCCTATCCAGTATGAAGACGTTTGGGAATTGGACTGATGTCTGGAAGGACATGTCTATCGCAGCCTGGCCCACGCCGAACTTGCTTATCTCTGATCTCATGAAGTTGGAGAAGTTGAGCGATCCTTGAAGGTAGCTTATGAATTTCTCGAACCTTACACGCAGCATTATAGTAGTACCTACATTGGAGAATATAGTTTCGTTGACATCGGTGGGGTTCTGAGATGCGACTATAAGCCCGAACTGGTATTTCCTCCCTTCCCTTATTATGGTTATGGCATCGCTTCTCTCATCGCTGGCTATTTTCCATGCCTCATCCAGGACAACGAGCGCCTTTATGCCTTTTGATGCGCTCCATCCCTCTACGCGCATCTTCTCCTTTAGGGTCTGGAGTATGAAAAGGGCGGCAAGTGCCCTGAACTTCTCGTCGGGAAGGCCTGATAGGTCGAGGTCAACGAGGCCCGAGCTTGAGAGCTTGCCTATGTCTATGGTGCTCTTTCTTGCGAAGTAGTCTTCTCCCTCCCTTGAGAACTGCCTCAATCTGTATATGGCGTTCTCAAGCTCCGCGGGATACTGGTATGTGCCCTCCTGAAGCTTCTCCTCTAGCAGTTTCGTCACGTCCTTCAGCGTAGGGGCGTCCCTGTTTGGATCTGGGGTAGACGCCATGGCGAAGCCAAAATTCACGTATGCCTGCTCTATCGCCTCTACGGTTAGCCTGCGCTGTTCTGGAAAATCCGTTATGTCAGTAAGTATATCCAAGGCATTAGATATCTGCTTTGCCCTGTCAAGCGGCTTCATGCCGGATAGGTCCAGTATGTTTATGTAGTCTCCCTTGCCGAGGGATACCACCGTGCCTCCGCTCTGCTTAACCCATCCCTTGTACTCCCCCGCCCAGTCTATGATTATTGCATTGGTATTCCATACGTAGCTGGCGCGCAGGAGGAATGTCTTCACAAAGAAGCTCTTACCGGATCCGGTTATCCCGACTACTGCTATGTGGGGATTCGTAACGTTCGCGTATGTCCACGTGAAAGGCACTCCGAAGAGCTTGGTTATACCTATGAATATCGAATCCGTAGGATCATTCAGGAGAAATTCGTGAGGCGGTTCCGGAGGCCGGCTCAGGAATGCCCTCTTCGAGAGCTCGTTTGACATCATATTTTGTATCTTCAGCAGCGTCATGCAATCATGCCATTTTATTTACCATATAACAAATATAACTACTTCTGCTTCTGGAACATGGAATCAAAGTCTTTTCCGGAAGGAAGGGAATAGTTCATTTTGTAAAGCATCTGCAACTCCCTCCCGGATATCCTGGACATGCTAAGATCGAAGACATTCATAACCGTCTGGAGCTGGGCTATCTGGTTGCTAAGGAGATCTAGTGTCTCTTTCTCGCTTATCCCTACAGCGGTAGTCTCCACGTACATCAGGGTGTTTATCGGCTTCTCCCCGTTTCCCAGGCGCTCTATCCTCATCTGGGTTATGTTTATCTTTCTCTGAAGCTCGTTTATAGTCATCGTGCTTGGATTTGAGGAGTTCATCTCCCTTGCCAGCTGGAACTCCAGCAGGCCGCGCCTTGATTCTACCTCATCCCTGTATGCCTGTATGTCAAGGGCTGTGCTTATTACATTGAATTTGAATGGAAAGTTTATGCTCATTATTGCCCTTTCCCACCTGTCTGTTGCAGTAGCAATCTCGGTCTCCTCGTTTGCACCCTGATTCTGTGCTGTGAAGACGTATTTGTACAGATTTGCTGTTATGTATCCTGTCGCATAGTAAAGCCCATTTGTGTACTTGATTATCGCGGTCTCGTTCTTCGGTATTATGTAGCCTTTCCCAGGTATAACGGATATGCCGAATATGGTGGTAAAGAGCGGGAAGGCTATGAAATCCGCATAGTTTATCATGAGTATCGCTACTATTGCCAATAGTGCGAATATCACCACAGGTATCACGAATGGGCCGAAGATGCTTGCGTTCGCGTTTATAAGGACCAGGAACGCAACTAGTATCGTAGTTGCAAGATACATCATCTCTTCCTGGTCTACCATATAATCTCCACCTACATGCCCTCTTCCATTGTCTTCTGCCTTATCCTCTCGCTTATCGTTGCCGTTGGTATCATGTAATCAGGTTCTATGAGCGTGAGCAGCTCTGTCCCCGAGACAAGATCCGTGCTTATGCCGAGTATTGCACTTATCCCTGAGGCTATCTCCTCTGCGTCCTGCACTGCAATGTTTACGGCTTCCTCTTCTGTGCCTCCAGAGCCCGTTACCATTGCGTACGCAAGGAGCGCTTTTGACTGTGACCTGTTCACATTATCAAGCAGGTTTCGCCACATGGTAACTTCCCCCCGTATCCTCTCTGCCATGTTCCTCGGCGTTGTCTTGTCATTCTCGCTTGCCGTATACTTTTCTTCTGCCTGGTTGAGCTTCATTGTTATCTTGTTTATGTATTCGTCCTTGTTTATCACGTAAAGCTGCGACGATATCTTCACAGGGGTTTTTGATATGGAAGCTATGCGCCCGAATAGTGATGAGAATTCGACTTTCTCTTCGTTTGTCATCTCCGTTGCCGACCTATAAACAGGTATCTTCACGAAGGCGCTCGCATATACTACAGATCCATCCCTGGATATTATTGCGTTGCCGGATGGTGCAAGGATAAATGGGTCATCACTATTCAGCACCACGGTTCTGCCCTTCATCTTGAAGAGTTTCATCATGAAATATGTGTAGTATCTTGTTGAGAATGCGGCTATGTCAAGAAGAAGGGCAATCAGTATAAGTACAAATCTTATCGCGAAACCTACGTTTACCTCAAGCGGCACGATTACCAAGACAAGTGATACCAGGAAAAAAGCCATGAATAATATGCTTTTGTTATCAAAAGGCAAATGGACCACTTTGTGTTTTGTTATATTTCTTACTCATTTAACAGCTTATAAATATTATGCTGGCATGCTTGGGAGAGCGTATTAGGCATTGTGTAATGTGCTGGTTAGTTATTTAAATGAGAAAAGAGTATTATTATTGATATGATGCTGTATTTCGCGCTGCTTGCGTACGCACTGTTCTCATTCGGTTACATACCTGCATTGATACCGATATTGGTAATACTTGTTCTTCTTGTTGCCGCAGGAGCCACCATGAGGGGTTACAGCATATTCAACCTCTTCGGAATTGCGACCCTTGCCGGAATAGGGACTGGATCTAAGGGATCTCTCAGGGGCAAGGGAGCATTCAGCGTGCTTATGGTGTTCTTCCCTCAGAAGTTTACAGTAACGGGCGGTTTATGGAACCCTGGAAGCTCATATAACAAGATGAGGGATTTGAGGAAGGGAAGGAATGCAGCCATAAAAGGGGCTATGGCAAGAGCAGGAGTTGCTACTGTAAAGCCGCCCAGCGCATATTCGAGAAAGAAGGCGCAGTTCATGAATGTGTTCGGGGTAAGGCATGTGAGGGCAGCGGGAAGAGCTACCGGAAGGGCTACAGTAAACGCAAAGAATGTGCTTGCCGCTACAAAAGCTGGAAAGGTAGCAGGCTATGTAGGCAGCAAGGCTAAGAGCGTATCTGATAGGTCAGGAGCGACAATGGTAGGTAAACACCTATTTAAAATGGGCACAGCAGTTACACCTGCGGGTTTGATATTTGCGAAGGTAAGAAATAGGGGCAGCAACGCAAGGGGGATAAGTAGGCTCGCGTCACAGACAAAGGCGCATGACGAGAGCATCAAGAGGCTGGAAGGAATAAGGGACCAGCTTCCAAAAGGCGACCCGTCCAGAAGGCACATAGAGAGTGCAATTGCAAGCATAAAGAAACTGAAGGAGACTGGGACATACAGCCCTCAGATAGAAAATAGGGTACGTGCCATAGAAAAGGCGCATAACATGCGCACGGGAAATGTCGATTACTTAAGACACACTTGGACAGGTCATAAGTTTGATAGGATGCCTGCAAAGGGATCCGAAGGATTGAAGAAGGGCACGACCATAAAAGTAAAGGTCCCTTTTAAGAGCGATAGGGTAGATACTGGGATAACCAGGCCGGATGTGGCCCTGGATAGGAAGAGCTGGCTGCAGCGGAGAAGCGGCGAAGCCTATGATAGGAGTATCGCAAAGGCTGCTGCGGCAACAGCGGTTTATGCAGAAGCGCAGGCGAAGGAGAATCAGATAGTCTCAAGGCTTAGA
>JAJZKO010000008.1:33073-34918 GCA_021850805.1 Microcaldota archaeon | reverse complement strand
ATGTGGTAGGTGCATGCTTCCCACCATGACGATGCAATATCTGCAAGTATGAAGGTTATTGGAAGCAGGTACCATACGAACAGGCTTCCCTCTAGGAGGTATTCGGCTATTACTGCTATCACAAGTGGCAGATAGACTACCGCATTTACTGATAGCACGGAAAGCGACTGCCCGCTCAGGAAGAGCCAGCTCCTGTTCAATGCGGTGTCTCTCCTGGCGCCTTTATCATGTAGGATGTATACTGCAATTGATGAATCGAGATTCAGTATGTATAGGATTACTACTATTACAAGCAGTACGAGAAAAACGAGGATGTATAAGGGGCTGGAGGATAGGCTTTTTAGCACCACCATCACAAGCCCCAGGAAGAATGCCGGCACTAATGGCTCAAGATAGATCAATGATATTACCATCGAGTCTATGGATCTTGCCCTCTTGGTATTTGCGAACCTTGATTTGGATACGGAAGAGAGGGGAGATGCTATGAATATCTCCAGGATGAAGAACAGAAGGGTATACAATACTATGCTGGACAGAGAATGGGAATCGAGCAGGGCAAAGGCATAAAGCGCAAAGATCAGGCTTCCCGGTATGTTGATTAGCATAGAGGACGGTTTGGATGCAAGCAGCCCAAACCCACGCCTGATGGTCTCTTCAACGGGAATTTTGGGTACGACAGTATGCGTGCTGTCGATGCCCTCTACATTCTCGCTGAACCTGTGATCCCTTATCTTTTTCCTCTCCGCTTCTGTTATTGGCATCTAATCTTGTTATTTGTCAAGAGGCAATACGATGGTCGGCTTTGTGGCGCTGCCCTGCTTTGCGCTGCTGCTGTCCTTGGCGCCGACATACTTTACAGCAGTTCCTATTGCGGTAACTTCCATCCAGCTTCCCATTGGTATTACGCTCAGCTTGACTTCAACAACTCCATCCGCACCAAGCTTTGTAGCCTCGTCCTTCATCCTTCCAAGCGCGAGCTCTCTTGCATTGTACATTAGTTCGGTTATCTGAGGCACTTCCCCCTTGGCCATTCCTTTGAGGGAGCTTCCTAAACCTCCTACTACCCCCATGCTGTACACGGAATTTCCCAGGACGAGTCCCAGGGGCATCCATCCCTTATCCATCAGCAGCCAGAAATCAGATGTACTAAGATCGCTTGTAAATACATTGTTGTTTGTAGAAGCCATATTTGGCACCCCGATTGATATTATAATAATATGTCTTTAAATGCTTTTTGAGTTAGATAGATTTGATGGCATGTCTTCGGCTCTTGGGATTCTTTTCGCTGTGCTTTGGATAATATTTTTAATAGCAGGATTGGCCCTTCTGGTCTTTGCATGGCCCTTGGGATTAATTGTTCTCGCCATGGCAGTTGTATTGTTCGTTTTGTCATTTGCAATTGCAAGAACGCCTAACTTCACAGCTGTATACGGATCCTCTTCAGGAAGTAGAACGCGGCAGTATGGAGGCAGCGTAGGCTTCCGGAGTCAGACGACTATGGGTGGGTATCAGAATGCATTCCAAGGCCAGAGTATCCGTACACCGGGAGGAGGAGCCAGTGGCTTTAATCAGGTCAAAAGACAAAATGGGGGCGGTTTGGGATGGGTTCTGATTATAGTAGGTATCGCTTTTTTCATAGCAGGCTTATTTGGATCCGTTATATCGTTCATATATGGGATAATATTCCTGTATGCGGGCTTTAAGGGTTTGAATAGCCATGGACAAAACTTTAGTTACGGGCAAATGCGCATGAACACTGCGCCTGTGATCTCAGCAGAAAGCCAGAGCGACGGGTTTGACTGAGAATCTTCAATCTTCATCTTGCAGTGTAAGTTAGTTTTGTGC
>JAJZKO010000008.1:7740-32973 GCA_021850805.1 Microcaldota archaeon | reverse complement strand
CCTATATTCTGGAAGCTGGCATTTAATACCTGGTTTGTGGTGTTTGCAAATAGCTCAGGATTATGTATTAGGATATTCTTGCCGGAAGGATTGGTAATGCTGATCTGCATCCCCGATTCATTCATTATGGAGCTCAGCATGAGGAAAGGAGAGACGAAGAATTGTGTGTTTAGTCTGGTTTCGGATGTGCTGTTGCTTCCGATTGTGACCTCGAGATTGTGGAACCCTGGGGATAATGTTAGATTTTGTGCGAGGAGATAATTGAAGTATCTGGAATCTTTAATGCTCCTGTTGTCTATATAGGCTTTGATTGGGGCGTTGGAAGTCAAGTTCAGGTTGCCAAGGTTTACGATGAGGTAATTCCCCTGGTACCCTAGGAACTCTATGCCAGGACCAAAGCTCTGGTTGTACAGCATTTGAGAGGTTCCGTAGCCACTGTATTGGACCAATGAGAGCATGTAGAATAGCTGCATGAGGGAAAGCCCAGTAGTGTTTGAGGTGGAATTGGCAGGAGAATTGGCAGGGGAGCATTGGAAGTAGCCATTCGCAATGCCTTTTTGCAGACCGTTTATATCCATACTCAGGGCAAGCCAGTTGAGAGGCAGCTGGCCGGGTAGTCCAAACGCGCTTGCCTTGGTTATCGCTGATTCTCCGGTAAGCGCCGAATTGCCCAGGAATTGCGGGTTTTCCACTGGGATGGATATCCCATAGTACGCAGGCGCAGGGTAGGAGTTATCATCGAATACGTCGCATGAGAACATGTTGCTTAAGGCCGCAGAGGTGAGCAGCTCCACGTTGCCTACCGAATTTAACTCGTATATGCTCTTTAAGGAAGATGCGAATGGAGGCATAAGATATATCGATCCGGTAGGCCCGAGAGATAACTGGCCTTTGGATATGGTCATATTATTGAGCCAGTTGGAAGGTGCACCGTTTGGGAATAGGGTATAGGCATCAACAGGCAGGCCGGAAAAGCCTAAAGAGGCTATCGTAACTGCCCTGACGACAGGGTTGTATGTCCCGAAATCAGTATAGCCTGGATTGCGCGGCGTAGTGGTGCCGTTGTATGCGGTGAAAAAAGAGGAGAGGTTGGTGTGTGGTCTTTCTGCGGATATAAGCGTATCGTAGAAGGAGCTGCCGTTTATTCCGGGAAGTGCGGCACGGCCTATGGTTGACGTGTAGAGCCCGCTGTTTGATAGGAGATAGGAGTACCCGGTGTTATATGTCGCTATCTCTCTGTTTAAGTGGGCTATTGCAGCAGCATTGTCGCCCATTACCGCGATGTATGATGCAGCAGAAAGCATAACAATTGCTATGAGAGAAACAGCTACGACACTGATGGCATACTTCCTGCTTTCGCCCCATATGGAAAGCAAGGAGCCGCATATTGCAAGCAAAGCCCCGGCCAGTAGGATTATAGGCAGTATAAGAAGGGTAAAGAGACTGAATACTGGTGCCTGGGTTTCTGCAGTGCCGATAAGCGCAGGAGTAATGCCGAATAGGCTGATTGCCGATGGTAGAAGGGAGTTTAGGAATGCGTCGTTATCTAATAGGATATGCGGTTCGGCCACTGATACGATAATCAGCAGGATAGATAATGGAAGCAGCAATCTCGCCCACTTTGCAGCAGATGGCGGGTTTTCTTGCTTTGCCTTGTAAGCGGAAAGTATCAGCGCAGATGACAAAAGCAGAAGTGAAACTCCGAAAATTATTATGTCGAGGTTAAAATCGAATATGTTGGGCCCGATGAAGTACGGACCTGCGGGAAATAATGGAGCTTGGCGCGAATAGCCGAGGATAGAATTTAAAATGCTAGAGAACTCAAGGTTTAAGATCACAATCTGCGCTATGCAGAACGCAAGGATAAGCAAAGCGCCTGCAATCACTAACTTCCTTCCGATTGATTTATTTTTTGTCTGTTGCATCTTGCCACCTTTGCAGGCATATGTGAATATTGAGCACGCGTTTAAATATCTGACTTCGCCGCTTAGAGTAGCGAAATTCCTGGTCTTTTGATATAACCGAATTAGCCGAATCTGCTTCTGCAGGCGCAGATCGAGGTTCTTATCACGCTTAGGCAATGGGTCTGACTTTATTAGCAAAGCCCCTAGATTGCAAAACATTAAATACTAGGAGGTATATAATATGCTTATTGAAAAGGATTGATTGCAGTTAGCTAATGAATTTGCACTATTGTGCGCTTATTCTTTACGGCAAAAGGCAATGGAATAGAATTTAAAGCAGGATTTGATGTTTGCGCGGATTTTTCGCATCGGCGGATGCATTTGCAATAAGCAGGCCGGCATGGCATATCCTTATCCTGACTTGAATATGATAAATAAGATAAAAATAAAGTGAAAGTATGAAAGGAATACGTGTGCGTGGAGGTACATTTGAGTACCACGCAAAGGAAGAGAATACAGGAATGAAGATATCGTTCTTCGGAGCGGCACAGGAAGTAGGTAGGAGCTGCATGCTCATAAACGCAGGGAAAACAAAGATACTGCTGGATGCAGGGCTCGGGAATAACAATGAGCAGGTCAACGGGACTGATGGCGGCATGCGCATGCCGGAACTGCCTGATGGCCTTCTCGAATCAGTAGACGGAATATTCATAACGCATGCCCATCTGGATCATTGCTGCTTTGTCGCGCATGCATATGCGAGAGGCTACCGTGGAAATGTATATGCAACGAAGCCCACTATAGAGATAATGAAGCTGCAGATAGCCGATTATGTGCGCATATCAAAACCAAAGGAGATAACCAGGGAGGTACTCAAAAGGCTGAACAGGAGCTATAAGGTTGTGGAATACAGGAAGCAGATGCGCTTCAAGAACATAGGCATAGAGTTCGTAAACGCAGGCCACATAATAGGCAGTTCGCTTATACAGATAGCTTACGGGGGCAAGAGCCTGCTTTATACTGGCGACCTGAACCTCAGGAGCACATTCATACTTAATGGTGCGGACCTTAACGGCCTTAAGGCTGATGCGCTTGTCATGGAGAGCACTTATGGGGCAGAAGGGGACATATATCCGGAAGGGAGCGAACGCGGGGACGCGATGATAAAGAGCATAAACGAGACGATATTATCCGGAGGCAAGGTGCTTATACCAAGTTTCGGGGTAGGACGTGCGCAGGAAGTCCTGCTCCTTATAAGGAGCGCCATGGAGAGCGGCAGGCTTCAGAAAGTCCCGATATACGCGGATGGCTCCATAGGGAAGATAATGAGGATACACAGGCAGAACCTGAAGTACTGCAGGAAGGGGGCGCGGAAGAGCGTCCAGAGCGATTCGAATATAAAATTCGTTGATAGGAAGGACAGGGAGAGGATAGTAAAGGAGGGAAGCTGCATAATAGTCTCAACGAGCGGCATGATGAAAGGCGGCCCGATAATATTTTACATGCAGAGGCTTGCGGAAGACCCTGCCAACAAGCTCATAATAGTCGGCTACCAGGCTGAAGGGACCCAGGGAAGGGAGATACTGGACGGATCGCGAGAGGTAGAATTCGAGGGCAAAAAGCTCACGATACGCATGCAGGTGGAGCAGCACAGGGTCATGGCGCATGCGGACAGGAAAAGCCTGGAAGAGCTTCCGGGAAAGATCCGCGGGCTTAAGCAGATATTTATAGTCCACGGCGAAGCTGGCAAGCAGGTCTCGCTGGAAAAGCATCTGGAACTTAAGTATAAAGTAAGCGTGCCAGGCATTGGCGAGACGCATGTTATATGAGCCCTCACGCCGATCCGCAATAGGTTTATATTCGCAGGCATAGCATCAGATAATAGTGGTTTTATGGCCGATATCTCAGGGCTAAAGGTGGTGATTACTGGAGGGGCGGGATTCATAGGCAGCAATCTTGTAGAGCGGCTTTGCGATTCGAATACGGTATATGTAGTAGACAATATGAATACTGGCTCTATACTCAACCTCAAAGAATCCATGAAGAGGAGCGGCGTAAAGCTTTTCAGAAAGGATGCAAAGGATGTGCATAGGCTGGGCTTGAGACCTGACGTGATATTCCACCTGGGAATGTACTCTTCCTCGCCGATGTACAAGAAGGACCCGCGGCTCGTTGGCGAGGTGGTATCTGGCGCTGTAAGCGTTATGGAGCTTGCAAAGGCTTCGGAAGCCAAGGTGGTAATAGCTTCCACTTCATCCTTATATAACGGGATAAAGCCCCCGCATAAGGAGGAGATGCAGCCCCCTGTGACCGATTATTACACAGAGGCACGGTACGCTGTGGAGCGAGTGGCGGAGCTCTATTCGAGACTCCATGGAGTTGACGCAAACGCAATGAGATTCTTTTCCGTGTACGGATATCATGAGGAGGCGAAGAAGGAGTATGCAAACCTGGTCAGCCAGTTTGTATGGAAGATGAGAGAAGGGGAGCGGCCGGTGATATTCGGGGATGGGGAGCAGAGGCGCGACTTCGTATTTGTAACTGATGTTGTAGAAGCGTTAATCCGCGCGTATGAAAAATCCGGCGGATTTGGCGTATTCAATGTTGGCACAGGAAAGAATTACAGCCTTAACGAAACGGTGAAGCTGATAAACGATGAGCTGGGCAGCATGATAAAGCCAAGGTACGTGAAGATGCCCGTGAAGAACTATGTAATGGAGACTCTGGCGAGCACGGATAAATCGCGCAGGATGCTCGGATTTAAGGCGAAGGTGGACCTGAAGAATGGCATACACCTTATTTCTTCCTGAACTTATCGCAGTTCCATCGCCTTTCGGAGAAGCACGCGCAGAGGCCGGTAAGGCGCCTTTCCGCTTGAGAATATGCAGAATACGTACGACGTAGCGGCAAGCCATAATGGTATGAGGAAGTCGCCGTCTGCAAGGCCGAATGCGCCAAAGATCCCTGCAGGGTTTGCAGCCCATGCGGATATGTCACCGGTTAGCATCATGACAAAGCCAATCAGGTACAGGGTTGCCACGATGGTCCTGGCCCTGTAATTCAGCAGGACGAGGATCAGCATGTAGAAAAGCGCCATGTAGAATACGGCTATGCTTCCGCCTGAGCCAAGAGAATCGTGAGCTATAAGCCCCCCGGGAGCCAGGAGGGAAAACGATGAGAGTATTATAAGGAAGAGTATGGTAAGGGCCCCTGCAAGCAGCTGTGGACCGCGCGCTCTTTTAGGGAGGGATAGCGTTGCCCTGACCAGGTATATTATGCACAGGGTTGCAAGGAGAAGAGGCAGCAGGAAACCGAGGATGGAGAGGTTTGCCACTCCAGGAATGTATGCGTACGGGTTTATTCCTGAGACATCAAAGCTTACCTTGTATATAGCACGTGATTGAAGATAGCGTATATTGAATACCAGTGACATCAGGTATATCGTCGCTACCCATATTATGACGATATTGAAGACTCTGGAGCCGTGCCCCTTCTTCGCCTCTTTTACAGCAGTTCGTCCGGGAGATCGTGCCATGATTGTATTTTGCATGCGAAGGTTAAAACCCCTTCAGGTCTGGCACTGTATACTAATTCTTAAATGCTTTTGGGGATTATTAGGGTTATGGCTTCGAAAGACGTATACCTTGAGCTTGCCATTGTATTTGTCATCTATTTCATGATTATAAACTTCTCGAAGAGCCTAGGGGAGCAGCTTATATTCATGTTCGTAGCCTTCACGCTGAGCAATATAATATCATCAATGTTCATAACCGGGATAAAGGGGTTTGTAAACCATCCACTCATCGCCAGGATAAGAGGCAATCCGGAGAAGCAGCAGGAGGTGCGCATACACGAGATGCGCTACCTTTTCCTTGTCTTTTTCGCATTTATAATAGGCTCGACTGTTGCAGGCACCGTATTCTCCAATACACTGGTGAATGAGTTTCTCTTTCCGAGCGTGGGCGCTGTGCAGGGAGAGCTCCTTATAAGCGGAATAATAACACTTGCCACATATGTCCAGATGCTCTACCTTTTTGGGGAGAAGCTTGTCAACAGGACATCGATGGGGATAATGTGTATAATAATATTTATGGTCATATTATTCATATTCTTCGGAGGTTACGCGCAGGAAGCCATAAGTTACTTTGGAACTTCTTTCCAGACGCTGCTAAGGTACTCTGAGCTCGTGAAGTAGCCGCAAGAATGGAGGTTGCCGTTATGAGTGGCATAAAACTTTTCGCAAAGGCATTGATTGTAATAGTTGCACTCTCCCTGATATTATTTGCCCTGTATTTCCTTTCTTACATGACAGGTACACTGCCGCACAATGTATCCGTCGTTGCGGGAGCGGTTGCGCTCTTTGTTGCCCTCTACGTAATATTCAGGCTGCTGATGCGCTTCTTTGAGAGCTACATGACTAGATATGCAGAGGCAAAGGACATCAAGCCGGTGCTTTTCATAGCCACAGTGGCAGGCTACTTTATAATAGGGCTTGCGACGCTCTCCTATGCAGGAGTTGATACTTCATCAATACTGCTAAGCGGTACGCTCATAAGCGTGGTCCTTGGGCTTGCGACGCAGACCGTCCTCTCGAATGTTTTTGGCGGCATATTCCTGATGTTAACCAAACCTTTCAAGATAAATGACCGTGTAATTGTCAATACCTGGCAGTACGGTATGATGCTTGCATCGTATCCTCCGAAATACCTCTCGAAAGATGAGATGCGGCCGTCTTTCTGCGGCAGGATAATTGATATAAGCACAAATTACACTTTTATAAAGGAGGACGACGGGCGCGTTACAAAGATACCCAATGGAATAATAGTATCGGCAGCGGTGAGCATAGTCAAGGATAGCATAGGCACAAAGGTGCGGTATGAGATCCCCAAGTCGATAGGCATAGGAAGGGTGCGCAAGATGATAGAGGCCAAGGTTAAGTCAATAGAGGGGCTTGAGAAGATAACGGGCATAGTGATAGATGAAGCGTCCTCTGAGACTTACATGCTTGCCTTAACTGCAATGGTGAAGCCTGAGAAGGAAGTAGAGGTGAGGAGCAGGATAATAGAATGCCTGATTGAGAGCATAGAGCCGCTTAGGGTGAAAAAAACAAAAAGTTAAAGTATACGAGGCGTACGTGCGGATTTTGATTTCTTATTCCTCTTCTATTGCGTCTCTTATCTTGTGCATTGTTGCGTCGTCTATCTTGGACATGTTATGCGCCTTCTTCGCGTGCGCCGCAACCTGCTTCATCAATGCATTCTCGTCCTTGGCGGACGCTTCCCAACCGCACTGCATACCTATGCTGCTACATGCAAATTTCTTTGCCATTTCAACACCAATATGATAATGCCCGTTTGGAATATAAAAAACGGCTCTTTTCTCCAAAACATTATTAACCTTATGCGAGTTTTGCGCTAATATAAAAATGTTTTTGTTTTGTTAGATATTATGGAGGGCGTTATTGCAGGGGGCAGGGAATACCGCGTCAGGGAGGAGTATTCCCGCGGCAGGATCGCATCCGCAAAGGTGGCGGGGGATGAGATAATAGTCAGGCTGCCGGTTAGGGCCTCGGCGGGGGATAAGGCCGCAATGACCAGGTCCCTTTTGGATAGGATAATAAGGAAGGTAAATGCGGATCCTTGCTATTTTTATAAGGAGCCTATGGAGTTCTCCGAACATAGCTCTTTCTGGTTTTTCGACAGGATTGTTTCGCTTCCTGAAGTGTCATACGGGAGAAGATCAAGAACGTCGTTTATAGGCAATACCATTTATATAAGAGTAAGGGAAGGCACCCCCTCAGAAGTCAGGGGCATGGTAAATAAGGCCGTCGTGAAGGCCCTTAAGCGCAACTTTATGCCGCTAGTGGAGGAGCGCGTACGCATGCTTGACGAGAGCAGCTTCAGGTTCGGAAATTGGAAGGTGAGGATAGGAAAGATGGAGAGCGTGTGGGGAAGCTGCAGCGGAAGGCGGCTGAGCTTTAGCATCAGGCTGTTCTTTGCGCCAGGAAAGATAATAGACTATGTGATAATGCACGAACTTGCACACCTGAAGGAGCATAACCATTCCAAGAGATTTTGGGAACTTCTTGGAAGCGCAATGCCGGACTATAGGGAAAGGAGGACATGGCTTAGGAAGAATGGCAATATGGTTGGGCCTTCAAAGATGCACATGCTCTGACGCCTTCTACATGAATTTGGCAAGGTTGAACTGCCCGTTCTTTGCGTCAGGTGCCGGCTGGTCGGTGTATATGAATACATTATATATCTCGTCTTTTATCATGTAAAGCCTCTGCTTTATGTATGGGTCTATATCGTATTTCTCCGCGAGGGCTATTGACATTTCCAGGTACTTCTCTATCCCGCCGCGGGATATTGTAAGGAGCAGCTTGGAGCCGTCTTTAGGGCACTTTCCGCTGAGGGGCGTGCGCCTGTATTTGGAGTTGCATACGGAGCACCTGAATTCCTGGCGGGAGAAAGAATGCAGATTGCCTATTAGGTCTGGTATGAAGTGCCCTATTATTACCCTCTTTGCGGCATCCCTCTTGTTTACCGCGTTTATCTTATCCATCAGCTCGAACTCGGCATCGACTTTCTCCTTCATTGTCTTGAGGAGCGTATAGGAGCTCCTTTTCGGAGAGGATGACACGGCATTGGAAGACGACCCATGCGTAAACCATATGTTGGAGAACCTCTCTTCCTTGCCCAGTCTGCTCTCGACCATCTCAAGCTTCACTTCTGAAGGAGGGGGATAGCTTAATGATTTCTCATAGAACTCCAGTGGATAAGCACGCACTGTTTCCATGGCATGGACTTCATCGTCGACTTCCTCAGGATATATATTTACGCTTAGTATCAGCGGCGTGTCCATCGTTCCCCCGATATTTGATGGGAGATATGATCTTGAGAAATTTATCAGGGAGTCCATAAGGAGCATGACGGTATCTTCATCCCCATCGCAGTTCCTTCTTCTTGCGGATATTATGTATGGATGGGCAAATCCGACATTGGCATCTGTATAACCTATTATGCGGTTGAGGACGCCGCAGGAGGTATGTGGGGAGAGCGTAATCGCAAGTGCCCCAACGAGGTCGTTTCTGGTGTAGGCATTGTAGTATCTCTCCATTCCGTAGAGCAGCTCGAGCATATCATCGATAAACCTGGATACCTTTACCAGATAGTCGCCGCACTTCCTGCTGACGACTATATCCTGGTGCTTGAGTTCCACCAGTTGGGATGGGTCTGTGAGCGGTTCCCCGTAGCAATCGGTAGTATAGCCCATCTCGCGTAGCCTCTCTATGCTTGTGCCTATCTCAACAGGATAGAAGTGCGTAAGCGGCATATCGGTAGAGTCGAATCTTGCGGTCCCGTCCTTGAAGGTGAAGACGCCATTCTTAGCCCTTAGGACCCCTTTTGCTATGGGCTCTGCGCACCGGTCTCTGCTCATCAGGCCTTTTACGCCCTTGACCATCTGCGGCATTCTGGTAAGCTTAAGTTCTGCCATGGTATCCTCAACTTCCTTAACTATATTGACTTCCCTCTCATCGTATCCCGAGGTTGGCGAGCTGCACTTGGGGCACTTTTCGGCTCCAGTCTCGTACCCGCAGCTTATACATTTCCTTATTATTGCAGAGGCGTTTTTGCAGTCGTTGCAGTAAGGCCAGCTTGTCATCCTGCCGCAGGTAGGGCACCTGTACCGCGCTATCTGCACTTTTATGTATCCTGAAAACCTCTTTGAGGCGGCAAGATACGATGACGTTATGTTCCTGTCATTTCCCCCGTTGTAGCCTATCGGGAAGAGCGCATTGGCCGCAGGTTTCATCATGCGCTCCTTTGCCTTCTCCGGGCGGCCTATTCTGGCGCCTATGAAGGTGGACCTTTTCATTATCTTTATTCCAGATAGGGAATTTACCATTGCTATCGGATCCGTGGGATTGGATGCAAGTGCCGAATCAAGCGGGGGCTTGACTGCCCTGCCATCCAGGCTCCTGAATATCCCTAAGGATACCAGGAGAGCCTGTGCATAATCGCCGCGTATGACTATTTCCCCGCGTTCGCTTAGCGAGTGCGGAACGGAGAGGAGCTCCAGGCTCCTCTTTGCCTCCTGCGCGTTTGGAAGTGTGAGGCTGTCTATATCATTGAGGGTGCGCTCCTTGCCAACTGCATCGAAGAGGATGCCTGCAAGGGAAGCTATCTGCTCACATCTGAGTGCCTGGAATTCATACAGATACTTAGGGTGCATTGGCAGGGATTTGTCCATGCATATCTTATAGATATCGGGAAAGCGCATTGAGGCAGGTTTTATCAACGGATCGCTTTTGGATTCGAGCTGCCTCTCCCAGAATTCCTCAACGTAGCTTGACGGCTGCAGTGGTGTGTTTGATTTCCTGAAGTCGCCATATGTTACAAGGATGTCACCCAGGTATATGATCTCCTCTATCTCGCCCTTGAGTCTCTCTGCCGTATCCGCATCGTTTATGCGCAGGGCTTCGCCGGACTTGAGCCTGACAAAAGGCCCTTCTATAGAATCCACTGGAGAGGCTACGCAGCCTTTGCCGGGCATCTCCACCTTGAGCTGCGTTCCTGTAGCTACAAAGCCCATCGTAAGTATCATGGTAGCAGGGCTGAAGCCCTTCGCCGCTATGCCAGTCATCCTGCTCCTGCCGTATCTGAGCCTGAAGCCGCCTGCGTGTCCGGGATATGCGAGTATTGGGCGGCCGGCGACGAGCTCTTCGAGAAATACTGCGGTATCGGATTCGCTTACGCTTTTCTTGGCCTCCACTTTTATTATATTGCTTAGCCAGTCCCATCCGAGCCCGTAGCCCTTGACTTCCTTCATAAGCTTCTTTGCCTTCTGGGCTATTCCCTCGCATAAGACGAGGCCTACGCCTCCGCGTATCTTGTTTGTTATTATCACTTCCTTTCCGTCCGCCCTGATCCTCTTTATGTCCCTGTGCACGCCTATCTCCATTACCTCCGTGGGAACGCCATCTACGCATACAGGAAGGTTTTGCAGTATCACGCGCAGGTCCTCTTCGCTTGGCTTATACTGGAGCCTTGCTATCCTTGCGTGATATGTCGAGACCTCTTCCAGATACCGCTCTATCTCCTCGGGTGTTGCCTTGTATGCCCCGATGGAGAAGAGCCTCCTTGCATAATCAGCAAGAGCTACGGACAACGCTGCCGCTGTTCCTCCTGCGCCCCTTATCGGCCCTGCATAAAGCACAGATATGTAGCTTGACCCGTCTCTGTTCTTGTATTCCCTGATTCCCTGTATGCCTTCAGTCGGGGCGACAAGTATGCCTTCCGTGAGGATTGCGGATCCTACTTTCACGGCAAGTTCCATCCGCTTTATCGGTTCCATGCTGCTGAACTCTTCACTGGAGCAGATCTCCTTCACTACCTCGAATGCAAGCTTGCTCCTTGACTTTTGGCCTGCAAGGTTGCGTATGATGCCTTCTATGCCCTTTACCCCTATGAGCCCATCGACCCTGCTTGCCAGGTCCGGTGCGGGCTTGATCTCCACATGAGGTGATGGATCCTTTCCTATTGAGCGCGCCTTTGATGCCACTTCATACTCATGGCTGAACCTCTTTGAGAGCATCTCGAAATATTCATTATTGTTCAGCCCATCACCGCTTGCACCTTGGCTATTGCATCATAAGCGAGACAAATACCTTAGCGTCTGCGACCATGTCTTCTATTATCACATATTCGTTAGGCATATGCGCGACATCATACTCGGTGCACCATACAGCTGCATCGAACCCGCGTTTTCTTGCAAACGCTGCACAGGTGCCTCCGCCTATGCCGACTGCTTTGGGAGAGATGCCCCTAGTCTCTTTTATTGCGGATGCGAGCTTTGCAACTATCTCGGAATCCGGATTTGTAGGCGGAGCCGGATCTTCCCTGACAAAAGACTCTATACTTATCTTCACTTCTGAGAATTTACTTGAGGATGCTATTGACCTAAGATCTGCCAGTATATCGTCCAGTTTGTACTCGGGCAGGACCCTGCAGTCTATGTAGAATGTCTCCTTCCCGGGTATTATATTCACGCTGTCCACGTTCTTCTCGTGCTTTGTCATCTCAAAAGTGGAGTAGCTGGGCTGAAAGAGCGGATTGGTTTTACTGTACTTCTCGTGCAATAGCGCATCTGCTTCCTCAAGGAATGCGCACATGTACCTGAACGCGTTCTTGCCTATCTCAGGTATGCTGGCGTGTGCCTGAACGCCTTCTATAACAATCTTTACCCAGAGGAGCCCCTTCTCGCCAACCTCTATTATACTCCCCTTGGAATTCCCAGAATCCGGGACTACGAACATGTCGCCCTGCCTGAATATCTGCTCATCCATCAGCTTTTGCATCCCATACCTGCTCCCGACTTCCTCGTCGGCTGCCAGCACTATCCCGAAATTGTATTTTGTATGTATTGCATGCTCCTTTATGACCCTGGCTGCGAACATTATCCCGACTACCGACTGACCATCATCAGATACTCCGCGGCCATAAAGTCTGCCATCCTTCTCTACGGGATTGAACGGGTCGGTTTTCCAAAGAGAGATGTCCCCTACTGCAACGGTGTCTATGTGCCCTACGAACCATATTGTGCGTTCCGCGCTGCCTAGCTTTGATACTATGCTGGGCCTTTTGAAACCGCTGTCATCCGTATACTCATACCTCTGCGTGGTGAAGCCCCATGATCTCAGTTTTTCTTCAAGGAAGAGAGCCCGTGCTTCCTCCCCCTTGCCTCCGCTCTTTGGGGATATTGCAGGTATTCTTACCATCTCGGACAGTACATTTACCATCTCATCCCTATATGAGGAAATAGCATCCATGGCATCGGCTTTGCTGACCATCTTATCACATGCAGTATTCCATGTCAACCTATTTAAATTTTGTATTCTAAACCGTATATGAAGAATGTTATGGCCAAGGAGGATAGAAAGAGCGTTGCTGGAATAGAGGAGGGGTTCGGGGTAGAGGTACGGGAAGAGATAGCATCGCATGCCGAGATAGAAGAACCGATACTCTTCTGGATTGCCATATTGGCTGTCGGTATAATACTAAGGATAATAGTCTATGACACCACCGCTTTGGCAGGGACAGGGCCTATATACGGGCTTGCTGGCTCTATCTCGGAATTCATACTGTTTGTCCCTGGCCCGATAATACTTCCCTTGATAATAGGAGCCGTGATCGGCTCCAAGGTTGGAGTCATGTCTACAAACATGAAGAAGGCGATAAAATCCGGGATTCTTAACAGCACCTATGCAGCTGTAATCTACGTAGTTGCAATAATTGTCATTTATGAAGTTCTTGAGTATACTGTTCCGTCAAAATCCATAGGGGTTCCGTTCCTGATCTACGGGCTTGTCATACTCCCTGTGCTTATACTCCTTCTTGTATCCGTGATATTCGCAGTCCTTTCTTATTCCAGAAGAATCTCCTAGTCATTTGGCTGCGCTGACAATTTTTATTACGTCTCCGTCTTTTAGCCTGTAGTCCTTTGTAACCCGTATCTTCCTTTTTGCATCTACGGCATAGAGCATGCTCTTTGCTATGTCCGTATGTATCTTGGAAGCGAGGTCCATTGCGGTTGAGCCCTCTTCCATCAGTATGGCATCTGGTAGAACGTTATCGAAATGATCGGAGTACTTGCTCTCGTTCTCTACTGGATAGACTACAATGCATTTCGCGGCAGAGAAAACAGCTTCGTTTATCAGTTCCTGGACTCCGGTAGTTGAGTGGGTGGAGAGGTATTTTGACATGTAGGCAAGCGCCTCTTTCTGCTGTTGTGTAGGTTCTCCGGATACCTTTATTCCTCCTCCTGCAGGATCATATGATAGTATCCCGCTCTTTGAGGCTTTCCTTAATGCCAGCTCAATCGCACCCGAGCAGAAGATCACCTTATAGCCGCTTAATTCCTTTGTTAGGTTCTCCTTCTCGTTTGCAGAGATTGAATCGTCCTTGTTGGCAGCGATTATGAAAGGCCTGCTCGTATTTACAAGCTCCATCGAAAATCTCACCGCTTCTTCCCTGCCCCACAGTATGTTAGAAGTGCCAAGGAATGCATCTGCGGCCGCTTTCTCTACCTGCTCTTCGGTAAACCTGAATCCAGAGAGAAGCTCGCATAAGGCCTTGGTGCCGTCTGCGCGCTTCGAGAGGCTTGGCATCTTCCTGAGCAGTATGCCGCCAAGCCACTCCGATATCTCGTCCTTCACCATCTTTATCTCGCGCTTCGGGTCTGATCCATCTGCAGCGTTGCCCGAAATATCTGTCCTCCCGCTTGAATCTATGACCTGTATGAATACATCAGATGACATTATATCATTTAGGAACTGGTTGCCCATGCCCTTCCCTGCATGCGCCTCTGGTACGAGCCCGGCAACGTCTACTACGTTTACGGGTATCCGGCGTATGCCGTTTATGCAGTACGAATTACGCGGGTTGCATTTCGTGCCCAGCTCAGCGTCAACGCATCTTTTTGTTGCGTACGCTACCCCGAGATTCGGGTTTATGGTGGTAAAAGGATAATCGGCTATCTCTGCTTCCGCAAGAGTCATTGCAGAGAATAAGGTGCTCTTGCCTTTATTCGGGGAACCTATAAGACCCAATATCATTTTACCGTGCCAGATAAGGATTAGCAACGAATATTAATATAGGCATAAATTTAATATTCGCTCTTGTGCAGGGATGGCGGAGCCTGGTCAAACGCGACAGGTTTAGGGCCTGCTTCCTTTGTGGATTCGAGAGTTCAAATCTCTCTCCCTGCATCTCAAGTTTGCAAAATCAGGAGATAGTTCGAAGATCTGAGGTTCGGCTACTGGAACATCCTCCTCTTAGTGCAAATTGCACCCCAGTTGCGTTTGTGCATTATGCTTGTATATATTTGTTTATAATATATTGGATAATGGTACTGATATATGGACGATTCAAGTGTGCAAGAAGCAACCCTCTGCCACATAATAAACGGCAACCTTGTGCTGCTCAAGGAAGCCACAAGAGGGATAAGCAAGGGCAAGTGGAATGGGCCGGGAGGAAAGATTGAGGAAGGCGAATCCGCAGAGGAGAGTGCAAGGCGCGAAGTGAAAGAGGAGACTGGCCTTGATATAGGCAGGCTCTTTTACCATGGGATCCTGCGATTTAAGGATACAGAAGGAAACGGCATAATGGATGTGCATCTCTTCTCCACAAGCGAGTATTCTGGAATCCAGAAGGATACTGAGGAGGGCGTGTTGAGATGGTTTCCGGTAAGCAATCTCCCGTGGGATGCGATGTGGGAAGATGACCGGTTCTGGTTTTGGCTCATGCTCAGCAAGCGGCGGTTCAATGCCGATTTCGTGCAGAATGATGAAGGAAGGATAAGAAGCTGCATGATCAGCATACTTGATTTGCAGTAGATGCAGTACGACGAAGTGCGCATTGCATCGCTTTATATATTCTGCAATCCAATTAGTCAATTGGTTTTATGCAGGACTCTCCAGATTCCAGCCTGGCTGCAGGAAAAGCAGGCGGAGGCACTTTATCCCCGGCATCTCCGCGGAAACCGGCAGGGGAAGAAGGGATAAATGAGAATTACCCGGTAATCGTTGCTTTCGTTGCTGATGCAGTGATATTTCTCGTTTTAGGAATAGCAGGCGGCTTGATTGCAGGAATCATAGGGCTTGCGGCAGGCATCATTGTTGCAATATTCCTTGTAGCGCTGCTCTCGATACGCATAATAAATGAATGGAACCGTATGCCTGTCCTTCGTCTAGGCAACTATGTCGGTATAATAGGCCCTGGTCTTAGGCTCATAGTGCCTCTTATAGAGTCTACGCCAATAACCCTGGACACGCGTGTTCTGGGCACGCCTTTTAAGGCTGAGAAGACGCTAACAAAAGACAATGTTCCTGTAGATGTCGATGCAATATTATTCTGGAAGGTTGTCAACCCGGAAGAGGCCGTGTTGAACGTACAGTCTTATCTTAATGCGGTGCAGCTCTCAGCCCAGACGGCAATGAGGGATGTGATAGGGAAGAGTGAATTATCGATAATGCTTGCCGGAAGGGATGTCATAGGCGGTGATATAAGGGAACTTATACAGGAACGGGTAAATGACTGGGGAATAAAGGCGATATCAGTGGAGATCAGGGACGTAGTCATACCGCCGGAGCTGCAGAGCGCGATGGCTAGGGTCGCTACAGCTGAGAGAGAAAAGCAGGCAAGGGTCAAGCTGGCCGAGAGCGAGTCGCTGGCTGCGGACAAGATGCTGGAAGCGGCTGTGAAATACAAGAAAGACATGTACGCAATGCAGCTCAGATCACTAAACATGATGTACGAGATAAGCCTGAGCGGAAAGAATCTCATTGTCTTCATACCCACAGATAACAAAGGATTCAGCATACCTACACCTTTTGGAGTTGCTGGAATAGAGAAGTTCGCATCGGAGGCGCAGAAGAAGCAGAAGCCGCAGGGCTGATGCGTATACGGGAAGTTTGTATTGGCTTATACGCGAAGCTTATGCCGTTTTTATATACCTTTATGGTTTAAATTCAAACTACACTTGGGCTGTTTTTAATGGTTCATTACAAATGGGTTGCACTCTCAAATACCACACTCGGAGTGCTGATGGCTTCGATAAATGCCAACATAACGCTGATCTCATTGCCGGCGATATTCAATGGCATAGGGCTTAATCCCCTTGCCCCTGGCGCGTTCCAGTATCTTCTCTGGCTGCTTTTCGGATACAGCATAGTAACTGCTACGCTTCTTGTCACATTTGGCAGGCTCTCCGACATGTTCGGCAGGGTCAGGCTGTACAACCTTGGATTCGCGATATTCACCTTTGGCTCCATACTGCTCTTCCTCACGCCAAACACCGGGACGCTTGGCGCGCTTGAGCTCGTGATATTCAGGATAGTGCAGGCAATAGGAGGCGCATTTTTGTTCTCGAACAGCGCTGCCATACTTACGGATGCCTTCGGGCACAATGAACGCGGCAAGGCTCTTGGGATAAATCAGGTTGCGGCGCTGGTGGGATCACTGGTTGGCCTTATATTAGGCGGCGTGCTCTCGGTGATCGACTGGAGGCTTGTCTTCCTTGTCAGCGTGCCTGTTGGTATAATCGGGACGGTATGGTCGTATAAAAAGCTCAGGGAACTGAGCGTAAGGAAGAAGGACCAGACGCTTGACATAGCTGGCAATATTCTCTTCGCTGCAGGGCTTACGCTTCTTCTAGTAGGCTTGACATACGGGCTGCTTCCTTATGGCACAAGCACGATGGGATGGTCAAGCCCCTTTGTTATTGCAACTATGGCACTAGGCGCACTTATGCTGATAATCTTCCCGTTCGTGGAGATGAGAGTCAAGGATCCGATGTTCAAGCTTGAGCTCTTCAAGATAAGGATGTTCTCCGCGGGAAACGCGGCAAGTACGCTTAGCTCGATAGGGAGGGGAGGCGTATTTATAATATTGATAATACTCCTGCAGGGCATATGGCTGCCTCTTCATGGATACAGCTTCAGCTCGACGCCTTTCTGGTCGGGAATATTCATAACACCCATGCTTGTAGGTTTTGTGGTTATGGGCCCATTGAGCGGATGGCTCTCGGATAAGTATGGGGCGCGCGGGCTTGCAACAATGGGCATGATACTCAGCGCAGTGGCGTTTCTGCTTCTGGCTTCTCTCCCCTACAACTTCAACTATATAGAATTCGGGTCTATACTTCTCCTTATGGGCATGGGAAGCGGCATGTTTGCTTCGCCTAATACCGCATCGATAATGAATTCGGTGCCTCCGGAGAACAGGGGAGCGGCTTCAGGAATGATGGCGACCCTGAGGAACAGCGGGACTACGGCAAGCATAGGCATATTCTTTACCATAATAATAATCAGCCTCTCTGCTTCCCTCCCTGCTGCACTCTCTTCGGCGCTGGTTAAAGCGGGAGCGCCTTCTGTTGCATCTGCATTCCAGCATGTTCCGCCTACAGAGGCGCTCTTTGCAGCTTTCTTAGGGTATAATCCGGTCAGCACGGTCCTAAGCCAGCTCCCCAACGCAACACGAATGAGCATACCCAACAGCACGGTGAGCTATATAACCAGCAACACATGGTTTCCGAATGCGATAGCGCCTGCCTTTGGCAAGGCACTCTCGTTGTCGTTTTACATAGGCGCCGCACTCTCCATTATTGCTGCGGCAGCCTCCCTTTTAAGGGGAAAGAGGTATATACACGGGGAGAATGCCGCAGGAGGGCTTGAGGGCAAGATTGCGACGGAGGAGGCAAGCGACGAAGAAAGGATAAGGCGCGAGGAAGAGATGCTTGATAGGAACGGGAAGAGAAGGAGCGGCTGAGCTATGCGTCCTGGTTTCTTATCCTGCTGAAATCTATTATCCTGTTGCGCTTCGACTCCTCGTCGCGGCAGAGAAGGACTATCCTGCTGGGCATATGCTCCGCGGCATGGATATATCCGGTAAGTTCTGAGAGCCTCTTTGCAAAGGCCCTGATCTCCTCATGATTCGGCATGCTCGTGTACTGCAGATTCCTGGCGCTCTCCCTTGCTCCGCCTATGTAGGAAAAACCCTTTACCTCTACATAATTGGGGCTTGCACGCTTTATCAGCTCTGCATAGCCTTCCGGATTAAGCATGTTCACGCCCTTGACAAGCGTCATTCTTAGGACTTTTCTGGTATTGAGCGTCTTCATTACGCTTAGCGCGTCAAGGAAGCGTTCCCATGCGTTTGGTATCTTCGGCCTTGTGACATTTATGTATGTCTCCTTATCAGGCGCCTGCAGGGATACATAAAGTTGTGTGGGAAGAGGGTTCAGCTTCTCCAATGCCTCAGGCAGGGTGCCATTATGGACTAAGAATGTGCTTATGCCCCTCTTGTGGAACTCCTTCAGCAGTTCGCACATCCTTGGGTAGAAGAGCGGCTCGCCAGTAAGGCTTAGGGCGACATGCCTCGGCTCATTCCCCTCCTTCCATCTCTGCATCTTTGCTTCGGTATCCGCCATGGCCTTGTATCCGCTTATTATCCGCCTCTGCTCCTTTATCATGTTCTCAACGATGTATACAGGGTCGTCCCATTTCTCTACCGCGTTCAGCTCGTTCCACTTGAATCCGTGTTCCTCAGGTATCAGCCTCCAGCAGAAATTGCAGGAAAGGTCGCACCCTACGGCAGGTGTAGCCTGTATGCATTGCCAGCTCTTGATCCCATAGAATGAGTATTTGTAGCATAAAGTCTTCCCCTGCAGGCCGTTGGCCGTGTATTCGCATATCTTTACGGCGGAGTGGTCTCCGACAAAATGATAGCCCTGCTTTGCCATTTTGGCCTTCAGTTGTTCTGGCATTTTTGACATATGATCAACTAGTTGTAATAAACGAGATTTATAAATTCGACTGAATTAAAGCATGCCCAGGAAACCCACGTACACGAGCGATTCTATTATGGTAAGCGGTATGCCTATCTTAACGAAACTTTTCATGTTTATTGTTCGCTCGCCTTTCTTTTCCGTGCCTTGTATTATTATTACATTCGAGGCTGCGCCCAGGATTGAGAGGTTGCCTGCTATTGTGCTTGATGCAGCAAGCGCCATCAGTGGTATGACCCCTTCTGCAGTAGTCTCGAGTATTTTAAGGTAGAGCGCCACGAGCGGCACATTCGATATCATCTGGCTGAATAGTATGCTTATGGGAAATATGTATAAGGCTGAAGAGACAAGTGATGACGAGCCTGATACCAGGCTCTGCAAAACGCCGGAATCCCATACGCTGCCGACTATTATGAATAGGGAGATGAAGAATATTATCGTGCCCCAGTCCATCCTTGACACGATTGCCTTTTTGCCCGGGTAGAATATGAGTATTGGAATGGAAGCAAACAGAGGGATTGAGAAGAGATATTGCGGCTGCGGGGCGGAATGTGCAAGAGAATATAATATGTAGGAGGCAAAGCCGAGGACGAGGAGGATGATTGATGCCTTCACGCTCCATCTGGAGGAGCCCTTAGAGCCCCTTGGCAGAATTTTATGTGTATCTTTGCGCGAGTTGCCTTTCTGGAGGTCGCGCTTGTACACAAAGCGAAGCATTGCGTATGTAATGAAAAGGTTTATCACTGTGGGAACGAGGAGATAGCCAAAGAACGTCAGGAAGGGCTCTCCGAGGCGGCTGGATGCGGCTATGAGGAGGTTCTGCGGATTTCCTATAGGGCTCGCCACACTCCCGGTAGTTATTGAGAAGGCAAGAGCCATGAGGAAAGGCTCTGAGCGCATGCCTCGGCTCTTTGCAACGGAGATGACTATCGGAGTGCCTATTATTGCCAGCGTATCGTTCATGAGAAGCATGGAGAGCAGCCCGGCTCCGAATATAAGAAGAAATAGAGTAGCGTATGAGTCTCTGGCCCTGCTGAATAGCCTTGAGGAAAGATAATCAAGGTATCCGGATTGCTGCAGCGCCTCGCCTATCAGGAACATGCCTATTAGAAATGCGATTATCCCGAAATTTATTGATGAGAATGCTGCAGGTACAGATATGTCGCCCAGGACCAATGCGAACACCGCACCGGCGAACATTATTTTCCATATCGGTATCTTCAGCTCTAGGAGCTGGCGTACGGTTATTGCGACAAAGACTGCAGCCAGTATTGCGTATGCAGGTATCATCTTACGGCCGGTATGTGCAGTTTATAGAAACCTGTAGGATTTATACCCAAGCAGTGCGATAAACGCTATGAATATTACTACAAGGAATACCGTGTCGAGAGGCCCTGCACCTTTTTGGGAAGTCTTGGGCAGGCTTGGGGCAGATGGGCTGGAGGATGAGGTCGTGTTGGTTACCATTATCCTTATTTCTGCGTTCGATGTGGTTGGATCGTCCCCAGTGCCGTTGAATATTGCAGTATAGTTACCCGGCCTGGCATCTGAAGCAGTCTTTATTGTAAGAACGCCTGAGAAAGGAGGGAAGGTGGAGAAATTCTCGCTTAAGTTTAATGATATTCCATCCGATTCGAGGGCTGCCTTGTTTACTATGTTCATGTATGTGCCCCATGAATTACCGCTTGCTATGCTGAGATTGTACTGCAGATAGGCTGTCGTGTTTCTCCCTATGGAGAGCGAACTCTGGTTGAAGGTTATCTTCGATGTCCCCAGACCTGAAGATGCGTATGATACCGAGAGCAGTGCGCAGAATAGCACAATCCCCAACGCGTAGATTCCCTGAGCTTCCTCCATATGCTTTACCACGATATACAATTGATTAGATAGCTGCCCCATTAAAAAGGTTTTTATTTGTTTACTTATATAAGAAGGTATACTTGTTTTCCCGCATGGACTGCATATTGCAGGAGGGAGTGTACATGGCATTGGATTACGAGAACTTTGCAAAGTTCATTGAGGATAATAAAGGAAAGAGGAAATTCAAGCAGAGTGTAGAGATTGCCATAAATTTCAAGGGCATAGACTTCACAAAGCAGGACAACAGGCTTAATCTTGAGATACTGCTTCCGAATGACAAAGGCAAGACCCGCAAGGTAGCGGTATTTGCCGATGACAAGGCGCTGGTTGAGGAGGCGCAGAAGGCAGGCATGGACGTAATACCGGGCAGCGAGATAGACCAGATAGCCTCAGACCAGAAGAGGCTTGGAGCGCTACTTGCATATGACCTGGTGGCACAGGGGAATCTCATGCCTACGATAGCAAAGAAGCTCGGGCAGTACCTGGGTTCGAGGGGCAAGATGCCAAAGCCGCTCGTGGGAAGCGTGAATCTCAGGATAATCAACGAGGAGCTTAAGAAGAAGGTAAGCTTAAAGAGCAAGGGCAAGTTTCTGCCCACGGTTCACTGCGTGGTGGGAAGCGAGGACATGGATCCTAAGAAGGTATTTGACAACATAAAGGAGGTCATCGAGGGAGTATACGGAAAGGTAGGGCAGGGCTCTGTAAAGTCTGCTTACGTGAAGCTGAGCATGAGCAAGCCGCTGAGGATAGTTTGAGGTGTGTTTATGGTTATGCTAAAAGCGCAGAAGGTTGAATTCGTAAAGAGGCTCTCAGAGGATATGAAAAGGCACAAGACAGTGGCAGTAGTGCCCCTTGAGATGGTTCCAGACAGGCTTATGCAGAAGGTAAGGAACGGGCTGAAGCCTGATGCCAAGTTCATAGTTGCAAGGAAGAATCTCGTACTCATGGCGCTGGGTAACGATAAGAGATTCGAGAAGTTGAAGAGCCATGTGCATGGGAATGTTGCGCTGGTATTGTCTGATAAGGATGTGGCTGAGGTTAATGCTTTCATAAGCGGCAATAAGCTGCGCCTTGGCGCCAAGCCCAATCAGATATCCCCTGATGACATAACGATAGAGGCTGGCGAGACCAGCATAGCCCCAGGACAGGCGGTTACCGATCTCAAGGCAGCAGGGATAGACGTGCAGATACAGAAAGGGAAGGTAGTGATAGGGAAGAGCAAGGTGCTCGTGCACAAAGGCGACAAGATATCGCACGCCGTCTCAAAGGCGCTGAAGATGCTTGAGATAATGCCTTTTGAGGCTGCAGCTGTTGTGGACGTGGCGCAGGAAGGAAATATTACATTCGGGAAGGAAGCACTTAACTTCAGCACGGAGAAGGCGCTTGATGAGCTTGCTCGCGATTTCGTTGCTGCAAACGCGCTTAGCATAAGAATAAATTATGTGACCGCATATAACGTAAGCGGATTCATAAGCAGGGCGTTTATCGGTGCTGTGGCCCTTGGCGTGCAGAATAACTTATACGAGAAGGAGATAATTGACAAGGTCGTCTCCAAGGCGTTCCTGCAGGCTCTTGGCCTTAAGTCGGTTGCTGAGGATAAAAAGGAATAATGCTAAATGGTGAAAGAAGATGGAATATATATACGCTGCCCTCCTGTTGGATGCGGCTGGAAAAGAGATAAACGAGAAGAGCCTTACTGAAGTGGTAAAGGCGGCAGGAATGCAGCCTGACGAGGCCATGGCAAAGTCTGTTGCCAGTTCCCTCAAAGGAGTCGATATAAAGGAGGTAATAAAGAACGCACAGAATGTCTCCGTAGCACAGCCTGCACACGCTGAAGCCAAGAAGGAAGATAAGAAAGAGGAGAAGAAGGAAGAGAAAGTAAGCGAGGAAGCAGCTGCAGGAGGACTTGCAAGCCTGTTCGGATAATACCCGATATGATTGAAGATACAGGGATAGCGGAGCGTGCACTTAAGCTGGCTTTGACCTTGACGCACGTTTCTTATGCGGAAGCTTATCTTGAGAGATCCCGCTCCGTATCTGCTGCGGTTGAGCAGGGAGAGGCGAACGGAGCCGGGGCGGCAGAGCGCTTCGGCCTGAGAGTAAGGTTCATAAGGCGCGGCAGGCTGTATACCCTCTCTACCGACAAAGCAGATATGCATGCCTTGAGCTCATGCCTCAAGAGGGTGGGTGAGTTTGGAGGCAAGGCCGCGGTAACCTCGCTCTCCAAGGAGAGGAAGGAGAATGCATCTTATTCTGTGAAGGAAGCCGTACCTATTGAGGATGGCAACCCGCTGAATGAACTGTACAAGGCAGAGAAGCGCACAAAATCCCTTGGATTTGTGAAGTACAGGAGCTTCTATGCTTCGTTGGGCAGGTCTGAATCGTATTACCTGAATTCAGAAGGAACAGAGATATATGCGGATGTGCCATCGTTCAGCTTCTTCGGGAGCATAATAGCAAGCGTAAATGGGGAGAGCAGGCAGAGATTCCTGCAGCTTGGAGGGGTTGGGGGATATGAAGGTTTCGAGAAACTCCTTATAGATGATGCTGTCGCAGATGAGGCTGGGAGGCTTAGGAAAGTGATGGAGAAGGGAGTAAGCTTGCCGCTGGATAAACTTAAGAGGATAAGAAATGTAGTGGCTTCGCCAGAGATCGTCGGAATAGCAGTGCATGAGAGCATTGGCCATGCAAATGAGGCAGACAGGATAATGGGCAGGGAGGCTGCGCAGGCTGGTATGAGCTACCTGGAAGTTGGGGATGCGGGGAAGAAGATAGCTTCTGAAACGGTAACGATAGTGGATGATCCCACGATAAAGAACTCTTACGGATACTATCTTTATGATGACGAAGGAGTGAAGGCTTACGGAAAGAAGATAGTCGAGCGCGGATTCCAGAAGGAATTCCTTACCAATAGGGAGTACGCCGCTGAGCTCGGGAAGAAGAGCAATGCATCCTCGAGGAGCGACGACTACTCGAATGAACCAATAATAAGGATGTCTAATACCTACCTTAAGCCAGGCAGATACAGCCTTGATGACCTGATGGAAGAGGCGCGCACTGGGGTATATATACGCAGCTTCATGGAGTGGAACATAGACGATACGCGCAGCTTTGCCAGGTATCAGGGAAATGAGGCATACCTTATTGAGAATGGAGGGCTATCGAAACCCGTCAAGAATTACGTCCTGGAAGCCGGTACGGCAGAGCTCTGGAACGCTGTTACCATGGTAGGAAAGGATTTCGGTTTGTATGTGGGCAGCTGCGGAAAGGGAGAACCTATGCAGGGGGTTCCGGTAACGATGGGCGGGGGGTCTGCACTCCTTGTCTTTGGAAGGTGATTGTATGGCAACGCTTGTTGAGAAAGCCGTAAGGATTGCAATGGATGCAGGTTTTGACGATGCAGTTGCTATAGTAAAGGACGAGAAGGAGGACTACCTGAAGGTAGCAAACTCAAAGGTGGACTCGCTGGTAGAGGAGCATGACAGGATAATCACCGTATTCCTTGCGAAGGATAAGAGGCTGCTCTTTGTCAGCGTGGAGAACCCTACGGATTCAATGCTTGAGCGGAGGATAAAGAAGGCTGCGAATGAGATTGCAGGAATACGGCCTAAAAATGACTACAATGGGATAGCAGAGGGCAGGAAGCATTACGGCGCGGATAGGGGAGCTTATAGGGAATTCGCGGGTATAGATGCGGGGTCTCTCTCTGACATGGCAAACGGAATGCTAGCAGGAGCGGATGAGGGAGGGGCAAATTCCACTGCAGGCACACTTTACCTCAGTTCATACGCTACCGAATTCTGTACGAGCGGAGGATACTCGGGCGAGAGCTTCTCGGCACACATGCGAGTCTCGATAAGATGCTTCGGAGAGCTCTCCTCGTTCCAGGATTTCGCGGTGCTCAAGAGCACAAGGGATCTGGACCTGCATGAGTTCGGGAAGAAGGCGGCAGAGATGTCGAATATGGTTAAGAAGAGGGGAAAGGCAGCTGCAGGGCGATATGACATTGTATACATGCCCTCCCCTGCTGGCTCGCTGCTATCGAATATAAACTCCATGGCGTGCATGGGCAATATAGAGACGGGAAGCCCGTTGAGCGGCAAGCTCAACAAGGTGGTAG
>JAJZKO010000008.1:0-7640 GCA_021850805.1 Microcaldota archaeon | reverse complement strand
GGGCGATATGACATTGTATACATGCCCTCCCCTGCTGGCTCGCTGCTATCGAATATAAACTCCATGGCGTGCATGGGCAATATAGAGACGGGAAGCCCGTTGAGCGGCAAGCTCAACAAGGTGGTAGGGAACCGGGGCCTTACAATACTCGATTCGGGGAACTTTGCTGAATCGGTAGACTATAGGGCTTATGATGACGAGGGAATGAAGACCTCTACAACTGAAGTAATACGGGATGGGGTTCTCAGCCATTATCTGCACAACTTTTCCACCGCGAAGAAGTACAGGACCAGGAGCACAGGTAATGCGGGACTGGTCGAGCCAGAGCCGGGAACGCCCATAATAAGGCACAGGGAATCTGCAAGGGACCTTGACGCACTTATAGGGGAAGTTAAGAAGGGGATCCTTATAACTAACACGTGGTATACAAGGTTCAGCAACTATCTTACGGGCGATTTCTCAACGGTACCAAGGGATCTTTCAGTCATGATAAAGGACGGAGAGCCAGAATTTGCCATAAGGCACGGCGGGGCATCCTCAATGGTAGGGATAAGGATTAGCGAGAATATGCTCAGAATGGCGAAATCGGCATCGCGCGCATGCGGGAAGCCGGTCCAGACGACTTCATGGGACTCGGAAGGCGATTACTGTTTCTGCCCGCCGATGCTTGTAGAGGGAGTATCAGTAACAACGCTGTAGAGCATGCACATTTTGCAGATGGATATGGACGAATGTTAGGCAATATTTTATAAACATTAAGATGAAAAGAAGCTTTATTGGTGAAATTAATGCAGGTATATGTGGAAAAGCCAAAATGTACAGGATGCGCGCATTGCTTTGACGTTTGCCCGGTAGCAGTATTTCAGATGAAAGACAGGACATCACCCGATGCCAACGCCGACGTTGCGCCGGATAATGACAAATGGACAGGGAAGAGCGATGATGCGGTGGTGGCGAAATGGTCAAGCGTGCAGGATGGACATAATCACTTCCATGAGAAATTCGAGGGCGGGAGTGGAGGCATATCGGTAGCTACGCAGGGACCTTCATGCATACTCTGCCAGGCTTGCCTCGTGGAGTGCGAGGGAGAATGTATAGTCATAACTGACGATACCAACAACGTATACCATTCGATATACAAGTAATTGCGATTTGGTTGCGCGGTCTGCGGCGCAGCTTATTGCTGCTGCTGTACTTTTTATCTTTTTTTCAGCTCTGCCACTCCGCCTTTTAGGCTGTATGCGCCTACGCCAACCATCTTTATGGCCCTTACCAGTTTAAGCGAGGTGTTTCCGTGAGGGCACACTATTACTGAATTGGAGTATTTTGATGCTTTTGCCTTGAGCTCTTCCTCCTCGCCAAACTCCATTACAAGCGGATACACGTCATCCATATCAAGCATTGCGACTTCGCCCTCGCCCATTCCAAGAAGCTCGGCAACAAGCTCAAGATCTGCGTAGTTCTCTGCGAGTACAAATGCCTTTCTTGAGACCTTTGCTATTTCCTTAGCTTCTTCCAGTGAGACTTCCTCTTTGTATTCCATCTATATCACATTAAAATAGTAATATCAGGTTGGGCCTGCTGCGCCATTGGAACAGCGCTCTTGGCTGCTACTGCCGCTTTGCTGCAGTATTCATGGATTTTGGCACTCTCACTTTGAACCCTTCTTGATTACCTTGTCTTCGTACATCCGTTCATCTGCAAGGGATTTCAGTTCTTTTGAAGCCTTTCCAACCAGCGTATTTGAGGGAATTGAACCGCCTTGAACAACTTCGGAGAGATTGGCAGCGCCAAGCGCAACTGAAATTCCCGCCTTTTCACATAGTGAATTTATCCTTCTTACTATTGCATCCTTATAGGATGTGCCAGCCCCGGGCATCATTATTATGAATTCGTCTCCGCCCATCCTGGCAGACACTACGTCGTATTCTCTGAGAGAGGTCCTTATATTATCGGCTGCTTTCTTTATCGCACGAGCGGCGTCGGTTATTAACTTGTCGCCTGCCTCGTGGCCCATGCTGTCGTTTGCTGCTTTCAGGCCGTTAAGGTCTGCAAATATAAGCAGGATATCCTTGTTCTCCCTTATGGCCCTGCTTACCTCTTCCAGGAGTCTATCTTCGAAGTATAATCTACTGTGAAGACCGGTCATGCTGTCGTAATTTACTTTCTTTTCTAAAAAGGCTATCCTCGTATCTTTTTCTGCTCCTGACCGCAGAGCCTCTTTGAGGGCATTATCGAGCTCCTCAACTCTCTGATGAAGCTTTGATATTTCGTCTGTAGTTCTTATTCCGTCCCCGCGCGGATTCCTCTGAAGCTGCATAATCTGCCGTATTCTTGATACGAGTCTATCCGTATGTTCCTTATTCCCATCAGATTGCCTAAGCTTAGGATTTATATTTTTAGGGTCTTTGAATTCCAAGAATGCACCAATTCGCCAGTTCCTGTGCTTGACAGTATAATTATGCGTTTTGTGATATTTAAAGCTTGCAGTAGTCAGGGTTCTGCTGAAAAAGTCAATTTGTGGTGATAAGGCAAGGCTAAACCAACAAATACATGCAAATAGGCAGGCAGATTAGCTGGCGGAGATGCAGTAGTTGGGCAATGCGCTCAATCCATGAACTGCTGTGGCGCGGGAGGCTCCGGAGGCTGTCCCTTCCTTGTCCTTATCTCCCTTACTATCTTATCCTGAAGTTCCTTTGGAAGTTTCTCATATCCGGCATATTCAGGGTACCATATGGCCTTGCCGCTGGTTATTCCCCTCAATTCATTTGAGAATCCCCTTATCACTTCCGCAACGGGCATCTTGGCCGTTAGGGTTATCTGCTCGTTCTCCTGCTCTATCTCGAGTATCTGGCCCCTCTTTCCCTGCAGGAACGTTATTATCTCGGACATGTAATCCTGCGGGGCGTTTATCGTGAACTTCTGCTTCGGCTCCATGAGCACCACTCCCGCCATAAGCATGCCTGCGTATATCGGCCTCCGCATTGCAGGTATTATCTGTGCAGGTCCACGGTGTACGGGATCCTCGTGTATTGTCGCATCAGTTATTGATACTTTTATGCCGGAGCATTTCTCCCTGGCAAGCGGACCGTCTTTCATTGCGTCCTCAAAACCCTGGACAAGGAGCTCCATGACCTCGTTCAGGTACTGCACCCCATGCGTAGCGTCTATAAGTATGCTCCTGTTTGATATGTACTCTATCCCCCTTGCTTCTTCCCTCGACATTCCTGCTTCGAGGAGCTTGTCAAGGTACTGCTTCTCCTTCGGCTTTCCCTCCTTTATGTCGCCGTTCTCTATAAGAGTGATAACAGCAGGCTCAAGAGGTGCGACGTTTATGTAGAACCTGGAGTGCCTGTTTGGTGTCTTTCCCTCAACATCCTTGACTTCCTTCTCGATCGTCTCCCTGTAAACAACTATAGGTTCGCTGGTTGTTATTGGTATTTTGTATTCGTCCCTTATCTTCGTCTCTATGACTTCCAGATGAAGCTCTCCCATCCCGCTTACAAGATGCTCCCCGGTCTCCTTGTTGAGCTCTACAGTTATTGTCTGATCCCCCTTTGAGAGCTCCCTGAGCGCCTCTATCAGCCTGGTCATGTCCCTCGTATCCTTTGCCTCAATGGCCTTTGTGACTACAGGCTGGGAGTAATGCTTTATCTGATCAAATGGCTCTATCCCTACGGCGCTGCATGTGTCGCCTATCGAGACGTCTTTTAATCCTATTAATCCTGCGATGTTTCCTGCTGGTATCTGATCTACTATTACCCTGTCTGGGCCCATGTAGATGCTCACCTGCTGCACCTTTTGTATATCAGGCCTGCCGCTTACGTATAATTCCGTGCCTTTCCTTACCGTGCCTGAGAATACCCTCCCTATCGCGACCTCGCCGCTGTGCTGATCGTACATTACCCCAAAGACCACTATGTTGGGGTTCGCATTCGGATCCGCATTTATCATTGCGGTTCCGTCAGGGCTCTCCTTGTCACCATGCCAGAGGGTAGCTATCCTGTATCCCTGCGCGGTCTTTGGATTGGGAAGATGATCTATTATCATTGAGAGGGTTGCCTCGTCTATTGGAGCCACTTCCTGCAGCCTCTGCTCGTTGTTTTCTGCGGTGAGCTGGAATATGTCTTTGAACGTAACCTTGTACTTGTCCATTATGGTCTTTGATATTGCCCATTTCTTATAGGCAGAACCGAAGCATACGCTCCCGTTCTCTACAGATACCAGCCACTTGCCCTTGAACTCCTCGGGGCAGTAGCTGTTTATCATCTTGTTTATGTCATTTATCAGCTTGAGCAGCCTCTCGAATGTCTGCTCCGGGGTAAGCTTGAGCTCATTGAGCAGCCTGTCCACCTTGTTTACAAAGAGCACGGGCTTCGCCTTCTCCTTTAGGGCCTGCCTGAGTACGGTCTCTGTCTGCGGCATTACGCCCTCCACTGGGTCTACTACGAGCACCACTCCGTCAACCGCCCTCATGGATCTTGTAACGTGCCCTCCGAAGTCAACGTGACCTGGCGTATCAATCAGGTTTATTATGTAGTCTTGATCCTTGTACGGAAAGGCCAGCGATATGTTTGCAGATTTTATTGTCATCCTCCTGTCTTTTTCTATTGCTTCGTAGTTTGTGTATAATGCGTCTCCAGCCACTGATTTTGATATTATGCCTGCCCGTGCAAGCAGGGAATCTGTAAGTGTTGTCTTTCCGTGGTGTACATGGGCTATTATGGCAACGTTCCTCACGTTGTTGATGTTGCCCATTATCTTTGCGACTTCCTCGGCTACATATTCTTTTCGTACCATAAGAATACCCGTCTGATCCCTGCTCAGCGTGCCCTCTTGGCGATTCTCTCTACATCGACCTTCTTCTTTATTGCGTAGCTGTCAGGGCTCTTTGTAGAAGCAAGTATGAGTTCGTTTGCAAGCGATTCGGAGAGCTTTCTCTTATTCTTGAATGCGTTTATAAGAGCAGCAAGCGCCATATTCCTGAGTGCAACATCGAGCCTTCTCCTTGAGCTTATGCCGACTGCAACATTGTATGATATCCCGCCGTATCTTACCCTTGTCGTATCCTCTATCGGGGCAGAATTCTGGAGCGCGTCAACAAGGACCTGCAGCGGATTATTCCCCGTCTGCTTGTTTATTATGTCGAAGGACTCCTCGAGAACATGCATTACCTTTATTTTCTTTCCCTGCAGCCTGCCTTTTGTCCTTATTATCTTCCCGCCTACCTTCTTGCCTGTGCCACCCCTCATGAGCTTGTTTGCAAGCCTCTCTACTATTGTTATGTGCGCGTTGTAGTATGCCCTGTCCTGGCGTCTGCCGAAGATGTTTGGATATGACCTGTAGCCGAATGATACGTATTCCGCGAGGCTCTGGTCCTCCACCTTCACTTCGGATGAGTCATACTTTCCGAATATGAGTTGCCTTGATGTGCGATGCGCGCTCCTTACGGATAGCGCCTCTGCTTCGCCTGATTTCTGAGACTGTTCTGTGCGCCTCCTGCGCTTCGGGGTCTGCTTCTCATATTGGCGCTTCTCTGTTTCCTGGGTGACATTCTCTACAGGTTCATTTACACTTGTTTCAGTCTCAGCCATTATAATCATCTCTTAGGCTTCTCCTTCCTGCCTTTTACTACTTCGAATACATCTGCGCCGTTCACGGCTATGACCCTGTATTTCAGACCTGGTATGCTGCCCATCTGCCCTCTCTGCGAACCTCCAAGACCCTGTATCGTTACTTCATCGTGCTCTTCTATAAAGTTTATTGTTCCATCATAAGGCACATATGCTCCAACTACCTTGCCGTTCTTGATAAGCTGAACCCTGACGCACTTTATCAGACCGCTGTGCGGTTGCTTCTGCTGCAGTACGAATTTTTGGAGCACGAGAGCCTTTGCCATTGGGACGGTACCGACAGGATCATATTTTTGCTTGAGATGAAAATGCTTTCTCTTCCACCATTTGTTTAGCATCCTGTGCCTCTTCCTCTTCCTTACGAGTTCTTTAGCTGCAAATTCACCCTTGGGCAATTCTTCACCAATTAATACTCTTCTTTTAATATTCCTGAGTTCCCCGGATTTATTACTGCTATGCTGCTTACCGGATAGGGTTTGCCGCAGAGGGTACCGAGATCCAGCGAGTTGCCATTGAATTTTATCAGTTTCACGTTTGCTATGTTGACCATGTGGTATATGTCGTTTATAAGTTCCTTCTTTGCCTTTGCCGCAACTATAACCGCCTGAGCTTTCGAGGCACTTATGGAGCGGACAACATCCCTGTGGCCGATGCTGACGTCACCCGTATTTACAGCAAGCCTTATGTCATTGTTAAAATCTGGCATATAAATCCACGAACAGAAGATGAATTCTGAAGAATATAAAATGTCATTAACATATTCTTGCGAAAGGTATTTAAATATTGATATATTTTTGCGCGTTATACGAATACTGGCGCGCGTGTTGATGCGAAATATGCAACACGCATGGCCTGTTTTGCCCGGGCCATATTGTGTGGTTCTTGCATGTGGCACTGGCAATAATGCCCCTGAGATTACAGGAATGCTTTGCGTATGTTCCCGGCTATGGCCTGATAGGCTTCGCATGCAGTCCAGCTGCTAGGCTCCCTGCCCTCTGATATGTCCTTGCGCACTTCCTCAGCCTCTTTGTTATGCCATATGTCCATGAGGTCGTAGTCCGCCTCCCTTATGTTGCCTATCTTCCTGCCCCACATTATTGACGGGTACACGTTGCCGTAGCTGTCCATGAATAGCGATGCGTCAAGGCTTCTGCTCTTCATCGGCTGCGCCCCTGAGATAACATACTCATGCAGATTCTTAAGAAAACTTCTTTCGATGATGTCTATTGCACTTATCTTTGCTTTCCTGCTCGCCATTGCATTCCTTATCTCTTCGGCTGCCCTCTCTTTCGGAGGACGCAGCGACATCCCGGAATTCGAATAGTATATGTCTGATACCTGGCCAAGGTTAAGATGAAAATCATTATAGCTTATCGAAGGTATCTCCTTCTTTACCTCTGAATATGTTTTGCTGAATTCTCCAAGGTTGTAATTAGTCATAGTATATCCGAATACCGCGTAGAGGTTCCGCCTTCTCCTCCTTATCTCTGATATCCTCTTGAACATCTCTATGGCCCTGTCGTAATTTCCGCTTACCCCGCGTATCTTGTCGTGGAGCGCACGGTAGCCGTCAAGGCTCACCGTTATGGAGAGCTTTGGTATTCCGAGATCAAGCATCTCCTCTATCTTTGAGATTACTGAATCTGGATTGCACAGCGAGTTGGTGGGCATGGTAAGGAGGTAAAGGCCTTTGGAATTCTTCTGGAACGCACTGGCTATCTCGACTATGTCGCTTCTGAGAAATGGCTCCCCTCCTGTAAGTTCTATCCATTTGAAGAAGTTATTTATGCGCGCAAATGTCTCTATCTCTTCGATTGTAAGCTCGTTTGAAGGTTTCATCTGCCATATATTGCATGTAAGGCATCTTGACTGGCACTTGTAGGTTATGCTGAAATTAAGCTTGTATGGGCGCGCGAGTTTTGTGAGATTGGATACTCCTGCCGTATATGCAAGGCCCAGAAAATTCAATCTGCCCATGAAAATTGCCTCCTTATCAAATATTAGGTT
>JAJZKO010000021.1 GCA_021850805.1 Microcaldota archaeon | reverse complement strand
AATGTGCAGGGGGTGAGATTTGAACTCACGAAGGCGCTAAGCCACAGGATCTTAAGTCCTGCGCGTTTTTCTGTGGCTATCTAAAGCCAGACCAGGCTCTGCCACCCCTGCATAAGCCTTATGCGTACATTGAAGGTCCCGCAGCCTCCGTGGCATTCTTGTAATGCTCCGGAGATTCCTTTACCTTCTTAAGCATCGTCCGTATCTTCTCCTCAACTACCTTAGCTTCCTTGTCAAGTTCACCGAGGTCTATATCTATGCTTATAAGCTCATTGAGTCCTCTCAGCGCTATCTCTGCGTATTTCGGATCCATTATGGATGGATTAACTTCCACAAGTATGTTGACAGCGCTCATCTCGAACAGATGGGAGTTTGTGAGCAGCATGGCGCTCACTCCGGCAACTACACCCTCTTTTATGGGTTTCATATCCATGCTCGTCGCTTTCTTGAGCATTGCACTATCGGAAGACGTTACATAAACAGTATCGGTAAGCTTCTGTGCCGGCATGCCATTTATGGAGATTATCCTGGCTACCTTATTCTTCCTTGCAAATGAGAGAACCTCCATGCCGAGCTGATATACCACTTCCGAAGGTATTGTGAATTCTGATATTAAGAGTACAAGCTTGTACTTTTCGTCCTTGTATATCCTGGATGGGAACATCGGCATGGAATTGTGTATAGCAGCTATTGGAGGAAAGGAGTCGCTGTGTATGTAACCAACATACTTCATCTTGAGCTTCTCTACTATGTAGCTCCCAGCCATAGGCCCTACAAGCCCCGCTCCGGGGAAGCACTCGACAAGCGTATAACCATCTAGATTTTCATCCCCAAAAAGTGTTATCTCTATCATTTTATCAGATACAAATCATAAACAAAGTATTTAAATGCGTTGCCAATTGCACAGGGAAAATGCCAGAATAATGCCGTAATCGAATGCAAAACCGCATTTATTTTGCTGACGTAAATTCGTCGGCAAATATAAAAAGCTATCTATCCAATATTAAATAGGTGAAATGATGGCTGAAAGAGTAGGCAGAGAGAAAGTAGAACGGGAAGACGGCTACCTTTACTTCCTAGGTAAGGATGGTCATGTCTGGAGAACCCCTATGCGAAACAATCCAAGGGGAAGGAAGGCCAGGGTAACCGATGAAAAGGTAGAGCGTGAAGAAGGGTTCCTTTACTTCATAGACAAGAATGGCTATGTGGCAAGGACAAAGATGAACAGGAGAGGAAGGCTCTCTGCCAGAAGGCGAAGATAATAAAATACTTTTTTATTTTTCTTTTTTCTTTTTCTATAATTTTCTTTTCTCAGACGCCAGCAGCGGCAGCAGTATTACAAGCCCCGATGCAAATGCAGCTATCGCAGCATATATATACGACCATGAAGGATTTACGACATAAAGTATCCCCATAACCAGATTCCCAAAGAAAAGTCCTGCACTTCTATACGCTGTAAGGGATCCCATCCCCTTCCCTATCTCCTTGCTCTTTATGAAGGAGACTATGGTTGGTTCCAGGGTCTCTATTGCCCCAAGCCCAAGCCCGAGCACTACTGCTCCAAGGTAAAATGACCACAGAGGTAAACCTGCAGAATAAGATATGGAAAGAAGCAGGGATCCGAATGCGGACACCATGTAGCCCATGATGCCTAGATAATATGGCGCCTTCTCGATTCTCTTCTCAAGGCGCCTGCCTATGATGTATCCGAAAGCAGCAGCTGCGGCAAGGTAAAATGTATATGTAAGTATCCCATAAAGGTAGCTTCCTGAAGACTGGTAGACAGTAAGTATAGGAAAGCCGAAACTATAGAAGCTGAACCCATAAAGCGCGGTTGCGGCAAGAACGCCGCCGTAGATGCGCCTGTTCCATCTGAATGTGGCATTGTGCATTGCAGCTGCTTCCCTCTTAGGCTGCGGCGGGCTGCCTGCCCTGTTCCTTGATTTTACCATCAGAAGGCAGAGCGTAGACGCCAGCAGCGGTATAACCGTAAGTAGGAATATGTACCTGAGCCCTATCCCAAGGAGAAGGAATGCAATAAGGTAGAAAGTGGCAAGTATCCCGCCTGAGATATCAAGCGCATTGAGCAGGCCAAAAGCCCTGCTTCGCTCCGATGCGTTTGTCAGATCCGAAAGCATTGCCCTTCTTGCAGGAGACCTGAAGTTTCTTGCCCACCACCCGCCGGCGAAGAGTGCCACTGCCTCAGCTCCTGACGCAGCAATACCGCTCAGCGAGAGAAGTGGTATAAGTATATTGCCAAGAACCGCTACCTTCTTCTTGCTGTGCCTGTCGCTGAGCTTCCCGCCAGCGTAACCAATCAGGGATCCCACTCCATAAGAGAGCGCCATCGCAGCCCCAAATAATATGACAGGCGCCTTAAGGACAACAACGATTAATATCGGAAACCCTGCTATTACTGCCTGGTAGCCCAAATCCGCAAAGAATGCGGATAACGCAATAAGCAGCACATTTCTAGAGACCCACCAGTCTGACTTTGCCATGATTAACTAAGCATAAAAATCTATAAATCATTTTGCATGAATATTCTACTGGCTGTATGCGGATGAAGAACAAACTTGCCGAAGTCCTCAGGCTTGTAAGAATAGAGCATAGTATAATGCTGGTTGTAGCTGTAATATCTGCAGAAGCACTTGCATCCGGCATACCAGGTGCAATTACATTAACGCTTTCTCTAATAACACCAATTTTTATATCTGTAGCAGCTTTTGCAATAAACGATTATTTCGATATTGAGGCAGATGCAATAAACGGCAAGAACAGGCCGCTTGTGAAGGGGACGCTCTCAAAGTCCGATGCATTGCACATTACATATGCCGGTATAGTAATAGGGATAGGGGCCAGTCTCTTCCTCAACGCCTATTGCATAGCAATAGCGGCTATTTTTGGCATTCTTTCCATTCTTTATAGCTACAGGATAAAGGTGATGCCTTTCTGGGGCAACGCCTATGTGGCGCTCTCAATGGCGATACCGTTCATATTCGGCAACTTTGTGGTCTCAAGTTCCCTCAGCGTCACGGTGCTCCTCGTCTCCATGATGATATTCTTAAGCGGCTTCGCGAGGGAGATACAAGGTGCCATAAGGGACATAAAAGGCGACAGGAAGGCCAGGAACACGCACTCCATGCCCTCGTTGATAGGCATACGTGCGTCATCGATAACTGCTGCTGTTTCGTATGCAGCTGCAATAACCATCAGTGCCGTACTATTCGTATCAGGCAACCATTTCGAGCATAATGCCATCTACGCAATACCGATATTCCTTGTTGATCTTGCGTTAGGTTACTCCTCAATAGTCTTTCTTAGGAGAGATATGCGGAGATACGATACGGTGAGAAATATATCCCTCGGTGCGATGGGGCTTGCCCTGATTGCAATACTCCTCTCTAGCCTTGCTTATATCCAAATTCCTCTCTGAGTAGTGCTACCTCTCTCCTCACATCTTCAATTGAAAAATGCGTCGAATTGTTCTTTATAGCATCATATACATTCTCATCCCGATTGAATCTGTCCCCTCCATTCCTGGGTATCATATGCATATGAAAATGGTCAACCGTCCTCCCAGAATGCCTACCGACCTGTACAGTAAGGTTGTAGGAAGCCTCATGGTCACCATAAATGCGTGTTATCCTAGGCACCGCAAATTTCAGCGTCTTGTGCATATCATATATCTCCTCCTCGCTCAGTTCAGTCGCTCCGACTACATGTCTCTTAGTCACAAATAGCACATGCCCCCTGACAACAGGCTTAATATCATATAGCAGATTCATGTGCCTGCTGCTGTAAAATATGGTGCCGGAGATCTCATCAGGGCTGCAAAACGGGTCAGCAACCAAAAAATTACCCCTTAACCTGCCCTTTCTTCTGCCGCGGAGGCTGCGTTTTTACCGCTGTTTGCATATTGCCGCCTCCGCTGCCAAATACCCTTATCACAACAAAGAGTAGGATTATCAGTATTGCAAAGAGCAGCACAGAAATGGCAACAATCCCAGAAAGCAATGTCTCAGTCTCACCCTGCAGTTCTTCCGTAAGGTTGTAAAGCCTTGTTATATTCTGGTTCTGGTAATTGGCATAATAGCTGGAAGTACTGATGTTTACGAAGGAGGAGCTTATCTCCTTGTTTGCCTGGCTAAGCCTATCTGCAAGGAGGAGCACAGAATATGCGCTTGAGAGATACTGGCTCTTCACCGTAGAATTGTCTGAGCGGCCCGCTTCATAGATATAAAACTCTGCTTCATCTGCAAACTGGGCGGGCCAGACACCTGTACCGGACGCACTCATGTTTGCCAGCATGCCGTTCAGCATTGCCAGATTCGTGTTATTGTAAACTAGCAAAGAGCCGGTCCCAAGCGCAGCAGCATACTCAGAAGCGTAAATAGAGACTGCGTAGTTTCCATCCCTGTAGCTCTGCTCTGCAGTCTGCGTGTACGTGTTGTTTCCGTAAGAACTGTCATTTGCAAGGAGCCCTGATGCGTATGCTTTTACCGATGGTGACAACTCCACGGATGTGCCGTTGTTATATCCCGACAGATTATACAATTCTGATGCGGCAGAGCACCACGCACCTGCTTCCGATGCCGAGTAAAGGCTCTCTATTATGCCATCTGTAGTATTAGATGCATTGAGGGCCTGCATGGACTCATCCGCAGTTATGCTTCCCCAATAATTCCTAAGTTCGCCCCCTATAAGATACTCGTAATTAGATGCAGTCATCGGAGGAGGAGAAGCGTTGCCACACGAATTCTCTATGCCTCTGATCTGCAGGTATGCATTCCTGTAGCTGTAATTTCCGTAGTTGTAGAAGAGTGACATATCCACATAATCAAGGAAGGCCATATCTGCCGCGGCGTACATATAACCCTTTGCCGCAATCTTCCTGTATCTCGCAAGCTGTGCGAGCGCAGACGACTTCACTGAACTGTAATTTTGGGAGATATCTCCGATCTTTCCACCAAGCATGCCAAATGTGAAATTTGTCAGCCTTGCAAAAGGGGCAGTATTGCAGTCATTACACGAAACATTAGCCAGCGGGAGCGAATTAATGCTGTAATTCTGAAGAAGTGTATAATTAATTCCGGTTACAGGCTCGGTTCCAAGGGAATAATTGATCGCCTGCGTTGCATTAGAGACTTCCACCAAAGGTATACCGAATGACTGCTGGGAAAGATAATACATCTGATACTCAAAGCTTCCATTCTGCGCATAAGGAACTACGACATAGCGCATTCCATGCGCCTTTGCAGCCTCAACTTTGTCGTAAATGCCGCCTATCTCTCCAACGCTGCCATTTGGTGCTATGGTGCCCGTAACTGTAAAATTGCCATAAAGGCTTCTATGCTCCAGATTATCTATTGTAAGAAGCGTCATGGCAAGCCCTGCACTGGGCCCTGAAACGCTGGAGTTATTGTCCATTATCACGAAGTGATAATCATGACTGTTGATATCGGTGCCCAAGAGCGAAGCCGCATACTTTACTGCTGTCTCAGCTGATACGAATGTACTGTTGCCTACGCTTGAAGGGCCTGATATGTAAATCCTTCCGTTGCCAGAAGTTATATTCAGGGCTATTACCGTAAGTGTGCCATTATTCTGTTGGAGCAGTACCGCAGGCGCGTGTATGTACGTTGTAAAAGCGCTAGAATATCCTGCCAGCGCAAGTGCTGCAAGAAGATAAAAATATAACTTAACCATAATTCCTTACCTTTTAGAAAGCTTAAAAATCATTCATTCTTTTCTGTATACCTCCTTTCACGTCTAAGCCTATCTTTTTTCCTGACACGTCAATCTCTCCAAACACCCCGTCATACCCTGCCTTTATTGAGATCCTTCCTTCGCGCACATTGCCTATCGCGCAAGCCGTCTCCTTGTCCACATTCTCAAGTTCGGAGATGTCGGCATCGTTGAGCACGTGCATCTCGCTTGAAAACTTGCCTATAAACTCCATATACAGCCGCCTGACAAGTACACTTGATTTTCCCACGCCTTTTACCGAGGCAATGATCTCCATGAGCGGTATTATATGCACGTAGCCCTTTGCATTCTCAGGAACGGCTCCCGCATCCCTGTCAGCAAGCTCCTCAACCCTGTGCAGCACACCTACAGTCAGTTTCCTTCTGCACCGCGGGCATATGTTGTTGTACTTTATTGCCTCGTCGGGCTTGAGGGAGACATTGCATTTCCTATGCCCGTCATAATGATATTTGCCCTCCTCAGGGTAAAACTCGAAGGTCATCTTCAGGTTCTCTCCACGTATGCCGCTGTATATCGCACTGTAGTCTACATTTTTCTTATCCTCGAAACTGAATACGGTCGCCTCCCTACCTATATTCGGCAGCGAATGTGCATCGCTTCCTGATATCTGCGAGTACCTATCCAGCATCGAGACCCTCCAGTTCATTGCAGGGTCACTGCTGAGCCCCGTCTCGAAGGCCAGTATACTTCCGCTTCTGTCCTCATAAGCCTCGGATATTGAATCAAAACCAGATGACGCGCCTAGTGCGCCAAACCACGGGGTCCATACGTGTGCTGGATATATTACAAATTTATCCGATACGCTCCTTGCCATATCCACAAGTTCTGCCGAACTGGCACTTATTATCGGCCTGCCGTCGCTCTTCAGGTCTCCGCGCCTGGAAAGCAGCTCTGATACTGCTACCGCTTCTTCAATCCCCGGGGCCATCATACAGCTATGCACTTTTCTCAATTTTCCTCCTGACTCAAATATATTACATACCTCCGATGTAAGCACAAATTTTATCCCCTTTCCACCCGTTAGCGTATATACGCCGCTAGAATACTCCTTGAGCTTACTCTTTATCTCGCCCATCCAGGCGGGATGTGTAAAATCTCCTGTGCCTATAATATCTATCCCTTTCTGCGCAGCTGTGGCATCTATGTTTTCCAGCGTGAGCATGTCACTGCACGCTGCTGCATGCCTGGAATGTATGTGCAAGTCCGCTATCATCTCCATCTCATAAACCTCAAACTCCGTTTCTCATGCAAAGCCCTGACAAGAAGCACTCATCGCAGAGGGGAGCAGAAGTGCGGCAGAGTTCCTTCCCATGCGCCTTCATTACATATGCTATATTCTTCCAGTACTTCTTCTTGACAAGCCCCTCAAGATCCGCCTCTACTCTGTCCGGGTCCGCCTCAACGCTCAGCCCAAGCCTATACGCTATCCTGAGCACCCATGTATCTACCGGAATTCCTGCGGCTATTCCGAAGGCATTTATAAGTATGGTATTTGCAGTTTTGCTCCCTATCCCAGGCAGCGCGGTAAGCGCCTCGCGTTTATCAGGTACTTTCCCACCGTAATCATTAACTATGATCCTGAATGTCCGTATTATGTTCCCTGCTTTCCTGGATGGAAAAGAGACCCTGCTTATCATCGCCTCAAGATCTTTAGGATTCGCCCCTGCGTAATCATCCGCTGTTCTGTACTTATCGAAAAGCGCTGGAGTTACTGCGTTTACTACCGTATCCTTTGTCCGTGCAGAAATTATTGCAGCAGCCACAAGGTCAACAGCCGTGCGGAAGTTAAGGTAGTATCCGGCATTTGGATAATGCGCCTCAAGCTCTTCTATAGCCTCTGTAGCATCTGCCACGCCAAGTTTCCGCGAAGTCACAAAATTCCTCTCTTATAGCCGATTTCCCTTAAGAACCTGATCCTCTTGGTGCGCTCCTCCCCTGTCTCTTTTCCAAGAGGCGAGTCACCGTCGATTATGCCTATTATCCCTCGTCCAGCTCCATCTTGATATACCAAGACGCTTACCTTGTTTGCCGTGGCACAATAAATACAAACAACTTCAGGGACTGAGCGAATATGTCTTATCACGTTTATCGGATAAGCTCCGGAGAAGATTATTATGAAGGAGTGCCCTGCTCCTACCGCGCCAATATTCTTCTCGCATAAGGTGCGCAGCGCATCATCATTCCCATCAGAGCGTATAAGCCTAGGTCCGCTTGCCTCGCAGAACGCAACACCGAACTTTATTCCAGGCACTGCTGATACCATCGCTTCATAAAGGTCCTCAACAGTCTTTATGAAGCCTGCATGCCCTATTATTACCTGTGCATCTTCCGGCTTTTCTATATCAATCTTTTTTATACCTTCCAAGTCATCACGGCTTAAGTCTCTCCCTGTCCCTCGGGAAGAGCGCACACTCCCTTATGTTCTGCATTCCCGTAATCTTCATGGTGAGTCTCTCAAGACCGAGGCTCCATCCTGCATGCGGCGGTGCGCCTTCCCTGAAGGCATTTATATAAAATTCAAAGTCTTTCTCATCAAGGCCCCTGCTCCTTATCGAGTCTATCAATATTTCCGGTATATGTATACGCTGGGCGCCGCTGGAGACTTCCAGCCCTCTGTAAATCAGGTCAAAGCTGTTTGAGACCTCCTTGTCTGACTGGCTGGGCATGCTGTAGAAAGCCCTTACAGGTATGGGGTATTCCTTCACTATAACTGCATCCCCGAATATTGCGCATATCCTTTCCTCGTCTGCTCTTGAGAAATCCTCTCCGAACCTTATCCTTCCGCCTTCTGCCGCAAGTTTCTCCACGGCATCCCTGTAACTTACGATTACCGGCTTTTCAGGCTTCAGATCCCTTCCCAGCACTTCGAGATCGTGCTTATTCTCCTCCACAACCGCGCATAGGACATGGTAAAAGACATCCGCAAGAATCCCAATGGCATCGTTATGGTCGGCAAATCCCATCTCAATATCCATCTGCGTTATCTCATTAAGGTGAAAGATCGTATTATGCTTTTCCGCCCTAAATACTGGTGCTACCATGAATACCCTGTCCATACCGCCTATCACTGCAAGCTGTTTGTAAAGCTGCGGTGACTGCGCAAGATAAGCCTGCTTCTCAAAATACTGTATCTTGAATAAGTCCGCGCCGCCTTCGGTTGCAGCCTCTACTATTGACGGGGTGCGTATCTCCTGAAATCCCCTTCCCCGTAAAAATTCCCCGAATGCCTTTAATATGGTGGACTGTATGTTGAATATTGCCGTAGTTTCAAGGCGCCTTAAATCTATCTGCCGGTTATCAAGCCTGACATCTATATCGGCGGGAACCTTGCCGGTTACCTCAAAAGGTATCTTTGTTGAAAGGGGGTTCAGGTTCTCAATTGAACTTGGAACTATCTCAAATCCTTTCTTTGCCTCGCCGTTCTTCTTAACCGTGCCAGTTACGCTTATGACGCTCTCCTTAGGGAGCTTTGCAAACTTCATAAGCTCCCCACCTTTACACACTATCTGAACTATTCCCGTATGGTCGCGCAGAAGTATGAAGGCTATCTTCCCAACTTCACGCGTCTCATGAACCCATCCACCAAGTCTCACCGCGGTCCCGTCCATCCCCGCAGAGAGCTGGCCGATATAGTGGGTTCTGAATGAATTCTGCAACCAAAGCACCATGAAAAAGGTCGTATGACTAATGGCATAGCACGCATAAGTGCAATCTAGCCTTTTTACAATCCTCTCATGAAACTTATAACCCTTTCTGTATCTGCACATTTATGCTAGTCATTGTCTGTCGGGCAGCTGCATATAGCAAGCAGCAACCGGAGCCGATGCTGACGCAAAAGAATACTACGCCAGATGTGGAACACAGCAATTATGCCATCTCCGATCTGCTTAAGAAAAAATCCCACGCAAGCAAGGCGCCTGCTCATTCATGCATTAAACGTATGTATGCGGTTTCATCTAGCGAGAGTTATCTCTATCGCACTTACTTTAGAGCGGGATCCGTCTTCGTTTGAGAGCTCCTCAGAACTTATATTTATTGTTCCAACCCTAACATCGGTAACAAACTTGTTCCTGGCTATCTCTGCCACGTCAACGGCTCTTGATATTGAATTGCCCCTGGCCCTTATCTTTACGCTCTTCGCTCCGGAGTTAAACTGCGTAACCACCGCAAGGACATAGTTCATGGATGGCTTCTTCCCAATAAGCACAACATTCTCCTGTCCCTCGATATTATCGTTTATTTCGTTTTGTTCGGACATTAGGTCACCCATGTATTATTAGCATGATAATGAAACCACGACTCGCGTGCGGCTAGCGCAGAAAAGCTGATTGATAGTGTATTGCAATATAATATATAAAAACCTTTGTTCTGGTTTTCCACATTATGGAGCACCCTGGCACCAACAAATGGTGTGTGGTTTCAAGTCCGCTTTGCTAATAGCTGCGAAGCAGAGTCTGCTATTCT
>JAJZKO010000002.1:14140-105536 GCA_021850805.1 Microcaldota archaeon | reverse complement strand
TATTGGAACTTGATGGTCTTTGAAGCCATATAATCTATCTCTTTTGCAAGCTTCTCTCTGTCTTCCTTCTTTTTCAGAAATCCGTATTTCGGCATGTCTACAGAGAAACCGCATGCGCGGGGGTGGCCATTACCTCCGAAATGCCTCGCAAGATATGTGCAGTCAGGGCCTGTGCTCCGTATGTGCCCCCTGCCGTTCCTTATGTTTATGTATATTCCCACTTTCTTTTTGGCATGGGCTATCAGGTCCATGCAGGCCTTTGTTTTCTGTATATCCCTCTCAAAGCCTACAACGATATTTCTGGATTCGTAAGCGCTTTCTATCATCCTCTTCGAACGCTCGTTGTTTATCTTCTCGAATTCCCTTGCCATCCGCTTTGTATCTGCATCGTACATCTTCCCGTTTTTTATGGTCTCGGTGAGCTTCCTTAGCGCAGAGTTTATCTTTCCGTATGAGTTGTACGTGTTGATCTTTGCTATGCCTAAAGCGTATATGCCTATTGTCTCGTAGGTTTTCTGGTCGCGGGGCCTTATGTTGAAGTCAGAGTAATGGACCATGCGTACGAACCTGTCAATGAATTGGCTTCTGATCCCCAGTTCCTTGGCTACAATCTCTGTTGCGCAGTGGTTCTTGTTTTCCCCGACTGTTGCAAAGTCGCACTTTGATGCGACGCTGCTTATCTGCTCTCCTGTCCATTGGTGATGGTCGAACCACATGACCCTTCCATTATGCTCATGTATTGCACTTATGAGCCTCAGGAAACCCGGCATTATCGCAGGGCTCATTCCCAGGTCAGATACCATCAGGGTAATGCCCTTCGCTGCTTCTGGGATGAGTGTCTCTGATATCTTCCCTATCGTCTCCGCAGAGTAATCTGCAAAGAATATGTGATCCTTTGGCAGGTGGTATTTTATACGCATCAGCGAGGCACTGCCTACACCATCTATGTCGGTAGCATGGGATATGACGAATATCCTTTCGGCCATTTTATCTCCTTATTGGTTCTCAGGCAAGGTATTTATTCATGACATTTGAAGATAGATTTAGCATGGTGTTGCGTTGGAGAAGCATGTTGTTAGCATAGACCTTGACGGTACAATAGCTGATACCAACTCCTATTTTGCAGATGTTGTCATGGAGAAGCGAGGGCGGCATGTGCACAAATCAGATATGGTTAACTACCAGCTGCACACTCTCTTCGAGGATATGAGCAGGGAAGAAGCGGAGCGTATATTCAAGGGTGCATGGAGCGGAGATAATTGGAGGCGGGTTGGGCTCGTAGAGGATACCGTCCCTTCAGTGATAGCTGATATAAGAAGAAAATATATTGTTTACGTATGCACTGCATCGAAGGGCGAAGGCGTAGTGATAGAGAGATGGCTTAAGGAAAAGGGCATAGGATATGACAGGTTCATAATTGCAGAGGGGCATTCGGGCAAACTCCTTAATGGAGCGGATATATACGTGGATGATTACTCTGATCTTGCGGTGGAGATTGCTGCCCGCGGAAAGAGGGTTGTGCTTCTGAAGCAACCCTGGAATTCGTCTTTTGCCGAGAAGAACAGGGATAAGCTTATATCGGTAGCCGAGAATTGGGATGATGTAAGGAGACTCCTTCTTCGTGATGCAGTACAGGGATAGAGCGTATGTTCTTACTTCTTCTCCTTGGGCTTCTGCGGCTTCGGAGCTTGTCCGCCTAGCTTTGACTCTTCTATCTCCAGCGTCCTTACAAGCTGTTCCCTATTCTTTGGGTCTATCTTCTCCGAGAGGAACTCGAGATGGTTTATGTTGCACCTCCTCTCCTTCGGCCTTGAGCTTGTCACAACGTTCACAAATGAACCGTCTATAACCTTGGTAACAACAGCCCTGTCTCCAGCATCCCTTCCATATTTCTTGACGCATACCCTGCCTTCTTCTATCAATGCCATATTCACACCGCTATTAATCAACGTTATCTTTCTTAAAGTTCATAACTTTTTCTATTATTATGTCGGCAACAGCCTCTGGAGTCTTATTATCCGTATTTATTATTAGGTTGAATGGGGTCTTGTCCTTGCCGAGGTTTATGTTGTACATCTCCTTGTATAAGCTGTAGTTCTCCCTGTCCCTTATCCTTATCATCTCTGAGCTTTCTTTTATATTGGTCTTGTCCCTTAGCGACATCCTCTTGGCGCGTGTCTCTTCCGAGGCGGAGAGCCACACCTTGAATCCTGCGCCGGTTATCCATGGAGCCGTCCAGCTTGTAACTACTATGTTGCCTTTCTTTATCTTCTCGACAAGCTTCCTGTCCGCTTCTTTGTCAAATTCCGGATTCTTCTGCCTCTCCATGAGAAACTTGACTCCCTCTTCGGTATCCCACCAGTTATCCCCGCTTGGGCTGTAGCCCCTTTCCTGAGCCATCTCTTTCAGTATATCTCCTCCTCCGATCAGGGGAAGGGAGAGTTTCCTGCTTATTATGCTTGCGACTGTGGTCTTACCTGTGGCAGCCATACCGCATATGACTATGGACATCATGAGAACCCGCCAGAAACTAGTGCGAAGTCATCTGGAGTATGTAGTTTCTCTGCCTTATGCTTATATCGTTTAGCTTCATCTCCCCATTCTCTATCCGGCTTGCGAGCTTTACCACCTCTGACGTGCATCTTGAACAGAGGACTCCACCGAATATCCTCGCGTTTGTTTTCTGGGTCTTTGGCCTGTTTAGCTGATCAGTCTTTAAACCGTTCAGCTCTTTGCTGCATATTGAGCATTTAGGAAGGCTTCCGCGCCTCCGCGCATAATGTATTACGTGCTTCCCTTTTGGTGTTACGCGGTCTAAGCGCCTAAAACTTCTTGATCTGTGCATAGGTTTTGGCATATGAGCACCGTTATGTCATCATACTTGTTTGTTAAGGTTTATATTATCTTTGTTGATTTTTGCTGCCTTTTTCCTGTCCATTGCAAGTATCACCATTGATGATGGAAAGCCTATGACAAAGGCTACGGCAACGAAGAAGGTCTCAGCGGTAAACTTAAAGGACATTATCGTTACGCTGAAGCTGTTTGATGGTATCAGCGCAGGGAGTATCACATATATCAATATAAAGAAAACTGGCAGTATCACCAATGTAGGCTTGAGCCGTGCGGTAGTGCTCTCCTTCATAAGTGCGGCGAGCTCCTTGTTCTTCGCCATCATCAGCTCGTGCTCCTCGTTCTTTGCATGCTCCTTCAGCTCTGCCATTTTCTTCTTCATTATGGCGTCTATCTCTATGAGCCTCTTCGAGTTCGCGAGTTTCCTCTGGAGGAACGTGGAGAGTGCCACATAGCCTATTGCAAGAGCCACCAGTATTATTATTGCGGGATCCATATTATTCGCCAGAGAATAGTTCTGCGACTATTTTGCTTATCTCGCTTACAGTATCTGCAACCTTGTCCTCCTTGTTGTCTATTATGTAAATGGGTATGTTGTAATGAAGCGCGAATGCGGATATTATTGCTATATTAACGCTGCGCTGCTCGTCTATGTCCCCCTCTGTCTCCTGCTCGCGCTTCCTCGTGGTGTCATTCTGCCTGCGCCTGAGAACCTCTTTTGACGTCGCATCTATATAGACCACGGCTTTTATCCGTATATTGGTAAGCTCTGTTATCGAGAGCCCCGGCACATATCTGCTGCCCTGCTTTACAGTAGCATGCGTATCTATTATGGTGTCCTCCTTCGCCTCTATTATGCCTTTGAGGGCCTCGACTCTTGTCTCTATTATATCATCATCGCTCATGTACCTTAGCTTGTCCCTGTCAGTGACCCCCTTCCTCTGCGCGACTTTGAGCATCTCGCTTCCCAGGTTTACGACCTTGACACCATTCTTTGCAAGCTCTGCGAGGACAGTGCTCTTGCCGGAGCCAGGGGTGCCTGTGAATATTATAAGCTTGGTCATTGAAACAGCAGTATAATACGTTTATGCTTTATCCCATATTTATTACTTTGCCAGAAAATCCTGAAAAGGCAAAAAAATCAAATGAGGGCGATGACGCCCTCTCTTATCCTTCTGTGTGCAGAGGCATTACTCCTCCATTCCGCCCATTCCGCCTGGGCCGCCAGGCATTCCGCCCTGTCCGCCGCCCATGCCTCTGGTGCCCTTCGAGCTTATCATGTCATCTATTCTTAGAATAGAGACAGAAGCCTCCGTAGCACTTGATATTGCCTGGATCTTTACCTTCAGCGGCTCTATTATGCCAAGCTTGTCTGTATCGGATATGGAATTCTTGAATACATCTATGCCGAAGTTCTTCCCGTCCTTTGACTTATGCTTGTTCCTCAGCTGGACGAGGGTCTCTATTGGATCCATTCCCGCGCTGTCAGCGAGTGACTTCGGTATTATCTCCAAGGCGTCAGCGAATGCCTGTATGGCGAGCTGCTCCCTTCCGCCCACATCCGTGGCTGCGTCCCTGAGCCTCATAGCGACATCGACTTCGGTGCTTCCTCCTCCGGTTACGCACTTGCCGTCCTCTATTGCGCTCATCAGCGCGCCTATTACGTCCACAATTGCCCTCTCGACTTCATCCACGGTCTGCTTTGTGCCTCCGCGTATGAATAGCGTTACGCTCTTAGGATCCTTGCACTTCTCCACGAAGACCATCTGTTCTCCTGATATCTTGCGCTCCTCGACCATGCCCGCGAAGCCCAAGTCTGCCTGCGAGAGATCGTCCAGGCTTGTTACCAGGCGTGCGCCTGTTGCCTTTGAGAGCTTCTCCATGTCGCTCTTCTTCACCCTCCTTACCGCGGTTATCCCGTTCTTTGAGAGGTAGTGCTGCGCCACGTCGTCTATTCCCTTCTGCACGAATATCACGTTGGCCTTGCTCTTCACTATCTTCTCGACCATTTCCTTAAGCATCTTCTCCTCCTGTTCGAGGAATGCCTGCATCTGCTCCGGGGATGTTATCTCTATCTTCGCATCTGTCTCGGTCTTCTCTATCTCAAGAGCTATGTCCAACAGGGCTATTGATGCATTCTTTATCTGCTTTGGCATGCCAGGATGGGATATCTCCTTGTCTATGAGAACTCCGTTTATCAGCTGCGTGTCCTCTATGCTTCCGCCCTCCTTCTTCTCTATCTTTATGAAATCCCTGTCTACGTGGGACTTGGAGCCTTCCTTGGTTGCTACCTGCTTCACAGCCTGTATGGCGAGCTTTGTGAGGTACTTCTTTGTGGCGTCGCTTCCTATGTTCTTGGAGCCTACTGATACTCTGGCTACCTTGTCAAGCTTATCGTCATCTTCAATGGATATGTCAGTGGCTATTGCCCTGAGAGCGGCTATCGCGCGCTCCTTTGCCATCTCGTATCCCTTTATTATCGATGCAGGAGGCACTCCCTGATCCAGCAGGTTGCCTGCGTTCTTGAGAAGGTCGCCTGCTATTATTACCGCAGTAGTTGTGCCGTCTCCTACTTCCTTGTCCTGTGTCTTTGCCACTTCGGATAGGATCTTTGCTATCGGATGCTCTACATTCATCTCCTCGAGTATTGTTGCGCCGTCGTTTGTTATTACGATGTCGCCAAGCTCGCTGACAAGCATCTTATCCATCCCCTTCGGGCCGAGGGTTGAGCGGACTATACTTGCTACCGCATAGCCTACTGCTATATTGGTCCTCTGAGCTTCCTTGCCTATTAGCCTGCTCGCGCCTTCCGGCAATACCAGATACTGTTGTCCTCCTAATTGATTTTCTGCCATAAATTCACCTATATTTAAGCATTAGTTTTGTCTTTTGATTTTTGCAAGTTTTTTACAGTTGTTTGAAGCGTTATTTTTATGTTATATGCTGAACCCCTTCAACAAGAGCTATCAACTCCTGAGAGACCACCCGCTACAATAGATTTTAGGAGAAATATTGTAATAGCGACTTATAGCCATATCGTTATGGCAGTAAAGGTATAAATACTTTTCTAATGCGCTTCGGTGTTTCAGCTCTGTATTTAAGACGTCTAATTCATAATCCGCTATTTTTGCAAACATCCTTGCGTTGTAGAAAAGATTTAAATAGATTGGAAAGGGCAAGAGATGTATGGCAGAATGGGCATTTGAAGATGCAATCACTTTTCCTGCTTCCAGCGCATTTAGCATAGCTGCCATAGTAATGCGCTTGTTTGCCATATTGGCGTAAGCGTCAAGGTAAAACCTTCTTTTGCTTTGGTGCTTTGTATGAGATGCAGTATGTTTAATGCTTTTTGCTCAGCGGATTTCGGGAGCGCAGGGAATTGGTAATATATATGGAACGAGTTGTGAGAGGCGGAGGTCTTTACGAGAAGATGAAGGAAGCCTATAGGAACGGCTTCGTAGATAACGTAGCGGTGCGCAAGGTAGGGCCGGAGATAGAAGGCATACTGGTAAGGGCTTCTGACGGTATGGCACCGCGCCTTAGGGAGATAACTGGCCTCTTTGAGAGCATGAATGCCAGAGACGGATCCTGGACGCTAGTCAAGGAAAAACTTATGGTAAACGGCACAGAGAGAGAGATGTGCACAGCGGTAGAGAAGGAAATCGGCGGGTATAAGGCTACTGTAACTACAGATCTGGGCAAGGGGACTGTAGAGATAACAATACCGCCTGCCACTACGCTCAGAAAGAGCGAAGAGTACGTAAGGTCGCTGCTTGGAATGGTATCCGAGGCAGCGGAGGCGAGGGGCTTATACCTCTTAGGCGTGGGTGTGCAGCCATTTACCCCTCCTTCAGTTGATGTCATGATGCCTAAGGAGAGGTATTCACACATGCATAGAGTAATGGGTGACAACCTCCTTAACATGACTCTCACCGCAGCCGCACAGTGTCATATAGATGTAAGTAAGGGGGAGGTAAGCGGAGTGATAAATGCCCTGAACGGCTTTGCGCCTGCGATGATAGCGCTTACAGCAAATTCCACAATAGTTGAGGGTAGAAAGAGCGGCTATCTGGAGTTCAGGGGTGTCGCATGGGACAATATTGTAGCGGAGGGAAAGCTCGAGAGCGATCGCGTTGGCGTAGCTCCAAGGCTTTCTGGTGAAGATGGTGCTTTTGAGCTGATTGCCAGGTTTGTCCCGTTCCTGACGAAAAGGGAGGGCGAGTATGTTGCATACAACAAGCTCAGGAGCATGGCCGAGCATCTCTCGGAAGGCCAGGCGGAGGTATCGCTGATATTTGGGGACAGGGCGTTTGTAGTAGAGCTTAACCATGTAGATCTTGCATTCCTCGAAGGAACAGTATGGCATGAGGCCAGGGCTAAGAGCGCATACGGCACTGTAGAGTCACGTGCATGCGCGTTCCAGGGTTCCACTGCGGAGATAATGGCAATAGCTGCGGTTACGAAAGGTATTGCGGAGAACAGGGTGGAAGCGGAGGAGCGTGTAAGCAGGTATACTTTAGAAGAGCTCAGGCGTGGCAGGGAGGAGGCGCTCAGAGAAGGGTTTGGCGCACATGTAGGGAAGGAGCCTGTGGAGGAGCTGGCGAGGGACATGCTTGACATTGCACGGCGCGGGCTTGAGAGGAGCGGCGAGGATCCTTCCTACCTGAAACCTTTATACGACAACCTCGACGCAATGGAGAACCCGGCTGTTAGGACACGCAGGCTTTACGACGATCTTGTGAAGGTCTCTGGAGGTGACGATGCAAAGGTGAGGGCTGCACTGGTCGAGAGCATGAGGTTCAGGGGCTGATGCATAAGCAGTTAAATTGATTAGGGAAGATATCAGTAGTGTTGGCATGATAGTTGATGTCCATACGCATATAGGCGGAGATCTGGACGGTGCGATGCAGAGCAAGGAGGAGCTCCTGCTCTCCATGAAGGCCAATAAGATAGATAAGGCCGTGGTCTTCCCGTTCAATGAAAAGGGAAACGTGCTCGAGAAGAGCATTGAGCTCCTTGGCAAATGCGGAAAGGATAGGAGGTTCATAAACTTCCTGAGATTCGACCCCAAGAGAATAACGAAGGATACTTTGGAGGAGCACCTGCCGCTTTTCAGGGGAGTTAAGCTGCATCCGAGAAGCCAGAACTTCGACCCTCTTGACAAGAAGTATTTCTGGGTGTATAAGATGATTGAGGATTCGCGCAAGCCGGTAATATTCCATACGAGAAAGGAGAACAACCCGAATAGCGACCCTGACAGGATAGTCAAGCTCGCGGCACTCTTCCCAAGGATGAATATAATAATAGGGCACTTCGCCGGCGCGTCAAATGTCGCGTTCGGTGAGATAGCCGCACGGCGCAACCTGTATGTTGAGACCTCTGTGCTCTCTAGCAATTACCTAATAGGTTATGTCACGAAGAAGGTGGTAGGGGCTGATAAAGTGATATTCGGCTCTGATGCCCCATACTCGGATCAGGAGATAGAGCTGCTTAAGATAAAGAAGGCGGGACTTTCCAGGTCTGACGAGAGGAAGGTCCTTGGAGGAAACATATCGAAGCTCCTGAAGCTTGATGGCTGATTGGCATATGGTGCAGCGTTATGCCGGCAGGTTTGCCGGAACTTTTATAAGTATGGGAGACTCTGCCAGATGGGATGCAACCCTTTATTCGCCACTTAGGGAATTTTACCGTGATAAAAATTTAGCGGGTAGTGGTGCGCTTGTTATCGGGTGCGGGTATGGATTTGAGCTTCCAGCAGGGTTTAGTGGTACGCTCGTTGATCTTAATAAAGAAGCGGTTGCCAACGCAGCAAGGCTCCATACACATGCAAAGGCGGTTAATGCAAATGCGGTTGCACTTCCGTTACAGGACATGCAATTTGATTCGGCAGTGCTCTCCCTCATTCTTTCGCAGCTGCAGAGAACAGGAGTCGGGGGCAGAAAAGGCGATATAGGGGACAGTATTGCAGCGTACAAAGAAGCGTGCAGGGTCCTGAAAGAGGACGGGAGGCTCTTTGCGATTGATACCATATCTAGAACCACCACCATTCTGGTAAATGGAAGGGAGCCGTTTACGGAATCAAGAGAGTACTTTGATATCGGGGAAGTAATAGAAGGTTCACGCAGAAGTGCGAGGGAGGTAAGCAGGTTCACATGGGTGCAGGATACGCCGCTTGCCTATGTTCCTTCGATAAATGCGGAGCTTGCACCTGAGGGAAGGACTGGTGTAGAGTACGATGTTGCAATCTTCGAGCTGAAGCGGAATTGAATGATATCGCCTTCGGCGGCGCCTCCCTGCGCAGGTTTATATAATTTTAGAGCCATAACGTCTAAGGAGCTAATTTTGTGATTTCTTATGGCTAAGGAAAAAGGCATACACGGCGTTGAGGACCTGCCAGGAATAGGACCAGCTACTGCGGATAAGCTCAAGGAGAAGGGATATGATGATATAGAGAAGATAGCTGCAGCTTCGCCATACGAGATTGCAGAGCTTACAGGCATGAGTTCAGAGGCTGCTAAAAAAGCTGTGGAGGCGGCTAGGCAGGCCACCACTGTGGATTTTACTACTGGATACGATGCCTACGAAAAGAGGAAGGCCCTTGGAAAGATAAATACAGGATCTGAGGCTTTGGATGAACTCCTTGGCGGAGGGGTAGAGACTAGCGCCATAACCGAAGCTTACGGAAAGTTCGCATCTGGTAAGACACAGTTGGGTTTCCAGCTATGCGTCAACGTGCAGCTTCCCGTGGGAAAAGGAGGACTGGATGGAAGCATCCTCTTCCTTGATACCGAAGGAACCTTCAGGCCGGAGAGGATAGAATCAATAGCCAAGGCTGCGGGAATGGACCCTAAAGATGCGCTGAGCAGGATATATTTCGTCAGGGCGCTCACGACTTCCCAGCAGATACTTACAATAGAAAGGGCCGACAAACTGATAAGGGAGAATAACATAAAGCTTATCGTAGTGGATTCGATGATGGCCCTCTTCAGGTCAGAGTTCATGGGCAGGGGGGCGCTTGGGGAGAGGCAGCAGAAACTTAACAGCCATATCCACAAGCTGCAGATGCTTGCAGATACGTACGGCCTTGCGGTTTACATAACAAACCAGGTAATGGACAATCCAGCAATACTTTTTGGGGATCCGACAACACCGGTAGGGGGGAATGTAATAGCGCACGCAGCAACTACAAGGTTATACATGCGCAAGAGCAAGGAGGAGAAGAGGATAGTAAGGCTTGTGGACTCGCCAAATATGCCTGAAGGCGAGGCGGTAATAAAGATTACGACCAACGGCATAAAGGATTAGTGTTTCGATGCTCGTACTGGCAGGTCTCGGGCTGGAGAAGGGGGATATCTCGCTGAGGTCCTTGGATTACCTGAAGCGCTGCGGTGCCATATATTTTGATTCGTATACTTCTTTTGTATCAGGCGAATACCTCTCCTTCTTAAGCGATATGCTAGGCAAGGCAATATTGCCTATTGAGAGAAATGCCCTGGAGGACAGGGTGTGGGATACGATTAAGGCTGCCAAGAACAGCGACATAGGCATTCTCGTAGGAGGGGATCCGCTTATAGCCACGACACATAAGATAATAATCGCAGAAGCGCAGAGGCATGGGATAGAAACTGTCGTTCTTCATTCTTCATCTGTATTTTCTGCTGCGATAGGGGAGAGCGGCCTCGATTTCTACAGGTTCGGACCTACGGTTACCCTGCCCTTCTGGTCGGAGAATTATAGGCCGATATCTTTCCTGAAGAACGTGGAGAGGAATCTTGAGAATGGAGAGCATACGCTACTTCTGCTTGACATACGCAAACCAGGGACCCCGATGACGCTTGCAGAAGCTGCGGAGATACTTGGGAATGCAATCAAGGCGTCCGGTGGGAATAGGCTGGAGACTATTAGGTTCATAGTAATGGCCGATGCCGGAAAGGATAGTGCGGTAAGGTTCTCTGCCACTCTTGATGAGATGAGGATTTACGACGGCAGCAGACTTGCAGGAAAGGCACTCTGCATAATTGTGCCTGCCTCAATATCATTCGCGGAAAAGGAAGCGCTTGTGGCTGCTGGGATACGCGGATACTGAACTGTTCCATGGGCTGGTGGTGAGTAATTTATGCCTGCAATTAGGTTGTGTACTATCGTATAATAGGAAATAATGAAAGTGGGGTCGCCCCCAAATCTTTACTTACGATGGTTTTTACCTTTCCTCCCTTGCCCGCTGCCTCAACCTCGCTGCTGCTACTGCAACGTGCTGTGCCTGCACTTCCTGCGCTTCTTCCCTTTCCTCAGCAACAGCAACTGCTTCTTCGGCAAGCCTTGCGGCTTCCTCCTCAGTAACTGCGCGCAACGCACGTGCGGCTTCGGGGTTCACTCTCCTTGCTCCTGCTGCCTTGAGAACCTCCTGCAGACGCGCTTCGTCTACGGCTTCCCTTGCATTTCTCCTTGTCTCTCTGCGTCTTGTTCGTCTTTCCTCTTCTGCCCCCATATATTCACCACTTTAGCTGTTCCTGGGAAGGGTTAAAAGGGTTTACTCCAAATCAATTTTGGTTTGATGCTTGGGGGATTTGCCGGGAGGATGGCACCTGCTTTTCCAGATAACACAAAATTCGTGAACTTCAGTGGAAGTATCTCAATGGATGCTCTACGCGGCAGGATAGTGGTCCTTGATTTCTGGACCTATTGCTGCATAAACTGCATGCATATGGTCCCTGTATTTAAGCGTGTAGAGGATAGACGCATGGATGGAAGAGTTGTCTTCATAGGCATACATTCTGCAAAGTTCGATGGGGAGAATGATGAGGCAAATGTAGCAGAGGCAATTGCAAGGTATGGCATCTCCCACCCTGTAGTGCTGGACAAGGATCGCAGGATATGGAAGGCCTACTCTGTCAACGCATGGCCAACAATAGTTATCGTAGATTCAGATGGGATCGTAAGGTACAGGAAGGCCGGCGAACAGTCTGAAGCGCAGCTTGAGGAAGAAATCAGGAAGATAGAGATTAGGGTGAGGAAGTATCCTGCATCGGGCAGGAGATTGTCCAGAATAAGTTGGGTGAGGAAGAGTGCGGTGAGGAATAGAGAGTCCTTCCTCAACTTTCCTTCGAAGATCTCTTTCCGCGGGGGACATGGAGGAGCATTTGCATTGAGCGACTCTGGCAATGGACGCATTCTCATAGGATGGATAAAGGGGAATAAGGCAGAGGTATCGGACATCATAGGAAACGGGAGGTTTAATGGAAAGCCGATGAAAAGCGCGTCGTTTGCCAATCCGCAGGGGTTATGCTGGCTGTCTGACGGGAGGATTCTTGTATCGGATACGGGTAACCATAGTCTAAAGGCCATATCCATAGGCAGCAAAAAAGGTGTCCAGACTGTAGCAGGGACGGGAAAGAAAGGCCAATATGTAAGATTTGGAAGAAGGATGGAGGGCCTTAAGACCGATATGAATTCGCCATGGGATGTTACTTTCAGCGAGTGGGAGGGATTGGCATTCATAGCCATGGCAGGGCTTCACCAGATATGGACTTTGGATCTTGAAAATGGTTATCTTGAGGTCTTTGCGGGGAATGGATATGAGAATCTTATCGACGACAGAAGAAGGAACGCGGAGTTTGCACAGCCAAGCGGAATCTTTGCATATGGGAAGAGGGTGTATACGGCAGATAGCGAGTCTTCATCGATAAGAAGCATTCCGCTTGATCTCGATTTCGTGAGTACCATAATTGGCAGGGGGCTTTTCGTTTATGGGGACAAAGCAGGCCAGCTGCCTGATGCAATGCTCCAGCATCCCATGGGGATTTGCAAGGAAGGGAAGAATATCTACGTTGCAGATACCTATAACGGTGCAGTAAAGGTCATAGACGAAGAGAGGAAGAATGTGACCAGGCTTGTAGGCAGACCGCATGCAGGATCCGAGTGCAGGTTTGGAGACAAGGAGTGCGATGCCTTTGGGCTTTACGAACCTAACGACGTAAAAGTTTATCGCGGTCAGCTATATATAACAGATACAAATAATCATATGCTTAGGGTATTCGATCTTAGCAGGAAGGTGCTGAAGACGGTAATGAAATAGGTTTTCTTATGGAATTTGCAGAGGAATTGGGTTTTCTCAAGGAGCAGGTGCTTTTTGGCGAGAAGATATATGCGGGAAAGAGATTCAGGAATGTGGCTGTTGCAGGAATGGGGGGCTCCGGCATAGTCGGAAAGATATTCAGCGAGATATACACGGAGAAACCAGTAACGCTTATAGACGGGTATAACATGCCTGCGCATCTATCTAATGATACGCTCTTCATTGCAGTAAGCTATTCCGGCAATACTGAAGAGACTATAAAGGCGGCAAAACGTGCTGTGCAGAAAGGATGCAGAGTTGTTACCATCTCTTCTGGCGGCGCACTAGAAGAATACGGCGACCAGAAGATACGCATACCTAGATCCGATCTGCAGCCGAGATCCGCAATAGGATACATGCTCATGCCTTTCATGAACGGCTTTGGGCTCGTTGATTCCGCAGGGATTAGAGAAGCACATAGGGTTATAGGGAGCCTTGACCGCAACAACCAGGAATGCTTTACGCACGCAAAGAGGATATCGAGGAACAAGAAGATACCGGTAGTGTACGGCGCGTACCCTCTCAGCAGCGTAGCGTACAGATGGAAGACGCAGTTCAACGAAAACGCAAAGGTCCTGTCGTATTGCAGCAGCTTTCCTGAATTAAATCATAATGATACTATGGCTCTTGCTGAGACTTACAGGAAGGATGAATTTTACATCATGGTATTTGACTCGGACAGGAAAGAGATAAAGGAAAGGATAGCGATAACCTCAAGGCTTACGCAGACGAAGTTCAATTTTATAGAAGTTGAAGGGAAGAGCCTTGCAGCGAGGCTCTTTTATATGATACATTACGGGGATTACTTATCCTACCATCTTGGAAAGATGCGCGGAGTCAACCCTACAGACGTGAGCCTTATAGAGGAACTGAAGAAGGCCCTATAGCAGCATAGGATTGATTTTTATATTAATAATGTGTAATATCTATTGCGATTACTAATTGGTGTATTATATGATGGAATTGAATGAAGGAAATTTTGAAGGCAGCGTAATAAAATCCAAGCTCCCTGTCGTTGTAGACTTCTGGGCTGAATGGTGCGGTCCTTGCAGGATATTCTCTCCAGTCATAGAGAAGGTATCCAAGGCCTATGATGGCAAAGTCAATTTCGGGAAGCTGAATGTAGATGAGAACAACAAGATAGCACAGGAGTACAACATAATGAGCATACCTACAGTCCTGATTTTTGAAGATGGCAAAGTTAAGTCAATGTCAGTGGGCGCTCTTCCTGAGGATACATTCAAGAAATGGCTCGATAAGAACCTGTAATGCGTTGTTGCGATGCCCTTTGAGCTTGCTCGCGGCATGAGGGATTTCCCGCCTAATGCAGCCATAATATCGAAATCTATTGCTGATAAGGTAGAGGCAATATTCAAGAGATTTGGATTTTACCCGCTGAAGACGCCTGCTTTGGAAAAGAAGGACACCCTTCTGGCCAAGACTTATGGTGATGATGCAGAGAAGGAAATATTCTTTCTTGACAACGGCGACATCGGCCTCAGATATGATATGACAGTGCCGCTGGCAAGATACGTCTCCTCGGACAAGAGCCTGCAGATGCCCTTCAAGAGGTACCAGATAGGGGATATATGGAGAAGGGACGAGCCGCAGCATATGCGATTCAGGGAATTCACGCAGGCAGATGTAGATATAGTTGGATGCGGCGCTCCTGCGGCGGATGCTGAGGTAATAGCGGCTACTGCCCTTGCTCTCGAAGATGCGGGAGTTGGGAATTACGAGATAAGGATGAATGACAGGAAGCTGCTCGGAGGGCTTCTCGATTACTTCTCGATCCCGGAGAAGGACCATAGCCAGGCAATACGTATCATAGACAAGAAGGCGAAGATAGGAGGGGCTGCAGTAGTCGATGGAATAACCGGAATTGGTGTAGAGCGCGGGAAGGCGGAATCCATCGTGGCATTTCTAGAAGGGGATGGCGAGGGAGGAAGCACGCTGGAAAAAGTGTCTGCCATGCTCCCTGGCCTGAAGGAAGAGATAAAGGCATTCTCAGAGATCATGGAGCTGGTTGCAAGCTACGGCGTAGCAGGCCAGTTGAGATTTGATCCCTCGCTTGCCAGGGGGCTTGATTATTATACAGGTGCGGTATGGGAATTTATTGCGATTAAGGATGGGACCGTGCTCCCAAGCCTCGGAGGGGGAGGAAGGTACGACAAGCTGATAGGAAGCTACTCCGGAAGGGAGATTCCGGCAGTTGGATCTTCGATAGGCATAGACAGGGTAGTGAGCATGCTTGGACTGGAAGCGCGCGAGAAGACTTATGCCAAAGTTATAGTTATACCAGTGACTAAGGATGAATTCAGGTACGCCCTTGGTATTGCAAATAGGCTGAGGGCAGCTGGCATATGCACGGATCTTGCGATAATCGAGAGAGGCATCTCGAAGAACCTCGAGTATGCGAACGGAATGGGGATATCCAATGGTTTAATAATAGGTAAGAAGGAAATAGAGCTGAATAAGGTAAAGCTCAGGAACATGTCAAGCGGGACTGAGGAGCTCCTTGATCTGCAGGAGGCCATAAGTAAGCTTGGCGGTGGTTAGATGGCCAGAAACAGCGAAGTTGATGAGGTAACGGAGAAGACCCTGCGCAGCGGCGGTGTACTTGCAGTGCTTTATTTTGACATACACGGTAAGAACAAGGAAGAACTTCAGCCGCTCATGGTGGATCTTATAAACAACAGGCTTCTGAAGACAAGGGGCGTTGTCTACTGCCATGGAAGCGTAGAGTCGCCTATAGCGCTCGGCGATGGTTATTCCACTGCAGCTACCGTAGAGATATTGTTCAAGGATATAAAGGCGCTTGTGGAGATATCATTCAACTTCGCGCCTGTAGGCATAAACATACTCAGACCTGAGAACGAGTATGTAATCAAGATGCCCATGATGCAGTCCCTTATGCTCGATCTTGCACAGATATCAATCGAATATTCCAATTACATACTGAGCAGGGTGCTTAATGAGGATGAGTATAAGCGCATACAGGAGAATATGAAGTCGCGCGAGGAGATAGGCAAGCAGATATTGGGAAAGAAGGAAGGCAGCAGCTAAGAGACTATCTTCCTGCGCAGGATAAAGCGCTTTATAATCTCTGTTGGTCTGTCCATATCGCCGTAGTCCCCCAGGACTTTGCCAATGCCGGCTTTATTCAGCATGCTTATCACCATCCCAATCTCCCTCTCGCCTAGGGATCCGTATGCTCTGCTTATCATTGAGTGCATGGCAAGATCCAGCCTATTCTTTCTCCTGAACTTGCTTTCATAAGAGGAGAGTTTTGATCCGTGTATTATATGGTCTGCCACTGCCTCGCCGGCCATGATCCCGCCCTGCGAGCCGAATACTATTCCTCCTCCTGTCGTGGCTTTTGTCTGCCCTGCAGCATCGCCTGCAAGGAGTACCTGGTTTCTATCATCTACTATCCTCTGCCGCAGTCCTATTGGTATTATGCTTGCGCCTTCGGAAATTATCTTTGCCCCGGATATTATTTTGGTGATTCCGTAATGGCTTACGAACCTGTCGAATGCCCTCTTGCTGTTCCCATGCGAGGAGGATACGCCTATGCCGACTTCAAGGACGTCTTTCCCGTTCGGGCATACCCATGAGAATAACCCGGGGGAGATGCTGTTGTTAAGGTATATGTCGACGCTCTCGATGTCCTGCGGCTCTGTGTTGTATTCGACCCTATATGTTAGGACGTATCTCTTGACTGCTCCCATGTGGAATGCCTTTGCAACTTCTGATACTGCGCCGTCTGCGCCTATTATTATATCATTCTTTGACATTGCTATAATTTCGGCAGCGGAGAGCCTCTTGCCTACTACTATGGATGCGCCCTCGCTTGCCGCCTCGCCCATGCATATCTCGTTGAGAATTCCCCTGTCAAGCACCTTTGCTACCGGAGCCTTCGCCTTTACCTCCAGTACCGAATTGCCTGCGTGTATCCGTGCTCCTGATAATGAATTGGTAAGCGCTTTGGAGCAGTTAACGCCAAGGCGCGAGAGCCCGTTTGCAGATACGATTCCAGAAGCCCTTATCGGATAGCCGGGCTTCCGCTTCTGGTCGTATATGGTTACGTCTATGCCGTATCTTGCTATGGTCTTTGCGGCCATTAATCCTGCATTTCCGGCTCCTACAACATTGACTTTTCTTTGCATTCTAAAGCATCCCAGATAGGTCAGTTTGTCTTGTTGCGCCTTATATTTAGAGCTTGTGCAATCATTAGGTTTTGAGAGGCGTTGCGCCCAGTTGCAATAATGATATAGGTTATATGCGTGCTGTTTTTGTGCAACAAGTTTTCACCACCGTTATATTTAGATAGCTATTTAAAAATATATGCTGAAAAAGATATGTTATCTGGGTCTTTATAGTGCTATTTTTGGTAATACTATTTGGCATACTGGCTGTCATTGTGCCAGGTTTCCTCCTTGCCTTTGCGCTGCTGGGAAAAACAAGAATGCCAAGGGTGGAGATATATTCGATAGGCGTAATATTCGGACTCATCTTTCCCCCTACACTACAGTGGCTTGAGGCGTACCTGATACCATATCTGCATTTCTTTTCGTACTCGATATGGCTGTACAACGCCAATGTAATAATTCTTTCATTGATAGGCCTTGTGCTCTGCATTAAGCAGGGAGTGCTTGACCTGAACTCTGGCTTGGGCATGTTAAAAGGCAGTGCAGGAACAGGAGCTCTGCCTGCTGATCTCGATTCGTCAAGCATACACTCCGTAAGGAAGTGGATACATGAGCATGGAGGCGAGGAAGGAGCTGCGATGCTTGAGGAGCATAGGAAGAAGGAGAAGGAACTTGAAGAGGAACACGAACGCGAGATGGCTCTTCTCAAGGATTCAAGCGAAGAGGAGAGGAAGCGCATCTCCGAATCGCACAAGGAGGAGAAGAGACGCCTTGAAGAACGTCATCTTCACCGTGAGATCGCCTTTACCAGAGATGCTCATGGAGACAAAGTACATGCGCACCGCAGTAAGAAGCCGCTTCTGAGCACCAGCAACATAATAACTTTCCTTTTTGTTCTTCTTCTAATATTCACTTTTACGAGCCGTATGCTCAGCTTTGGAGTAGCGCCGAAATACTTCGAGTTCGATCCTTATTTTGACATGGTAAGCGCGCAGTATATACTTACTTACGGCTATCAGATACCGTTTGACCATGCCGCGTGGCCGTCTGTTGTGCAGGGAGTCAATCACAGGATACAGCCTCTTGTGCCGTATCTGGAGGTATACTGGTATGACCTTGCAAATACCAATTTCCACTATAAATATCTGAATAATACGCTCCTTAGCCAGGTGAGCAGCCTTTATCCGCCCCTTGTTGCCGCGCTCCTTGTATTCGTGGTATTCATCTTCATAAAATATGATTACGGGGAGAAAGCTGCCCTGTTTGGCGCTACGCTTGTTGCCGCGATGCCGGTTATCTACCAGCCGTTCATAGCTGGGGAGCAGCTTCTCGAACCGTGGGGCATATTTGCGCTCTTCTTCTTCTTTGCCACTTATATCGTTGCGATAAGGAACATGAAGGAGAAGCGCTATGCAGTACTTGCTGGAATAGCGTTTGCCTCCAACTTCCTAGGTGCACACTATTACTTTGTACCTGCGGCAATCATAGGGCTTTACATATTCCTGCAAGGAGCTGTTAATCTACTAAGGGAGAAGGATAACACTGATTTCTACATAATGAATGCAATCGTTATAGGGGTAATAATAATAACTTACCTGCTCTATGCGCCATACGGAGCATCACTTACGAACAGGACACCGAGCGTAGCAGGCATTCCTATAATTATAGCAATACCTGTCTTTGCTCTTGCAGTCATATTCCTCTTGGACTACCTGCCAAGGACAGATGATCTGCCCAAGAGCATAAGGAAATACACAAGCAAGGTTATGAGTATCGATGTACCGGAGAAGGATCTCTTAATAACAAGAATAGCTATGCTTGCAGCAATAATAGTAATCGGCCTGCTCGTTACTTTCTTTACTCCGTTAGGTAAGCCAATATTGAATTACTTGAGCATAGGCGCGCATTTTACAACCCCTAATACGCCGCTTTTCATGACGGTGCAGGAGTTTGCACCGACAGGGCTGAACTTCAACTTTGACAGCGCAGGCATGGGTTCGGTTGCGCTGCATCTGCCAGGCAATCTTCTCGTCCTTGGTGTACTGGCGATCTTCCTTATCATATCTGCAATGAATATCTTTTACAAGAACTCGCAGACAAGCATACTTGCAGTGTCTGTAATAATCGTGCTTGCTTTTGCAGGGTTCAGCGAGGTCAAGTATCTTCCGCATTTCGCAGTGGCATATGCCATAGCGTTATCGGTTATAATAGGGGAGATAATAATCATAGCAGAGAAGGGGCTTAAGGATAAGATTTACGTTTATACGGCATATGCGCTGATAGGCCTGCTGGCTATGTCAATATTCATACCTGTACTTTATTCTGCTTCTGCGGCAGCCCTTAACCCCAACTGCACTACCATACAGAATAGCAATAATCAGATTGGCAATTTCCTGTATTGCAATACAATATCGCCAAGCTGGATAGCGGCCACGGATTGGATGAGGGCAAACGTCGGGCCTAACGCACCAAGGATACTCTCATGGTGGGATTACGGGGATTGGATTAACTGGTTTGGAAACAGCAACGCGGTTATAAGGGGCGACAATGCGGTGCCTACATATGATTACAAGGTTGCGGCCCAGTACGTCTTAGGTCCTGCTGATGGATATAATTATACGGAACTTGCGCATTTCATGGACTCTGCGCAGGCGGGCTATGTGCTTTTCGATGATCAGCTTGTACCCAAGTGGGGTGCGCTGGATTTCCTGGCTTGCGTAGGTGTTAATGAGACCACCAGGACTTTTGCAATAAGCGCAGGGCAGCAGTATGGTCAGTCTTATGTGCTTGGAACTTCCAGATGCGAGCTTGCTCACGACCCGTCATATATAATGATACCGGAATCGGTCTTGACCAGCACAGGGTCAAGCATAGGCGATTATTGCTCGATCTCAAATAGTACAAACGTTTACATAAAAGCCCTGCAGTTCACTGGCAGTTTCCCATTCGGAACTGTAGGAAATACTACGTATTGCATGCCCGAATCGTTCCTCTCTACAGGAGCGCCAGTGCGTCTCTTTTACCAGAACGGCACGGAGACCAATATAGCAGTATCTGATAGCTTCTTTGAGGGAGCGGTGCCTACGAGCAATAACCAGACGTTCCTAAGCTTCATGGCCATATACATGCCAAACGGGCCGAATGACACGATCACCAATGCACCCTCCGAGTTCTACCAGTCGAATTACTATAGGGGGTTCTTCCTTGGGAAGCTTCCCGGATTCACTTTGGTGTATCCTTCAAACGTGACAGGAGTCAATTATGTGAATAATACTGGTAATCATATAATGATATTCAAGCTTGACAATTTCACAGGCACGCTACCTTATGTGGTGCCTAAGCCGAGCTGGATACATAATAATTATTCCATTCCTGGATAAAGCGGGTCAGCGTCGATATGAAGCTAATTGTACTTCAGCCGTATATCAACCTTAGAGGCGGTGTCGACAGGGTGCTCCTGAAGATAGCAGAGCACTACAAGGCGCCCATATACACCCTCGAATATGAGAAGGGTTCTTCCTTTGAAGACTTCGGGAAGCTCGATATAAGGAAGATAGGCAAGGATGTGCCGCTCCAGGGCAGGCTCCCGTATAGGGCTTCGCAGGGGCTTAAGTATGGATATAATTTTTACAACATACGGATAGATGAGGACTATGATGTTCTCAACCCGCATATATCCCCGAGCGAATGGATACGGCACAAGAACGAGCGTGTCCTGTGGTACTGCCATACGCCTCCGAGGGAAGTGTACGATCTCTATTCCACAAGGATGAAGGGGAGGGGATACGGGGACAAGATAATATATGCAACTTTTGCCAGGGCGTACAAGATGATAGCCAACAAGATAGTGAAGGATCTTGAGGGCATTGCAACAAACAGCGAGACGACAAGGGGCAGGATACGCAAGTATTACGGCAGAGAGGCAACGGTTATAAACCCAGGTGTAGACGTCGAGAAGTATAAGAACTCCTCTTACGAAGACTACTTTTTTTATCCTTCGAGGATACTGGTAAATAAGAGGCAGGATTATGTTATAGACGCCTTCAAGCGTTTTGAGAAGAAGGACGGAAGAGGGAAGTTCAAGCTGGTAATAGCCGGCACCCTCTCCAAGGATCCGGAGCACCAGGCTTACATGAACCGCATAAAGAAGATGGCTGAAGGTTACAAGATACAGATAATGACTAATGTCGATGAGAGCAAGCTCACCAAACTTTACAGCGGAGCCATGGCTGTGATGTTCGCTGCAATAAATGAGGACTTTGGATTTATACCCCTTGAGGCCATGGCTTCTTCGAAGCCCGTAATATCCGTCAATGAAGGAGGCCCGACGGAGACGATAAGGGATGGTAAGACTGGCTTCCTTGTAAACTCACCTCAGGAGATGGCGGAGAAGATGCTTCTTCTGGCCAAGGATGCTAAGAGTGCCGAGCGCATGGGAAAGGAAGGAAGAAGGGAAGTGGAAAGGAAGTACACCTGGGAAAGGTTTTTCTCGCTCTTCGATGCCGAGCTGGAAAGGATTAAAAAGGGGAAGGAAGAAGATAATGCAAATCCCGGGAAATGATTGGATGCTTGAGATAGAGTTTAAGTCAAGGAAGAGCATATTTGCAAGCGACCAGTCATCCAAGGATCTGCTTAAGAAAGGATTCTTCGGGGAAGAGGCAGGCAGGCGCACAATGCTCATCCCTGAAGAGGCGCTGTATCTTATAGACGTAAGGAACGCAAAATGCACCAGTATGGGCAGAGGCGTCTCCTTTAATGATATCGCAGCAAGATTCTGGAGCGACAAGAAATTCACTGCGAGATACTTCACATATAAGGATTGGAGGGACAGGGGGCTGGTAGTAAGAGGGACTGCATCGGAATATAAGCCGCCTGACAAGACCCCTGTGAAATCCTACCCGAAAGCGGGGTTATCGCTTCCTGATTACTCTGTATCAGGGATTTTCTTCAAGAGCGACCTCATATCAATAGTGGACGATAATGAGAAAGGTAAGGAGCTTTATGAGACTCTCTGGTTCGGACAGTACGGATCTTACAAAGCTGCCGAGAGAGGGCAGCTCAACAAACTTGATGTATACGAGAGCCTCTTCCTGATGGAGATGGGCATGCTGAAGCTTAATATAAGCAAGCAGGAGCTGATCCGTCTTGCCAAGGCAAGGAGGGCTGATTTCCTAAGCTTATACGAAGTCTACAGGGACTGGAGGGAGAAAGGTTACGTGATAAAGACAGGCTTCAAGTTCGGCACTCATTTCAGACTGTATTTTCCAGGCGCAAAGCCGGTTAAGGAGGGGGCAAAGGACTGGATACACTCAAAGCATGTGATACACGTATTCCCGCGTGAGTCTAGGCTGCTTATATCGGAATGGGCGAGGGTAATAAGGGTTGCACATTCTGTGAGGAAGACGTTCATACTGGCCGTTACCGGAGGCACGGTGGCGAAAAAGGTGGGTATAGACTTTATACTTTACCATAGGAAGGGAGGCGATGCGGAAAACCCTGACAGCGCGGCTCCGCGATACTGCATGCTCTCGCTGAGCGAGGAGGAGTACATAGGCGGGGCAGAATTTGCAGGAGCAATAAAGGCTGCCAAAGAGAAGAAGATGGAACTTATAGTTGCCATAGCTGACAGGGAGACTTCGGTTACATATTACAAGGTAAGGCAGATAAAAATCTCGGGAAGCAAGAACGAATACTATGAGATAGACTGGATGCAGCCATAAAGCGCATGCTAGTTCCTTGCCTTTGAGATCAGGTTTTTTATTATATAGGGCGCAGGGTTAACTCCGGTAACTCTCCTGAACCCCGACCAGGATATGGTAGGGTTGGCCTCGAGCACGTAATATCCGTCTTTTGTATCTGCTATGTCTATCCCTGCGTAATCCAGCTTAAGCGCCCCAGTAGCTTTTATCGCAATCTCTCTCATTTCCGCATTTATGTGTGCCTTTCTAGGCTCGGCGCCCTGGGCGACGTTGCTCTTCCAGCTTTTTGCCTTCCTGAACTCTGCGCCTATCACCTCGCCATTAACTACCACCACCCTGAAGTCGCCGCTGCCTTTCTTCTCCAGAAATCGCTGTACGTATATTGGCTTGCTCAGGTTGGTGAAATAACTGAATATATGCATTGCCGCATCAGGATCGCTTATGCGGAAGACGCCTATGCCCTTGCCGCTCCTTAGCGGCTTTATCACCGTATCGGCATATTTCCTGACTGCGGCATATCCGTGGAAGAAGTTCTCGCTTGATGTGGTATCTGGCACAGGTATTTTGTGCTTTGAGAGGATTACGAGAGTGCCGAGCTTGTCGCTTGCAGATACCCATGAAGATATCTTGTTTGATATGGTCATGCCATTTAGTTCCATTGCCTGCGCGAGCCAGAGCCTGTGGCTAAACTGCTCATAATCCCTTATTATCCCTATGCTCCTCATTACCGCAGCTTCTGGGGTTATGCGTTCCGCCTTGCCGCCATCTGTGTGCATTACAGCAACCGCACCTTTCTCTATCCTGACAAACGACTCTGAGAGGTTTATGTTTATGTACTCTGCGCCGCTCTTGGATATCGCCTTCTTGAGGTCCCTGAGCTCTTCGTTCGAGTAGCCTTCTGATGATGATATAACGCCTATTTCCATCCCAATCGCGTATACTTATCGGAAGCGGTAATTTATATTAGGGTTGTTTGGCGTAAGAGCATCGCTGATATATGGTGGCGCTTTCCCTCTACAAAGGTTTAAATACATGCCTCATGAATACTATTCATAGGCGATGGCATGAAGATCTCTGAAATATATAGCATGGATATATACAGCGATTCCGGTCAGTATCTTGGTGAAGTGCAGGATGTTATAGTGGATCTTGAGAAGGGCGAAGTGAGCAGGCTTCTTATGGTTCCTTGGAAGAACATACGCGGAGACGCAAAGGGTGCCTTGAGGCAGAAGAGCATACTCTACAAGAGCGTAAAGAATGTAGGCGACGTGGTTCTGGTATCAGCACCTGTCCCAGGATCCCAGGAAGCGAGAAAAGACGAAGTGGAAGACCTTACAAGGTAATTTCCTACTTTCCTATTACTTTGGGGAATTTTATCCCCTTCTGATTGAGGTACGTGCCCTTGTAAGGATTGCGTACCCTATTCAGTGTAGTGGCAAATATAACGTGCGCAAATCTTGTTCCAGGCCTTAGAAGTATGCCGCTGCTTGCGGCATTGAACACCTCAAGCGTTATATTGCCTGCGAAACCTGCATCTATGATTGTGGGCGGCATTATGAGGCCGTGGCGTGCCCATGTGCTCCTCAGTTCAACGAATCCTATAAGATTTTCTGGGAGCTTCACATTCTCTATAGTAGAGAGAAGCACCTGCGATCCGGACTCTATTATAAGTTCTCGGCTGTTCTTCTCAGATACGTATTCGTTGTTGACGTGTTTTGGGTTGGAAGGATCCAGTACAAACCCTGCCGGACGCTTGATGTGCTTTGCTATCTCGTTCGAGAGGCGCAGGTCAAGGCCGTTTTCCCTTATAATGTCCTTCTTGAATGGCTTTATCACAAGCCTCTTCTCCTTTATAAGGCTCTCAAGGTCAAAGTCTGAAAGTATCATACTACCAAGATGCTTGCATAAAATATTAAAACCAGTAACCCGATTAACTCTTGTCCTGTGATATTATGTTCGTAGCCTTAGAGGGCATAGATGGCTCCGGAAAGAGCACTGTTGCACGCCTTCTCTACGAAAGCCTGAAAGGAAAGGGGTTCGTACTCACCAAGGAGCCCACGGAGAGCAGGATAGGGATGTTCATAAAAGAGCTCCTCAAGGAGCAAGAGCTCAGCCAGGATACTATACAGCTACTCTTCACGGCGGACAGGGCGTATCACATGGAGACATTCGTCGAGCCGATGCTAAAGGAAGGGCACGGAGTTATAACTGACAGGTATCTCTTCTCAACCCTGGCTTACGGATACGGCGCTGGGCTCGAGGTGGAATGGATAGAGAAGCTTAATTCCAGGTTCAGGATTCCGGATATAACATTCCTGATGGACATTGATCCAGAAGCGGCTGTTCAGAGGATAGGGAAGCGGAATGAGAGAGGAGAGTTCTTTGAGAAGCTTGACTTTCTTAGGAGGGTTAGAGAAGGCTACCTTATGCTCTCAAAGAGATATGGCGGATTTGTCATGATTGATGCTTCGAGAGACGAGAGCAGCATCAGGGATAGTATTTTATCTGTGATTGAGGATAAAATTTAATGCGCTCCTATCGTCTAGTCCGGCCAAGGACGTGGGGCTTTCAACCCCGCAACTCGGGTTCAAATCCCGATGGGAGCAAATGTAATTTTGGGTTTTGTATAGAGGCCCAGACAGTATAATGGTATGCATGACTCTATAACACCGCAGATGCATTAAGTGTAGTAAAGAATATAAATATGAATGGCCATTCATATGTTATGCGGACTGAGGCGTCTAATGGAATACGCATGGTTCTTGGGCGCAGGGCATACCTTGCGGCGTTTGCATTCCTTGCAATACTTTTCTTCTTCGCTTATTCGTATCTGCTGCGTGGCTCCTCGTTAAACCTCGCTGCACCGCATCTTGCTCTTGGGCTTGGTCTTTATGCAATTTCTTTTGCTGCAATTATTGGAGTGCTGTTGTCACTATCAATAGTCATCAATGCTTTCGCATTCTCGAATAGTGTGAAGATGAGCACTAAATCAGGTCTTGGAGCTGCAATAGCCATTGCAATCCCCGGAGCCCTCTGCTGCACCTCAGTTATACCTGCACTGCTTGCCGCAATTGGCGCATCGACATCTACTATAATAGGAGTTACGGGGAAGCTGCAGGGGCCTTTTGCGACTTACGAGATTCCGATTATGCTTGCATCTGCTGCACTTCTTGTGATAAGCGTATTGATGGAGGCCATGAAAGTTGGGAGATGCTGCATGGTGAAAAAATGAGACTAAAATATATCGTTCCTGCTGTGCTTATTCTAGGGATAATTGCTTTGGTCATTCTCTACTCTGTTTTTCAGGGGAATAGTCATAGCAGCCCAGGCATTCGGAATATTACTGTAGGAATGAAGGCGCCAAACTATTCCTTCCTTCTTGAAAACGGCTCAGAGGCTAATGTCTCATCATATAGGGGGCATGAGGTTCTTTTTTGGTTTGTTGCCACATGGTGCCCGACGTGTGCGCAGGGGAACTCTGCATTGAATGGAAACTATAGCTTTTTCAGGAAGAGAGGCGTGAAGATAGTGGAGCTGGAACTTTACAAGGACCTTGGCTATGCAGGCCAGCCAATAGGTGAGTTTGTTAGCTCTTATGCACCTGATGCTTATGCAAACGGCACCATAACACCAGGAGTAGCGGGCTATAATATTACTGCTGCTTACGATCCGGAGGGATACCTGGATATATATTACTTAGTTTCTGCAAACGGCACCGTATTATACATAAATGGCTCGCCCTCAGTTACCTTGCCGCAGCTTAAGGATGCGATAAATGCTTCTATAGAGTGATTTTATGGATAAGATAGCAGTTAAGACTTTCTTCTTCGCAATAGGCGATTACAGCAGGTTCAGCATACTTGCGGCTTTGCTTGACAAGGAGCTCAGGGTTAGTGATATAGTATCATCCACTGGGATAGAGCAGAGCAATGTCTCACACCATATGGTCTGCCTTCTCAACTGCGGATTCGTAAGCGCAAGGAAGGAAGGCAAGGAGAGGATCTATGGGCTTAATGGCGAAGTCAGACCGATAATCAGGGACATAATAGGGCACATAGATAAGTATAAGAAGGATATAATCTCGTGCAACATAGCAGATAAGGACTATATTTACAGGGCGATTGAATAGAGAAATTTGATTATGCCATAATAGGCCAAGGTTCGGCCGCCTTCTCTGCGGCTATAAAGGCAAATAGCTTAGGAGTGCGCACGGTTATGATAGGGAGGAATGCGACCAAAGGCACAATTCTTGGTGGTACATGCATCAATGTAGGATGCGTTCCGAGTAAGAGGCTACTCACCGTAAGCACATTCTTCAGGGAGCTTGGCGAGAGAAGATTCCGCGGGGTCGATTATCATGTTAACGGAATTGACTATGAAGAGATTTTCCAGGAGAAGAAGCGGCTCGTGGAGAAGCTTAGGAATGAGAAGTACGGCACTGTTCTAGAATCACTTGAGAATGTGACGTACATCAATTCTTTCGGATCTTTTATAGACGAGGATACGATCAAGGCAGGCAGAATGGAGATTGCCGCAAAAAATACGCTTGTAGCTACAGGAGCGCGTGCCATGGTCCCGGAGCTCGAAGGTTTGTCAAAAGTGGATTATCTGACAAGCGAGGATGCACTATCCTTGAGGAAGCTGCCAGACTCTATCTTAATAATCGGCGGGAGAGCTATAGGGCTTGAATTTGCGCAGATGTTCTCAGATTTTGGGGTTAAGGTTACGTTGCTCCAGAGGAGCAGCAGGATAATACCTAACTGGGAGCCTGAGATAAGCGAGTATCTTAAAAGTTACCTGGAGAAAGGAGGGGTTAAGATAGTAACAGATGCAGAACCGGTTGGCATAGACAAAAACAGGGGACGGAAGATCCTGAAAGCGAAGATAGGGGAAAGGACGTTTTATTACGAAGCGGATGAGGTCTTGTTTGCGACTGGAAGGGCTGCGAATACTGAAAAGCTCAATGCAACAGCGGCAGGAATCAGGCTTGATGGTAAGAAGTTCGTAATTGTGGACAAGACCCTAAGGACATCATCAAAGGTGATATATGCAGCTGGTGACGTAACTGGGCAGCCGATGCTTGAGACCCTCGCAGCGAAAGAGGGAAATGTAGCAACGTCAAATATCTTCCAGCATGCTAAGAAAAGAATAAATTTGAATGAGATACCAAGTGCCATATTTACATATCCAGAAGCGGCGATGGTCGGGATGACTGAAGAGCAAGTAGTGAAAGACGGGATACGGTGCGCTTGCAGCCCTTTGAACCTTGCCCTTGTTCCTAAGGCAAAGATTGTAGGAGATTATAGGGGAGTAGTTAAGATAGTAATTGACCACAAGACCAAGAAGATACTTGGTGTGCATATGCTTGCATCTCACGCTGCGGATATGATACATGAAGGCGTGTTAGCGGTGAAATTCGGCCTTACTATAGATGACATAATAGATACTGTGCATGTCTTCCCTACTCTCAGCGAGAGCTTCAAACTTGCTGCACAGTCTTTTTATGAGGACGTGTCAAGGTTAAGCTGCTGTACTGCGTGATGAAAAATAGGTTGGCGTTAGCAAGCATTTAAATTTAGCTTTTATATATATGATCATGATTCAGGCCAAAAATCAGTCAGCAATGGAGTATCTTACTACATATGGGTGGGCCATACTCATAATTGCCATAGTCTTAGGTGCGTTGTTTGAGCTTGGGGTCTTCAGCGGCTCTGCTTTTGTACCTACAGTTAACCCGGGATCTTGCATAGTGCAGCGGCCATACGGCCCGGGAACTACAGAGCAGATAAGTCTGCAGGGCACATGCAATAATGGACTTCCAAAATATGTCTCGATGATAACAGATGGTTATGTGGAGATTAATTCCGAATCCAAAAGCAGCATGCTGAACCTGACTACAAACAACATAACTATAACAGCATGGGTTTACGTGAACGGCTCGCAGAGCACATCACAGTCGCAGGATGTCATAGACAGGGAGAATAGCTATGGAATGGAGCTTCACTGCAACCCTTCATCAGGCAATTGCGGCCTGGAAGCGTCCTTGGGGTATAATTTCAATCAATACGGAAGTTTCCCTATGCACAAGTGGGTCTTTCTTGCAATTTCTTCACAGGACAACCATATTTATTGGTATATAAATGGCACGCAGGTGGGTACGGAGACTGTCTCGGATCCGATAATAACCCCGACTTTTTACGATACATACATAGGATGCGACATGGGTAGCGGCGGATGCCCCAACGATGGGATAGACGGATATATATCGAACGTGCAGGTCTATAACACAATGCTATCTTCAAATGGAATATCAGCGCTCTATGCTGAAGGGATAGGGGGTGATCCCATAGACCTGCATGGCTTGCTGGCGTGGTGGCCGCTGAATGGAAACGGGAATGACTACAGCGGAAATGGCAATAACGGCAACGCTGTGAATATGGTATACCTAACTGACTGGGAGTCTAATTATCAGCATCCATGATATGTTGTCAGATGACCGCATATGCATGCTCGATTTATATCCTTCAGGCACTTATGTTGAGTTCAGATATGCTTCCCGGTCCTCCTGTCTCTATTGTGTAATTCATGTGTATAAGGGATATGAACATTGGACACGCCACACCGCGGTAGCAGTATGGACGCGAATATCCGCTTATAGTAACGTTATAGTAGGAGTATTCCCTGAGATTTGCAAAAATCAGAGAATACCGCTCAGGATAGAAGTATGGTATTATCGCAGGATATGACCCAGTGGTTGCGCTTCCATTCGCGGAGATTTGCGTTTGCGAGGAGTTAATCGCCATCGTAGAGTTATAGGTGCTGTTCTGCTCAAGTGCGTTGGCTGCCAGATACGGATACGTGCCTGTATAGTTTAGCGGCAGCGAGAAAGAGAGGCCCGGGCCGGAAACATTTATGTGAAGGTTTTGCACTGTGCGCAGTGGAGATGCGTATAGATTTATCTGAAGCATCGCTGCGGGTGTTGGGCTTTTATGCGTTGTTGCATTTATCTCGGCGGATGTGTTCTGCGCGCTCGCCCCGGATGATAGCATGGTAGATGACACGAGTTGCGCCCTAAGAGATGATAGTGCGGCGTCCTGCTCTGCGAGGAGTATCGCTATAAGTATCAGGAGCGCGGCTATCAGGTATGTAATACCTGTCTGTGAGTTTTTATCAGGCAAGGAACCATCTAATAGAGATGTGTGCTTCTTTCTTTATAAATTTTTCTTTTAAAGTAGGTTTATGCCTGATTACAATGAATCATTTTCTGATGAATATATTCAGACAAAGCATGCGGAAGTGCATTACAGGCTCCATGCGGGCTCGGGAAAGAAGATAATATTCCTGCACGGCTTGTCCGGCAGCACAAAAGTATGGACAAGGCTGGTCGCGGATCTTGAGGACGAGATTGAGATATATTTATTTGATCTTCTTGGTCATGGAAAAACTTCAGCGCCTGAAGGAAGCTACGACGTAGATATGCAGGTATTGATGCTTGAAGAGGCAATAAGAAAGCTTAAGATAGGCGCTCCATTCGTATTCGGGCATTCTTATGGAGGGTGGGTCGCCGCGCTCTATGCTGCAAGAAATAATGCATATTCTGGCCTGATACTTGAGGATTCTGCGGGGCTTGAGGAGTACATGACAGAGCTTGCGTCGGGTAGAGACCCTGCGGCAAACAAGGAAGAATTGGTGAGGGCTTCGAGGGTATTGGGATCAGACAAGATGGTTGTGGATAGCTTCCTAGATTCGCTGACATCTGCAGATACCTTAGATTCCAGATCCCTTGCGATGATAAAGAAGCCGACCGCTATAATATGGGGGTCCGAAGACAAGAGGATACCGTTGGCATATGGGAGGCTATTCAGTGAAAGGATACCTGGAAGCAGGCTTTATGTTATAAATGGGGCAGGGCATAGTCCGCATTACACAAATCATATCGAAGTTGCCGAAGTACTTTCAGAATTTCTATCGGAAGTTGATTAGCCGCAGCTACATATGTGCGTTATATTACCAGCAAGATGAGATTACCTAGGAGCAAGGAGACGATTACGCCTATGAGTATGAAGAGTGAGAGAGGCGCTGCGTTTTTGTAGACAGGTATCTTCTTCTTCTCGTATCTCATGCTTTTTATAAGGCTCCTTGTGGCCAACCTGCCAAATTTTGGATATTTTTTCTCGAAATACGCCCTCTCGCTGTTGCTCAGCATATTTGTTGCTATCATGTCTTCCTCCTGAAGTTGGGACGTGCTTATCAGCGATACCATTCCAGCATATATCTTATCCTCCATTATTATCATCGAAGAGGATGATACGGCTATCAGAAGGATGAGTACTGCGCCCAATAGCGTCAGGCTTGAATAAGTATATATTATTGCGGCAAACACCAGGTATGCGGCGAATAGCGCTACTCCTGTGGCTTTCCTGTGTGCCTGTACGGCTCTTGCCTTCAATCCGGCTGCTTTTTTACCGGATATGAGGACATAGTATATTGGTATGCCTATGCTTGCCGCATATCCAGTGCCTACGAATACAGATAGTATGAATGGAAGCCCAAGCTGCGGCACATGAAGTATTACGGAGCCCTGAAGTGGCAGTATCAGGCTTATCGTAGCAAATTCCATGACGTCGCCTGCACCGAGTATGCCGCTTCTGTATAGTATGTAGCCAAGGGAGAGTATGACGAATGCTATTAGTATGCTGTTTATTGCAATAGGATACGGATATGTAAGTGTTATTATGAGTCCTGCGGCAAGACATACGTATACGAAGAGATTTGGTATGTTGCGGTTGTTGAAGACATCGAATACTGCATATATGACTGATATTGCAAGAAGAAACGAGAGAGGTATGAATTCAGGTAACATATGGTCATTCACATTTTTCAGATTTGTATGCATGCGATGCTGAAGATTGGTCTGTTGCCCATGCACCGCGGTTGCATCTTATGGTATGCACGTCAAATCTTTATATTCTATGTGCCTTGAATCTGCGTGCACGTATCCTGCAATGGCACTATGATTGGAGCCGCATTTGTAGAAAAGATTTAAATACCTGACTCTCCACAATAGAGATTACTGTGTTTAGTATGCAGGCTAGTAGTGCGGTTTGGGTTGGGCTTGACGCCAATACAATGCCGGTAGTACTAGCTGGAGCAGTAAATACAGTAATGAACTGCTTCTTCTTGATAGGCAAGTCAATATATTATCCGCTGCATAAGAGCGAATAAAAAAATAAAAAGTTTTTTTGGTGCTCTTATGCAACTATTATATAGAGATAGTAATGTTTATACAATTCCTCACCTCAGCATGAAGGAGTTAGCGATCCTCTCGGAGATCGGGCTGGGTGAGATGCCTACGGCTACGGAGTTCGTAGAGCTTGTCGCTGAAAAATACGAAGTTTCTGTGAGTGGGGTTTGGTATACTCTGAAGAAACTGAAGCGCGAGGGCCATCTGGATTTCACTGAGAAAGGCGAAGAGGAAAGGCCTCTGCACCTTACGGAAAGTGGGATCCTGGTTCTTCGCGCCAACATGAAGCGCATGACAGGTGGAGCGGAGGAGGGGGTAGTGTACCAGAGGGGGTAGGTTCACTTCCCTGATGCTCTCAGCGCCGTTTTTGTTTTTCCATTCTTTTTATAAGGGATATTACGTCCCTGTTTAGCTCTGCTATTGTTCCTTCGTTTAATATTATAAAATCAGCCATGGCTATTGCACCGCCTAGGCCCCAGCTCAGCTCTACCCTGTCCCTCCATTCAAAGCTCTTGTAATCAGTCATGTCCCATGCAAGACCGCGCTTCGATAACCTCCCGAACCTCGTCTTAGGGCTTGCATATACAGATAGAAGTATAAACTTTGATTTGAGGCCCTTTCTGAATGTGTCTGCTTCTTCCAGGGATTTTATCGAGTTTATTATGACGAAATCAGTATCAAGAAGCATCTTCTTGACCTTCTTCACGGCCCTCTTGGCTATCACATCCTGGCCGTATTTCTCCCTGAGCTTTGTAGCGCAGAGGCGCAGGTTCTCGTTGTTGATCTCCTTGCCTTCGAGCTTGAGCTGGTCTTCAACTATCGTTCTCAGCTGTATCTCGGATATCTTTCTTATCTTTGATATCTCTTTTATGGCAGTATCTTTCCCTGCGCCGCCTAGGCCGCATATCCCTATTACGGTTTTCTGGTTAGTCTTCGGCATGGTAAACCTCTTTATCTTATTTTGCCTCCTTCCTTTATCTCTTTATCCGTAGTGAGCAACGAGACTGCAGATTCGTCTTCCGCGGCGAGAAGCATTGCTTCTGATATTATACCTGCTATGCTTTTTGGCTCCAGATTTATTATGGCTACTACTTTCTTTCCTATAAGCTCCTCTCCCTTGTAATAATCCTTTATTCCTGCTATTATCGTCCTCCGCCCCACATCTGCTCCAAAATCGACGGAAAGTTTGTACATCGGCTTCCTTGCTGTGGGATGGTCTTCAACTTCTGTTATGCGGCCAACTCTTATATCAATTTCTGAGAATTGAGCTATAGTGGCCATATAAACACCAGTATTTAATTGTTTAATATTTATAAGGTTTTATGAGGATTTTCCTTGCGATAGATCTTCCTGTGGAACTCAGGGCCAGGCTAAGCAGGGTTGCCGAGGAATTTGATGTTGAAGGCTTCTCTGCGGTGAAGGAAGAGAACATACACATAACAGTGCAGTTTATAGGAGATCTTGGACATAAGAGCCTGAAGTCTGTCGAGAATTATAGGCCTAGTGGATCGCTACGAAAAAGCTTCGGAGTAGGTGTCGCTGGCGTCTCTTATTTCGGGACGCGCATACCCAGGGTGGTATACGCGAATGTAGATGATTCTGGGGAAAACATACGAAGGATAAACGAGGACTTCAGCAAATATCTGGAATCATATGGGATAGAAGTTAAGCATGAGGAGGAGTTCGTACCGCATGTGACCCTTGGCAGGGTAAAGAGCCTCGAGGGCTTGGATAAGATATATGCACTGTTATCGACATATAAGGATACTGAATTCGGAACCTTCAGGGTGGACAAGCTTTATATCAAGAAAAGCGAACTCCATAGCGAAGGTCCGGTTTATAGCAACGTCTTCTGCTTTAAGCTTTATTTGTAGGCGGCGCCTGGGCTTCTTTGTCCTGCTGCCTTGGGGAATTTGGCGGCTGGGAACTGGGCGGCGAAGGTGCCGGCTGCGGCTTTAACACTATTGTAGATAGCTCCCCGGGGCGGTATAGCCTGTTTAGCAGAAGAAGATTATAGGGCTTGCCTACCTTGGTATCCATAACTATATGCCTCCTGTCTGCTCCAAACAAGTCAAACTCTGCAGAATGGCCGATATTGAGCCTCTTTATGGAATCTATGTGCTGGGTAAGGTTCCTTGCCCCATTCTGAAAGCCTATGAACCTCATCTCCACATTAGGGTTCCTTAGCTCTTTCCTGAATGCGTTTAGTTCGCGGATTATCTTATGCGGCATCTCGTCTGTAATCCTTGCTGCAAAGCAGTAAAATGAGTTTACATCGTATGCTGTTACCAGCAAATCTTCAAGTATGTCCTTGGCGATGATGTACCTTGCCTGCTCTGTATATTTAAGTTTGGTTGTTGCGTTAGATTCAAGGCTCACCGCTTTAGGCGCTACCCGGTTTAATGAGGCATTCCACCTTTCTCCGCTGGACAGTAGGATGCGGCGGGTCCCAAAATCAGTAGCCAAGCGCCTTTTCTCATAGCTCTGCCACATGTCCATGAAATTTAATTGCACAGAAACATATTAATTCGTGTTTATGTGCCTGCTTACTCGATATCAACTCCGATGGTGCACTCACCGCATGTACTTGGCTGATGTTTTTGAGTGGCAAATTTAACCCATAAGGATTAGGGATGATATAAATATGTGAAAAGAGATGTTATATTGGATGGTTTTATCCAACAGTCTCCTTATCTGAAATCCCCTCCGAAGGAGGATTTTAATAGGTTGATGGACACTGCCTGTTCGGCTGATGCGCTGGCGTTGCTTAAATTGATAGGGGCATTGTCGAAGACCGGAGGCTATGATCAGAAGTCCATAAGGCTCAGGGAGGAGACCTTTGACATTGCCATGAAAAGAGCGCAAGAGCTCTCCGAATCCGGAAGAATGTCACCGATATATGCGATAGAGTTTTTCCAGAAGATAGAAACGGAAAAGAGCAACTATAGCTCTGCCGTTTCGCCTTCCCTGCGCAAGGCAGAGATTAGCTTAATCAAAGTCATAGAAGAGGGCGCGTCTAGTGTGCATATGTTCAGCATGGGTACTTATGAGCGTGCTAATTTTGCATCTTTTGCTGTCGATCTCATAGGCTTCTCCTCGGGAAACAAGGAGCTGGATGAGATAGCAGGCAGGCTAAAGGCAAAGCTAAATATAATGTTAGCCAGGAAATAAGGAATCACCTCCGGGTGGTTCCTTTGGCCGTTGTGCAGGCTCCAGGCGTAATCAAGCTGTTTGGTGAACATGCAGTAGTTTATGGCAGGCTCTCTGCCGCGATAGCCGTGAGTTTGTATTCAAGCGTTTCGGTAGATGCAAATGACAATGAAGGCAAGGTGCACATATCCCTTCCGGATTTCTCATTGGAAACAGTATTCTCGGATGCAGAGCTCTTGGATATTGCATCGGAATATTCTGCACGTGACTCGATAAACGCGTATGTCGATAATTTTAAACGAAGGGTGGATTCAAGGCTCCTGCCTTACGCCACTATCATTGGCAGGTACTGTGCTGATGGTGGCAGCATCGGCCCGAAAAGATTCGAGATACGCTCTATGATACCGGTGCAGAAGGGGCTGGCCAGCAGCGCTGCGTGCTCTGTTGCGCTCTCTGTTGCTGCAGCAAATCTCTATGAAGGCTCTTACACTGAAGGCGAGGTGATAGAGCGCGCGCTTGACGGCGACAGGATAATACATAGAAATGAGAATGCCGGGAGGATAGACGTGCCCACTTCTTTCTACGGCGGATGCATAAGCTACAGCAAGGGAAGCGGAGTACGCAGGGAAGAGCTCGGCGCAGGAATGGACATTGCGATTGTAGATACAGGACCTAAAAAGAGCACAGCGGAGACTGTGGGAATAGTCTCAAGGCTGCATGAAAATGATACCCCTTATGCAGAGAGACTGTTTGATAGCATAGACTCATGTGCAAGGAGGGGCATAGAAGCGATTAGAGTAGGTGATTTTGATGCTGTCGGCAAGGAGATGTATGCAAATCACGATGCACTTGTTAGGCTTGGGGTCTCGAGCGATGGTCTGGACAGGCTAGTCTCTTGCGCTAAGGCCTGCGGCGCGTATGGAGCCAAGCTCAGCGGAGGCGGCGGAGGAGGAATGGCAATAATACTATGCAATGAGGAAACTTGCAGGTGTATTAGGAAGGAAGGATTTGAATGCACACCTGTGAGCGTCTCGCTGAGAGGAGGGGCAGCGTTCCTGAAAGGCCGCGTATGACTTGTCTGCAGATTTTCTATGCAACGTTACATGACGATGCACATATCCTTAATTAAATATGGGATTTGGGCATGTATCTGATGCTGTCAGATACGCGTTGGCAGCAAATATGCTTGATGTCGCTGTAGGGTGAAGCCTGGTGAATATAAAGGAGACTGATGGAAAAGCGATTTTTAAGAAAGAAGGGATACGCATTCCCATGGGCTTTGAGGTATTCACAGTTGCAGAAGCAGTTCAAAGATTCAGGGCTTTGGGAAGTAGTGCAGTAATAAAACCTATTGGGATAAAGGGAAGGGGAAAGCGCGGGCTTGTCTCTTTTGTCTCATCCGAGGATGAGGCTGCAGATGCCTCTGCACGGATGCTAGGTTTGAACGTGGACGGGCATGTTGTAGACAGCCTTATAATTGAGGAGCGCGTGGATGCTTCTAAGGAATATTACTTCGCATTCTCGCTTGATTTCTCAAGTGCGAAGGCAGTTGCAATAGCCGGTAATGGCGGCATCAACGTTGAGGATGGAAAGGCCTCCTTGGAAAGGCACTATTTTGATCTTGATGACGGGTTTGGTGTTGAGGAAGCGCACAGGCTTATAGAGGCAGCGGGTATTGCCGAGAGGGAAGAGGCAGGCAGGCTTATTATGGGAATTTACAAGATATTCCGTGATTACGGCGCCGAGACGGTGGAGATAAACCCTGCAGGGGTGGACCGCAGCGGGAAGCTGATAGCTCTTGATGCGGTTATATCGGTTGATAGTACGCAGATACGCACCAATGAGGTAAAGGATGGGATAGAAGCAAGGATGTGGAAGAAGGGATGGTCTTATGTTGATATCGGCGGGGATATAGGTCTGGTATGCAGTGGTGCAGGGCTTGCGATGGCCACACTGGATATGATAAGCATGGCCGGTGGAAAACCTGCGAACTTCTTAGACCTGGCGCAGGTTGATGGGGACGGCTTGTACGAAGCGTGCTGCATTCTCAGCGAACGCGGATCCATGAAGGCGATGCTGGTGAACCTATTTGCAGGGCTGAACAGGTGCGACGAGATGGCGGAAGGCGTGCGCAGATTTGTAGAGGATAGGAAGCCAGGATTCAAGATTGTCGTCAGAATGGCTGGAAACATGGTTAGAAGCGGCGAGAATGTTCTGCTAAGGTGTGGCATACGTAATTTTGCAGACCTGGAGAGTGCGGTGAAGGCGGCGGTTGATGCTTGATGGGAATAATACTAAATAAGGATACGAAGGTCATAGTGCAGGGTATAACTGGCAGGGCAGGCAGCATGCATGCGATAACCATGCTAGAGTATGGCACACGCGTAGTAGGAGGGGTGAGGCCTGGTGCAGGAGGCAAGGATGTCAATGGAGTGCCGGTATTCGATACTGTATCAGAAGCTGTCGATGCTACGGATGCAAATTCTTCTGTTCTTTTTGTGCCTCCTGCGGCTGCGCTCGACGCGGCGCTTGAAGCCTTCAACGCCGGGATAAAGCTGGTTGTGGCTCCTCCAGAAAACATACCGTTGCACAGCGAGGTACGGATGGTCTCTGCTGCGAGAAGGTCAGGAGCCGTTCTTATAGGGCCTAATACTGCAGGGATAATAGATCCCATGCTAAAGGTTAAGATAGGCTTTGTGCCTAATGCCGTTTTTTCTCCTGGAAAGATAGGGATAGCCTCAAGGAGCGGCACGCTGATGTATGAGATGGCTTCACGAATGTCTGAGGCAGGGCTTGGAGAATCCACATGCGTAGGAGTTGGGGGAGATCCGGTGCAGGGCTTGAGGTTCTCGCAGATATGCAGGCTCTTCGAGGAAGATAGTGATACTAAAGCAATATTGCTCGTAGGCGAGATAGGCGGTTCGCAGGAGGAGGAAGTAGCATCGATGGTATTGGATGGATTGATAAAAAAGCCAGTTGTAGCATATATGGCAGGCAGGTATGCGCCTATGGGCAGGAAGATGGGCCATGCTGGTGCAATAGTCTCTGGAAGCGGCGGGAGTATAGAAGAGAAGGTCGCTGCATTCAAGAAGGCGGGAATACCATTCGGATCTACGCCAAGGGAGACCGTTCGGCTTATAGAAGAGGAAATGTGATGTAATGGCTTACGAGATAGAGAGAAGGTACCCTGCGCAGAGAAAGAAGCTTGAAGGCGTCCTTGACTCCCTTGCAGAGGGAGTTTTCAGGGGGCGTGTGCCGCTCCACAAGGTTCCACAGGAGATCGAGAAGAGGTTCGAACAGGGCAGGGTAAGAGCATATACTTCTGCATTCGCAGAGAATGAGATTGCCGCTTTTTATCAGTACTACGCCGGAGAAGTGCTTAGACGGGGAGTGGAGAGGCATATGGAAGCATCCGGAAACGGAGTCAGGCTTGACTACCTGAGGAATTCTGCCCACTGGGATCTTGCCACAGAGTCAGGAAAACCGGAATATGTGCAATACATAGGCGGGGACAGGATAACAATTGCGGGGCCGGTAAGCATCGAGGTTGAGGTAAATGAAAACGGGCACAAGGAAGCTGGTTTTGGCGCCTCGGAATTTATACCGATGTGTAATTTTAGGGGTGGAGTTACTGAAGGAGTGAGCTTTGGCATAAAGATGATTAAGAAGCTTGTTGATTACGGTTCAAGCGGAACGGTGAAAGTTTATGCGGAAAGGGATTCTGTGGCGACTAGATCGCCGACTTTCATGTTCGAAAATTTTGAAGATGCGGAGGCAGCGCGCAGAGCGATGACTTCAGCGGAATTCCTATCCGATATATACGATGCTGCTAACAGGATACTCTCGCAGAAAGGTGGTGTGCTTGGAGAGATAACGTGCTCTTATGCGAAGAATGGAGATAGGCATGAGCTCTCGGTGAATTTCATATACAGGATGCACGGGGATTTTTACGGGCATGAGATAGCTACCTATGCTACAGGCATACTACTGAGGAACTTCCTTACTGCGAAACTTGATGCGGAAAAGATACCCCACAGGAGCCTCTGGCTGGCCGGAGGCGAAGACGGGGACATGGCAGTTTCTGCCAAGAGCATACGCGGCAGGAAGGTTAAAGCGTCTGTCTTCCTTCCAGAATCATATATAGTGCACGAAATCTCCGGAAGAGGAGGACACGGCGGTGCGGAGGATATGCATATTATGAGTTACTCTAAGAATCACCTCTGGAGGGAGAGATTGGGAGCTGGAGCGCATATGTGTGGAATGGAGCCGGAGATAATAGCTGGAGTGATGGCTGCAGTCGCGGGCTCTCCTCCGATATTATCTTCATCATGCGTTACTGATGCGGAGCCCTATAAGGTGAATGGCGCATCAGGCATAATGTACTCTGTTACACTTGCCAATTTCGAGTGGGGGAGCGAAGGGTTGGACTCCCCGACAAGAAAGGAATGCGAAGCGATAATGGGTCTGCGCAGAGATGCAGCCCCTGGATCTAATTCTATCCGTGTTGCGGCATTTACAGCGGCTGCGGCTCTTGCAGGAGGCCTGAATCAGCACAGGCTGGCTTATAATGATGGGCTGGCAAATACAAAAGAGAAACTTATATGAGGTGCTTTTATGGATAAGAAAAATATTGATGAGGCGTTGAAGAGGATGGAGAACGGGGAATTAAAACTTTACGCCCTGGAGAAGTCCCTTGGCATTGACAGCAATACAGCAACTATGATAAGGAGGGTTTATCTGGAAAAGAAGTTCGGATGCAGCCTCTCTGCCGTAGGATCAGGAATCCTCGACTTCAATGATGCTGTTGACAGGAATATAGAGAACCCTGTTGGAGCAGTGCACGTACCGCTTGGATATGCAGGGGAGATAAAGGTCAATGGTATGCATGCCTCGAGAAGTTATCCCATACTTCTTGCGACTACGGAGGGCAAACTCGTCGCGGGAATATCCAGGGGAATATCTGCATCGAATGAGGCAGGCGGGATAAATGCCGCAGTAATAAGGGATGGTATGACTAGAGATGTGCTTATAAGGACCGGAAACGTCAAGGAGGCTGCGGCATTCTCAGCTTTCGTGTCCAGCGCTGCAGGGCAGGAGATACTCAGGAAGGCATTCTCCAGGAGCACCAGGCATGGGAGGTTTATAGAATGCAGGCCTTACCCATCAGGAAGGGATGTGCATCTCCGTTTCAGGGCTACAACTGGGGCGGCGATGGGAATGAATATGGTCACCATAGCCTCCAAGATGGCATCTGATGCAATCGTAATTGAGTTCGGCAAGAGCAAGGGGATAGAGGCAGGGATAGTAAGTGAGTCGGGAAACATGTGCTCAGACAAAAAACCCGCTTTGATAAATTTTATAGAAGGCAGGGGAGTTTCGGTGATTGTAGATATGTTCATACCTGCAGCGCTTCTTGAGAAGAGATTTGGACTTAAGCCTGAAGCAGTGGCAGATCTGAACAAGTCAAAGAACCTGAGCGGTTCGGCACTTGCCGGTTCACATGGTTTTAACGGGCATGTTGCAAACATGCTTGCCTCTTTGTATCTAGCCCTCGGGCAGGATATGGCACAGGTTGTTGAAGGAGCGCAGGCTCTTACCGATGCTACTGCTGTAAGAGGCGGTCTGTATATCTCGTGTTATCTGCCTTCAATAGAGGTAGGGACTTATGGTGGCGGCACTAAGAGAGAGACACAGATGGAAGTTTTGAAGATGATGGGTCTGTACGGGGATAATGATCCTGAGGGAACATCAAGACTGCAGCTTGCTGAGGTTATAGCTGCGGTCTGCCTTGCAGGAGAGCTTAACCTTCTCTGCGCTGAGGCTGCGAAGGATTTATCCTCGAGCCATGGCAGGATCAAGAGATAGGATTTAAATCATTATATAGGTATATAGAATAATGGTTCCTTACCTCAGGATCCAGAGCGCCATGGAGTACCTGATGACGTATGGATGGGCGATACTAATCATTGCTGTGGTTCTGGGCGCGCTCTTTGAGCTGGGGGTTTTTAGCGGATCGGGCCTGCCGACAGCATGCGTTGCATATTCAGGATTCAAGTGTGGTAATCCGGAACTTTCAAGCGGAGGAATACTTACCGCAGACATAGGATATGTAGGTACGGGAATCACTGTTCAGGGAATTGCTTGCACCACGAACCAGACACCCCCGACATCTTACTCTCCTGTTGCCCTTAATTTTCTTGCCGGGCAGACGTATAACCTTTCTTTCTCGTGTCCATTGAGTAATTCAGCAATAGGTTCGCACTTCAATGGATATTTATGGATTGTATATTCTGAGGGCTCTCAGACAGGCCTCAGCCAGATGATCGCAAGCATCAGTGCAACTGTATCTACTACGTCACAGGGCTTTGTATATTGTGTCGGAGGGGATACTGGAAGTACAGGCACCACCTATGATTATTATGGCGGTGTGACACAGAACGGGCTTCAGACATGGAAGAAGTCACCGGTAACATATCCTGCTAATGTGCAGGACCAATCGTGTGCCTCTAACGGCGCGGAGGTCTTTTGCGTGGGAGGAAGCGGATCCACATCCTCAAATTCCGTATACTACGCGCCAATCTCATCGGCTTATACCGGTGTACAAGGATGGGATACAGCTGCCAGTTATCCTGGAAGCGTTGTCGGGGAAGAGTGCGCATTTGGAAGCTATACTGGTGATTTGTATTGCGTGGGAGGATATTACGACAGTGCTTACACAAATGATATCTTCTACTCCTCTGCGGGAGCCTCGGGGCTTGGAGGATGGAGCGCAGGGACCCCATATCCCATAGCGCAGATAACAGGCACATCATGCGTTACATATCTTGGATATTTATACTGCATAGGCGGATCCAATGGAGCAAGTGTATTCACAACAGACACTTATTATGCAAGTATCGCTTCAGGCGCTGATGGAAACTGGCTTGCTACGCAGCCGTATCCAATTACCATAGCAGGGCAGCCGTGCGTGATAAGCGGAAACATTGTTTATTGCGTCGGAGGGTACACCAACAGTGGGGCTTCAGTAGGTGAGACTGGAAACGTTTATTATGCAGCTGTAGGAAGCGGCGGGATAGGAGCATGGAAACAGAGTAGCAGCTATCCTCTCCAAGTTGGTGGGGAGTCATGCGCAGTGGTTAATAACTACATATACTGCGTCGGAGGGTACACACCTGCAGGACTTACTTCTAACGTATATTACGCCGCGCTTACTTCCAGCGGTGTTGGCAATTGGATTGCAACCTCTTCCTTCCCTAGCGGGCTGCAGTATGAATCCTGCTTTGCCGGTTAGGTTCATGATTCTGCATGGTATATGGGTTTTGCACGGAAAAGCATACACATAAATAAGGTTTAAGAATATTACGCTATATAGTATTAATACGCCTTTTATGATTGCATGAAGCTGGAAATGATAGAGTCTAATAAGAATTCGATTAGGTTCAAGTTGAGTGGCATCAGTTTTAACTTTGCAAATTCGCTCAGAAGGATTGCAATAAACAGCGTTGATACTTTTGCTATAGACAGTGTTACCCTGTATGAAAACTCAGGTGCGATGTTTGATGAATATCTTGCGCACCGCATAGGGCTGGTGCCAATACATACACCGCTGAGCGGATATACAAAGAACGATCAGATAGTCTTTTCAATGAATGCTTCGGGACCTACTGTAGTGTATTCTAAGGACCTCAGGAGCAGTGACAAGGAAGTAAGGGTAGCTAACGAGAACATACCGATAATGAAGCTAAGGGAGGGGCAGAGCATAAGGCTTGACGGCAAGGCGGTTATGAACAATGCGGCAAGGAGCGCAAAGTTCCAGCCTGCGCTGGTTACCTATAAGGCGCTCTCCGATACAGATTTTGAGTTTTACATAGAGAGTTTCGGACAGCTGCCACCCCAAGAGGTGCTGAGAAAGGCGTTAAGTATAATAACAGATGACATAAAAGAAGTATACAAAGAGGTAAAGAAATATTAACGCGGGGGTGGCAGAGCATGGTCAAATGCGCTGGCTTGAGGGGTCAGTAGTTTAGCACTTGCGTGAGTTCAAATCTCACCCCCCGCATATGGAAAGGTTTTGCAATGGCAGGAACAAGGAGAATAGAAAACAAGGACAAGGCAGAATGGATAAGCTTAGCCTCAGGCGCGGGAAGGGCAAGCAAAACAGCAAAGAGGATTGCAGAGCTCGCCTCAAGGCCGAAGAGGCAGATGGTAGCGGTAAATCTGGATAAGATAGATATGCTCGCCGAAGACGGCTCGGATATAGTAGTCCCTGGAAAAGTGCTTGGTGTTGGCAGCATAAGCAAGAAGTTCAGGATCTCTGCCATAAGCTACTCGGCTTCGGCACAGGAGAAGCTTGAGCGCAGCGGATGTGAGATAGTCGACATAGGGCAAATGCTTAAAAAGGACAAGATAAAAGTTATTATGTGATTTTTGTGCAGGAATACAACATAGATTGCAGAGGTTATGTTCTTGGCAGGCTATCGACAAGAGTAGCTAAGCTGCTCCTCCAGGGCAACAAGGTAAACCTATTCAATGCAGAGGAACTCGTAATAAGCGGCCATCTGAAGAGCATATACGGCAAGTACAAGCACCACATAGAGCTTCAGGACAAGGCAAATCCCGAACACTCTCCTTACTGGTCAAGAAGGCCAGACTTCTTCGTCAAAAGAATAGTGCGTGGCATGCTGCCTTATAAGAAGGCAACAGGAAAGGCGGCATACAGCAGGCTTAAGGTGTATATAGGCGTGCCAGAGAATTTCAAGGATATCAAATACAGCGAGATAGAGGCAAAGAGGGAGGAGAGCGTCTTTGAGACATGCATAAGCATAAAGGAGCTTTCCGGCAAGCTTGGATATAAGATTTGATGATTTATATGGCAGAAGAAAAAACAGATAGCCTTAACAAGGAACTTAATGAATTCTCGCAGGTAAAGGAGAGTCCAAAACAGAAACAGGAAGCGCCAAAGAAGGCTGCGAGGCACAAGAAGAAGCCTGCAGCCAAGGTTAGGGAGAGCGTTATAACCGTCAGGGGCAAGAGGAAGAGGGCTATAGCAAGGGCCAGCATAGTCTCCGGCAGCGGCATAATCAGGGTAAATAGGATAAACGCCGATCTAATCAAACCAAGTGACCTCAGGAATATCATACTTGAGCCTCTTCTCGTAAGCGAGAAGGCTTCTGAACTTGCTGCGAAATCGGATATAGAGATATTCGTAAAGGGAGGGGGAAGCAGTGGGCAGGCGCAGGCTGCACGAAGCGCACTGGCAAAGGCGATTGTAGCTGCGGCTGGAGACGAATCCCTCAGGAAGAAATACATGGATTATGACAGAGCACTTCTTGTTGATGATTATAGGCGGGTGGAACCGAAGAAATTCAAGGGTCCTAAGGCAAGGGCGAGGTTCCAGAAGTCCTATAGGTGATTTCCTATGATGATACCGGTAAGATGCTTTTCTTGCGGGCAGGTAGTAGCGGACAGATGGGAGGAATTTGACATGAGGGTCAACAAGAACAAGGAAGACCCGGAGAAGGTTCTTGGAGAACTGAAGGTAAGCAGGTATTGCTGCAGGCGCATGCTGATAAGCCATGTCGATCTCATAGATGAGATTATAAATTTCAGCATGAAGTAAAGACGGGGTGCGATAAGGATAAAAAGCATTTAGTATCAATATATTGCTGCGGACGGGGTCGTCTGCTAGTCTGGTTAGGCTCTGTGCTTAGGGAGCACATGACCCGAGTATAAAATATTAGGGAATTCAAAGGGCTTTATGCCATGAAAATCTCGGCGACCCCGAATGCATTTTGAGAGGTATGGTTAATGGAGAACAATTTTCTTGTGGATCAGGCGGAGTATCTGGAGGTAGGGATACATATAGGCACGAAGATAAGGACGCCGGGAATGAAGAGGTTTGTCTATAAAGTAAGGGAGGATGGGCTGTATATGCTTGACCTCTCCACAATAGACAGCAGGATAAAGGACGCGGCAAAGATGCTTGCCCAGTATGAGCCGAAGGATATTGTTGTGACTGCATCCAGAGTATATGCCATTTCCGCTGCATCAAAATTCGCAGAGATAACAAATGCAACGCTCCTTAAGGGCAGGGTAATGCCAGGGATATTCACAAACCCGAACAGGGAAGACTACATTGAGCCCGAGATAATACTTGTCAGCGATACAAGGAATGAGAAGCAGGCAGTGAAGGAGGCGAACAAGACCAACATACCACTCGTGGCGCTCTGCGACACTGACAACTGGGTAAAGTTTGTTGATATGATTATACCGTGCAACAACAAGGGCAGAAGGGCATTGGCCCTGATTTATTACCTTCTTGCAAGGGAATTCCTGAAGGAGAAAGGATTAATAAAATCAAACGAGGAATTCAAGTATCAGGTCTCCGATTTCGAAGCGAAAGTGGAGATGAAGGCGAAGTAGTTGGATCTCTCAAGAAACGCAATGAAGCGCGGCAATCTAAGGCTGCAATCTGCAGTCGATTACCTTGTTTCCCTCGGTTTCGGAATTCTGGTACTCTCCATATCCCTTTTCATAATATTCAGCGTGAGCGTGAATGCGCCGGCACAGGCGAGCCCGAACTGTGCGTCAGTCCCTGGCTTTTCTTGCGGATTTTACTCGCTTAGCAGCAATGGCGTATTGGCCATAAACCTGGCACAGGCCCTTGGCGGAAATATGAAGATAAATGGGATTGCCTGCTCCAGCCAGTTCAATTCATCAGGTAATGGTCCGCTCTACGGCAACTCCTGGGTTACCGCAAATTCACTTTACTATCCGGCAACATTTAACGCACCTGTTGTTTATACCGATACATACGATACATTCAACGTGTACTGCTTCAACAGCGGAGGGATAGCTGCTGGGCCACTTGGAAATTATTATACAGGGTACTTATGGCTAAATTACACGATAGAGGGCACTTCCGGATTCTCAAACAGGATAGAGCAGGTAGTCAGCCTAACTGCAAAGTATACTTAGACTTGGGTAAAGAGGCGCTTTTCCACATTTACTCGTATTTTTTGAATAGGAGGCTGCCCTTCTTTGGCCTCGGAGCTTCATTCCTGAAACTGCAGTTTTTCAGCTCAGGCTTCTCTGTGCATGAGAGCTGTTTTGCCATCTCGCTTGATGTGGAAGGCATGAATGGGTAGATTAGTATGGATATCACCCTGCAGGCCTCAAGCAGGTTGCAGAGCACCTCACTGAGCTCTTCCCCTTCCAGATGCCACGGCTCTTTCTGGTTAACATACTTGTTCGCCTCCTTCACAAACCTCCATATCTCTTCCAGGGCCCCGAACGTATCAAGCGTGCATACCTTTCTATCTATCTCACTGATGTTCAGGGTTTTATCAAGTTCAGGCCGGCCTCTTATCTTGCCGTCGTATTTTTCGGCTATGGATATTGTGCGGTGCAGCAGATTGCCCATCTCCGATGCAAGTTCGCTGTTTATCCTTGCTTTCATTGCCCTTTCTGAGAAATCGCCATCCTGCCCGAGGGGCATCTCCCTTAGGAGGAAATAGCGGAATGCATCTGAAGAATATTTTCTTGACATCTCCACCGGATCTACGGCATTGCCGAGGGATTTAGACATCTTGGTGCCCTCTATTGTCCACCAGCCATGCGCAAATACCATATCAGGGATATCGAATCCTGCGGACATGAGCATTGCAGGCCATATGACCGAATGGAACCAGTTTATCTCCTTTCCTACCAGATGTACGTCTGCGGGCCAAAACGCGCTAAACTTCTCCGTGCCGAGGCCGAGGGCGCTTATGTAATTTATCAGCGCCTCGACCCATACGTATATGGTGTGTTTTGTGTCAAGTGGAAACGGTATTCCCCAGCTTACCGCAGTGCGGGTTATGCTCAGATCCTTAAGGCCCGCGTTGATCCTATTGAGTATCTCTTCAGAGCGGAAATCAGGAGAGAGGAATGAAGGGTTCGACTTATATAGTTCTAGAAGCCTGTCCCTGTATCCGCTCATCCTGAAGAAATATGATTCCTCCTTTATCCGTCTTACCTCCCTGCCGCAGAACGGGCACTTTCCGTCTTTGAGCTGCGTCTCTGTGACAAATGTCTCATCCGGGGTGCAGTACCAGCCCTCATACTCTCCCTTATATATATCGCCTGATTTGTCCATTCTTTTTATAAACTCGGCCACAGCTTTCTCGTGCCTCTCCTGGCTTGTCCTTATGAAATCGTCATTGGATATCTGCAGAATCTTCCACGTGTCAATGTATTTTTTAACCACGCTGTCAACAAACTCCTTCGGGGTTGTAGAGTTTTTCCTGGCTGCTTCGCTTATCTTTTCACCGTGCTCATCCGTTCCGGTGAGGAAGAATACTTCATCGCCCCGTATCCTGTGCCATCTTGCAAGAACGTCAGCAGCTACAGTAGTGTACGCGTGCCCTATGTGCGGCTTGTCGTTTACATAGTATATCGGGGTGGTTATATAGAATTTCTGCACTGGAGCTCCCTTCTTATTTTATGTATCTTTATATTCGTAGAAACATTTATTATCCTGCCATGAGAAACCTCTTTGCTCTATATCTCAGGGTTTTATAATGGACGACATTGTCAAGGAACACTTCAAGGAGAAATTTGTCGATTTCTTCAATTTATACTATATAGATGCAATAAACGAGCTCTTCGTTTCCTACCCGACAAAGAGGAGCCTGAATCCTAACATAAGCGACCTGCAGAAGTTTGACATAGAGCTTGCAGATAGCATGGTGGACAACCCTGACGAGGTCATTCCGATAGCAAATGCCGCACTCTCCTCCTTCAGCCCTGGCCAGCAGCTTACGGAACCTGTATATGCAAGGTTCTTTGGCTCTGATGCAGGAATGCCGCTTATACAGGATGTCGGATCCCAGTATATAGGTAAGCTCCTTACCCTCGACTCTCTGGTGGTCAAGAGGTCAGAGATAACACCAAAGGTCAATGTAGGCGTATTCAGGTGCGGGTTCTGCTCCACAGTACTCAAGGTCAAGATAGACAGGGACAACGTTCAGGAGATATGCCCGCAGTGCAGGCGCAGGTCGCTGAAACAGGTCAATGAAGAATCCGAGTTCATAAATCTCCAGAGGATAGCAGTTCAGGATCCGCTCGAGAGGCTGCGCGGGAATACCCCAACGTGGCAGCTTGAGGTATGGCTCGAGGACGACATGGTAAATACGGTTATACCTGGTGACAGGATAAGCATAACTGGGATACTCAGGATAAAGCCAAGGAAGACATTCAGGGGCAAGGAGGACAAAGTGCTATTCACCATGTTCTTGGACAGCATCTCGGTAGTACACAAGCAGAAGGAATTTGCAGAGATAGACATAACCAAGGAGGACGAGGCGCGGATAATAGAGATGTCAAAGGATCCGCAGATATTCCAGAAGATAGCCAAATCCATAGCGCCTTCAATATACGGTCATGAGGATATAAAGAAGGCGCTGGCCCTGCAGCTCTTCAGCGGGACACCTGACAAGAAGCTTATAGATGGAGGGCCCATAAGGAGCGACATACATATAATGCTGATTGGAGACCCTGGAAGCGCTAAGACAAGATTGCTTCAGGCAGTTACTGCACTTGTCCCGAAGGGAATCTACGTAAGCGGCAAATCAACCACATCTGCAGGCCTTACGGCAACTGCTGAGCGTGATGAATTTGCCGAGGGAGGATGGACACTTAAGGCCGGGGCTCTTGTGCTTGGCGCCGGAGGGGAGGTCAGCATAGACGAATTCGACAAGATAACCGCAGATGACAAGTCAGGGCTTCTCGAGGCCCTTGAGTCTCAGACTATAAGCGTTGCTAAGGCAGGAATAGTCGCGAAATTTAACGCAAAGACTTCGGTGCTTGCGGCTGCAAATCCAAAGTACGGGAGATTCAACCCCAATGACTATCCAGCTGACCAGTTTGACATACCTCCTGCACTGCTCTCGAGGTTTGACTTAATATTCCCAATAAGGGACGTGATGGATCCTGAGGAGGACAGGGTGATAGCAAGGCATATATTAATACAGCATAAGGCTGCTGCAGAGCAGCTTGCAGACATGAAGGATTATGAGCAGGTGGCTCTTCCGCCGCTTGATTCGGAGATATTGAGGAAGTACATAGCATATGCAAAGAAGATGGTAAAGCCCAGGCTTACGCAGGAATCCAGCAAGAGGATAGAAGAGTATTATGTGGAACTCAGGACGCTCGGGATAAAGGAAGGTGCTGTGCCCATGACCCCAAGGCAGATAGAGGGGCTTGTAAGGATGGCAGAGGCCAGTGCCAAGTCCAGGCTGGCCAATACTGTAGAGGTTAAAGATGCTGAGCTCGCCATATCGCTCTTTGAGACTATGCTTAACACCCTTGCGGTTGATAGGGGAGGCAGGAAGGATATAGACACGCTGATAACAGGCATGCCAAGGGAAAAGGTAAACAAGATAAATATAATCATGGGCATAGTTAAGAGCCTCGAGAGCCAGGAAGGGGGGTCCGCGAAAATAGTGAGGATACTTGAAGAGGCTGAGAAGCAGGGAGTGGAGAAGGGGCAGGCAGAGAAGTATATATATGAACTTGAGCGCTCGGGAGACATCTTCTGCCCGAAGCCAGGGGTATATAAGACTGTACGGAGGGATGAGGAGTAGATGCATTCGGTGTTGGTCTGGAAAGGATAATAGAGTATAGGCAGCTGGCAAACATAATTACGCTTTTCCTTATAGTGCAGTTTGGCGGTCTGCTCGTTGCGGAGTTTGCCTTTCCAATATATGCGCTGGGTCAAAACCTGCAGTCTGCAGGTACGCCGCAGGCGACTCCTGGATTCTTCCTGATATTCATTGTCTATCTTTTTGTCGTGAGTTTTGCCCTCATATGGCTCTTCAAGAGGGTCAAGGGGCAGATACTCTACAGGCTCTTTGAGGCTGCGGTGATACTGATAGCCACATCCTTCCTCTTCTTCCTTGTTATCGGATCTGTTGTGAGTCCCGCAGATTACACATATGCAGCGCTTGTATCGGCTGCGCTAGCGGTTGGCTTGGTTATTGCAAAAAATAAAAAGCAGTCGCTGAGAAATACCGCAGCTGTCCTTGCAAGCATGGGAGTGGGGCTTGCGCTTGGCATCTCCGGTTTCCAGTTTGCGTACGCATTTATGGCGATAATAGCCCTTTACGATTACATTGCAGTGTTCGTTACCAAGCACATGCTTGCGCTTGCGAAGGGTGCCCTGAACCTCAATCTGGCTTTCCTCATAGGGTCTTCTGAGGTGGAGATAATGCCAAAGGGCTACTTCAAGGAAAAGAAGGGAGAGATACTTAACAGACTCAAGAAGGAAGGCATGTACAAGGATAAGATAATAAGGGATTATGCAAGGGAAGGGAGATTTCCCGTCGTATCGCAGATTATGCTTGGAAGCGGAGATCTTGCCGTGCCTCTGATGGTTGCTGTAGGTGCTTATGTCGGATTCGCAAGCACGTTCTTTGGAGATTTCGTTGTGGTGGGTGCCTTTGCAGGGCTTATAGCCACAATGGTGCTGCTTAAGAAGTATATGATAGGCCTGCCTGCTATACCGCCACTGTTTGCCTTTGTCAACATTGCGCTTGGCATAGCGTATTTGGCAAAGGGCATGAGCATTGTGACAGCATCAGAGTTCTTTGCGATGGGCATCCTGGTTATGGCAGTGCTCCTCTTTACTCTGTCAAGGATAGGCAAGGAGGGAAGGAGCATCTAGAATATGCCGAACTTCTTTCGGGATTCGTCGTGATGCTTCTCGTTGAGATCCTTATACCTGCTTATCAGTTCCTTCTCCTCCGGTGAGAGCGACTTTGGTATCTCCACTTTTATTATGAACACGTGGTCCCCATATCCACCGTGCCTGAATCTCTTTGATCCTGCGCCTTTAATGATTATGCGCTTTCCAGGTTCTGTACCTGGGCTTATCTCTATCTCATGCTTTCCGCGTATTGTTTGCGCCTGCACGATGCCGCCCAGTATGGCCGTATAGAAAGGCAAGCTGACTTCGCTTATTATGTCGTCGCCGTCACGCTTGAACCTATCGCTCTCGAGCGTATGGACCTCCACGTATAGGTCGCCGCTCCCATCCTTCCCGAAATCGCCCATGCCTTGGAGACGGAGGCGCATGCCGTCCTCTACACCCTCAGGAATTCTTACCTCTACAGTCTCGGTTGCAGGTACGCCGCCTTTACCGGAGCACACCTTGCATTTTTTATCGTAGTACTTGCCTCTGCCACCACAGCGCGCACATGCCGACATTGTCTGCACTCGCCCGAACATGGAGTTCCTAACTATGGCAATGTATCCTGATCCGTGGCATGCGCTGCACTGCACCATCTTCGCACCTTTATCTCCTCCTGAGCCGCCGCAGCTCTGGCATTTCTTTACATGCCTTATGTTTATCTCCTTTTGTGTTCCGAGAACTGCCTCCTCTAGGGACAGGTCCATGCGGTAGAGTATGTTCTGGCCTATATCCCCCCTTGCATGCGCCTGCGGCATTCCGAAGAGATTGCCGAATATTTCGCTGCTCTCGAAACCTCCGAAGTTTATGTTTATTCCCATATCCTTGAATATGTCTTCGAAGTTGAAGCCCCTGAAGATATCCTCCTGTGAATACCTCTGCCCGAACTTATCCGGACCGTATGTGTCGTACTGCGTCCTCTTTTGGGGGTCGCTGAGGACAGCATATGCTTCGTTTATCTCCTTGAATTTCTCCTCGGCATCAGGGGCTTTGTTCCTGTCGGGATGGTATTTTAGGGCCAGTTCCCTGTAGGCCTTCTTTATCTCTTCCTGGGAGGCGGATTTCTGCACTCCGAGGACATCGTAGTAGTCTTTATCCATACGCTACACTATTTTTTGACTTGGAAGTCGGTGTTTATAGTGTCACCAGGCTGGCCTCCATCTGGACCCGGAGCTCCATCTGAGCTTGGGCCTTGAGCCTGGGCCTGCCCATCAGGAGACTCTCCTGGACCACCGCCCTTGTATATGCTGGAGCCTATCTCCTGCAGCACGCTCTTCAGCTCATTAAGCTTGCCTTCGATGCTCTCCGTATTATCAGCCTTTATTGCCTCTTTCAGGGCATTGTTCGCATTCTCGACCTTTTCTATTATTTCCTTTGGAACCTTATCCTTAAATTCCTTTATTGTTCTCTCAGTAGTGTATACGGTGGCTTCAGCCTCATTCTTCATCTGTATCCGCTCTAGATCTTTCTTGTCCTGATCCGCCGCCTCCTCCGCTTCCTTTATCTTTTTGTCGATTTCTTCCCTGCTCATCTTATTGGGCGCGGCAACTTTCATTGACTGCTCCTTGCCGGTAGCTTTGTCTTTTGCGCTCACATGCAGTATCCCGTTTGCGTCTATATCGAAGGTTACTTCTATCTGTGGAGTGCCGCGCGGGGATGGAGGAAGACCGGTAAGCTGGAATTTACCAAGCTCTATGTTTGATTTGGCCATCGCACGCTCGCCTTGGAGTATGTTTATGTCAACAGCAGGCTGATTGTCCTCTGCAGTGGTGAAGATTTGCGTCTTCTTTACAGGTATCGTGGTGTTCCTCTCTATGAGTTTTGTCATTACTCCGCCGTAGGTCTCCAAGCCCAGCGAGAGCGGTGTCACGTCGAGGAGCACTATGTCTTTTACCTCGCCAGTCAGCACACCTCCCTGTATGGCGGCGCCGAACGCCACTGCTTCCATCGGATCCACTCCGCGCTCTATCTTCTTCCCGAGGAGCTGCTCTACATATCTCTGCACTATTGGCATCCTTGTAGGTCCGCCAACTAGTATTATCTTGCTTATGTCATTAGGTTCAAGCTTCGCATCCTTGAGCGCCTGCATTACAGGCTTCGTTGTCTTTTCTACGATGCTGACCACGATATCCTCAAGCTTCGCCCTGGTCAGCGAGTATGTGAAGTGTATGGGCGCATTGCCAGGTCCCATCGTGAGGAAGGGAAGGTTTATGTCGCTGCTCAGGACTGTTGAGAGCTCTATCTTTGCCTTCTCAGCAGCCTCCCTCAAGCGCTGCATGGCTTGATTGTCCTTTGAGATATCAACGTTATGCTGCTTCTTTATCTCGCCTAGTAGGAAATTGACTATTGCGAAATCCATATCAGTACCTCCAAGCTGGGTATCGCCGCTTGTCGACTTTACCTCGAACACACCGTTGCCGAATTCCATCACTGTGACGTCGAGGGTTCCTCCTCCGAAGTCGTATACAAGTATCTTCATCTCCTTGGACTGCTTGTCAAGGCCGTATGCCAGTGAGGCTGCTGTTGGCTCGTTTACAAGCCTGACTACTTCAAGGCCTGCTATCTCGCCTGCATCTTTTGTTGCCTGGCGCTGGTTATCGTCGAAGTACGCAGGCACGGTTATCACCGCCTTCTTTACCTCTTCGCCGAGGAAGGCTTCCGCATCCTTCTTTATCTTCTGGAGCACCATTGCGGATAATTCTTGCGGGGTATACTCCTTCCCGAATATCTTATACTTGTAGTTGGTTCCCATCTTTCTCTTGAATGCATTTACCGTACCATCCGGATTTGCCACTGCCTGGCGCTTCGCGGGCTCGCCTACAAGCCGCTGGCCGTCTTTGGTAAATGCTACGTAGCTTGGGAATGACTTCCCATATAATGACGTACCCTCGGAGCTCGGTATGAGCACTGGTCTGCCACCTTCAAGAACTGAAGCTGCAGAGTTTGATGTTCCCAGATCTATTCCTATGATCTTCATATTTTCACCTATTTATCATCTTTTCTTGATTCCTGTTTTTTCGATACGATTACTGAAGCGGGGCGTATCATTATGCCGTTGAACGTATAGCCTTTCCGCACGACCTCGAGTATCTTCCCGTCTTCCTCTTCAGACTCTCGTGCCATGAGTATCTCGTGCTTGTACGGATCTGAACTGCCCTCCGCTGTTATCTCCTGCAAGCCGGCGCCCTTAAGCGCACTCACGAAGTTTGAGAATATCAGTTCCATGCCTCTGTCCGTCTCTCCCTTCTTCGCCATTGCGTCTATGGCTATCTCAAACTCATCCAGTATCGGCAGGATTTTGCTTAGCATCTCAGCCTTGCCTATATTCTTTGAGTTTTCTATATCCTTCGCCGTCCTCTTTTTGTAATTGTCAAACTCTGCCGCTAGGCGGAGGTGCCTGTCGCTGAGCTCCTTCAGCTCTTCCGCGGGATTGCCTGCCTGTGCAGGCTTTGGCTGCTCCTGAGCCCGTGCAGCTTCCTCCTTCGGTTGCTGTTTATCTGCCTGCGACTGCCCTTTGGCGCTGTCGGCCTGCTTTTGGTTCTTTTCCTCGTCCATGAGAGTTTTCACCCATTATCTGGTCAAATCTTTCTGCCATGTGTATTAGCCTGTTGAATTCGCGTAGCATGTCGGACTCTATCTCCTCTATCGTGCTTGCCATATCGTTAGACCTGAGGAAATACTTCCTTCCGCTGCGCACTATGAGGCCAGAAGATAGAAACCTATTAAGGTGGTATATTACCGTGCTTCTTGGGACTTTTACAGTCTCGCTTATCTCCTTGCTCGTTATTCCATCTCCAGTTATGCTCTTCTGTATTATGCTTTCTAGGATCCTCGCTTCACTGCGATCCTGCCCGTTGGATAGGCCAAACACCATGCATAGCCATACCGAAAGCTCTGTGAGGTCATTTATCTGCGGCGTGCTTGTGTAGCGTATAACTATACGCTCGACACTCTGCATGCTAAGATTATATGCATGCATGTATATATATGTTTTGTTTTTTTATAACTTTTTATTGAAAATATCAATTATTAGCTGAAATTTACAGCAATTTGCTATATTTATTGGCTGCCATGGCTGGGAATGTTGCTTTTGATTAGTAAGTATTTAAAACTTTTGCAGAGAAGAGAAAGTGGGTGTTGGAACGGCAAGTAAAAATACAAAACGCAAACCTGGGCTTAAGAAGGAACTTAGCCTGTTTCAGATTTTCATAATAGGAGTCGTTGGTGCAGTAGGAACTGCGGCATTATTCAGTCCGGCGGGAATGACTGCGATAGCCGGCCCTGGCAGTATACTTGCCTGGATTATAGGGGCGCTCTTTTACGCTACGATAGGACTTACATATGTCGAGCTCTCTGCCGTGCATCCTGAAGCGGGAGGGCCTTCTAGGTATTCCCTGTACACTCACGGAAGGTTCACCAATCTCATAAATGCGTTCGCGGACCTGATATGGTATCTTTTTATACCGCCTGTCGAGGCTCTTGCGGTTGTGGAAGGCTTGGATTACTTCTTCCCTACGCTTCTAACTTCATCGGGAGCGCCCACGCTAGTAGGTGCAGTTATAGGCGTGGTACTGCTTCTGCTCTTCGTGCCGTTCAACTACTTCGGGGTTAGAAAATTCGGAAGGTCTACAGCGGCATTTGGAGTAATAAAGATTATAGCGTATGTTGTCGTTGCGCTTGGGCTTGCATTTGTATTCTTCAACGCGAAGAACTTTACAGGATACAGCGGCGGGTTCGCGCCGTTTGGATTCGCAGGCATATTCTCTGCAATACCACTTGCGATGTTTGCCTTCGGAGGCATAAGGGTGATACCGGATTACGCGGAGGAGCTCAAATCGAAGAGTTTCTTGTGGAAAGCCATAATACTGACGATAGTAGGGCAGTCGCTCATCTACCTGCTTTTCGATGCCGTCTTCGTCGGAGGGATAAACTGGGCTTCCACTGCGATAACATCTCTCGGGGCAACTGCCGCTGGGCAGTGGTCAAGCCTTTCCAGCCTTGTAGGCAACCCATTCGTTTATCTGGCAGGCAATTATAATGCTCTATGGCTGCTGGTAATCGCGGCTTTTGTAGGGATAATAGGCCCGTTTGTGACAGGATATATCTATCTTGGCGGCGGATCAAGGCTGCTCTTTGCCATGGGAAGGTCAGGGATAGTGAATAAGTCAATGAAAAAGCTGAACGAGACTTATGCGATACCGTATATATCACTCGTGATATTTGCAATAGTTGGCAGCGTGGTTGCTTTTATAGCTGCACCGTTGCCTTCCATTTACGGACTTCTTACAGATGCAGTAGTGGCAGGCTATATAGGCTTCTCAACGAACCCTGTTGCAATGATCATATCAAGGAGGCAGGGGACTACAAGGAAACCGCTTCTCGGCAGGGCAGGGCCTGTGATAGCCCCAATTGCATTTGCAGCTGCATCTTTGATAGTTTTCTGGAGCGGATGGCCGTCTGTGCCTTATGCGATATTGATACTTGCTGTTGCAGTTGCGGTATTCGCATACTGGTTCAAGGTACGGGAGCACTTCAACAACTCAATATGGTATATTGTATACATAGCGTTCCTGCTCTTTATGACCGCAATAGGGAGCACAGGTTTGTATAATACTGTGCCATTTATAGAGGCATCGGCGATTGTTGTAGTTGTATCTGTGCTGCTCTTCTATCCGTGGGGAATAGCCTCAGGGTTGAAGGTGGCATATGAGAAGAAGGGGATAACTACACTGGACTGATGTTGCCTTCTGATGTGTCGTGCAGAAAAGGTGATGGACTTCGCGGGATTTTCTCAGGCGAGGTAATCGCCGGTTTCGAACCCGCAACCTCCTGCATGCCATGCAGGCGCGCTACCGTTGCGCCAGAAGCCCAACAGAGGTATATATTACGCAGGAGATATAAATAGTATGTTTCCGCCCCTAAGCAGCATTGTCCCTATCTTTGCCTTTAGGTTTCCTTCCTCAAGCTGCTCCGCATTATCAAGCACGATATTCATGTGCATGTCAAACGAGACCACCTTTCCCCTTATGTCGTCTCCGTTCTTTAGTTTTATCATTACCTGCTGGCCGACAGCCTTGTTCAGAAGATCGAATGGTCTTTCCTGATTCATTTATACACCGCTTTTAGCATTTATGATTACACGCATACCTTTATTAGCTATTTCTTTTTCGGCTGCTCTGTCTTGATGCCGAGCTTCACAGAACCTGTCCCTATCGGTATCTGCTTGCCTACGAGTATGTTCTCCGTGACTCCTTCCATCGGATCTATCTCGCCGAAAGCGGCTGCGTGTATCAGGTGCTTTACCGTCTCTTCATATGCTGCCCTGGCAAGGACAGAGTTTTTCTGACCGCTCAGTCCGTGCCTGCCGACACCTTTTATCGAGCCGGCGCTTGTCATAGAGTCTGCGATTAGCATCAGGTGGCGTTCATCGACAGATATCTTCTGCTCCTTCAGCGTCTGGTTAAGCTCTTTTATTATCGAATTCCTTGCAGCCTCTATCCCGAAGAGCCGGTATATTGCAAATACATCGTTAGTGGTAAGGCGGGATTTGTCCACACCATCGACGTTTATTATGCTCTCTATGTTGCTGCCTGCGGCTATTATGTAGAACTCTCCGGTATTCTTATCCTTCTGCACTGTAGTCTTTCCTGCGCCCTCTATGCCGCTTACAACCATCTTTGATATTTTAGTGCTGAGTGCCCTTATCTTCTTTGCGTCCTTTGTATGGGCGTTTATGTATACTGCACCATCCTTCTCGTAAGCTTCCACCTCGAGCTCCTTGGCAAGCTTTGACGCGACCTGCTTGGCTGTAAGCTGCTCAGACTCAAGTTCCTGCCCGCTGAGGCTGATCTTTATCAGACCCTTCCCGAAATTCTCCATCGGGGCGTGGCGCATTATTGTAGACATGCGCACCTCGTTTATCTTCTTCATGAGTGCGACTACCTTCTCGAGATCCTTGTTTATGCTCTTGTCAAGATAGACATATGTTATAGGTGTTGCGGGGCTCTTCTTCGCATCGACAAGCTCTGCTATACGCGGAAGTCCAGATGTGGATATGGTTGATTCTATCCCTGCAAGGTGGAACGCCCTGAGGACCATCTGCGTTCCAGGTTCGCCCATTGACTGCGCAGCTATCATGCCTACAGGGTCTCCCTTCTCCACATGGAACTCTTCCCTTCCATCAGAATATTTTTTAGCCATAATAATCACGCTTTTGCCTCGTCGCCTGCGAGCTTGAGGAACTTAACGTTTGCAGGGCTTATGCCGTCTCCGCCGTATATCGTCTGCACCAGATTTCCTGAGGTATCCCTTACGCTGAGATCTTCTTTTATGGACAGGTCCTGAAGCGCATTTGAGAGACGCCTGTATAGGTATCCGCTCCTTGCGGTAAGGAGCGCCTTGTACACCTCAGACCCTCTAGACCCTACTGCATGCATGAAGAGGTCTATAGCAGAGAGGCCTGCTGTATAGTTGGTAGTGACGAATCCCCTGGCTGTCGGGCTTACGTCCCTTGGCACGATGTGAGGCAGCACCCTGCCCGTGTAGTATCCTCTCCTTATTCTCCCTCCGCTAAGGGTTGACTGCTGCCCGAGAAACATGGACATCTGTTCTATGTTAAGCACGCTTCCTCTTGATCCAGCAAAGGCCATCTGGAGTGCGCTGTTGTCTTTGTTCTCGTATTTTAGGAGCATCTCCCCTGCCTTGTCCCTGGCCAGGTTTAGTTCTGCGATTATCATCCTCTCAAGCGACTCCTTGAGGTTGTATCCGAGGAGAGGCTCGAGCTTCCTGTTCTTGTAATCCTCTATGAGCCCTGAGACCTTTGCCGAGACTTCGCTGAGGAGCTTGACCCTCTCTTCCTCTACGCGGGCGTTGGCAATGTACTCCTTGACCCCTACTGTAACTCCGGCGAGGGTAACGTAAGCGTCAGAGAGTTTTGATGAGGCGAATATGAACTTCTTGAGCTCCTCCAGGCCATAGTCCATGCCTATTTTTATGAGCAGCCTGTTTTCACCCCTTCCGTAAGTATCCTTGTTGACTATTCCTTCAACAAGCTTGCCATTCTTTATGCTGAATGTCCCCATTGATGTCTTTGTCTGGAAGTTGAAACCTTTTGGAAGAAGCATTGAGAATATCTCTTTGCCCGCATATGTCCCGTCCTTCTCCGCCTTGGGAAGGTCGTATATATCTGCAAGCGAGAGGAGGTATGATGCCTCGTCCCTTGAGAGCCTGGTGCTGTCCTGGGTAAGGAGGAACATGCCGGTTATCCCGTCTTCGTTGTTTGTTATTATCACGTCTCCGTCTCTCTGCGAGAATATCTGGTACTGGACTTCCATAAGGTACTTAGCTTCTGCCTGTGCCTCAAGCGTCTGTGGTATGTGCAGGTTCATCTCGTCTCCGTCGAAATCTGCGTTGTAAGGCGGAGTTACGCAGTAATTAAGCCTGAATGTCTTGCCTGGCAGGACCTTGACCCTGTGCGCCATTATCGATATTCTGTGGAGTGAAGGCTGTCTGTTGAATATGGCTATATCATCATCCTTCAGCTGCCTCTCTATTATGTCTCCCACCTGAAGCGCGGCCAAAAGCTCTTCCCTGTTCGTGTCTATTACGCGCTTGCGCTTGCCGTCCTTCGTTATTACGTTGACAGCCGTAGGGTATTCTTTGCGGACGAGGAATTCCTTAGCCTGCTGCATATTCCACGAAGTTACATAGAATGGCACCGTAAGCTTTGAGGCTATCTCGTATGGGACGCCCACCTGGTCTATGTCCAGCCTGGGATCAACGCTTATGACGGTTCTTGCTGAGAAGTTGACCCTCTTGCCGCTCAGGTTGTATCTGAACCTTCCCTCCTTTCCCTTGAGCCTCTGAGCCAGAGTCTTCAATGCTCTTCCGCTCCTATGCCTTGCGGGTGGTATGCCTGCGGTCTCGTTGTTGAAGTATGCTGTCACATGATATTGCAGCAGCTCCCACAGATCGTCTATTATTATCTGCGGCGCGCCTGCATTTAGGTTCTGCTCAAGCCTCTGGTTTATCCGCATTATATCGACAAGTTTGTGGGTGAGGTCGTCCTCGCTCCTCTCCCCGCTCTCCAGGGTGATGGAAGGCCTTACGTTTACGGGAGGTACCAGCAGGTTGCTGAGTATGAACCACTCCGGCCTGCTCGTCTCCGAGTTTATGCCAAGCTTTTCCAGATCATCGTTACTTATCTTTGAAAGCGTATCCCTTATCTCATCAGGCTTTAGCTTGTAGTCGTCTACATAGAAGTATGTCGGGCTGGAGAATTTTATCTTCTTCTTTGGAGTTCCGCAGAATGGACACTTTTTGCTTAGTTTTATCTTTGCAGATGCATCCTTCTTGCTCTCCGCCTGCTGCGGGACTGTAAGGATAGCAGCCTCCTCCTCTTTGGATGAGATGAGCTTCTCCACGACCTTGACAGGTATGGGGCTCGGGGGAGCCTCCTTTATCATTACCCTGTTGCAATTGAAGCAGACCGCATCTAGAAGCGTATGTATTACCTTGGAGAATTCAGAGTGAATCACAGGTCTGACCAGCTCTATGTGCCCAAAGTGCCCGGGGCATGACTTCGCCCTCCCTCCGCATGTCTTGCATATGAGTCCAGGGTCTATAACTCCGAGGCGCTGGTCGAGAAGGCCGCCATCTATCGGATATCCGTCTTCATTGTATGTGTCTGGTACATTTAGCTTTGCTACACTAAGCTTCTTTGCCTGTTCAGGGGAGAGTATCCCGAATCTTATATAATCTATAAATTCAGCCTGCATGTTGAGCACCTCATTCCTTCAGTTTTATTGTCGGCAGTATGTGAAGCGACTTTATCTCGTCAAGGAGTATCTTGAACGCATAGCTTATCTCTACATCCTCGAAGTCGTTCTTGCCGCACAGGGAGCATATCGTTATCCTCTTTATGTGATCATAATAGCCCATGCCGCCGCATGACTTGCAGATGGCTATTGTAGTCTTATCGCTCTGATCAAGCAGCCTCTCCTTCAGGAGGAGGCTGGCCCCATATCCTATAAGTGCGTCCCTTTCCATTTCCCCGAACCTCAGGGCGCCCTGCCTTGCCTTTCCTTCCGTGGGCTGATGCGTTAGTATCTGCACCTTGCCCCTGCTCCTTACCTGTATCTTGTTGCTGACCATATGGTACAGCCTGTTGTAGTATACCACTCCGTTGAATATCTGCGCCTTGAAAGGCCTGCCAGTTATGCCATCGTAGAGGGTCTCGTTGCCGTATTTTTCGAATCCCCTTTCCTCAAGCATCTTTGAGTATGCCTCTATTCTCTTTGGTCCTTCTTCAGCAAATGCAGTGCCGTCTATTGTCTTGCCGGATACTGCGCCTGCCTTTCCAGCAAGTGTCTCAAGCAGGTGACCGAATGTAAGCCTTGTGGGTATGCTGTGCGGGTTTAGGAGAAGGTCCGGGACTATTCCATCGCTGTTGAATGGCATATCTTCCTGCGGAACAATCAGTGCAACAACTCCCTTCTGTCCGTGCCTGCTTGCAAACTTATCGCCTTTCTCCGGAACCTTGAGGCTCCTGATCCTCACCTTGACGATCTTTGTGGCGCCTGTAGTCTCTGTGAATACTACACTGTCCACAACACCTTTCTCGCCTGCTTTGAGGATTGTTGAATCGTCCCTCATTTTCTCTTCAAGTCCACCTGCGCCGAGGTTTTCTTCGAGGAACCTTGGAGGGGCCACCTTGCCTATTATTACCTCGCCCTCCTCCACGGACATCTCAGGCTCTATTATTCCGTCTTCGCTCAGTTTTGAGTATACGTGTTCGCCCATGTATCCTTCGGTGGTTGCCGGAGGAAGCTTGAACCTGTCTTTCTGGCCTCCCGGGTATCTGCGCTCTTCATCGGAATAGGTCTTGTAGAAAACGCTTCTCCCCATTCCGCGGTCTACCGCGGCCTTGTTTATTACTATTGCATCTGCCATGTTGTATCCGTAATAAGTGGAAAGCGCCACCACAAAATTCTGTCCGCTCGGATGCGATTTCATGTTTATAGAATCATACGTGGCGGTCTTTACTATGGGCATCTGGGGATAGAAGAGAAGATAAGACCTGGAGTCGAAGCGTATGTTAAAATTTGAAGCGTAGAGTCCCTCTGCCTGCTTTGTGAAGTTTGCAAGCATCGCATGCCTTGCAAGGCTGTTGTGCTCGGGGAAAGGAGATACGTTGATGGTGAAGCCGAATATGCCACTCAGATCGCTCTCTATGTGCGTCGTCTTTTCGTTTATATCCTTCTCGTTGAAAACAACCATGGCATTTTCTTCCTCCTCCGCATCAAGATATTCGACTATGCCGTTCCTGAGCAGGTAGTTGAAGTTTATCTCCTTGTTCTTGAGCTTCTGCGCAAGATCCTGAGTAAGCTTTGACTTCTCATTCTCAACTATAATGTACGGCTTCCTGACCCTTCCGCTATCGGTATTTATGTGTATCTCGTTTGTTTTCTCCATATAAGCGACGTTTACCTCCCCGGAGAGTATACCCTTCCTCCGCGAGGCGCGTATCTCGTTTGCGAAGTCGGCAGGGTTATCGACAAAACCCATTATCTTGCCGTTTATGTATACGTATGCCTTTGCATCTTTTTTGACCATTTGAAAACCTTTGAGTATTATACCTCTTTCACATTGTAAAGCTCGCGTATCTTCTTCTCCGTGGCAGACTCATCCGCACCTACAGTTATCTTTGCCATGAGAGCCAGATACTTCGTAAGGCCTACCTCCTGTCCTTCCGGAGTCTCTGAAGGGCATATCTTACCCCACTGCGTTCCGTGGACGTCCCTTGCCTTGAAATGAGGATGCTTCTTCGCCAGCGGGGACTTTATCCTTCTCAGATGCGTATATGTGCTTATCATGTTTGTCCTGTCCAGTACCTGCGAGATTCCTGTCTGCCCTGCGACCCATGTCCCAGTACCCATCGCGTAAAGCACTTTTTCAGTTATAGTATCAGGGTTGATTATGGACTGTATACTGAGTTTTCTTCCTCTTGCGCTTGTCCTTTCTATCTGGTATTTTACCTCCTTTACGAAAAATCTGAATGCGTATGCGAAGAGCTCTTCCATGAGATCTCCGGAAAACTTTACGCGTTTGTTGCCGTAATGGTCCTTGTCGTCTTCTCTTGCCATCCTGTTCGATACGAGAGTGGCCTTCTTTGCCATCTGTATTATATACTTGGCCTTCTCAAACCTGTCCTCCGTCCCGCTCCCGAGGTGTGGCAGCAAATAATTATCTATCTGCGTCTCGGCTCTCTTCTGCTGATATTCGCTTGCCTGCCCTGGCGCAGATAGCTTCCCGAACTCTACCAGGAATGTCTTTGGATCTATATCCTTGGACTGCGTCAGCTCCATGTTAAGTATTATGTCATTCTTGAATGAATGGTTGTCTTCTGAGTACTTGGTTATGTCCGCAGGCTCCATGCCCAAGGATCTGAGGAGCAGTACGAAGTCAACACTCTTTGATATTGTAGGGAAGTCGACGGCGAACATGCCTGACTGGGTCCTTGAGACCACACACTTGGCCCTGAATCCTGGTGCAGTTGAGAATACAGTGCTCTTTGTAATGGTGCCTCCCTTCTCCCTTGTCGTTATTATACGGTTTGATGCGATGTCCTCAAGCCCTATGAGCACTCTCTCGACTCCTTTTATTATAAAATATCCGCCAGGGTCTTCAGGGTCTTCCCCGTATTCTATTGCCTGTGACTGCGGCAGCTGCTTGAGATGGCAGAGGTTTGAGCGCACCATTATCGGAACCTCCCCTACAAATACCTCTCCGAACGAGGCCGTCTTCTCTATCCCTCTTATTACAGGCACTACTTCTATAAAAACAGGCGCCGAATAATTCAGATTTCTTAGTCTCGCCTCGTTTGGCATTATTGTACGTCGTGATCCGTCTGCCTCTATTATTGAGGCCTTGTCAAGCCTTACTTTCCCAAGCCTTAAGGCGAATCCCTCCACGCTTGGCTCTATTGTGCTCTGCCTGTTGACTATTTTCTGTGCACCGAAGTCCACAAACCTGTTGAAGCTCTCTATCTGATGCTGTACGAGAGAATTAGACTCTAGATATGACCTAAGCATTATCGGTTCCATTTATTCGCACCTATTCCTCAACAACCAGCCTGTAATAGGTGTACTTGTTTCCCCTATCGTTGCGCGATATCTTTATTATCTGTCCTGGCTTGGCACCAAGCTTCTTCGACTGTGGATCGGTATCGAGTATCTTCGGAAGGTTCTGTAGCTTTACCTTAAGTTCAGATAGAAGTTTCTGAGCTTCTTCTTCATTCAGTAGTTCATGTATAGGTACTAATTCGTGCTCGCTCGTCGGCGCCAAGGCTACACCTAAAATTAGCAATTCGCTAGCGTTGATAAATCTCCTTTTTCAGGAAAAGCTTATATATTTTGCTATGATTTCCCTTTCCCTGGATATAGGTTAACAAGAAGTGCGGCATTGCACCCGCTGAGTATGCAGAGGCTTTGTGTAGCGCCACTGTGCGGATACTATGCACGTATGATTGTAATGATTGCATATTTATATAATAATTAATAGAAATCCATTTGATATATTATGGCAGAATTCAGTGTTACGCCGTACGAAGTGGAGGGCAGTGTTGACTATGACAAGCTTATTGCCAGATTCGGCGTGGAGAGGATAAGCGAGACTCTCAGGAAACGCCTTGAGAGACTTGCTGGAAGCTCAAATTTTATGATTGATCGCGGTATCTTCTTTGCCGATAGGGACCTTGGATGGTTGCTTGACAGGTATGAAGCCGGAGAGAAATTTTATGTATATACGGGCATTGCGCCATCAGGCAGGATGACCCTCGGACACCTGGTGCCGTTTCTGATGGCAGAGTGGCTGCAGAAGAAATTTGGCGCGGAAGTTATAATAGAGATACCTGACGAGGAGAAGGCACTGGCAAGGAGCGGAATCGGTTTTGAGGATACGCACAGGCTTGCATACGAGGACGCAATGGATATAGCGGCGCTGGGATTCGATGAGAAGAATACAAAGATCTTCGTAAATACAGATTATGCAAAGACGCTCTACACGAATGCGGTAAGAATAGCAAAACATATAACGTTTTCTATGGTTAAGGACGCTTTTGGATTCAAAAATGAGACCAATGTAGGCACCATATTTTATACGAGCATGCAGGCGGTTCCAGCAATGCTCGGGTCTCTGGAGAAGGGCAGGAATGTACCATGCCTTATCCCTCTAGGAATAGACCAGGATGTTCATTTTCGTATTGCGCGTGATGTTCTCCCAAAACTTGGCTATTACAAGCCTGCAATAATGCATTCCAAGTTCCTGCCTGGCCTGGACGGGAGACCTAAGATGTCATCGAGCGATCCGAAGAACACAATATACTTAAGCGACAATGAGGAGACTGTGAGGAAAAAAGTCAATATGGCAATAACCGGGCAGCAGTCTACGGCAGAGCTGCAGAAAGAATTAGGCGGAGATCCGGAAAAATGTGCAGTATGCAAATATTATACGTTCCTATTCGAACCTGACGATGCAAAGCTGGAGAAAATACTTAAGATGGAGCGGGACGGAAGCCTCCTTGCAGGAGAGCATAAAAAAGATCTTGCAAAGAGGATTAATGGATTCCTTTCGGATCACGCATCCAAGAAGAAGAATCTGGAAGGAAAGATGGACAGGTTCATGCTGGTTGATTAGCTAAAGCGCAACAGTGCTGCATGACGCCACAGGAATATTTCCAGGGTTTGCTATTGCAGTAATTATTGGTCCGGCAAGTATCATTATGGCCAAGGATATTACGCTTGCTACTATCATCGCTACGGCAAATCCGTGAAGCATGTTGCGCAGATTTTGAGGAAGCATATGCGCTGCGGCGAAGAGCATGCCGCCAAATATAAAGAGCAGCAATGCAAACGACCCAGCGGCGAGCCTTATCCTTTCTATTAGCTGGCAGAGCTGCACTACGATCAGATTTACACATACATCGCAGGTTGTTGCGCCTGCAGAAATGCAGGCCGAAGAGCAAGATATTGCTGTCTCGCACCTGTTCGCAGGAGGACACGTGCCGAGTTGGCAGACTCCTCCGGGGCTTGTTATAGTACCACATGTGTATGCGCCGAATCCCTGGAGCAGCATAACTGAAACTATTGCAAGCAGTATCAGTATTCTCATTTCCTCAGTTGTATTTGTAGTGCATCCTATTTATTTGGTTGTGCCATTGCAGTGTGCAATCACAAAACTTAATTATTTTGAATGCGGCATCTTAAGCATGCTTGTAATGGGTATTGAGAGTAGTGCGCACACTTTCGGAGTTGGGATAGTAGAGGAAGGAAGAATACTCTCCAATGTAAAGGACATGTACCAGATAAAGGATAAGGGCATGATACCAAACAAGGTATCATTGCATCATTTGAAGTGCGCTGATAAGGTTATCAAAGAGGCTCTTGAGGCTGCTGGTATCCGGCCGGATCAGCTTGACGGTATAGGGTACACCATGGGACCTGGGCTAGGCCCGTGTCTTCAGGTAGGAATGCTATCCGCAAAGGCGATGGCCCATGCCTTAGGGATAAAGATAGCGCCTGTGAATCATGCTGTAGGACATGTCGAGATTGCGCGCGCATATGCCGGACTGGATGACCCTCTCGTCCTTTATGTTAGCGGAGGAAACTCGCAGATACTGAAGATCTCCCAAGATAAATTTAGGCACTATGCCGTGCTTGGGGAGACATTTGATATGGGCATAGGCAACATGCTGGATACTTTTGCGAGAGAGATAAAGCTTTTGCCTGCGTGGGGATCGAGCGTGGAGAAGGCTGCTGCAGGAGGAAGGTACATTGAGCTTCCCTACACTGTGAAAGGGATGGACTTCTCTTTTTCAGGGCTTCTCACCAGGCTCATAGAGCTGTCTGGCAGGGAAAAGAGGGAGGATCTGTGCTATTCGCTACAGGAGACTGCCTTCTCTATGCTCTGCGAGGCAACCGAGAGGGCCCTTCTGCTTACACGCAGCCATGAACTCTGCGTATGCGGAGGAGTCGCACAGAACACAAGATTGAGAAGCATGCTGGCGCATGTTGCAGCAGAGCATGGGACCAGGTTTGGCTTTGGGCCTAATGAATTCAACGCAGACAATGGGGGCATGATTGCATTTGTTGCCGAGAAGATACTAAAGGCGGGGAAAAGCGTTGGTTTAAATGATTGTGTGGTAAAGCAGCGGTACAGGATAGACGAGGCAGAGGTATTTTGATGGATTATGGAGCCATTCTTGGCAAGGGTGCGGAAGCTGATATCTACAGCTTCACCGCCTTCGGCACGGAGATGGTAGTTAAGGTGAGGAATCCGAAAGCATATAGAATAGCGCAGATAGACAATTCAATACGCAGGGCAAGAACGAAAAAGGAAGCGAGAATAATGGCCCATGCTGCAGGAATTGGAGTGCGTGTTCCAAGGGTCTTCGCGCTTGGCACGTTCTCAATATATATGGAGATGGTAAAGGGAAAGAATGCAAACCTGCTGGAGGAGAAGGAATTGGCTTCGCGCAGAGTACTCGGAAGCGCAGGGGAGATGCTTGGGATGATGCACTCATCAGGAATTGTGCACGGCGACATCACTCCGGCGAATATCATGGTATCCGGAAATGGCATATATATCATAGATTTTGGCCTTGCGGAGATGTCCAGGAGCGTGGAGGATATGGGTGTTGATCTGCTACTTATGGAGCGTTCCGTATCCAAAAATGGATTTGGGCTGTTTCTGGAAGGATACAAAGGCAGCAATGCATCAAGCGGCAATGTGCTTAAAAGGCTTGAGGAGATAAAGAGGAGAGGCAGATACCAGAACAGATCCCTGGATTGATTAAGAGGGCATGTGGCGTAACTTGGATAGCGCACCGGGCTTCGGACCCGGGGGTTGCGGGTTCAAATCCCGTCATGCCCGATTTGTTTCGCCCAGGATTTTGGATGATTTATGATGAGAATAAAGCTTGGCTCGAGGAATGTGGCAAAGGTGGGTGCGCTTAGGGAAGTGATAGAGAGTTATGCATTATTCAAGGATGCTGAATTGATCGCGATTGAGATCGATTCGGGGGTCTCACCCCATCCTAAATCACTAGATGAGACTGTGCAGGGCGCTATCAATAGGGCACGGGGAAGCTTCGCAGACTGCGATTATAGCTTTGGTATAGAGGCTGGGTTGATGCTCGTTCCGTTTACCAAGACAGGAAGGATGGAAACGTGCGCGTGTGCAGTTTATGATGGGAAGAATGTTTATATAGGGCTCTCCTCCGCATTCGAATATCCGCCCGTTATTACTAGGATGATTCTCAGTGGGATAGAAGGTAGCGACGCAGTCCGCATTGCCGGGCTGACCGATCATGTAAAGCTTGGCAATACTGAAGGAGGACTTATTGGTTTATTAACAAAGGGCAGGGTGAGCAGAAAGGAGTATACCAAGCAGGCAATAGTCAATGCCTTAATACAGCTTGATAATCCAGACATCTACAAATAGATTGTGCTTTTGGCATTTTTGCGCTACTAAGTAAGATGCTTCTGCATTGAGCAGCATCTTGATAAATTGACGCTTTTGTGGTGGCCGATTACCAAGTTATATTTAAATATGGATATGCTGCAAGTGAAATTGTGATAGAAATGAATGAACTGATGGGCATCCGCGCCGTACGTGCTATGGCAGCGGCAGAAGCCTACCGTGCCGCACGGGCCGGTGAAGTGAATCTATCTAGAGCCAGAGACCTGAAGAAGGTCGCAAGGGCAGCGCCTGAACCTAAGGCGAAAGAAGAAGTGCCTAAGCCAAAAGAACCTGAATAGGCGTTGGCATAATCTGTTTTGTGGCTTTATGCCTCAAAACAGAGGATAAAAGCTTGTTTTTCTGATTAAGAGAGGAGCCTGTTCAGTGCAGGATAACCCTCAAGCATATTCTGCTGCTCGAGCTGCTGGTAAACCATATACATTATCCCTACAGTAAGAAGCACGCCTACTCCTGTTCCTACGGCGCCGGTTATCGTTGCTACAGCGGCAAGGAGGCCTACGAATATGCTGCCCAGGGTGGTTATGGTGGGTATGTATTTGTTTAATATGTTCTCTATTATTCTTGGATCGCGCCTGAATCCGGGAATCTGCCAGCCGACATCCTGAAGCTGCTCCGAGACGCTCTTGGGATTCTGCCCTGTCATCTCTATCCAGAACTTGCCGAATATAATGCAGAGTATCACCAAAACAACCGTATACATTATCACATGTATGTAGTTTGGCACCTCAAGAAGCCCTCCCCACGGGAGGTAAAGCGGACTTGTGCCGCTTGCCAGGACACTGAAGTAGTTCTGGTATCCGCCTACGCCTCCGTATTGGCTTCCGTATGGCGATGGGAAATCAGGCGATATCAGGTATATTATTCCACCAACGAGTTGCGGGGCCGTGGCGCCTGTAGTCGTTGGAGCCTGCTGGTAGAAGGCAAGGAAATGCGCCAGTGGGGCTATCCCGCCTGTGACACCTGCAAGGAAGCTTAGCCATACAGTAGCGCTTACGACGAATGATGTGGCCAGTATTACCGGAAGTACGCTTACATAAAGGAATGGTATAGGAAGCCTTCCCCCGACACCCCTGAACTGGGAGAACGCCAGTGGCAGTTCAACCTTCATATCGTATGCATAAATGCTGACAAGCATGACAAGTGCAGTGAAGAAGAGGGGGCCGAAGGCGAGTATGGCCGATGGTATTGCTGTGCTTCCACCTGCAGCTATTGCCGCTGCGGCCTCTGGCAGTATTATGCTCGTGGTCCCTGCGACTATGGCGTAGGCTACCCCGCCTGCGATAAAGAGGTTTATTCCAGATGTTATCCCATACTTCACCATGGTCTCGTCCAGATATATGACTATTATCGCGCTAATCGCCAGCTGCACTACAACTATCCAGAAATAGGAGGCGCTTGCCACAGGCATGTAGCCCGTTGTTGTGAATATAATGGATTCTATTATGGCTATTATCATAGCGGAGAACTTCTGCAGGCTCTGGAACTTTCCCTTCTGCTCCTGGTCATTCAGGTCTATGTTTATTACTCCGGCTCCCTGAAGCAGCTGCAGGACTATGCTCGAGAGAACTATAGGGCCTATCCCCACAGTCATCAGCGTACCTATCCTGGCGCCGAATATTATGTTGACAAGCTGAAGCGCAGGTTCATTCAGCACCGCCTTCTGCACGCCGAAAGCAGGTATGCTAAACATGAGGAAGTAGATGGAGAGCACAATGGCCGTCCACTTAAGCTTCTCCCTGAAGGTTAGCGGAGTAGAAGGCTTCTTTATGCTTGGCACTAATTTTGCTATCTTGTCAAGCAGATTTAGTTTCATCACAGGGCACCGTTCAGTCGGTTAGTCTTATAGAGCAGCTGTACCTGCCGTTTCTTACAGTATAGGTTACGTCGGCCTTCCGTGACCCGTAGATTTCCTTCCCGAAGATTGCAAATACTGCGCTCGAAAGCCGCACGAACTGCTCTTTTGAACTATTCTCCCTATAATTTAATAATATTACCTTTGCGCCGTCACGGGATCTTTCTGTTGATGCGTTTATCAGGAAATGTGATGCCAGGGTCTTTACGGCTGCGGAAGCGTTTCTCTTGTCTGCCGCTAGTGACGCAGCGCGTAACGCTGCGTTATTCAGGAAGGTCTGCATGCCATGCAGGCTGCGCCCGTTTGCCGATGCCCTTATTATCGCATCGCTGAGTATTGACGCGGAAGCCTGATGAATGCATTTTTTGTGCAGTTCCTGCGCAAGCGCTGCTGTTAGGGCTTCCGATGCGCTTCCGTAGTAGTGGCTTGATGCGCTTGCTGATGATACGAATCTGCATTGCTGCGATGCGTTGTAAACGCATTCTTCTTCTGTAGTGCTTATCCTCATCCCTGTATGCTCGGAGAAGTATCCTGATATTAGCCCGGATTCAAACAGGTGTATGTTTGCTCCCATGTGGTTCTCAACGGCATCTTGTGAGGCCGTTATCACTGCGGTATTGCCAAGTGGGTTATACAGTATGTTCTTAAGCCCTAGGGCCTCAAGCTTTCCGAAGAGGATGTTCACATTCCCTCCACTACTTATATAAAGTTCTTTCCCTGAGGAGATCCCGAGATTGTATAGTGCATCTGCTGACTCACTATCTGATGAGCATATTGCGTTTGCTGTTGGGAAGATATTTTTCTGGTCGGCCTTTTTTGTCGTGCTCCGCTTTTTTATTTTTTTACCATAACTCCTCTTTGGTTTTTTTTGTTTTGCCCTGATTTTTTTATCCATTACACCCCAGCATATATGCATCATAAAGGGATATATTAATTTCCTTTTTGCAATTCCCTGCCAGACCTGGGAATAGCGTTTGTAGAAAAGGTTTAAATTATTCTTTCTGGAGTAAAATTACGTGGTAAGGTGGGTGGAAAAGTAGCAGTAACCGAGGTTAGTTTTGGGATTGGGGCAGCAAGGCTCTTTGCAGGAAAGAATGCCCCGAAGAAGGTGGAGGCACTTCTGGAAGAGCAGGCGCAGATGGCACTCTTCAGGCACGGCATCCTGAAGGAGATTGAGAGGAAACTCGGAGGCTCGGTACTTGCATATGTTGAGAGCCCGGCAGGGGAAAATGTCGAGTTATGCAGGGAGGATGCTGGAGCATTTGAGGAGCTTGTGCGCGGCATGGACAAGACAAAGAAACTTTTCATAATACTGAATACGGGAGGTGGAGATCCTGATGCCGCAGAGAAGATAGTCAACGTATTCAGGAACGAATTCAAAGCAGGAGTGGAGGTAATAATACCTGACTATGCAAAAAGTGCGGGCACCCTTATCTCAATAGGAGCCGATAAGATAATCATGGGTCCTGCCGCTGAACTTGGCCCGGTGGATCCGCAGATATTCGTAACCAGTCCAAAACATCCAGAAGATGCCATGTTTTTCTCTGCGAGGAAGGAGCTTGATACGCTTGAGCATATAGAAAGGAAGCTGAAGAAGGATCCAGAGCTGCTGGGTCTTTATGAGCACATGCTGAGTAAGATGAGCCTAGAGCTGTACGGCGAGTGCCTCGCAGGTGTGAAATACTTTACTGCACTTGCGGAGAGGCTGCTCGGTGAAGGCGCAATGGCTGGCAAGAGTGGCGGAGAGATATCAAAGACTGTAAAGGTCCTGATAGGGTATACAGAGTATTCGCTTCATTCAGGGGTAATAAGCGGCAAGACTGCAAGGGATAAACTTGGCATGAATGTTGAGATCATGCGTTCAGATGACGAGGCATGGAATCTTATAAGGGATTATTACAAAAATGCCACTGGAGGGATGGAATACTCTGGAGCAGAGAAGGTTATAGAGGGAACAGAAGTTTCAAAAGTACTTATCGGGGATTCCTACCTAGACATTGTACAGAAAAGGAGCAGGAGAAAGGCAGATAAGCCAGAGAGCGGGCATGCGGAGAGTGGTGCTGAAGTGGCGCTTGTAAAGGCAAGAAGATAAGGGTGCGCTGAATCGATTCGGACTGGATTAGCCCAGGGTAGCTATTATCCCGTCTATAAGGCCGTTTACCCCTATGCCTCCTGTTGATCTTACGCTCAGCCTGTGGCTTAGGACGGGCTTGGCGAGGAATTTTATATCATCTACATTGGCCTCGTTCCTTCCGCTTATCAGCGCGCGTGCCTTCGCTGCACGCATGAATGCTATATCCGCCCTTGGGCTTGCGCCCATGACGATATGTATATCCTTCCTTGTAGCATCAACTATTTTCGTTATGTACTCGACAACGCTATCGCTTATCAGTATTCCCTTCGAGGCGTCCTGCATGGCTATTATGTCGCTTGTGCCTATTATCTTCTTGACCTCGACGTGCTCCTCGCGCTCCTTCAGCCTTATCATCTGCTGCTCCTCAAGCATGCTTGGATAATCCACGCTTATCCTTACCAAAAATCTGTCAGCGAGGACTTTTGGAAGCGCCTCAGTGCCTTCTATCCTGAGCGGGTTCTGAGTGGCAAATGCAGCGAAAGGCTTTGGAAGTTCAAGGTTCTCGCCACCGGCAGTTACCTGCTTTTCCTCGAGGGCTTCAAGGAATGAGCTCATAGTCTTCTGTGGCGCCCTGTTAAGTTCGTCTATAAGCAGTATATTGGTGAATATCGGACCCTTGTTGAATTTTATCTCGTTCTTCTCGTCGAGGAATGTGTATCCGATTATGTCCCTTATCTCAAGATCCCCAGTGCCCTGCACTCTCTTGAAGTCTGCATCTATCGTTTGCGCGAGGGTCTTGCTCATTGTAGTCTTTGCCACGCCAGGAACCCCCTCAAGAAGGGCATGGCCCTGCGCTATCATGGTTATGAACATGAGCTCTATGGTATCCTCTTTGCCTGCTATGTGCTTCTTGAATTCTGTCTTTACCTGCTCATAGGCAGTTTTTGGATCCATTTGAAATACCGCGCGTTAGCTTGATTGTTTTTATAGCAAGGAAAGGTTTAAATTAAGTGTTTTACAGAACTATGAATGAATAACAAGTGAGAGCATGATAGGAAAAGGTAGCAAGAGCAGCAGAATAGCAACTCTTCCGGAGGTTCTTAGTATTTTGGAAGAGCGCAAAAAGGATGACAGCGAGCAGTTTGGATACGAGCTTGAGCTCTCTTATGAGTATGCAAAGCGCTTCTCGTCTCTTGGGGATGAGAAGGGAAAGAAGATGCAGGATGAGCTTGCCGGGCTTGGGCTTAGCCAGAAGGTTGCAGCGAAAGTCATGGAGGTCATGCCAATAAATGTCCTTCAGCTCAAGCAGGTCATGGTTATGGAGAAGAAAACCTACGAGGAAGAGGAGCTCGCAAAGGTAATTGCCACAGTAGATAAGTACAGGCAGTGATTTAAGGTGGGGGAGATGGCGGCGATGTTGGATAAAGTTCAGAAAAAGGAGGATTTGGAGGAATATGCAGTGGTGCTTGATTACCTTCCCACAGGGCGCTCATACTCTGCCAAATCTGAGCCCATAGTGCAGCTTGTAGGTGAGAATAAGTTTACGCTTCTGGAGGCTGTGCCTAAGACCAATGACATAAAGATAGGGGAGAGGGTGTACATTGGCAAGGGAGAACGTGACAAGATAGCGATAATAAAAGGCAGGCTTAATTATAATGAGCTTAGCGAAGGAGCGCGAAACGAGCTTGTGATTGCGGTTTATGGAATAATAAAAGGCAACGAGACCAGATTTGTGGAAGTGTTCAACAACGCCTCGCCGCTTAATATAAGGATGCATGCGCTTGAGCTGCTTCCTGGTATAGGGAAGAGGCACCTGAGTGCGATTCTTGAGGCCCGTGAGGATAAGAAATTCGAGAGCTTCGAAGATATAACCAAGAGGGTTAGCCTGCTCCAGGATCCGATAAAGCTTCTCGCTGACAGGGTAATAGAGGAGCTTAAGGGAGACAGCAGGTTCTATATGCTTACTAGACCTGCTGCGGCACCGCATCAGAGATTCTGAGAGTATAAGAACTTTAGTAGGGCGTTTTAGGATCTGCGGGTTCCCAGCTACTCCTTTGGCTTTGAGAATATTTCAAGATGGACCTGATTTACCACAAGAGTCCTCGATGTAGATTTAGATACGTTAAGCTTTACTACATATGCATTGCCGCGGCGCTCCGTCACTGTGGCAACCCTGCCCCTGTATCTTGGATGCGGTATATCCTTGAAATTGCCTTTTGGGACTATTACCACCTTGTCCCCAGGCTTGAAGCTCTTGAGCCTGCTTGATATGCTCAGCCTTGAGGGCTTGTGGTGCCTGGAGAGGTGCCTCGTCCTGCCTACAAAAAGACCATGGGATCGTTCAGTCATTAAGCTAACCCGCAGAATTATATCTTTCTTTTTAAACCCAATATATAAATACCTTTCATAATTATATTTAAATGTATTGGTGTATCCATGGTTGCCAAAAACAAGCCGAAAGGAAGCCTGCTGCATCCGACATTCAAGATAGAGAACATAGTCGCAAGCGCAGACCTTGGCGTTGAGCTTGATCTTTATAGCATAGCGAAGGCTTCGCCTGACGTAGACTATGAGCCTGAGCAGTTTCCGGGGGCTATCTGCAAGATACACGAGCCCAAGACCGCTCTCCTTCTGTTCAAGAACGGGAAGATAATATGCACCGGAGCGAAGACAGAGGCAGATATAAGGAAGGCAATAGACCAGGTAGTGAAGATTGTTAAGGACTATATAATAACGACGCAGGACTAGCCGCTCATCCAGGATTCCTTATCTTTTTCATGCTGATGCGATATATGGCGTAAAGTATTACGCATACAACCGCAACATAGGCTATTACCGAGTAGATGCTAGATGAGGTTATCCCGTAAAACCCGAATGCCATCAGTGCGACATCCCATATGAATGACCCCGCCATCGAGTATACAATAAACTTCTTTTTTGGCATCCTTGCGAATCCTGCAGGAAAATTTATCAGGCCCCTTACCACAGGAAGCATCCTTGATATGAACACGGCGAAGCTGCCGTTTCTCTCAAACCAGGAATCGAAGGCCTTGACATCTTTTTCCTTTATGTGGAACGCGCCAAGGTGCCTGTATACCACGTCCTTTTCAAATAAATATGCGATATAGTAATCAACCATGAATCCTATTAGGCCTGCGGCAAGGGCAACCAGAAGGGCGGCGTATGGATCCAGAAGACCCTTGAAGGAGAAGTACCCTATCAGGGGAAGTATAACCTCACTTGGTATAGGAATTGATGCTGACTCAAGCAGCATCAGCACGAATATGGCATAATATCCATAAGACGTTATAAGCTGGCTTATTACGCTGTAAGATCCCGCAAGTATGCTTATTGCTGATGGCAACATACTTATTTCTGATACTATCAAGCTTAAAATTGGTAAGGTATGTATGAAGGTAATACACTTCAATGATGAGAGCGGAGAGATGAAGGTACGCCCAGATTCATTCGACGATCTTTATCTCCTTGCGATAGTCATCTCTCCTGGAGACATGGTGGAATCTGAGAGCACCAGGAAATTCCGCGCGGGCGAGGGTGACACAGGGGAACAGAAGAAGGTTGTGGTAAAGCTATCTGTGGAGAAGCTGGAGGTGGACAAGAATGCTGCGAGGCTGAGGCTGGCTGGAAAGATAGTTTCCGGGAGGCCGGAGGAATTCGTGAGGATGGGGAGTTACCATACATTAAACGTGGCGGTAGGTGACGTGATAAAGATATGGAAAGCTGAATGGAAGGATTATATACTAAACAGGCTGAAGCAGGCAGTCATCGCTTCGGGGAAGCCGCGGCTCGGGGTTGCGCTCCTTGACGATGAGAAGGCGCTCTTTGCGTATATACGCGGATACGGGATAGATATCATAACCGAGGTTTACAGCAGGCTCAGCAAGAGAATGAGCGAGAAGGACTACGCTTCGTGCAGGAAGGCATATTTTGAAACGGTGCTTAAGTTGATATCAGGGATGGATGTGGAGCTTGTCGCTGTTGCAGGGCCGGGCTTTACCAAAGATGATTTTAAGCTGTATGTTGAAGGGCTGCGCGAGAAGCCAGCAAAGAAGATCATATACTCATGGGCGAGCGATGTGGAGCGTTCAGGCATTAGGGAGGTTATGCAGAGCCATGAACTCGCCAAGTTCATCGAGGGGGAGAGGGTCGCGAAGGAGTTTGTTTACCTGAACGAATTCATGATGCAGCTCAGGCTTGGCTCGGCAACTTACGGTGCGGAGAGGGTTATGGAGAGGGTGGAGGAGGGCATGGCAAAGACAATAATGGTAAATGATTCTGCACTTGGGGATAAGAAGATAAGGGAGGTCCTTGCTGAGGCAGAAAGAAAAGGCGTAGGGATAGAGATATTCAACTCGGATGATGATGCCGGTATGCAGCTCGGGAACTTCGGTGACATAGCAGTCTGCGCCGTATGAGCGCGCATCAGGTAAATGAGAATGCCTGAGTGCCTGATCCGCATGTATCTGTCCACATGACCGCAAGTTCATATATGCCGCTGTTAAGCACCACATTTGCAGAGGCATACTTTGTCGACTGCGTAGATCCCCATGTTGAACCCGAGGCAAATGGACTTATCCATCCAGCGCCCTTTGCTAAGAGAGGCCTGTAGTAGGCAATGAGGGCAGACTGTCCTTCCACTTGCATAGTAACAGGGGTAGAAGGCTCGGGTACGTATATCTCTGTGTATGCTATCGATAGGGTGGAGTTGTAAGGGGCATTGCATGCGACATTGCTTGAGTTGAGTGAGGATGTCGTTATAGTATATGATGTAGCAGTATGGTCAAGATAGTAGCTGCCGAGATTCGATGAGTTTGTCGTAAATGCATAACCATTTGACCCAAATAGATAAGATGATGCCCAGTATCCGTTCTGCATTATCGTATAGTTTTCAGGGAGGTTAGGAACAAGCCTTACCTCGCTGAATGGCGGAATCTGCTCGTCTGGAGGACCGCGCATTGCAATTACGCTGAATAGGCTTTCGTTGCGCGAAGTGGCGTATAGAGTGAAGTATCCCGAATAGTTCACAGGGGTGTAGGAGCATGAGCTTTTTTGCACGGAATTTATCCCTGAATTGCAGTATTGGACTGATGCCTTGTAAGACCCGCTGACCGATGCCCCCTGGGATTCTGCAGAGCTGAACTCGATCAGACATGATGTAGTTCCGCCTGGATACACCAGATTTGGCGAGCAGGCTCCTGTGCCTGTCTGGTTCTGGCTTGTAACTATGCTTATGTTTATAACGTTTACCGGGATCGGATTGGAGTTCGAGAGGAGCAGCTGGACCGCCGAGTAGCCATACTGCTGTGATGTGTAAAGGTAGCCCTGCAGGCAGCCCATATTGCCCAGTGAACCGCATTCGCTCTTCTGATATATGGAGGTTGCAGGGAATGCTATGACAAATACAGCCGTAAGGAAGATGGCAAGGAGTATGAAGAGGAACCCGTAGGTAATAAGGAATTCCATCGCTGCCTGAGTCTTCACCTTCTCACCGATTATTTTTTTGTATCGCAAGCTTATTATAGTATAATTTGTTTTATAATTGATTTTTTGGACTTTGAGATGGCCTTTAACCCCAAGAGGAAGAAGCTTGGGCAGGTTTTCCTTGCCGATGCAAACATAGCTGAGAAAGAGGCAGAGTATGGAAGGGGCAGGAATGTGCTTGAGATAGGACCTGGATACGGAACCCTGACAGAGCGCCTCTGTGCGGTGGCTGAATCGGTTCTTGCGGTAGAAAAAGATGAGCGGTTGTACAGGTACCTTAGGCAGAGGATGCATCGCAGGAATCTTAAACTCATAAACATGGACTTCCTTAAGATGGACGACGATGAGATTAGGCGGAGCAGGGTAAATATACTGATCTCCAACATACCATACAATATATCAAGCCGGATAGTAGGGTGGATATCATCGCACGATATCCCTGCTCTTATATGCGTGCAGAAGGAATTTGCGGAGCATATGAGCGCTAGGAGCGGCACGCATGACTACTCGAACCTAAGCGTGATGTGTGCGCTCAAGCTGCATGTAGTAGAGATGATGGACGTGAGCAGGTACTGCTTCAGACCCGTGCCTAAAGTAGATTCAGAGATAATTTATGTGAAGCCTCTTGGAATACACATGGAGAGGGAGGAGGAGCATATTATCTCTCTACTTATGCAGCACAAGAAAAAGACTGTCAGAAAGGCATTCGTCTCCATAAGGAAGAGCATAGGTATGGAGAGGGAATCCATAGACAGGATGCTCTCGGGAAACAGATATATTGAGAGGAGAGTATTCAAGATGGAGCCTGAGGAGCTGCTGGAGCTTGCAAGATCAGTGGCCGGGGAACTGCGCATGGATGGGCTAGAATGAATACTGCGCTTCCTGTATCTCGTCGAGTATTACCCCTTTTTTAACTTTCTCCAGGAACAGCCTCTCGGCCTTTTTAGACTCTTCCATTCCGAGAAGTGCCTTGTAGTGCATCGGAGCGTATATCTCCGATGTTATCTTCCCTGCGGCTTCTATCGCCTCCTCGACGTTCATGGTATATGTACCTCCCATCGGAAGAAGGGACATGTCAGCTTTTATACCTGACATCTCGTCTATAAGATCTGTATCGCCTGCGTGGTAAAGGCTCTTCCCTCCTATATGGGCTATGTATCCTACCCACCCGTTCTTGCGCGGATGTGCGTGCAGGCGCGCCTCAACTTTGTTGTATGCTGGCACGGTCTTGAAGATGAATCCTGAATCCTTGTGCTCTTCGCCAGGCTTGACTCCTTTGGCACGGCCTTTCTCTATCTTGCCTACGCTGTCCATTGGGAGGTATATGCGGGTATCTCCGTCGGCTATCTTGTTTATGTCTTCGATGCTCAGATGGTCCTGATGTGGATGCGTTATGAGTATGATATCTGCATGCGGGTATTCGCCATCAAGCCTGAATGGATCTATGTATATCCTCTGCTCGGACGATTCTATGACAAAACTTGCGTGCCCTATCCATTTTATGTTTTCTTCAATCTTCAATAAAACACCATTGCACAATAGTTATTTAAATGAGAAAAAAGATTAATGTTTGGTGGTGGAGTGGCAGTTGCAGTTGCTGAAAGGCATAAGCTAAGGGAGCTTAGTATGCTCCATAGGAAACACCTGCAGTACCAAGAGAAGATGTTTGTGCATGCGAGGGATGCGCATACAGAGGAGGTGCCCTTCCGTGAGAGCAGGGTTGATGTAGACGGATTAAGCGTAAATTACATCGACGAAGGCCGGAAAGACGCAAAAGTGCTGCTCCTTGTACACGGCGGCGGGGATTCGTCTTCGTATAATTCATGGAGGCTCAACATAGAGGAGCTTAGCAGGAGCTATAGGGTGATAGCGCCGGACCTGCCTGGATTCGGAAAGACGCATAAGCCGGACAAGAAATGCACGCTTGACTATTATGTAAACGAATTCATGCCAAAGTTCATTGAATCCATTGGCTTATCCGGGCAGAAGCTTCTGCTGGCAGGTAGTTCTATGGGTGGAGGGATAGTGCTAGGCTATGCGCTCGACCACCCTGAGATGGTAGAGAAGCAGATACTTATCGGGAGTTACGGGCTTTATGACAGGTCTTTCTCAAGGCTTGCCAACAGGCTCGCACATATGCCGCATTTCAGTTACAGGGCTTTTGAGCTAATGAGAACGCGCGCAGGGAAGGTTCTTGATTTCGTTGTAGGGCTTTCCCTCTTGGATGCGATAAAGGAGCATGACATGCTCGTAAACATTAAAGAGGTTAGGGAACACGACATTAGGCCGGCGTTCTTTGATTTCCTAGATGACCAGATAACAAAGACGGGCTTCAGGACGAATTACTCGAAGAGGGTAGGCGAACTCTCTGAACGCGGGATACAGACCATGATAGTGCATGGAACTGAGGATCCGCTCTTTCCCATAAAAGACATATTGAAGGTTGCAGATAGGATAAAGGACTGCAAATTCTATGAGATGACAGGCTGCGGCCACAGTCCGCAGCTGAAAGATCCGGATTCATTCAATGCAAAGGTTCTCGAGTTCCTCTCGGCTGAGGGGCAGGAGGCGGCGAGGGCAGAAACATCCAGAAGAAGGCGCTGGCCTCTTGGGATGAAGCTGTTCAGGTGGCGTTGGAGCGAGGCTTAGGCCTGCGTGCCTTTGTGCGCGCGCTGCCTGAAAATAGCTTTAGCACCTTCTCAAACTCCTCAGGGGAACCGAAATTCTTGTAGACGCTCGCAAACCTTATGTATGCAACAGGGTCAAGCTTGTACAGCTCGCGTATCACCATGTCGCCTATCTCCCTGCTGCTTATCTCCTTGAGCCCCTTGGAGCGTATCTTCTTCTCTATTTTTCCTACGGTGCTCTCCATGGCAGCTCTTGTTATGGCGCGCTTCTCGCACGCGCGCATTATGCCATTGAGTATCTTGCTGCTATCGAAAGGCTGCCTGGTGCCGTCCTTCTTTATTACGGTTATGTCGGCGAGGTCGGCTTTCTCGTAGGTTGTGAATCTCCTCTTGCAGTATATACACTCCCTTCTCCTCCGTATGCCTTCCCCGCCCTGCACTTCCCTTGAGTCTATGACTTCTGTGTTGTCTGATCCGCAATAAAAGCATTTCATCGGCATTACCGGCCCTTGCAAAAGGGCTCCTTAACTCAGTCGCATTTTGTATATCCGCATGATTTGCAGATTCCGCAGCCTCCTTCGTTCACGTATGTCTTCTCCCTGCATGACGGGCATTCCATGGGCTTTATTATGTGATCCTGATGCTTTGGTATCGAGAGCTGGTGGCCATCTAGCTTTATGTCGCTGTTTTCCTCTGCGAGAGGTTTTGCCACCACCAGCTTAGACTGCGCTATCATCATCTCTATGGCCTTTGCTATTGCGTCTGGCACGCTGTAGACCTTTATGCCGCGATCCCATGATATGGAGCTGTTTGCCTTTATGCCCTTTATGCTCTCCACTACCTCATTCACGTCGCCGCCGATCTGCAGGTATTTGCTTATGAGCCTGCCCAGCGCCTCGCAGTAGCTCTTCTCCTCGCTGCCAGCCTTGCCCATGTTTATGAATACCTCGCGTATCTGGTCTCCGTCAAAATTGGCCGTAACGTATAGGGATCCGTTGGGCGTGCTTATCTTCATGGTCTTCCCGGTCAGTATATGGTCACGTTTCCATTCTTCTTTCGCCTTCTGTTCGGTGGATAGAGGCGCTCCCTTCTCCTTCCTGTTTTGCTCCTCCTCTGTTATCAGTATGCCCTCCCTTGATCCTTCCCTGTATACGGTAATTCCCTTGCATCCCGCCTTCCATGCCTGCATGTATATCTCACCTACCTGTTCCGCTGTTGCTTCGCGCGGGAGGTTTACGGTAGAGGATATAGCGCTGTCTATATGCTGCTGGATTACCCCCTGCAGCTTGACCCTGAACTGGGCGTTTATCTTGTGTGCCGGGATAAAGAAGTCTGGCAGGGAAGCCTCTTCTGATACCTGCGCGGTCTTCATGTACTCAAGCACCAGCGGGTGGTAGACCTTGAAGAACTCCTGGCTCAGCGACTCTGACCTGCGCGTATAGCTGAAGGCGAATATCGGCTCTATGCCGCTTGATGTGCCTGCTAATACGGATACGCTGCCCGTAGGCGGAACAGTAAGTATTGCCACATTCCTAAGTCCGTGTTTGGCTATATTCTCCCTTGTATTTTCAGGGAGGGTCTTTATGAACGGCATTGAGAGATGCTTTGAAGGATCAAAGAGAGGGAAGGATCCTTTTTCCTTTGCCGTCTCTATGCTCTCGTCGTAGGAGAAGAGCTTGATCCTGTTGAACAGGTCGTCTACCAGCGCCAGAGCTCTTTCTGTATCGTACTTTATCTTCAGCTTGACCAGCATATCCGCAAGGCCGGTAATGCCAAGCCCTATCCTCCTGCTGCTCCGCGCCGCGGCAGTCTGCTCTGATAGGGGGTGCTTCTGCATGTTGTATTCAAGCACATCGTCAAGGAATCTTACGCCGTATCTCACCGCCTGCTCGAGCCCCGCCCAATCTATCGAGGCCGAATCGCTGAACGGGTTCCTTACAAATGCCGACAGGTTGACATTGCCAAGATCGCATGCACCGTATGGCTGCAGGGGCTGCTCCGAGCATGGGTTTGTTGTGATGACTTCCATGCCATTGTATTCGCTCGGCGAGTATCTCTTTACTGTATCCCAGAATATAAGCCCTGGCTCTGCCCAGTCCCTTGCCGACTTTATGAGCTCGTTCCAGAGGGTCTTTGCCATTATCTTGCGCTCTATCTTTCCAACAACGCCATTCTCGAACCTGAGGGTGAATTCGCTGTCGTTCTCTACCGCCCTCATGAATTCGTCGGTTATCTTTACGCTTATGTTTGCGTACCTCACATTGCTGAGGTCCTTCTTTACGTTTATGAAGGCCATGATGTCTGGATGGTCTACGTTTATCGTTATCATAAGAGCTCCGCGCCGGCCGTTCTGCCCTATCGTATGAGTCGTCTCGCTGAATATGTTCATGAATGATACGGAGCCTGTTGAGAATATCGCGGAATTGTTTACCGGAGCTTCCCTTGGCCTGAGTAGGGATATGTCCGTGCCTACTCCTCCCCCATAACTGTATGTCCTCGCGGCTTCCTTGCACCATTGAAATATCGACTCTATGGAATCTTCCTTTATTGGTATGACGTAACAGTTCAGAAGCGTTGTCTTTCTGCCCTGGCCTGCGCCGAAGAGTATCCTGCCTCCCGGGAGGAATCTGAAGTCGTAGAGCAGCCACTTGAATTTCTCCTGCCACTCGGCACGCTTTTCCTCGCTCTGCTCTGCACTTGCTATCTCGCGCGCAACCCTGTCCCACATCTCGCTTGGTACTTTCTCCACTGTAAGCCCTGCCTTGTTCTTAAGCGCATATTTTTCGTAAAAAACACGTGAACGTATCTCATCTCCTCCGAAAAAATCGAGGGTCTCCTTTGGAAGTCCTATTCCTTTTCCCTTATGCTGCTCCTCGATAAACTCTGTTGATTCCTCAGAAACCGCAGCCGCCTTGTCTTTTTCCACCATGATACCACCAATACAATATGTTGTGCCTGCAGTATTTGAAGGCACAAAGAGTTGTATTTTGAGGCAATATTTATAATACTATCAGTCCTGCCTTTTACTTTCCTTTGCGGGACTTTCCATGTGTATTTAAACACTTTGCGCAGGACGCATCTTAGAAGAACTCGTTGATCTTGAGCTGTCTTATTGTCTGTAGGGTCTTCCACCTGTTGCGAATGTATGAAGTGACCTTCTGATTGTCCATGTTCGCGCGTATCGCCGCTATTGTGACCTTGTCTGAGGGATACCCGGATCCGAAATCTATGCCCAGCTTGTCCTTTATCCGCTCTATCTCGCGGTCCCTTGATACCTTTGCTATGATGCTCGCACTTGATGCTACCGGATACCTTGAATCCGCCTTGTGCTCGGCTATTACAGTTATGAACGGGTTCTTTCCTCTTGGGGAGGGCACGCCCTTTACCCTCATTGGCTTCTTTGAGAAGACGCTAATCCTTATCCCGAATTTATGAGGTATCACATCAGGGGAATCGAGATATACCCTTGCAACATCTCCGCTCAGAGAATCTATTATCGAAGCGAACTTAAGCGCCTCAAGCTGGTTCAGTGATATCCTTGCGGCCATGGATCTGTTGATCTCCTCCGCATCGATGCTTACGGTCTTTACCTCTTGCGCAAGAGAGTTTATCTCGTCGAACAGGAATTCCCGCTTCCTTCTCGTGAGAAGCTTGGAGTCCCTTACGCCTATCTCGGCAAGCTTCTTCTCTCTTGCCTTGCTTATGCAAACCATGCTGACTGTTAGCGGACCTAAGACTGCGCCTCTGCCTGCCTCATCGCCGCCGGCGATGATTATGCAATCACCTTAGACTACTCCTTTTTTGTCGACAACTATGAAATCGTTTACAGCCATTACGCTCTCGTAGGGCACCTGAAGCTTTCCTGATTTTACGTTGAGTTTGTTGACGAACTCGCTATCTACGTTCGGCTCTATTATCAGCGCGCTGAGTTTGCCGCTTGACTCGTTGACTTCCGCGTCGACAAACTTGCCCAGGTCAAAGCCATCGCTCGTGACTACTTCCTTGCCTACTAATTGTTCTGCTATTACATATTTTACCATACAGACACCATCTACTCGTAAGATTATATTATAACTTAAATTTATATATTTATAGTCAAAATACCATTATAGAAGGATTTGATGGGAGACAACATCGGCACGCTTTTTTTCAAGGATAAGCAGGTTAGGCTCCTCCTGATGCTGAACGAAAAGAACAAGGAGTGGTACATATCTGACCTGGCAAAGCAGGCAAACGTAACATATATACACACCAGCAAGTTCATAAGCAAATGCGAGGACTTTGGCATAGTGGCTGCTGAGAAGCACGGCAGGCTGAAGAGAATCTATCTTACCGAAAAAGGCCGTTCGGTAGCTGCAGGCGTCGCGGATACGCTGAGCAAAGTAGGTATTGCAGCCCATTAGCAGTCATATTGCTTCTATTATGGCTGTTTTCTTTACTGCGTTTTCCACATACGAGTAATCCCTGTAGTTGACAAATGCGGTAACCGATATGGTGTATTCGCCCTTATCCGTGCCTACATCGCTGAATATCTCAACTGCGGCGTCCTTTTCCTCCCTCGGGCCGAGCTGCCCGAATCTCAGCTCCTTCCTTTTTGCAAATAGATTGTTTTCGAAGTTAAGCTGCTTGGGCACTTCTATCAATATAGATCCCATAACAGGTTCCTTTGATAGATTTCTGACTTTTATGCTCATCGTTGTGGAACTCTTCATGTTCGATTTGAGCTTGTATGGGACAAATTCCGTCCTTATCAGATAAGGTGCCTCCCCTTCCTGTGCTCCAGACTCTTTCTTCCCGAAAATACCAAAGATTCCCATTCTAAGACCCTAGTCGCCAATATCCAGTCTCATTTAAAGTATTAAAATCTTTCATGAAAGTGCCGTTAATGCCTGGTGGTGGGCACGCCCTTCTTGAAGAATCAGTTGGAGAATTTATCTGCAGCTTATTAGTAAGCGCCATTGTGGCAATTACGGAAAAACTACTCAGGTTTTGTACTTGGATTATTTGTGCATCTTAACGCGCGCCATGTTTTCTTTCTCTATTTTGATTATCTTCCTTATCCTGCGCCTGTGCCTTGCCTCTACTTCGCCTTCGTGCATTGCCCATATGCGCAATATATTGCGCGCGCTTGCCGCATCTACAAACCTTGCGCCGAGGCATAGGACGTTGACATCTCCGTGCATTGATGCAACTATCGCCGATTCCTTGTCCCAGCAGACTGATGCGTATACCCCTGGAACCTTGTTTGCAGTCCTGTCCATACCCTGGCCTGAGCCGCAGATCAGGACACCGCGCCCTCTTCCTCCTGCAACTTTTTTGCTTACTGCAATCGCGTAATCAGGGTAATCATCATCCTTATCGTAAGCGTGCGGACCGAGGTCTATTGCCTCGAATCCCATTTTCTTTAGATATGCGACAACATGCTTCTTAAGTCCGAAGCCGGCGTGATCGCTTGCTACATATATCTTTTTGCCCATGCAATCCACTTCTCATGCGTGCTGCTGGATCAATGCCAAAGGTTATAATGTTATAAGGGGCTTATATCCTTTTGTATCAGGTGTTTTTTTGAAGGAGACTCAGGAACAGAAAAGGAGGCGACTCCTTGAGCTTGCAAAGGCATCAGTGGCCAACACGTACTCAACCGGGGAACATTCTCTCGTACAGGCGATAAATACTTACAATGAATTGGACAAGGTAAAGAACCTTGTCCATGAGAAGCTTGAGGAGTGGTATGGAATATACTTCCCTGAGCTTCGCTCCGGGAGCATGGCTTCGTACGCCAAGTTCGTAATGGAGTTTGGGAAGGAGAAGAAGCGCGCTGACAAGGACGGCATCTCTGCGATATTCGGCGCAAAGGAGGGGGAGCGCGTCTTTGAGCAGGCGCAGAGGAGCATAGGCAGAGACCCTTCTGAAGGCGAGTATGCAATGCTTAGGATGCTCGCCACGCAGGAGGAGGATATTGAGCGCGTCCAGAAGAGCCTCGACGCATTCATAAAGGAATCCTGCACTGAGAGGATTCCGAACCTTGCCTATTTAGTAGACTACAGGATAGCCGCTGAGCTTCTTGCCAAGGCAGGATCATTATCTAAGCTGGCGCTTATGCCTGCCAGTACCATACAGCTGCTTGGGGCGGAGAAGGCGCTCTTCAAGCACATAAAGTTCGGAAAGAAGCCGCCCAAGTACGGCATATTGTTCAAGATGCCTGAGATAACAAACGGGAAGAGGGAGTCAAGGGGGAGGATAGCCAGGCTCTATGCAACCAAGATAAGCATAGCGGCAAGGGCCGACGCCTTCACCAAGAGGTTCATAGCCAAGGAGCTGAAAGAGGACATAAACAGAAGGCTTAAGGAGATAGACAGTAGGAAGGGAAGGAGATGACTTTGCGAAGTAGCGTAAAGCTGCAGAGCGCCATGGAATACCTTATGACTTACGGCTGGGCTATACTTCTTGTTGCCATAGCTCTTGGAGCCTTATGGGAGCTCGGGTTTTTCGGAAATTCGGCTGCGCCGAATTATTGTGAAGGGGCCTCTGGATTCGGATGCTCGAATGTGCAGTTATATGCTAATGGCACGATGAAGCTGAGCATAAGTTATTTTGGAAGCGGCATACTCAACGTTACCGGCTTTTCATGCACAGAGAGTTCCGTAAAGCCTTATCCTGTAGTGGATACAAATCTGGAGTTGGTTGATGGGAAGTATTACAATGAGGCTTTTGCGTGCCCGATAAGCAATGGCTATGTGGGGGAGCCGTTTTCCGGATACTTGTGGATAACGTATTCTGAAGGAGGCACCACTGATCTGGTGGAGCAGTTTGCGACGGTAAGCACCAAGGTTACTCCGGCGTGAACTTCTCAGGCAGGACCATATTTATGGAAATATTTAATCAAGGTTTATATATCTTTAGAATAGATAAAACAGAGTAATAGTATTTGGTTGGTATCATGGATAATGGCAGTTTGACCACGGAAGTAGTGGATAAGAATATAGTAGTAAATATAAACAACAAGCGACCGGAGATGGATGAGAACAGCGCAGAGACGCTTACGAATCCTGTTCTCGCACCTTACCACAGAACGCTCCAGGAGATAGAGAAGATGCCGGTGCTTGAGAGAACCAAGACAGTATGCCCCGAATGCAAACTCATAGTAGACGGAACCATATACAAGGACGGCGAGAATGTTATGATAAGAAAGTACTGCCCTGAGCATAACTGGACAGTAGAGAAGTACTGGGAAGACTATGATATGTACATGAAGATGAAGAATTACAATTATTACGGGAGGGGCTTCGATAACCCCAACTACATAAACAAGGGGGAGAACTGCCCATTCGATTGCGGAATATGCGAGAGGCACAAGTCCCATACAGGATTGGCAAACGTGGTCATAACTAACAGATGCCATCTGAGCTGCTGGTACTGCTTCTTCTATGCGAAGGAGGGGGAGGCCATATACGAACCGACAAGGGACGAGCTGAACAAGATATTCTATAACTTAAGGAACCAGAAACCCATACCGGCAAATGCCCTGCAGATAACAGGAGGGGAGCCTACGATGAGGGAAGATCTTGTAGAGATAGTCAAGAACGCAAAGGAATCGGGATTTGACCAGATACAGCTTAATACCACAGGCATAAACCTTGGCTTGAACCCGCAGCAGGCCGTAAGGCTGAGGCATGCAGGCGTGAGCACACTATACATGTCATTCGACGGGGTGAGCAAGAGGGCGAACCCGAAGAACCACTGGGAGACGCCGATGGCTCTTGAAGCTGCAAAGAAGGCAGGGATAGGCGTCGTTCTTGTGCCTACGGTAATAAGGACGGTAAACGATCATGAGCTTGGGGACATAGTGAATTTCGCCCTGAACAACATGGATGTTGTAAAGGCGGTTAATTTCCAGCCTGTCTCTCTTGTAGGGAGAATGCCAACAAGATTGAGGGAGAAGCAGAGGATATCCATACCAGGCGCAATAAAGCTCATAGAGGAGCAGACAGGAGGAGTTGTCGCGAAGGAGGACTGGTTCTCAGTTCCTTACGTAGGCGGCATAAACAAGTTCATAGAGGCGCTTAGCGGAGAGTACAAGTATGATCTCTCGATACACTTCGCATGCGGCGCTGGAACGTACCTCTTCGTTGACAAGGACAATAAGATAGTGCCAGTGGCACGCTTCCTTGATATAGTAGGCATGATGGAGAGCCTGCAGAACGCGGTAAATGAGATGGAAGGGAGGTCGAAGATAGAGAAGAGGATAATAGCCCTTAAGACCGTAGTAGGGCTTAAGAGATTCATAGACAAGGAGAAGCAGCCTAAGTCCCTTAACTTTGGGAAGCTCTTCGCATCCATAATACTGAAGCACGACTTTGCCACGCTTGGTTCATTCCAGCTGAAGAGCCTCTTCCTGGGCATGATGCACTTCCAGGACGAATATACGTACGATATCAAGAGAGTGGAGAAGTGCGACATACATTATGCGATGCCTGATGGAAAGGTTCTTCCATTCTGCACGTTCAATGTATTCCCAGAGGTATACAGGGACAAAGTGCAGAAGCAGTACAGCATACCTTCAAAGGAGTGGCAGGAGATGCACTCAGACTGGGGCTACACAAAGGACAAGTATACTAGAAACATAAAGGAGCTTGAGGCCAGCGATCTGTATAGGAAGACTTACCAGGGAATGGTGAACTACTTCGCGCTTCCGGTGAATGCGGCTGAGGCTGCAAGGAGAAGGGCGGAGAAGGGAATATCCGCATACGGTGCTCCGCAGAAGACATATGCTGTTGCGGAAAAGAGGCAGGAGGAGCATCAGCACCACGAAGAGGCTGCGGAAGGGGATAGCTGCGGTTGCGGAGGAAACTGCGGATGCGGATCAGAAGCAGGCAAGGCTGGAGATTCATGCGGGTGCGGAGGCCAGTAAGGCCAATGCGCCCATAGGGTGTCTTTTAATGGATAAGAGAGAAGTGCATAAAGCCAGCGGATTCCTCGAAGACCTGAAGAAGGACGATGGGAAGGAGTACAACGACAAGATAACAGAAGACGGGAAGGAATATAGGGTACCTTACAGGGTCGTCAAGGAGATAGTCTTCAGGAACGTAAGCAAAGAGGACATGATTGATATAGAGCATGCGGCAAGGCTTCAGTACAGGCTGATGCTCATGGACGCGGTGCTGCGCGCCAAGGTAGAGTTCAATCATGGGATAATAACCATAGTTTACAATAATCCAGAGGCGGAGAACAGGAAGGAGAAGGTAAGCAAAGAGGAGCTTATTGGCTTCTTGGCCAAAGAAGGTGTGCATGTGGACGCTGGCTCTGCTCAGGAAAGGGACTTCGATTATTATAAGGAGATGTATTCTTACCAGTTCAATCCTCCTGTTATAAGGGAGAGACCACCTTATGGATATTCGCAGGAGGAATGGAAGAGGATGAAGCCCGAATGGGAGGCCAAGAAGGCTGAGTACGAGAAGAAGAAGTGGGAGAAATTCAGGGCTTACCAGGATTCATATCTGGAGAAGCATCCTGAGCTTGCTGCCGAGATGGGAGTAGAAGTAAAGCAGAGAAAGATGACATTATCTGAGAAAATATTCGGGAAGAAGGGCAAGGATGAGAAGGGCTTCTGGTTCCACGGAGCCTAAAGCGTACGGATCGTCTTTTTGTGCAGTAATATAATTAAAGGCATATGCGATATAATACCCGATTGGCATGCAGGAGTCTAACGGAGCTTTGAATATCGCCTCAAGGAGGGGTATCTATTACCAGGCGTTCAGCATATACGGCGGAGCCGGAGGATTCTATGATTATGGCCCTGCAGGATTGAGGATAAAGCGCAAGATAGAGAGTTTATGGAGACGGTCTTTTGTTGATCGCCTCGGCGCTATGGAGATAGAGACTACTACTATAACCATATTGCCTGTCCTTAAGGCAAGCGGGCATGTAGATACCTTTACGGATCCTGTAGCAGTATGCACCAAATGCAGGTCTTCTTATAGAGTGGACAAACTGCTTGAAGAAGCCTATTCTGCCTCAGGGAACGAGGAAGGATATGAGAGTGTGAAGAAGATGAAGGCCCAGCAGATGGGCGAGAAGGTTAAGGAGCTTGGTCTTAAGTGCGCAAAGTGCGGCGGCGAACTCGGAGGGATAGAGGCCTTCAACCTTATGTTCAAGACGGAGATAGGACATGGGAGCGGCGAGGTTGGTTACCTCAGGCCGGAGACTGCACAGGGCATATTCGTTGATTTTAAGGAACTTTACAGGATACACGGGTTTAAGCTTCCATACGCGATATCGCAGGCGGGGAGGGCTTACAGGAATGAGATATCACCGAGGCAGCAGCTTGTAAGGATGAGGGAATTCACGCAGATGGAGACTGAGCTTTTCTTCAACCCAAAGAAGGAACAGAGAGAGCTCGGAGGAGTGGGGATTGGGGATATAAAGGATAACGAGCTGCTCTTCGCTTCCGCTGGGGAGAGGGAGAAGATGGTTAAGATAGGCGAGCTGCTGGAGAAGAAGCTGATACCTAACTTTTACTTCGCAGTTATGCTTGATATAGAGAATCGCATGCTGGAGAGGATGGGCTTCCCTAAGGGAAGGTTCAGGTTCAGGCAGCTTGAGCCTGAGGAGCTTCCGCACTACTCCAAGGGCAACGTTGACCTGGAGGTAAATACGTCTTACGGCTACATCGAGGTTGCCGGGAATGCATACAGGACGGATTATGATATAGCCTCACATGCAAGGAATTCCAATACGGAGATATGTGTAAATGAAGACGGCGAGAAGGTAGTGCCGCATGTCGTTGAGGCGAGTATGGGGCTTGACAGGCTCCTCTTCTCTATTCTTGACTGCTCCGCCACATCCGAAGGGAGGGAGTGGGAGTGGCT
>JAJZKO010000002.1:0-14040 GCA_021850805.1 Microcaldota archaeon | reverse complement strand
CCATTGGACTGGACATGGAAAGTGTATACTCTTCGATAAACACCGACGGCTTTATGGATAATGCCATAAAGGCGCTGCGTGGAATGAGGATAACCAGGAACCAGCCCTGGGAAACGGCACTATGCTTTACCATATCCCAATTCAACAACATAAAGAGGATACGCGGAATAATAGCAAGGCTCTCATCGAGGTTCGGAGACACGCGAGAGGTGGAAGGAAGGAGGGTGTACGGCATTCCTTCTCCGGACGCGCTTGCGGATGCCACATTGCATGAGCTTAGGCTTTGCGGCACTGGTTTCAGGGATAAGTATATAAGAAGCGTGGCAAGGGCTTTCGCACTTAACGGCTCCTTCCAGGAACTTTACAGTATGCCTTATGAGGAGGCCAAGCGCAGCCTTTGTGCCATAGACGGGATAGGCGACAAGGTTGCCGACTGCATACTCTTATTCGGTTATGGAAGGGTTGAGGCTTTTCCCATAGACCTGTGGGTTAAGAGAGTTGTGGAGAATGTTTACTTTGGAGGGAAGAAGCAGCAGATACGCATGATACACAATTTTGCCGAGAATAGATGGGGAGCTGTACGCGGATACGCACAGCAGTATGTATTCTGGCATGGACGGAACATGGGGATTGGTAAGCGTGATTGAGGAGATAGGGAAGATAGAGAAGGATATACTAGGGCTCGAAGAGAGGCGCGACGCAGTTATGGCCCTCTCGCGAATTATAATAAGGTCTGCAGGCAAGATGATTACAGCAGTGCATGCCGGAAATAATGCTGCATGCTCAAAGGAAGCATCTTTCCTTGTGGTTGCTATGAAGAGGATGAGGAAGATTGAGAAGGGCCTTGAGTTTTATTCGCTCCAGGCGCACCAGGAGTATGTCGAGGCGTTTTCGTTTATGATTATGGTAAGGGAAAGGAGGATACCGAGGATGGCGGAACTTGACGAAGGGAGCGTATCGTACCTGCTGGGGCTTATGGATACGGTAGGCGAGCTGAAGAGGGAGATATTCGACCAGTTGAGAAAAGGAAAGAGAGATAGCGCGCTAGCTTATTTTGAGATTATGGAAGAGATATACGACTCTTCGCTTCCGCTCAGGTTCCCAAATTCCATAATGCCGGATTTCAGGAAGAAACAGGACGTGGCAAGGATACAGATAGAGGGGCTGATGCCTGAGATTCTTGCGGCTGAGAGGGAGAAGAGGAAGCAATGACATGTATTTTAACGGTTCCTTCTGAATGCCGATAATAAAATATGTTTAAATAGCTTTCTATTCATAAAGCTTATAGATGTTTGGTGAAGGGTATGAAATTTAGACTACAGAGCGCTATGGAATATCTGATGACGTACGGATGGGCAATATTGATTATTGCTGTGGTGCTTGGTGCATTGTTTGCATTGGGCGTTTTCGGAGGCAACACTCTTGGAACAACGTGCGTTGCGCAGTCAGGTTACCTATGCCAGAATCCTATTTACTCACATGCAACAGGTAATTTTGTCGTCACAGTAGGGCAGAGCACTGGAACAAACTGGGATAACGTGGCTTTCGGCTTCCAACCGCAGAGCGTGCCGGTACCTAGCAATGGAGTCCCAAGCTTCCCTGATGGTCTTACGGCAAACATAGCGGTTCTTGGAACCGGACAGACACAGAGCGAGGATGTGCCAGTAAGCGGAGTGGTTGCTCCTGGAACGACACAGTCAGGTACACTATGGGCTGAGTACCAGATAAACGGCAACACTTATTACGCACAGATTGCAACTGTAACTATGAAGGCCGTATAAAGGCTTGAATTCTTACATTATGCCTGAGGAGAAACCCAGATTTCTCCTCCTTTTATTTTTTGCTTTTTGAAAGCTCTTCCTTTATCCGCAATACTTCCATAAGCTCATTTGGGCTGAGAAGCGGTTTCCTGATTCTGTCATTATCGTCCGTAGCTATCCTTGGGCAGGCGGTGTTCACAAATGCATCGAATTCAAGCATGTTGTTTATCGAGTCGAAGTCTATCGTATTTGATACCAATATGGCCGCAGAGATCCCGCATGAGCCTATCTTTGATTTGAGTATCTTCGCGAGGTTCATGTTATGCTGCCCGTTCTTAGTACTCACCAATATCCCTATGTTTTTCGCGTCTATGGATGAGAGTATCCTGCCCTTGCTTCTCTTCTGCGCTGCGGTGCGGTATTCTCCCATGTCAAGTATCTTGTTGTTGAATGGATCTACAGCTATCAGCGGCTTTGTTGTGTGGTAGGCTGCGCCCAGGGGGTGGAATATTCCCCCGCCTATGTAGACTATCGCATCTGCTTCCTTGTTTATGCTCGCTGCCGCTCCGATATCGCACCCCAGGACCTGGCCGGGCTTCTTGGCAAATCCATAAGGCTTACCTATAAGTACAGATTTTCCATGTAAAGTGTAGAATGCCTTCATATCCTCCAGCTGGTGGATGTGCTGTATTGTTGTTATAAGCCCTATCTTTGTGTATCCTTCAAGGTATCTTAGTGAGTCATTAAGTATCCCTAGTGGCGCATCGATACGATAATCGACGTATTCGACATTGAAGTCCACATGGGAGAATTCAGCATGCCCGAAGTGTATGAGCTTCTCGGCCTTTATGTTCCTCGCCTCATCTATCGCAAGGTCGCATGCGCCATATGTGGGCGAAGAAGAGATAAACACCTCGTGACCCTCGCCTTCGAGTTTTTTTGCGTGCTCCAGTGCCTTCTGCTTAAGCCCTTCAGGGAATTGTATCAGTATTCGCATTTTACCAGTAGGATGAGCCTAATGATTCCCATTGGAAAGAACAGATATATATTGCTTCCCAAAGAAGAAATAATGCAATTGATTACATGAGGCAGGACGTAATATTAGTTGATGAAAAGGATAGGCAGATAGGTACGGAGGAGAAGCTGGCTGCGCATAGTAATGGAGGCAGACTCCATAGGGCCATATCTATATTTGTCTTCAATAATAAAGGCGAGACTCTGCTGCAGCAGAGATCCGATAAGAAATATCATTCTGAAGGGCTCTGGGCCAATACCTGCTGCAGCCACCCGTTCGTTGGGGAGGACGCACTTACCGCAGGTCACAGGCGGCTGAAGGAAGAGATGGGCTTCGATTGCGATATGCATGAGGCGTTCCAGTTTAAGTATGAGGCAGGTGTAAGCAATGGCCTTACGGAGAAGGAATATGACCATATATTGTTTGGTCACTATGACGGCTCGCCAGAGCCCAATCCAGATGAGGTGAAGGGATGGAGATGGGTAAAGATAAGCGAGCTCGAGCGTGACATAAAAGTGCATCCTGAAGAATACGCAGCCTGGCTTAGGCTAATTATTAAAGACCTGAAGAGAGCCATAGCTGCTGAGCAGGGAAAGCGCTGATAGCTTATCGTGCTACCGGCTTTGTGTTTATAGAGTATACGCCGGAGAGCTTTGCAGCTGCCCGCTTTAGTGCGTGCCTTGCTATCTCCTTGCTCGTGCCCATTGTCCTGAGCTCGAATACCGGCTGACCCTCGTTTAGCACCGCTGCAACAGATGATGGGCTTCCAAAGGAGAGGGACATCCCCTGTGATATTCGGTCTGCGCCTGCGCCAGTCGCTCTTTTCTTTTCCCTTATGACGTTGTGCGGATAGGTAAGCACCTTTAGTTTATAATTATTCGGTATCTCCCTCTCCAGGTACTTGTTTGCAACCTGCCTTGCTGCTTCTAACGCGTTGGAACGCACCCTTATCTTCTGCTTGGAATTAAGCGTCATGCAGAGATCGTATGAGGGCTTCTCCACACCCATGTTGAATACAAGCAGGCTTGTGTGAGGAAGCGATTTGACGTAGTTTTTCCTTGGCTTTTTTATAGAAAACCTGCTCCATGCCTGGCTGTTTATCGTTCTTACGGATCTTCCTGGTCTTAACTTCATTAGAATCACTATAAACAATATTCACTCTGGGTCTTTATAAAAGTTGCTTTTTATCAAAATAAACAAAAACTAAAACACTTATTCGTCGTCCCCTTCGTCGTCGAATTCCTCTTCGTCGAAGTCTTCGTCTTCTTCTTCGTCATCCATATCTTCGTCTTCTTCTTCGTCTTTCTTTGCCATTGGATTCACCTGACAGTAGCAAACAGTAGATAAGTAAGCTATTTAAATCTGCCTCCGTCATGTTTGGAGAGGTATATAATCTTATACATTAATAATTTCTCTTGTATAATTACTTAACCTGCGGGCTTGTGGCGCAACGGTAGCGCGTCCGCTTTGCATGCGGAAGGTTTCGGGTTCGAATCCCGACAAGTCCATACCTAGTTTTATGCGCGGGAGGTTTTCTGATGGTATCTTCTCCTCTGCAGTTTTATCTCTATACGGCAAGGCCGAAGTTGTATATTGAAACAAGGGTTTAAATATGTATATCAATACATATATCATTGGTGATATAATGAGAAATATGGAAATGGAAGATTGCGAATGTAACTGCAGATGCAAAGGCAGAGGAATGCACGGGCATGCGGGCCGCGAAGACGCGGATATGTCAACCGAAGGAACCGTTGAACGCCTGATGCTCTACAAGGATGACCTGGCGGAAGAGATAAAGTTTATAGACAAACGGATAACGGACCTCGAGGCACGAGATGCAGGTAAAAGTAGCAAGTAGTGTAACCCATGCCTATAGATTCAGGGTACTGCAACTGCGGCCCATTTAAGGTGAGTGTAATCCCGCATGGGCTCCTCAGGCCGTACATCCTCAGGCTGATATCGAAGAGGCCAATGTATGGCTTCGAGATAATGGAACAGATATTCGAGAAGACAGGTGGCATGTGGCGACCTGGGCCTGCTGCAACTTACACTACGCTTGAGTGGTTAGAGAGGAATGGTTATATAAAAGCGCTGGATGTTGGGCAAAGGTCCGAGAAACAGAGGAAACAGTATAAGATAACTGAAAAGGGCTCTGCGGCCCTCGTAGACTACGTTGAAGAATCAAAAGTTATAGCAAAGCGCATGAAAAGGTTCGGATTATTGTGCGGTAGCCTTTGATAGCAGCTTTTATGTTATACCATGACTGGCGGGATTCTGCTTTGGAATGCTATTGGCGGCATTAATGGAGCTGTGCTTTTATTTTCCCTTATCCTACATCAGTCTTGTTGAATGCGTATGCGGCTATAGCTACTAGTATGGCCGTTGATATAAGCATGCCTGCAAGATCAACCCATATGGAAAAGGTGCCTGAGCCTGAGAGGGCTATTCGCATCCCGTCTATCCCGTAAGTCAGTGGATTTACGTATGTTATCACCCTCACAAATGGCGGGAGAACGGTTATCGGGAATATGCCATTGGATAGGAAGAAGAGCGGCAGGGTGAAGAAGCTTGTGACAAGCTGGAATCCTTGGAAGTCGTTTATCAATGACCCAAGAGTAAGCCCCAGGCTTATGAATGTGGCCGCTATAAGCAGCATGAACACAATCACCATTGGGGTGAGTATCGAAAGATGTATGTTGAAGCCTATAAGGAGCGATATTGCCACCACTATTACGCTCTGCAGCAACGCTGTCGTTGCGCCTCCCAGGACCCTCCCTATCACTATTGAAAATCTGGAATTTGGCGTCACGAGAATCTCTTTTAGGAATCCAAACTGCCTGTCCCACAGTACTGCAGTTCCTGAGGATATTGAGGTGAAGAGCAGTGACATTCCTATTATCCCGGGAACTATGAAATCAAGGTAGCTTCCCCCCGTGGTTAAGTGTATCAGGCTTCCGAGGCCCAGGCCGAGGCCGAGAAGGAAGAAGAGCGGCATCATCAGTATGCCTATTATTCTCGACCTTGCCCGTATGAATCTTTTGACATCCCTAAGCCATAGAACGTATACTGCATTTGTATCCATTTTATCTATTCCTTTTCATCCTTACGCTCCGCATCATCCCTTTCCATCCTTCCCCGGCCTCCTCCCTGATGGTCTTTCCCGTATAGTATATGAAGACATCCTCAAGACTTGGTTTGTGTATGTTGACTGACTCTATCTTTATTCTGTTTTTTGTAGCTATGTTTATTATCTCAGGCACCTTCTTCTCAGCCTCAACGAGTGTAAGGTCTATGAAATCTTCATGCTTTGTTATCCTTCTTACCCATTTAGCCTTCTTGAATATTGCTTCTAGCGCAGTGGCATTTCCTGGCGATTTTATCGAGACCACATCTCCCCCGAGCTTGTTTTTGAGGGCTGTTGGCGTGTCAAGGGCCACTATCTTGCCGTGATCTATGAATGCAACCCTGTTTGTCAGGAAATCCGCTTCTTCTATGTAGTGCGTGGTAAGTATTATCGTAACTTTGTGCACCTCGTTGAGCTTTTTTATGTAGTCCCAGATATGCCTGCGCGTCTGTACATCAAGCCCCAGTGTCGGTTCATCTAGGAAGAGGACTTTTGGCTGGTGTATAAGGCCCCTGCCTATCTCAAGGCGGCGCTTCATCCCGCCGGAGTAGTTCTTAACCAATATGTCTGCCTTGTCCTCAAGTTCTATGAGCTTGAGTATCTCGCTTATTCTTTCATTGCGCTTCTCTTTCCCTATCTTATATAGTATGGCATGGAACTCAAGATTTTCCCTTCCGGTAAGCTCTTCGTCAAGGGATGGATCCTGGAATATTATGCCTATGATCTTTCGCACTTCCCTCGGATCTGATCTTATATCGAGTCCGGCTATGTCCACTTCCCCTCCGGTAGGCTTGAGCAGCGTTGTGAGCATCTTTATGGTAGTGGTTTTCCCTGCGCCGTTTGGGCCCAGGAGCCCGAATATCTCCCCCTCGTTCACTTCGAAGGATATGCCGCCCACGGCCTGGAACTCTCCGAACTTCTTTGAGAGGTTCTTTACTTTAATTATCTTTTCCATATGCTCACTCCAGAGCCCGCAGCCTCTTCGATATCACTTTAATCCTTGCCTTGCATCCGTTGAACTTCTCCATGTCGCTCTGCTTCAACTCTTCCAGATAAGATATGCTGCTCTCTATGTTGGTTATGACATCGTCTGTGCTGCTGCTAGCATGTGCTTCCTTCCTGTAAGATTCGGAAATCTCATATTTTCCATCGTTGTTTTTCTTTATCAGCCGCTCTTTGGAGAGCTGTTCAAGGAGCGGGTATATTGATCCTGGAGAAGGCCTCCACCAGCCATGGCTCATCTCCTCGAGCGTATCCATTATCTCTATCCCATTCTTAGGCCCTTCCTGTATCACCCTTAGTACTGATGGTCTTATCCAGCCGCGTTGGCCGAAGTTCCTCCGCCACGCAAATCTTTCATTTATTCTTGAAGAATCAGTTCTGCGTCTTTCATTTTTCATATATGCCACTTCGGTTTAACTTATATCGTTTATCCGATATCGTTTATTTGATATTTATACCGCCCGGTATTTAATACCTCTCCACGCTGTGCTATTTGCCTAGGAGTTCATTCTGGAGCGCCACTTTTCTTGAGCTTATTCTTGAGAGTATGCGCCTTATCGCTTCTGCGGCTATTTTCGCATTTCCATCCGTCTCTGATGGATCGTAGATTATTGACTCACGTTCGCCTATCCATCTCTTTCCGCCTCCTGCCGCAACCATTCCGTCAAGCACAGGATTTGGGGCGCGTATTGTGCTTCCAAGCATCCTGTAGAAATCCTCATCCTCGTCCAGGTGATATAAGCCTTCTATTGATGCGGAAGTTGAAGAGACCAGATAGCTTATAGAACCATACTTAGTATTAAGAAGCTCGTTGAATTTTCCTGACAGATTGTCCAGTATTGTAACCTCCTCTTTTTTTGCTGCGAGCACGTTAGATAGACCCTCTTCGCTTTTCTTGCCGAGTATCTCGGCTTTCAGGTCGCCAAGCTCCTCCTTTATCGACTCTGACTCGCTAGCACGAACTGAGCGGAGCTGTTTCTCAAGCAGGAATATGCCATCCAGCAGCTTCTGATTTACTATGTTTTTACTCACTTCGCTTGGGGACTGCGTCTTTTCTGTGTCCTCAGCACCGCCTGGTGAATAGTCCATGGTTTAAGGATTGTTTTTGCATTAATTAATCTTTTTGTTTATCGTCTGGAATGTTCTGTCGGCTTCTTCCTTGGGCATCTCCATCCATTTCTTTGTCTGGCCTGCGGTTATCTCGTATTTATTATCCTCGATTCCGCTGACTATTATATCTGCCATCTCTTCGGCTGTAATCCCATTCTCTGCAGGCGGTTGAGGTTTCCCCTTTAGGCAGGTATCATAAACTATTGGGGGTATAACCTCGAAGACCTTTATATTCGTAGCAGAAAGTTGGCTCCGCAGGGACATTGTAAATGAGTGTATCGCCGCCTTGGTTGCCGAATATATCGGGTATCTGGCCATTGGGATGAATCCCAATCCCGAAGATACATTTACTATGGCGCTTTCCATGCGTTTAGCAAGGATTGGTATCATATATGCAGAAAGATACACATGCGCCCTGAGATTTACCTGTATTTCGTCCTCTCCTGAGAGGAGGTCTTCTGGGCCTTTTAAGAAATCTATTTGCCTCTGTATTCCTGCGTTGTTTATCAGCATGTCAACTTCAGGGAACTTCTGCACGATAGACTCGTTCAGTGATTCTATGTCTGCTTTTTTTGAGATGTCGCACCTGATTGCGTGTATCCCTGGAGCGGATTCCTGGGCTGCAGAGAGCTTGTCTGCGCTCCTGCCGCATATTATTACCTTATTGCCCATCCCTATGAGTTTCTTTGCAAGTGCAAAGCCTATCCCTGACGATCCGCCCGATATAAATATAGTCCTCTTTCTCATCTCCATGATATCACTTGGATTTACCCCAGTCAATATTTGCCGTGGAAATATATAATTACTTTGCATGCTAATTATATGTGTGATTTTATGATCGATAGCGTTGGCTATGCTGCACATAGCGCAGAAGGAAAGCTTGGACGGTTTTCTTTCAAGAGAAGGGATGTTGGGGACATGGATGTACTTATCGAGATATCTTACTGCGGAATATGCCATTCTGACATACATGAAGTAAAGAACGAATGGGGTGGATCTAACTATCCCCTTGTTCCAGGGCACGAGATAATAGGAAGGGTAGTTGAGGTTGGGCAGAATGTCAAAAAGTTTAAAGTTGGAGAGCTTGCGGGAGTTGGATGCATGGTAGGATCCTGCGGAAAGTGCGAGGAGTGCACTAGAGGCGAAGAGCAGAACTGCAAGGAAGGGCCTGTATGGACTTATAATTCAATCGATCCATCAACTGGAGAACAGACACGTGGAGGATATTCTAATAATATCGTAGTCAATGAAGCTTTTGCTCTAAAGATAAGCAAAGGTGTTGATGAAGCTGCAACAGCGCCTCTTATGTGCGCAGGCATAACCACTTACTCCCCTCTTAAGAGATGGGGTGCCGGACCTGGGAAAAGAGTTGGGGTAGCAGGGTTGGGCGGTCTCGGCCATATGGCAGTAAAGATAGCCAAGGCCATGGGGGCTGAGGTTACAGCAATAACCAGCTCTGAAAGCAAGGTTAATGAAGCAAGAAGGCTTGGAGCCGGCAGGGTGATCTTATCCAAAGACAAAGCTGTGCTAGAAGAAAACCGCGGTTATTTTGATATAGTAATTGATACGATACCGGCAAAGCATGACATAGACGCTGTGCTTTCTATGACAAGGCCAGGAGGCGCCGTGGTTGTTGTAGGCCTTCCGCCAAGATCACAACGATACGAGCTGTCCGCGTCTTCCGTTGTTGGCGGAGGCAGAATTTTCGCAGGATCGAATATAGGAGGGATAAGGGAGACCCAGGAGATGTTAGATTTCTGCGCGAAGAATGGGATTACTGCGGATATAGAGAAAATACCGCCTGAGAGGATAAATGAAGCTTATGACAGGGCAATCAAGTCGGATGTAAGGTACAGATTCGTAATAGATACTTTATCGCTGAAGAACTAACAGATAACGGAGTAGGTGCTTAACCTTATTGGATACGCCTTGGCCGGGATTCGGACCCGGGTCACAAGCGTGACAGGCTCGTATGCTAGACCACTACACTACCAAGGCATGAACACTATACTTTAATGCCTCCTTATTTTAAACTTTAGCTTAGGCTTTATCAGGTATTTTATTCGGCTGCCGGCTTCCTTCGCGCGGAGATAAGTTCTGTTTTTGCTATAAAGGCTTCCTCACTTCCTATAATCGCCTTCAATTTGGACACATTGTCCGCAAATTTATCAGCATGCTGTGCGGGTACACGAAGAGCTGCCTTGGATATCAGTTTTTCCAAGCTGGATGGATCGGTTATAAGTTTGTGCACCGTGAGACCTGTACTTGTTATACCTACTTTTCCTCCTTGTGATCTTATTATGCCAAGCATTTCCAGCTCTTTTATGCCTTTTTCTACACTGCTGAAAAGGTATTCGGGCATGTGGCTGCCTGAACTTGCAATTTGAAGGTCTACAAGAGAATCTCTCTGCATTGATTTTCTATCAGCTATTATGAATAGGGAGTATATCTTTTCTATGTCAGAAAACTTTATGCCGTTGTTGTTGATTCCCATATATAACATGCTGTCGAGCAACCGCATTGGTGCTTTCTCCGCACTCTCAAGCCTTGACATAAGCATATTGACACGGATACTGCTTGTATGCATTTCATACGCCGGTATATCCATGGTGTTTTAGATTTATAGAAGTATGCTTTCCTTATCGCAAAATATATTAGCCTACATTCAGTATTAGCTACATGCAGAACTACGATGTCTCTATACGTATATCCGGGGCGAATGGGGACGGGATAGATTCGATAGGCTTTATGATAGGCAAGAGCCTTGCAAGGAATGGCCTGTACATCTTCGGATACAGGGGCTACCAATCGGTAATAAGGGGCGGCAGCGTATGGTATCAGATAAGGGCGAGCACAGAAAAACTTTATACTCACGGGGAGGTTATAGACATACTTATCTCCTTTGATCTTGACGGGATAAAAAACAGCCTGGGCTTCGTGAAGGACGGCGGGATTGTAATATATGATTCCAAGACCAACGGAACTGATGAACTTGCCGCATCATCGAAGAGAAATATACGGTTCGTGAAGCTGCCGCTTCTCGACTCTGCTGTAAAGAGCGGAGGTGACATATACAGGAATACTGTTGCTTTCGGAATATTATCTAAAATTGTAGGGATAAAGGAAGATTTTGTAATAAAATCCATAGCTGACAGATTCAAGAAAAAGCCGGGACTCGTCACACCTAATGTGACAGCAGCCAAGATAGGATACGAATTGGATTTGGGTATAGATACCTCAAACTTTTACTTTGGGGAAGAGGGGGAGCCTAAGAGGGAGTATATGCTGAGTGGAAACGAAGCCATAGCGATAGGCGCTGCAGCAGCAGGGTGCAAGTTCTATGCTGCTTATCCCATGACTCCTGCAAGCAGCATACTCGATTGGTTTGCCTCACACGAAAACCATGGAATATTGTACAAACAGCCGGAGGATGAGATAACGGCAATAAACATGACCATCGGAGCGGCTAGCGCGGGCGTGCGGGCGATGTGCGGGACGAGTGGAGGAGGCTTCTCACTTATGGTAGAAGGTCTTGGCCTTGCGGGAATACTTGAAGTGCCCATAGTAGTTGTTGAGGCGCAAAGGAGCGGGCCTAGCACGGGCCTTCCTACGAAGACAGAGCAGGGAGACCTTCTCTTTGTCATGAACGCATCGCAGGGAGAATTCCCAAGGGTGATTATAGCCCCAAGGAACGTTGAGGAGTGCTTTTATGAGACGGGAACAGCTTTCAACATAGCTGAAAAATACCAGTGCCCCGTAATAATACTCTCGGATCTTTTCCTATCGGAACATATAGAGAGCGTGAATATAGAACCGGAAAAGGTAAGCATAGAGAGGGGCAAGATAGCCAATGAGAAGACAGACGGAGAATTCAAGAGGTATCTTATTACAGAAGACGGCGTCTCCCCGCGTGCTATTCCTGGAACGAAAGACCTTGCGTTTGTCGCTCCAAGCGATGACCATGATGAGTACGGAAATCTCATCACTGATGTTTTCGTTGGAACTCCTGAGGCTGTAGAGCTGCGGAGAAAGATGCACTCAAAGAGGATGAGGAAACTAGAGACCATGGTAAAAAACGGCGATATAAAGATGCCTGAAGTAATCGGCGAAGGAGCCGACGCTTACCTTGTAGCATTCGGCTCTTCGACATATGCATGCACAGAAGCAATTGGCCTTCTCAAGAGCAGAGGCGTTAACGTGGGGCTTATATCTTTCTCGTACCTTCATCCGATGGACTCTGAAAAGGTAGGTGCACTTCTTAGCGGCAAGAGGCTTATCGATGTGGAGAGCAATTATACCGCGCAGTTTGCGCGGCTTATAAGGATGAATACAGGGATAGATATAAAGGAAAGGATACTCAGATATGACGGGGAGGCATTTACCGGAGAGTATCTCTGCGCCGAGGTTATGAAGATGCTTAAAGGATGATGTTCATGTACACTATGCAAGACTACAAATCAAATGTCAAGCCCATATTCTGCCCGGGCTGCGGCGATTACGGAGTAGATGCATCTATGCTTAAGGCATTGGTGGAGCTGCAGCTTGACCCATCAAGCACAGTCATAGTTTCAGGCATAGGATGCAGCTCGAGCATGCCGCACGATTTTAAGGCTTATGGGATACATGGGCTTCATGGAAGGGCCCTTCCGCTTGCAGAAGGGGTGCGTCTGGCGAATACGGAGCTTCATGTTATAGTTGCAGGGGGTGACGGCGACGGATATGGAATAGGGCTAAATCACCTGATCCATGCGATACGCAGGAACCTCAATATCACCTACGTTGTCATGAACAACGAAATATACGGCCTTACTACAGGGCAGGCTTCGCCTACAAGCGGGATGGGGCATGTTACGAAGTCTACGCCTTTGGGGGTGATAGAACGTCCTGTAAATCCTTTATCTCTTGCGCTTGCAGCGGGGGCGACTTATGTCGCCAGGGGTTTCTCCGGAGATCCTGTACATCTTACGAATCTGATAAAGAATGGCATACTGCACAAGGGCTTTGCGCTAGTGGACGTGCAGAGCCCGTGCGTAACGTTCAACAAGGTAAACACATACGAATGGACGAGGAAGAGGGTTTACAAGCTGGAAGAGTCTGGGCATGATCCCAAGGATTTCATGAAGGCGATGGAGAAGGCTGTTGAATTCCAGGTAAACCCGGACAAGTTCCCAATAGGATTGTTTTATGAGGCAGATGTGCCTACATACGAAGACCAGGAGGAGGCACTTAAGCAGGGACCGCTCACGAAGCACCAGCTGCAGAGCATAGAGGACGTCAAGGCCCTTCTTGAGGAGCATTCTGTGCTGTGAATTCCCGTTGGTGTGAGTCGAACACACAGCCTGTCGGTATCTACTGCCAGGTTACTGGAAGTGCAAACTACAGCCGACCGCTCTGCCATTGAGCTACAACGGGATACTGCTATATCTGATATACATTTATTTATATATTGTGAGGAAAGATTATTTTATGCCTAAGGAGCGCGCTGACGATGATAAAGGTTACAAGTTTGGCGCCAAAAGCTTATCCACAAGAAATAGGAGAAAGGAGCGCAGCAGGTACACGCATGTGCCGCTCTTTACATACAAGGCAAAGGATATTGTAAGACAGTTTCTTGGGCATAAGAATCTGCCAGATGCAATATCGGCGACTTTTGCGGCGGCAAGCGTAGCCATAGTATTCCCATTTTTCCCTATACAGATACTCATCCCTCTCCTCTTTCTCACATTTGTAATAACAATGATACATCCGCTTGCCGGGCTCATTGTGCTCTTATTCGAGACTCTGCCGATGCTGATATTCCAAGTGCCCTTGCTTGCATGGATATTCTGCATTTTCGTGAGCATTGCGCTGATTCTGGGATATAAGCATTACAGGTCAATAACGCTCCTCTACACCATGATTGTGCTGCCGTTTTCCTTCCTGGGATGGTTTCTTGAGATACCGGCATTCATTATAGGCACGCTCTTCATAGGTTTCAAGCGTGCTGCGATAGTTGCCGTGCTTACAGTAATATTGGTATCAATGAT
>JAJZKO010000007.1 GCA_021850805.1 Microcaldota archaeon | reverse complement strand
CGCACGGTGCGAGAGTCCTCATGGATAGCGTAGGTAAGGGTTCTGCGCTTGTCAAGGGACTGAAGGCTGCAAAGGGCAGGATAGTAGTTTCCATGGACGCAGACCTTTCGCATGAGGCAAAGGAGCTGCTGCTCATAATGGATAGCATCGAGATAGGGTATGACGTATGCATGGGATCACGGTTTATGGAAGGAGGAAAGTCAGAGGATATATCATTTCTAAGGATAGTGGGGAACAAGTTTTTTGTGCATTTGGTGAACTTCGCTTTCGGCGCCAATTACACAGACATGTGTTATGGCTACAGGGGCTTCAGCAGGAAGGCGCTTTCAAGACTGCACCTTAAGGAACCAGGGTTCGGGATAGAGACCGAGATAAACATAAAGGCGAAGAAGGCTGGCCTCAGGGTGATAGAAGTGCCAAGCGTTGAGAAGAAGAGGGCGTATGGTACCGGGAAACTGAGGACTTTCAGCGACGGATACCAGATACTGATGACCATACTGAAGAACTGGATCGGAATTTCGTAGGGGCAGTTAGGAGAGGGTCTCGTTGAAGTCTATCGCAACAAGGTTGCGCGTTAGAGTTTCGTATATGGGCAGTATTGCTGGGGTGGGTATGTGCCCCATCCTTGCCTGGAAGGATGTCCTTGCCTGCCATGTGCCGCTGTTCACTATGAGCGTGCCGTGATATTCGGAATAGCCGTTTTTATGGAGATGCCCCATATGTAGGATGTCGGGCACTTCGTCCATCACCAGGTTGTCCTCTTTTGTCGGGACGATGGGATTCCCGCCGTATATGGGCGAGAGGTGCCTTGCCCTTAATATCTCTTCCATCGCGCGTGCAGGTTCAGCGTAACTGCATCCCTTAACCGCCTGTATGACTGAATCCAGGGATGTGCCGTGATAGGCCAGCACATTCAGGTTCTCTATCCGCACATAGCCGGGATTTGGAAGTAGGTGGATGTTGCTGCCCTTTATCTTTGATGTGAATTCCGAGGGCAGGCTTGGCTGCGGTTCGGCTCGCTGGACGGCGTCGTGGTTTCCCGGAAGGACGAACACCTCGACATATTCAGGTATCTCTGACAGAAGCTCAAAAAGAAGGTCGTATTGTTTATATATATCTAGTATTGCGAGCTCCTTGTCCTGATTGGGATATACGCCTATCCCATCTACGACATCGCCGCTTACTACGATGTACTTTATCTTTGAAGCGAGCTGTTTCCTATAATCAATATTCCCATTGATCCATTCCAGGAATCTCCTGAACTGCTTTTCTAGGAAGAGCTTGCTGCCTACATGTATATCCGAGAGGAAAGCTATCGCCAGGTCCTCCTTTGTTACAGGTCTGGCGCGGACAGGTATATCCGGCCATATTATTGATTTTGCTATGATGAAAGGCCCCGAAACCTTTCCGCTTATGCCTATTACCTCGTCAGGAGCTATGCGTTCAGCTTCTGCTGAGAGCCCGGACGCCTTGTCCTGTCTCCCGGCATTATAGTTACTCACTATTACCTTTGCGTATCCTGTCTCGTCCTCTATTGTTATCATTTTATTTCCGTTCTTTGTTGTCGAGACGCTGTATACCATCCCCACTATGGTCACCTCCCTTCCATCAGCATACTGCTTCACGTTCTCTATCTTTTTTACCCTGTTGGACATCGATCCGGCATGACCCTCCGATATTATGCGCTCCATCTTTGCAAGCCTGTCATTAAAGTGCTCGGCAAAATCAGTTACTGTGGCTCCCGTGGGCATATGCCTTGTCTTCCTTATGCTGTAAGCTGGTTTGTAATCCATTGAGTAAGGTTTATAGTCGGGAGATGATGTTATTTCAACCTGTTTGGGAACCTGCTGCTGCATGGAGAGCCTTATCTCTGCAAGAGCATCCCTGTCGAGCACATTTGGTTTCTGTGACTCTTTGTAGAAATCGAGTATATGGCCGACTAGGGATTCTGTGTCAGCATCTGCAACGTCCTCCTCGCGTATCTCTGCGCTTACTATCACCATCCCGCTCAGTCTCCTTGCAATTTCGGTAAGTGCAGATTCCCTAGTTTCGCTCATAGAACCAGCGCCTAGGGGATTACTCTTTTATCGACTCAAGCATGCTAAGTATGTTCCAGATTATTGTCCTTGCGTACGGCGGCAGGTTTATGTCGTTGCTTATCTCGTCTATCTTGTATGTTGCAGAAGATGATCTGGTAGAATAAGCGTCTTTCGTCTGATCCAGCGACTTCTTGGCGTCGTCCAGTGCATTCTTCACATTCCTAGGAACGCTGTTGTCATTCACCAGAAGGTCAATCTGCTGCTTTACCTTGCTTATCGTTTCGTCGAATTCTTTGTTGTTTTTTATCGAATCACCTTGACGATCGGGCCCGGCGGGATTTTCAACATTTTATTTGAACCCGCGACCATCAGCTTAGAAGGCTGCCGCTCTATCCAAGCTGAGCTACGGACCCGTTCCATCACATATTGAACTGGCTCATATATAAAATAATTCCCTTAGGTTATCTATGACAGTATCGGCAAGCTCCTCTACATTAATGTTCTTGGCTTCGGATATGCTCTCGAATACCGTGATAACGTCGGATGGAGATTCCCCCACAACAGGGGAATCCGTCTCTATTGCTATATGCTTGACTGGGAGGGCTTTTGCCACGCGCATACGCTTCGTGCTCTTTGCAGGCGGAAATGATATCACATGCCCTTTTGAAGCAAGAGACATGGCGGCATCTTCGTCGCCTTCGAAGAAGTGGAACATTGCACGGACTGATTTGTATCCTTGAAGAATCTCCGTGACTGCCCCTATGGCGCCTCTTGAGTGTATTACCACAGGAACCCCGAGCCTCTCAGCCAGTTCGAGCTGTGATGAAAATACTGATTTTTGCATGTTTTCCTCTATGCTGCTCTTTACGAAATCCAGCCCTATCTCGCCTATTCCTATTATCTTGCTGTGAGTCTTTATCTTTTCCTCTATTGTTTTAATTGAATCTTCCTTGCAGTTAGAAGACGGATCAATGCCTATAACACCAAAGATGCCGTTTGCTTCGCATATCTCTACGATAGCGTTATTGCTGTCAGTATTTCCGCCTGCGCCGATTATGGTGCCCACGCCTGACTGGCGAGCCTCGTGAAGCATCTTGCCGGGATCCTTGAATATGTCAGGATGGCAGTGCGAATCGGAGAATTCAGGCTGAAGCTTCAATTCCTTTGGTTTCTCCATATACTGTACAGACTGCTCCATGTGATTGCCTTTTAGTATTTTGCAATTGCATTATTATTATTTCTAATTATAATATTGTTGCTTGTGCTCAAGGCCCCGAAGCGCAGGAGTTATAATAGAAGGTGGTTCGCTGAGTATCCCTGACTTATTGAGATTCGAGAAGCCCAGGCAAGGGCAGGACAGAATGATCAAGGATATACGCTTCGCCTTGTCCCAGGCAAAGAGCATAATACTTAATGCGCCAACAGGGATGGGAAAGACTGACGCGTCGCTTGCAGCTTCCATTCCTGTAGCAATGGAGAAGGACCTTACGGTAATATTCCTTACTCCCAAGACCTCACAGCACAGGATAGTGGTGGATGTCCTTCAGGGTATAAACAGGAAATTTGGATATGGGATACGGTATGTTGATATGGTGGGCAAAAGGAGCCTCTGCGTAAATGAGAATGTCAATGGCATAGACAATGACGCATTTTATCTCGCATGCAATGAGGCAGTGAAGAAGGGGAAGTGCATCTTCTACAAGAGGGCAAGGGACAAGGCAAATATAACTGACGGGATTGCAGCATCTGCTTCTGGAGGGCATCTGGAGATGCTGAAGGCGTGCTCTGATAACGGCCTCTGCGCTTATGAGGTCAGCGCTGAGCTTGCAAAAAGCGCGCGGGTTATAATAGCGGACTATGCGCACATACTTAATCCGTATACACGCGCTGCATTTATGAAAAGGATATCGCAAAACCTGGAAAAATGCATCGTGATATGGGACGAGGCGCATAATATAGTGGAGCAGGCATCTGCATATCTGTCCATGGGCATAAGCATAAGGGGGATACGCTCCGCAGAAGAGGAGCTTGCGCAGATAGGGAAGAGCATAGATTTGAGTTATCTTGAGTTTGTCCTCAACAAAGTTTCAGAGAAGATTCCTGAAGGCTCTTCTGAGTGTTTCGTAGGCAAGGAGGATCTGCCAACGGAGATAGTGGAGGGGGGCAAGGAGCTTGCGGAGAGCCTTGAGGAGGCAGGGCTGGAGTATGTAAAAGAGGGCAAGGGAAAGAGGACGAGGCTGATGGGGATAGCGAGGTTTCTAAGAGCCATTGATATAGGCCAGTCCTCTGTAATGATAGCTTCGAAGCTAAGGGGGAATGTCACGCTATCGATAAATAACCTTTACCCGGATGAATCGCTCGGCATCCTTAGGCAATCGTATGCAAACGTGATGATGAGCGGCACCTTCCTGCCGCTCTCCATGCACAGGGAGATGCTTATGCTGGAAGATGCGGTATCCTTTGATTACGCTTCGCCATTCCCTAAGGAGAACAGGCTCTGCTTTGTGGATATGGATGTCACAAGCAGGTTCAGCGAGAGATCAGCGGAGAATTACAGGAAGACGGCAGAGGAGATATGCAGAATAAAGGGGAGTGTGAATGGCAATGTGGCGGTCTTCTTTCCAAGTTTCGAATACATGAAGAATGTAAACAGGTATCTTGATGGTCAGAAGGTATATTTTCAGAGGAAGGATATGCCAGGCATCGAGCTTGAGAGGCTGCTGAATGACCTTAAGGAAGAGAGGGATGCGTTGTTGTTTGCAGTTATGGGAGGCAGCCTTTCGGAAGGAGTCGATTACCCAAACAACATCATAAAATTTGTAGTGATAGTGGGCATACCGCTTCCAAAACCAACCCTGATACTTAATGCAAAAAAGGAGTACATTGACAGGAGATTTGACGGGAAAGGAATGGAGTACATATATACTATCCCGGCAATAATAAGGGCGATGCAGGCTGCTGGAAGGGCCATAAGAAGCGAGAAGGACAGGGCGGTAATCCTGCTTATGGACAAACGTTACTCCTGGGGATCGTATAAGGCGGCGGTAAACAATTTTGTAAATGTATCTGAATCCAGGATGAAGCTTGAGGATCTTAAGGAATTCTTTGCCGGCAGGTAAGACTCGTGTATCTGTGGGAACGAGTAATCCAAATAGGTATAAAAGGCTTTACATGGAGAATATAACCAAGTTATAGTAGATTGTCCGGAGTGTTGTTTATGGAGAGAATGGAGAGTTATGAGGTTGCGGTTAAGCAGGTGATACCTGCGGCGAGGCTTTCCATAATCAGATCACTAAATTCAAAGTATAGGCTTAACGAGACGCAGATCTCAAGGATAATGGGCATATCGCAGGCAGCGGTGAGCAAGTACCTGTCAGGCAAGTACTCAGATGGGGTAGTGCATATGGAAAAGATGGTCGACCAGAGGCTTGTTGAGGAATGCACGCAGGCTGTTGCAGGGATGGGAGGGGAAGCAGAAGGCACTGTAAATATGTACATATGCAGGATATGCAAGAGCGTTAACGATTTCGGATGCAAATTTTCTCGCGCTTAGGTGTTTTGAGTGTCTAATGAAGGATTAATGGAGATAGTCGAGTCCAACGAGTACATGGAGCGATATGGATTCAGGGATAACATAGATTATGGAGAGGTAAAGAAGGGATTGTCTGAGGAAGTTGTGCGCATGATATCGGCTATAAAGAAGGAGCCGGAATGGATGCTTGAGAAGAGGCTGGCAGGTCTGAAGTATTTCTACAGCAAACCGACACCGAAGTGGGGAGCGGATTTGGACGGCATAGATTATGACGACATATATTACTATATGAAACCTACCGACAAGCTCAAGAAGAACACATGGGAGGAGGTGCCCGACGATATAAAGCGCACTTTCGACAAGCTTGGCATACCCGAAGCAGAGAGGAAGTTCTTCGCCGGAGCGGAAGCACAGTACGATTCTGAGGTGGTATACCACCATGTCAAGGAAGAGCTTGAGAAGCAAGGCGTAATATTTACTGATACAGGTACGGCAATAGACAAATATCCTGATATCGTAAAGAAATACTTCGGCATGGTAATACCACCAACAGACAACAAGTTCGCTGCACTCAATACGGCGGTGCATTCCGGGGGATCTTTTATATACGTGCCCAAGGGGGTCAAGGTAGCCATGCCGCTCCAGGCGTATTTCAGGATAAATGCCGAGAAGGCGGGCCAGTTTGAGAGAACGCTTATAATAGCAGATGAAGGAGCTGAAGTTACATACATAGAAGGGTGCACTGCTCCGATATATATGAGCTCATCGCTCCATTCTGCGGTAGTAGAGATAGTTGCGCATAAAAACGCGCATGTCAGGTATGTCACTATACAGAACTGGTCCAAGAATGTATACAATCTTGTTACGCAGAGAGCATACGCAGACGAAGGCGCAAAGGTGGAGTGGATAGATGCAAATATAGGGAGCAAGGTGAACATGAAGTATCCCAGCATATTCCTCAGGGGAAAAGGAGCACGCGGCGAGATACTCTCCATAGCGGTTGCAGGAGACGGGCAGGTCCAGGATTCCGGAGGCAAGGTTTACCATCTTGCGCCTGATACCACTTCTAAGATAATATCAAAGAGCGTCTCGAAGGGTACAGGTGTCACGTCTTTCCGCGGCCTTATGCATATAGGCAAGAACGCTTCGGGAGTGAAGGCGCATGTCTCGTGCGACGCACTCCTTCTTGACGAGAATGCAAAGACCAATACATACCCTTACAACGACATAAACAGGAACGATGCGATGATAAGCCACGAGGCGAAGGTAGGGAAGATAAGCGGCGAGGCGATATTTTACCTCATGTCAAGGGGGCTGAACGAGGATGACGCGGTAGCGATGATTGTGCTTGGATTCATGGAGGACCTGACGAAGGTGCTCCCTCTCGAGTATTCGCTTGAGCTTAAAAGGCTCATAAAGCTTGATACCAGCAGGGGAGTAGGCTAGATACACGGCAGCAGCGGTGAGAGATTGAGATACGACGAGTACGTTAAGGAGGCAGTAAAGTATTATGGAGAGCTTGAGGAGGAGAACAACGAGCTTTACAAGAAATACGTAGCCAGGCTTGATCTACCTGCGAGCCTGCGCATAAACGATCCGATCTCATCGAAGGCTGCAACCGAATATTCCGAGCTTCTCGCTTCGGATCTTGGGACCAGTTTCGATGCGGTGATAGCCGGAGATAGTATAGTTTACAGCAGGGCAAAGCATGTCCTTGGCGAGGCATACAACGAGGATGCAAATATAGGCATGCTGGAGAATAGGATATTCAAGAGCAGCGAGAACAAGCTTGCGGCTTTTATAAATGCAAACTCGCGCAAGACATTCCTGATAAGCGTAGGGAGAGACGAGGAAGCTGCGCTCTCTGTCCTTTTCCTGAAGAACGAGGCTCCCGTCCAGATACTTGTCGATGTGCAGGAAGGAGGCAAGCTGGAGCTCTCAGAGCTCTTCGCCTCGGCTTCGGATGAGGCATATCTCTCTACCACGATGCATGAGATAAAGGCAGGCGAGAGATCGCATGCGAACATATCCATAATAAACGATGAGGGATATGGCGCAAATGCAGTCTCGTTGTCTAAAGGCATATGCGGCGCGGGGGCATCTATGAGGATTAATTACGCGTACTCCGGTTCGGCGGTCTCAAAGGCGAGGAACGGGTTTTATGCCTGCGGGGACGGAGCGTCTGTAAAGGTTAGCGAGGCCGTCTATGGCGTGAAGAATCAGGTATTTGACATAAGCACTTACATATCAAACAGTTCCAGGTTCAGCAAGGCGAGGCTGGATTCTGGGGCTGTGCTGGACGAAGCTTCCAGGTGCATAATGAAAGGCTTCGCGAAGGTTGAGAAGTTCACGAAGGGAGCTGAGTCAAACATTACTGAGAGAGGGGTATTGCTTAGCGAAGATGCCAAGATAGATGCACTGCCAGACATGTCGATAGACTACAGCGATGAGGTTAAAGCCACGCACTCTGCTGCAAGCTCGCCGATAGACAGGGAACTCATATTTTACCTTCAGTCGCGTGGGATAGAGGAGACTGAGGCGAGGAAGCTCTTCATACGCGCATTTGTGGACAGGTATCTTGAGGGCATGGAGAACAATGACTTCAGGGAAGCGGCATCGCAGATGCTCGGATCTAAGCTTTATACCAGGGAACCGTGCTATACTTCAGGAATATTGTTTTGATGGTTGATATTATGAGTTTAGAGATAAAGGACCTTCACGTAGAGGCAGAGGGCAAGGAAGTAGTAAGGGGCGTGAGCATAAAGGTACAGAAGGGCGAGGTTCATGTAATAATGGGCCCGAACGGATCGGGAAAGACGACACTGGCAAAGGCGGTCATGGGACACCCGTCGCTCGCGATTAAGGGAGGCGAGATACTGCTGAACGGTGAGAACATAACCTCGCTGCTTCCCAATGAGAGGGCCAGGAAGGGGCTTTTCATGGAATTCCAGAACCCGGTTGAGATAGACGGACTGGGCTTCCTGAATTTCCTTAACAGCGCAAGGGGTGCCCTGTCTGACGAGAAATACACCTACAAGGACTTCATTTCCGAGATAAAGGACAATGCCTCAAAGCTCAAGATAAGGGAGGACCTGATAAGCAGGCCCCTCAACTACGGATTCTCAGGCGGGGAGAAGAAGAAGATGGAGATACTGCAGATGGCCGTACTTAAACCAAAGTTCGCAATACTTGATGAGCCTGATTCGGGGCTTGACGTGGATGCGGTAAGGATTGTCGCCCAGGGGATAAATGATTTCCATGAGAAGACCGGAGCGGGAATAATAATAATAACGCACTACAGCAGGATACTGAGCTATATGCAGCCCAACTTCATACATGTGATGAAGGACGGAAAGATAATAAGGGAAGGGGGAAACGAGCTGGTCCAGGAAGTAGAATCCAAGGGATACGAATACGAAGAATGATCTAATGGAAGGGATGGATGCTGAGAGGATAAGGGAGGACTTCCCGATATTGAGGAGAAAGGTGAACGGGAGAAGGCTGATTTATCTGGATAGCGCAGCGACATCACAGAAGCCTGAGAGTGTAATAAAGGCGGTAGACAATTATTATAGGAACTACAACTCGAACATTCATAGGGGACTTTATAAGATAGCGGAGGAGGCGACCGAAGCTTACACCGGATCTAAGGAGAAGGTGGCGAAGCTGATAAACGCAGAGGCCTACAGGAATATAGTATACTGCAGAAACACAACGGAGGCGATAAACATGGTCGCGCTCTCCCTCGGTGGTAAGATGCTTAGGAAAGGCGATATTGTCCTTACTACCGAGATGGAGCATCACAGCAACATAGTTCCTTGGCAGATGCTCGCAAAGCGTCTGGGAAGCAAGGTGGAGTATGCAAAGCTTGATGGGGACAAGAAGTTCATTGACATGGAAGATTACAAGTCAAGGCTGGAGAAGGACCCAAAGATAGTTACGTTTACAGCAGCTTCCAATGTCCTTGGCACAGTGAATGATATCAAGGAGATGACCAGGCTCGCGCATAAGAAAGGCGCATTAGTAATTATTGACGGGGCGCAGCATGTGCCCCATATGCAGATGGACGTACGCGAGATAGGATGCGACTTTCTCGCGTTCTCAGGGCATAAGATGTTCGGTCCGGCGGGAATAGGGGTCTTATACGGGAAGGAGGAAGCGCTTGAGAGCATGGAGCCTGTCCTGGGCGGTGGAGACATGATAAGGAGCGTCTCCTTTGCAAGCTGCAGCTGGAATGAGCTCCCATGGAAATTCGAGGCTGGGACTTCCAATATAGAAGGCGGGATAGGGCTCGGTGCTGCAGTGGACTATATGCTCTCAATAGGCATCAGCAGGATACGTGAACATGAGGAGAAGCTTACTAGATATGCGCTTGAATCCATGGCAGGTATCAAAGGAGTGGAGGTCTTCGGCCCTGGAATAGATGAGACTGGGAGACGAGGTGGAACCATCTCCTTTAATGTAAAGGGCATACACCCACACGATCTCTCCACGATCTTTGACAGTGAAGGCATAGCAATACGCGCCGGACACCACTGCGCAATGCCACTTGTCAATTCCGTCCTCGGGCAGGATGCAGTAGCAAGAATCAGCTTCTATGCATACAACAGCGAGGAGGATGTTGATGCACTTACGCCTGCAATAAGCAAGGCCAAGGAAGTGCTCAAGGTTTCCTGAGGGAAGTTTGGGAAGACAGCAGATATGTTATTATGTCCTCGAAAAATATATGCAGTTTCTCCGTCTTCTCCATTTCTAAGCCCGAAGTCGATATTATCTCGCGCATCTCCTTGGAATCTGCAAGGCTGCTGGATACTGTTATTATTTTTCCTCCAGGAGCCAGATGCTCAGGTGCGGCTTTTAGGAATCTGCGGATTGTTTCGTTGCCCCCAGGACCGCTCTCCACCTGGATAGCAATTTTCCTCTCAGTAATCTCTCCGGATTCAGGGAGATAAGGCGGGTTGAATACTATCAGGTCAAACCTGCCGGCAATCTCGGAGAAGAGGTCTGAACGTATGATATGCGGAATTGTGTGAAGAGCTGCGGCGTTATTCTTTGTGTTAAGTTTCGCGTTTCTTACTGCAGATTCGCTTATGTCTGATAGCACTACGTACTCCACGCTGGCGTACAATGCGAGGTTTATGCCAAGTATTCCGGTGCCCGTGCCGAGATCCAGGGCATGGATGCCTTTCCTGTTTCGAAACTCACCATCCATAAGCTGCTTAAGCATTGAGAGCGCAAGATAAGAATCTTCGGATGGAGGGTATACATCTTCAATTGCATCTATATGCGGTTCGTTTGGATGCTCGGCTGGAGACCACATGCAGATAGATTGCTTTGCGGATTTTTATAGGTTATTGCAGAAGGTTCATTATGCTATTTGGAGAGATTGCAGACTATTACAGCAGGCTTGAGGCAACGCAGTCAAGGATAGAGATGGTAGGCATCCTCAAGGATATGTTCAGCAGGATGGACAAGGAGGAGATCGCCAAGATAGTATATATGACGCAGGGAGTCCTTGGCCCATCTTTTGAGAGCCTGCAGGTAGGGATCGCAGAAAAGCTTGCGGAAGAAGCGATAGCCGAAGCTGCGGGTTACGAGAAGAAGGATGTCGTGGCAGCCTTCAGGAAGACTGGTGACCTTGGCACAGCTGCTGAGGAGCTCTCAGGGAAGAAAAGAAGCAGGCTTCTCTCCTATTCGAAGCTCTCCGGTGCGCATGTATTTGACACAATGATGGATATAGCAAAGGCTTCCGGGGAGGGCAGCAAAGATGCAAAGATAAAGGGCATGGTGAGCCTGCTCTCTTCTGCGTCTCCGCTGGAGGCGCGTTACATCGTGAGATTTGCACTCGGCACGCTAAGGCTTGGAGCGGGAGATGCAACAATAATGGAAGCTCTTGCGCTTATGGCAACCGGGGACAGGACCAATAAGGATAAGCTCGAGAGGGCTTACAATGTCTGCGGAGACCTTGGCAGGGTCGCGGGGACCCTGACTGCGATGGGAATGGAGGGGATAGAAAATTTCAGGGCAGAGGTTTTCAGCCCTGTGAAGCCGGCGCTTGCTGAGAGGCTGCCCACATCAGAGGAGATAATGGAGAGGATGGGAGGCAGATGCGCAGTGGAGAGCAAGTATGACGGGCTGCGTGCGCAGGTGCACTTCAGCAGGAAGAAGGGCAGGGTAGAGATATTCTCAAGGAACCTGGAGCGGATAACGGAGATGTTTCCTGACATATCTGAAGCACTCTTCAATGAGATCTCCGCTGATGAATGCATAGTGGAAGGGGAGGTTATAGCTTACGACGAAGTGGCTGGAACATTCAGGCCTTTTCAGGAAACAATACAGAGGAAGAGGAAGCATGATATAGATGAGAAGAGCAGGCAGATACCAGTAAAGCTCTTCCTTTTCGACGTCTTGTATCTGGACGGGAAGGAGTGCCTTGGGTTGCCATACAGAGAGAGGCGCAGGCTGCTTGAGAAGATGATAAGAGGCGGGATGGTTATCGAAGCGGCAGATAGGATAATAGCGTCTTCGCCTAAGGAGCTTGATTCTTATTTTGAGCGCAGCGTAGAGAGCGGCCTCGAGGGGATAGTTGCAAAGGGCATTGATTCTGTGTATGTTGCCGGGGCGAGGAGGTTCAGCTGGATAAAGCTCAAGAGGAGCTACAAGGGAGAGCTCTCGGATACTGTTGATCTGGTAATAATAGGATATTACAGAGGGAAAGGCTCCAGGACCGAGTTCGGCCTCGGCGGCCTGCTGTGTGCAGTCTACAACGACGCCACGGATATATTTGAGAGCATAACCAAGATAGGCACAGGGTTTACAGAACACCAGATGAAGGATTTGTGGGACAGGTGCAGGGATATCTCAAGGAAGGCGAAGCCGGCCAGGGTTCTCTCCCAGCTGGAGCCGGATTTCTGGGTCGATCCGAAGTATGTGATAGAGGTGAGGGCAGACGAGATAACCAGATCTCCGACTCATATGTGCGGCAGGGGAAGCGACTCTGATGAGGGATATGCTCTGAGATTCCCGAGGATAGTGAGCGAAGGAATACGCGAAGACAAGAGTGCAGAAGATGCAACTACAACGGAGGAGATAGTCTCGATGTACTCTGAACAGAAGAGAACAAAAGTAAAAGACTAGATATTTTAATAAATGATTTTTACTTTTATATATATTATCATGGTGTGTGATTTTCTACAAAAGATATTTAAATATATATTTAAGATTACATACTAAGAGGCGATCAGGATGGTAGACTTTACAAGCGATTTGTTAGGAGGCAAGGGTTCGGGGGCTGACGCAGTCAGCGATTCCACGCAGATAAAGATAGTTACTGTTGGAGTTGGGGGTGGAGGAAACAACACGGTAAACAGGCTGCTCAAGGTTGGCGTTAAGGGAACGGATCTTGTTGCGGTGAACACCGATGCCCAGCACTTCAAGATAATAGATGAGAGGATAAAAAAGATACTCATAGGAAAGAACATGACCAGAGGCCTTGGAGCCGGAGGGGATCCTGAGATAGGAGCCAAGGCTGCAGAGCTTGACAGACAGCTCCTTGAAGAGACTTTCTACGGGGCCCAGCTTGTCTTCCTCTGCGCAGGGATGGGAGGCGGAACCGGAACGGGGGCAATGCCTGTAGTAGCACAGATAGCAAAGGAGCAGGGTGCGATAGTAGTCTCAATGGTAACCTACCCATTCGATCTGGAAAGGGTAAGGAAGACAAAGGCTTCTGAAGGTATACAGAGATTGAGAAAGTATAGCGACAGCGTTATCATACTGGATAACAACAGGCTTGTGAAGCTTGTGCCTAATCTGCCAATGAACGAGGCTTTTGCCGTAGCAGACGACATACTCGCCAAGGCAATAGGAGGACTCGTATGGACAATTACCCAGCCGAGCCTGATAAACATAGACTTCGCGGATGTGAGATCCATAATGGGAAGCGGCGACGTAGGATTCATCTCTGTGGGCACGGGCAAGGGCAACGACAGAGTAGCTTCTGCTGCTGAGGCAGTGGTGAAGAACAAGCTGCTTGATGTGGACTTTGAGAACGCAAAGGGCGCGCTGATACATATATCAGGTGCGTCAGATCTGACGCTTGGAGATGCAATAAAGGCTGGAGAGCAGATAACCGAGAGGATGGATCCTAAGGCCAACATAAAGTGGGGCGCAAGGATAATACCGGGATTCGAGGGCCAGCTTGAGATAGTTGCAATAGTAACGGGCGTGCGCGGCTCAAGCATAGCGGGCAAGTTCGACGAGATGGCTACAAGGAAGGCAAGATACGACGGAATAGATTACATATAAAGGTGGTATCTATGCCTGAACAGGTCGATTACGACTCCATGGTAGCCAGGATTGCAGTTGTAGGGGTAGGCGGACAGGGCAGCAACCTTGTCAACAGGCTCTACAGCAACGGCATGAAGAGCGCGGACACAATAGCCCTTAATACCGATCATGCGCATCTCAATATGATAAAGGCGCAGAAGAAGCTATTGATAGGCAGGGAGATAACCAGCGGCTACGGCGCCGGTGGTTTCCCTGAGGTAGCTGCAAAGTGCGCTGATGCAAGCAGAAGGGAGATAGAGAAACTTCTTGAGGGTTATGACCTTGTTTTCATAGCCGCAGGGATGGGAGGCGGAACCGGAACAGGAGCTGCCCCGGTGGTTGCGCAGGTAGCACGAGAACAGGGTGCAACTGTAATAGCAGCGGTTACCTATCCATTCGAACTAGAGAGAAGCAGGAAACTTAAGGCACAGTGGGGTCTTGAGCAGCTGAACAAGCAGGCGGACTGCACGATAGTTGTAGAGAACGATAAGCTTCTTTCATATGTCCCGAACCTTCCGATAGAGAAGGCGTTTGAGCTTGTTGACAACATAACCGGGAATGCGGTAAAAGGCATAGCCGATACCATACAGCTGCCGAGCCTGATAAACCTCGACTTTGCAGATTTGAGGAACGTAGTTAGGAATACCGGCACTGCGGTGATAAGCCTTGGATACGGGAACGGAACCAGCCGCGTAGAGCAGGCAGTAGCATCCACAAGGACACACCCTCTGCTCACCGTAGATTATGATGGTGCAAAAGGTGCATTGATACAGGTGGTAGGAGGGAACAGCCTCACGATAAGCGAGGCTACCCAGATAGGAAACGGCGTTACTGAGGGATTGTCCGACTCTGCCAATGTGATCTTTGGCTCACGGATGATACCTGAGCTGCAGGACCAGATAAGGGTAGTCTCTGTCGTCACTGGTGTCAAGGCGCGGTTTGGAGAGAAGAGGGACGAGAAGGCGTCTGCGCTTAATATGAGTTTCCTGGAAGCCGTATATTGAACAGGCTTCCTTTTTATTTATTTTGCGCATAGTAAGATGCTTATGAAGGGATTAGATGCACCATCTGTAGCGGAACGCAGGCGTACGAATGCACAGAGCGCTATGGAGTACCTTATGACTTATGGATGGGCAATACTCATTATCGCAATCGTATTAGGCGCTCTATTTTCTTTAGGGGTTTTTAGCTCCAGCTCCTCCTTGGGTGTAAGGGAACCTCCGGGATCATGCACCGTATATAGGCCATACGGGTCGGGAAGCACTGCGTTCTTAGCCCTGAATGGCGCATGCTCCGGGGTTGTGCCAGAGTACGTTGCAGAGTTCGGGAACCATTCATCTGTAGTAATTTCCAATGACACTGGATTGAATATAGACACGCTCACTGTAACTGCGTGGGCAAAGAGCAATGGACCTACGGATTATGGAAGCTTATCTTTGTATAATACAGTAGTGGTGCGGCCGTTTTACTGGTTTGTTGCGGCTTCGTGCGGAACCGCTCTGCCGCTTTATATGTGCTACTGGGATTACAAAGTAAGCGATAACCCGGGGGAGGAGTACGCCAATACCTCAGCAGTCATGGTGCCCGGAAGATGGTACTTTATTGCTGCGGTTATGAATGAGTCTGCAGGAACAGAGACTATATATGTAGATGGAAAATTCTACCTGAAGGGAGGATACCAGCCGAATCCCACACAGCTTAAGGGCGTGCCTACGGTAATAGGGTATTCGGGCTGCTGCAGCCAGTACATGAACGGGAGCATATCCAATGTACAGATATACAACAAGACGCTTACGCAGAACCAGATAAGCTTGATTTATAATGCAGGGATCGGAGGTGCGCCTGTCTTCCTTAACTCGCTGCAGGCATGGTGGCCTTTGGATGGAACGCCTCTTGATTATTCAGGGAACATGAATGATGGAGTAAGCTACAATGTAGTTTATAGCAGCGACTGGGAGAGTGGATATTCGCAGCCTTGATCTGTCTCTCGGAATGCCTTTAGCATATATGTTTATTAAGCTTAATTGGATTTATTCCGTATCAATATGGTTGAGATTATGCCTGATGACATAATGTATGTATCGATGAAGGAAATTAAGCCTGGCAGATTTATACTTATAGACGGAGAGCCATGCAGGGTCGTTGAGCTTGATATGTCCTCCCCGGGAAAGCACGGAGCCGCAAAGATGAGGGTTACCGCAGTAGGGATATTTGACAACCAGAAGAGGACGCTCCTCAAGCCGAGCAGCGCAGATGCAGAGGTGCCCATAATAATAAAGAAGAAGGCGCAGATAGTCTCTGTAACGGAGAATCTTGCGCAGCTCATGGATCCGGATACATACGAGACATACGACGTCTCAGTGCCTGACGAGATGAAGCCGCAGCTTAAGCCTGGAGGCGAAGTCGAGGTTCTGGAGAGCATGGGGAAGAAGGCGATTTCTAGGATTCTTGGAAGCGGATGATTTTATGGAGATAAAAGTAATCAAGGAAGTTGAGAACAGGCCGATGGACAGAAAGGAGATTTACCTGCATGTGATCTCGACAGACAGCACCCCTTCTTCGCAGGCGGTAAGAGAGGAGGCATCGAAGAAGCTGAGCTTAAACCCCGAGAATGTGGTTGTAGTGAGGATAAGGCAGCTGTACGGAATAAAGGCATCGGAAGCGGTGCTGCATTGCTATAGCAAAAAGGAGACTATGGAGAAGGTAGTCAGGCGCCTTGGGAAGGGTGTAAAGAAGAAGGAGGGAGCTGCAGAGAAGAAATAAACTTCTGATTAGGTTTTTTTATGGCTGAGAAAGCAGAAAAAAAGAAAGCAGAGGCATATAAGCCGCCGAAGAAACTCTGCCCTAAATGCGGGAGGAGAATGGCTATACACTCAGACAGGATGGCATGCGGGTACTGTTCCTACACGGAGTGGGAGAAGAAGGGCTGAGGTTTTTCAGTTGGCAAAGAAGCCCACTGCGGGAATGGCAGCGGTACGTAATATCAATGCAGCCGAGAGCAAGGTTACAGGTCTGCTTGTCTACCTTGCCATATATCTCGTTTACGCCATACTGCTGGTGATAGCCGGAGCCGGATTATACCTCCTTTACCAGAGAGGCTATATCAGTGAACCTAATTTTGAGTTTATATTCACGACTATCTTCCAGCTCTCCTTTACGATAGTTGTAATTGCGTACCTTTCCCTGTACAAAAAGTACAGCATAAGGGAGAGCATACGGAGCCTTGGCATGGGCAGGGACAAACTCTCCAGATCAATGTTCGGGATAGGGATTCTCCTCTTTGTAATAATATTTGCGCTTGAGGTAATAGCTTCTCTTGCGAGCGCTGCCAGCGGAGTAAGCCTCCCTACCAATGTAGGCTCAGTTTTAGGCTCTGCGCCGCTCTGGTTCCTTATCTTTTCTGCTGTACTGGAGCCTATAAACGAGGAGATACTCTTCAGGGGGTTCCTTGTGCCCAGGATAGGCATTATCGCCAGTGCTGCGGTATTTGCCATGGGTCACATAGGCTATAACTCCATAATCGAGGTTGTTGCGGCGTTTGCCTTCGGACTTGTTGCTGGCTATACATATAAGAAGACAGGGTCGCTTTATCCGAGCATAATAGCGCACATACTCGTAAACAGTCTTGCTGTAGCTGCGCTGCTTGGAGTATTGTAGATGTTTTGAATGCTAAGGCTTGTCCTGGTAAGTCCGAAATATCAGCTGAATGTTGGATATGCGGCGCGGGTTGCCGCTAATTTTGGAGTAGATGACATTGCATTTGTGAATCCGAGGGCCAGCATAAGTGGGAAGAAGGCCATCATGTATGCAAAGCACGCTCAGGGGCTCCTTGCCGGGGCAAAGGTATTTGAGACTCTTTCTGAAGCGGTCAGGAGATACGATATAGTGATTGGCACGACAGGGATTGTCGAGAAAACTGAGTCTGGATTCTCCAGGGCTGTTCTCCTGTCCGGGCTCGGCTCCGATAAGCGGATAGGAAGAGCGCTTGCCAAGGCAGGCAGCATCGCAGTAGTCATGGGCAGGGATGACACAGGCCTTACCAAGGAGGAGATTGAGATGTGCGACTATGCGGCGTACATAGGCACGAACCCGGATTATCCTGTAATGAATATAACACATGCGCTTGCGATTGTATTGTACCAGCTGACAATGAGCTCTTACAACACGAGATACTCATATCTGAAGAGCAATAGACCACGCATGGATGGAAGCGAGAAGATGCTCTTTGAATTGTTTGGGAAGATCGTGGACGGGAAGGAATCGATAAGAAACAAAAGGGCTGTCAAGAAGGTCTTCAGGGGGTTGATAAGGGCATACATGCCTAATGAGAAGGAGATGCATGCGCTTATAACCGCACTGAAATGACAGCCGTACTTACGCAGATTTGCCATCAGTCCTTCTGTGGCTTCCTTCTCTTTATTATCTTGACCTTGGCAGGGGTTATTATTATCCTCGTCTCGTCTATCTGCCCTATGTCGCCATTGAGATTCTCTATGTATCTCTTAAGCTCCTTGACTATGTTGTCCCTGGTATTCGGCCTTTTGTTCAGCTCTGTTATGTCGAGAAGTACGATGTTTCTCCTTGAGAGCTCATCTTCTATGGGCTTGACGTCCTCTTCGCTCATTACAGAGACAGGCTTTATGTACATGTCTGCAGGTTCATGCAGGACATCGACATTGTCCATCTCCTCAGAATTCATGTAATCCTCTATGTCTATCTCCTTCTGCACTCCGAACGCTTGACCAAGCTTGTTGAAAACTCCCATTTTTACACCAGACGCCTTTTATTGCAAATTTTTATTGCTGTTATTGTTTAATAATACTTTCGTTTTTACGAGCTTAACCGCGGGTCTGGATGCTGCAAAACCGAACTTAACAGGATAGTTTATATTTTTGCAGCTTTACCAAGCTAATGGTTTGATGAAAAAGCCGAACATAATATTTTTTATGCTCGACACCGTCAGGGCCGACTCTCTGGGTGCATATGGGGGGAGTGCTGAGACGCCTGTCATGGATGGACTTGCGGTACACGGAAAGATTTATCTTAATGCCGTAGCGCCTGCAACTTATACTGCACCTTCGCATCTCGCAGTCTTTACCGGCATGGGATGGGAGGGACTTAATGATATCTTTAAGAACCCGATAACCAACAGGAACAGCAATACGGACCCATTCCTCAGGAAGACGCATTACATCTCGACAAAATCCAAGAATACGGTGGCAGAGGAGCTGGTAAGCCTAGGTTACAGCACATGGCTGCTCTCCAACAATCCATTTGTCTCAAGGCCAACAGGGCTTGCAGACGGATTCAGGTTTGTAGAAAATTTCTGGTTCAGGGAACGGATAGACTACGGAAAGTACTACATAAAATACGTGCTGAAGCTTATAGACAGCGATTTCGCCAGGGAGAATCTTATATCGCTAGCTTATCTGCTTACATATATCATTCCAGACCGGATGGTTGATTCGGCATATGTAAAGCTAAGGAAGAATATAGAGAGGAGATTTCTCTCTGAATCAGGCTCTGTCAAGATAGATAGGGGAGCGGAAAAGACCAACGAAATGCTTGGGAGAATCTCGCGCTCGGACCACTTTGCGCCTCTCTTCATCTTTGTGAATTATATGGAAGGTCATGAGGGTTATCCTGTTGACTCCGCTCCGGGAGGGATTGTGCAGGACAAGTGGTTTTACCTGGGAGGGCTCTCTGATAAGTCGTATATTGCTCCGCTGAAAGACGCATACAGGAGGCGCATTGAATATCTTGACGGAATGCTCGGGAAGGCCCTCGGCGAGATGGCAGATGGGGGGGTTTTGGATGATGCAATAGTGATAGTGGCGGGAGATCACGGGCAGGGCTTTATGGAACATGACCAGATGTACCATAACATGTTTCCTTATCAGGAGATAAGCCATGTGCCCCTGATTATAACCCGATTCTCCAATGGAAAACCTGTTGGAGATAGGAAGAGCATTTGTAATCCAGTCTCCCTGCGCGGATTATGCAACTTTATCAAGAACGCGGGTGCCGGGAGGGATTGGAGCCTTGAGGATTTTTCTTCTGCCACAAAAGACGTGCGCTCGGACCATTTTGGGATAACTGAGGTCTGGGACATGTCGATACTTGAACATTTCAGAAAAAAGTCAAGGACCGCAGATGCAATATATAGGGCGAAGATGCACTATAACACATTCAGTAGTGCGCTATATTCCGGCAGATTCAAGTTGCTTCATTATGCTGACAAGAGGATAGGCGATCAGTTATTTGACCTGAAGAGCGATTCGGGTGAGGAAGAGAACATAATAATGAAAAACAGGGTCGTTGCGCGCTCAATGCTCAGGCATCTTGGCTATTGACTGCTCTCTTACATTACCAAGGGAGTGCTCCGAGGCCCTTTAGCCCTATCTTGTTCAGGGCTCTCTCCTGATCCTCATAGTAAATCCGGCAGAATTCGTTTATGCCCTTTATGTCCCTTATCCCCATCTCGTTGAGTTTCTGCAGGATCTTTGCGCGACGGTACTCCTCGCGGATTATCTCGCTTGGAGGATATCCGGTCAGCTTGGAGAGTGTATCCCTGTAGGTTATGCTTGGCAGTATCTCCGAACCCTTCCTTGTCTTGTAGTCGTATAGGTAGAGATCCGAGAGAAGGACCTGGGTCTCAATCCCTGAGATCTCAGATATCTGCGTCACCTTGCGCTGGTATATGTTGTTCTGGTTTATTCTTGAGACGAGTATTATTGAGTCTATAAGCGGGATTATCTCCTTGTTTATATTCATGGGCGCATGCTCCAGCCTGGTTACAACGTCCCTGCTCGTGCTCGCGTGGAGCGTGCTTATGACTATCTTTCCTATGTTCATCGCTGTCATCATGTCCTCCGCTTCCTCTGCCCTGACTTCGCCTATTATTATCATGTCCGGCCTCATCCTTAGCGAATTCTTTACAAGATCCTTTGTGGTGAGATCAGGGCTGGTCTCGAGCCTTACGCAGTTCTCCTGGGTATCAGTATTAAGTTCGTAGGTATCCTCTATTACTATTATCCTCTGGTCAGGCCTGAAGAAGCTGAAGAGGGCATTCAGCATCGTAGTCTTTCCGCTTGCAGGCGTTCCGCCTATAAGCATATTTGCCGGCCTTATCTTCAGGCCTTCGGCATATAGCCAGAACCTTGCAGCTATGCTGTAGCTCAGCTCCCCGTGGTTTATAAGGTCTATTACGCTGAACGCTTTGTTCTTGAAGTTCCTTATTGTTATGTCGGATCCTAGAGGCGAGTCGACGATGTTGGCCCTTGAACCGTTTGGAAGGTGCACATCGAATATGTTCTTTTTTGAGCTTGCAGTGGTTGCGTACATGCGGAGCTTCTTTACGAACAACTCAAGATCGCTGCGGTCTGCGAGTGTCTCCGGAACCTTGACATCGCCCTGAGAACTGTGGTACACAAATATGTTCCTTGTATTGTTTATCATTATGTCTTCCACTTCCTCGTCGGACAGGTACTTGTCTATTGGAAAGAATGATTTTGCATCGCTTATGATCCGCGATACTTCGTCCTTTGTGGTTGCCGGGCGCTGCGCTTTTATTATGCTCTCTATGTACTTCTCCATCTCCGCCTGTTCGGAGAAATTCCCGAGCTTTCCCTCAAGCGCCTCGAATACCGATAGCTCAAAGAAAAAGAACTCACGGCCGGCGAGATTTGTTATTGCCATATTACACACATGCGCATTGTAATTACATAGACGCGAATACTTTTATTTTGTATTTACACTTTTATTTCTTTGCTTATAATATAGGACTAGGCTTTCATGGAGATTCTGGATTACGATTTGGTGATACTTGGCAGCGGCATTGGGGGCATGACTGCGGCAATACATGCAAGCAGGAAGTCATCTGCACGGCTTAGCATATGCATGATAACAAAGTTGCACGCGATGAGAAGCCATTCCGTATCGGCGGAGGGAGGCATATCCGGGGTGCTATATCCAAACCGGAGCGATGATACATTTGATCTGCATGCATACGATACCATAAAGGGCTCCGATTACCTTGCCGACCAGGATGCGGTGGAGATACTTGCAAAGAACGCGCCTGGGGAGATAAAGTTCTTTGACCATATAGGCGTTCCGTGGAACAGGGAGAAAGACGGGAGAATATCGCAGAGGGCATTCGGTGGGATGAGCCTGAAGAGGACTGCATTTGCAGCAGACAAGACCGGCTTCTTCATGATGAGGGCACTGTACGATGAGATACTCAGTTATGGCAATGTTGATATACTTCACGAGCATTTTGCAACCAAATTGATACTTGAGAAGGATACATTCAGGGGAGTATTTGCAATAGACCTTAACACAGGCGAGATGAAACTGATAAGGGCGAAGGCCGGGATAATAGCTACAGGAGGAGCTTCCAGAGCTTATGGTTTCACCACTACATCGTATTCGAGTACAGGAGACGGGACAGCGCTTGCGTACAATGCGGGATTGCCGCTCAAGGACATGGAATTCGTGCAGTTTCACCCCACGGCATTGATACCTAGCGGTATACTGATAACTGAAGCTGCAAGGGGGGAGGGCGCTTACCTTAGGAATGCGAAGGGAGAGAGGTTCATGGAGAGATATGCGGCAAGCAAGATGGAGCTTGCGCCAAGGGACATAGTCTCAAGGTCCATAATAACTGAGATAGAGAGCGGACGGGGTCTTAAGCATGAATCGGGCTTTGATTACGTCCTGCTTGATATGCGGCATATGGACAAGGAAGTGATAGACGGAAGGCTCCCGATGATAAAGGAGATAACTGTAAAGATGCTTGGGATAGACCCTGCAGAGGAGCCGATACCGATAAGGCCTGCCGCGCATTTCACCATGGGAGGAATACATACGGGCATAGACGGCAAGGTATTTTACGGGAAAAGGGATCCGGCGAAGGGGCTCTGGGCTGTAGGTGAATGCGCATGCGTAAGCGTACATGGAGCCAACAGGCTGGGAAGCAACTCCTTGAGCCAGTGTTCCGTGTGGGGAAGGATAGTCGGCGAGGAATCTTCCGATTACCTGAAGGCGCAGGCTGGATTCGAGAGGAGCTATGCGATGAAGCCCGGCGAGGAGGAGATGGAGAGGATATCAGGCATACTCGACAGGAAGGGCACAATTAACCCGTATTCCCTGAAATCCGAGATGCATGCGGTAATGGACAGGAAGCTTTATGTTTACAGAAGGATGAAGGTAATGGCGGAGGCTGTCAGGGAGCTGCACGCGCTCCAGGAGAAGATAGGCGAGTGCTATATAGAGGACAAGGGAGCTACTTACAATACCAACCTCAGGGACTTCCTGGAGCTGGAGAATCTCATGACTCTCTCGATAGCGATAGCGGAGGGAGCCTCGAGGAGGAAGGAGAGCAGGGGCGCACATGCAGTGGTGGAGTTCCCTAAGAGAGACGATAAGAACTGGCTTGTCCATACCATAGTGCAGAGAGGCAAGGGGAGCAAGCCGCGCGTTTATTACGTGCCGGTGAAGATAACCAGATGGAAGCCTCAGGAGAGGAAATATTAGGCGAACTTATGGAAAAGAGGATTTACGATTTGAGGGGAAGGCAGCGTAGTATACTAAGGGTTGGGCACTTTGACAGGGAAGCACTTCTGCACATGATAACTTACAGGGCGTTGATATTCGTAGGCTTCATCGAGGGCTTAGTTCTCCTTTACTCGTCTGTCTTTGGTTCCGGAGCAGTCCTTGATTCCGTCTCAGATTTCCTGCTCTTTGTGGTCATGCTCATATTCATACCCGAGATATTCGAGATGCTGAAGGCATTGGCGGTCATCTCCAGCAAGGGGATAGTATTTGGCCGCCTTAACCATTCTTTCCTCGATGCGAATAATCTGGCGAGGAAGGATTCCCCCCTTGCGGTTCTGCCGTATCTCGGCACGCTTATCTGGATAGGGGTTATAATCGCGTTTCTGGTGAGTATTTGATTAGGGCTTCTAGATATATGGTGCTTCTTTACGCCTCGATGGCAGGAGTTCCCGCGATGATCTTCCTGAGGGTTGTCTTCGGCATTCTCCGCATGGCATTCTTGCAGGAGGCGGCTGGATTCCTTGCGGGAATAGGGCTTATCGTATTCAGCATCGTCGGTTTTACTGAGGTATATGCGCATCCGCAGAATAAGCGAATTGAACGAGTAAAGGAGGAGGCTGAAGAGACGCGCACGCTGAGCCCGGATATGAGAAAGGACACTATCGTGATGAGGGTATCCCGCTTTGCGGGTGGAGGCAAAGGGATAGAAATGAGGGATTACCGGGTTAAGATAAGCAAGTTTACCACTGTCCTTGAGGCCCTTCTTATGATAAAGGAGACGCAGGATAGTACACTCTCCGTGAGGTACAGCTGCAGGATGGGCATCTGCGGATCATGCGGCGTGGTGGTGAATGGAAAGCCATCGCTTGCATGCGAGCTTAACGCGGAGAAGACTGCGGTAGACGGCTGCGTGAAGGTGGAGCAGATGAAGGCGCACCCGCTGCTGAAGGATCTCGTGACGGATTTTGATGATTTCTTTGCAAAGCATAAGGCCATAAGGCCTGGGCTATATAGGAAGGACGGCAAGGAGAAATACGAGGCTAAGAAGGAGTACAAGCAGAGCCAGGATGAGCTTAACAAGTTCCTGCCTTATTCTTACTGCATAATGTGCGGCCTCTGCCTTGACGCATGTCCTATAAGCAATTCCAATGCGGAGTTCCTCGGCCCGCAGGCACTCTCCCAGGCATACAGGTACTATGCCGATTCAAGAGACCAGGATGGGAAGAAGAGGCTCTTTGATGTTGATGCGCTGAAGGGCATCTGGGGCTGCGAGTTCGCAGGCGCATGCTCCCACGTATGCCCCAAGGGCGTGGATCCCGCATCTGCGATACAGCTGCTCAAGAATGAGGCTGCAAAATCAATACTGGAAAAGGGCGAATAGTGTATGGCAGGATATAGGACAGAGAAGGATGTTCTTGGAAGTGTAAGGGTGCCTTCCGAAGCTTATTATGGCTCAGAGACTGCGAGGGCGGTTGATAACTTCAGGATTTCCGGGGAGAGGATGGACCATGAATTTATCATGGCCTATGCCTTGCTCAAGAAGTGCGCAGCGAAGGCGAACATGGAGATAGGGAAGATGGATGAGGAGAAGGGATCCTTTATAGTAAAGGCATGCAATGCTGTCCTTGGGGGGGATTTATCCGATCAGTTTGTCGTGGATGTATTTCAGGCTGGTGCAGGTACAAGCGTTAACATGAACCTTAATGAGGTTATAGCCAACAAGGCGCTCGAGATTGCCGGGCGAAGAAAGGGAGACTACAAGTACATCCATCCCAACGACCACGTTAACATGTCCCAATCGACAAATGATACCTTTCCTACAGTTATTGAGATAGCCGCATACTCAGCAGTAAATAAGTCGCTTCTTCCTGCGCTCGAAGAGCTGGAGATTGCATTGATGCGCAAATCACGCGAATTTGCAAAGATAGTCAAGCTCGGGAGGACTCACCTGCAGGATGCTGTGCCGATAACACTGGGTGAGGAGTTCTCCGGCTATGCATGGTCGGTGAAGCGGTCAAGGGAGGAATTAAAGAGGCGCAGCAGGCTTCTGCTGGAGATACCGATAGGCGGCACCGCGGTGGGCACTGGGATTAACGCGGGAAGGGCTTATAAGTCGAGTATAATAAGGGAGCTTAGGAAGGAGACAGGCTATGGATTTGTCGCGGCAAGAAACGTCTTTTCGTCCATGCAGGGCAGGATTGAGGTAGTGGCGGTTAGCAACGCCATAAACGAGGCTGCGGTAGCTGTCGGAAAGATAGCAAATGATTTAAGGCTTCTTGGATCAGGCCCGAGAGGCGGGCTTGGCGAGATACTTCTCCCTGAAGTACAGCCGGGCTCTTCGATAATGCCCGGGAAGATAAATCCAAGCATGGCGGAGATGATGAATATGGCATGCTTTGAGGTATCCGGAAGGACCCTCTCGATAACTAATGCGGCATCTTCTGGTCAGCTGGAGCTCAATGTATTTATGCCTGTCATGGCACACGATTTCCTTACGGAGATACGCGTGCTCTCTGGGGCTGTACGCGCTTTCACTGGCAGATGCATACTCGGAATCAAACCAAACAAGGAGAGGATATCAGAGCTTGTGGAGCGGAACATATCGATAGCCACTTCGCTTACGCCCAGGATAGGCTATGCTGCAGCAGCCGAGATTGCGAGGGAAGCTTACAAAAAGGGCATGAGCGTGAGGGAGGTGTGCTTGGCAAAAGGCATATTGAGTGAGAAGGAGCTGGATGCGCTTCTGGATCCTGCAAGATTGGTGTAGTGGCTGTATCTCCCATCCAACAGCGCACGTGTATGTATGCTATGTATTGGGCACTATGTTGTCGAGTATGAAGTAGGGGTCATAAGGCATAAGGTCTCCATAGCCTTCCCCTGTGCCGAAGTAGAGTATTGGTATCTCCAGCTCGCCCAGAAGGGATAAGGTGTTGCCGCCTTTCGCATCGCAGTCCAGCTTTGTGAGTATTATCCCGTCTATGCCTATCTCTGCGTTTATCCTAGATACCTGTTCCAGTATCGCATTGCCCGCTATGCTCTCCCCGACGAATATCTTCATGTCGGGTTTTGTAACGCGCGTCATCTTCTTGAGTTCCTCTATCAGGTTCCTGTTTGTCTCCTGCCTGCCTGCGCTGTCTATAAGGACAACGTTTATTCCCTGCGCCTTTGCGTGGGCTATGGCGTCGAAAGCAACGCTTGCCGGATCCGCTCCATAACTACCCTTCACCGCCTTTATGCCAAGCTTCTCTGCGTGGAAAACTGCCTGCTCTATCGCCGCCGCACGGAACGTATCGCTTGCCGATATGAGGCATGTGAATCCCTTCTCTGTGAATGCGTGCGCCAGCTTTGCCATGGTTGTCGTCTTTCCCGCGCCGTTGGGGCCTATGAAGAGTATCTTATACGGATCCATGCCGTCGGCCTTCGCTCTTGCTGAAGCATAAATGTCAGGGGGCGATCCCTTGGAGAGTATCTCAAGGAGGGATGTACGCGTTATGCCCCTTATCTCCGCTTCGGCGCTCCTGTAATGTATCTCCTTTCCGAGGAGGTTTTTACGCAGAAGCTCCGCTATCTTCTCTGCGACAGAGTAATTTACATCGGATAGTATTAGCTGGTTCATAAGCTCCTCGAGAAAGGGCGAGAGATCACGCTCGGATATCTTCACCTGTCCGAATATTGTGCCCTTTATTCTCGTTGTCGCAGCAAGCTTTATACCCGCCTTCTCCCTCTTTGGCTTCTCCTGCTGATTTGCACCTGCAGCTTTTGCTGTTTGAGACGCTTCCGCTTTATATGGGGTATTTTCCAGCGGGCGGTTTTCGTTGTGCCTCTCAGCGCGTTCCTCCTTGTCGGATCCGCGCCGCGCTTCCTGTGAATCTATCGCTTTGTTTTGCGGCGGCAGGGCCTCTTGTGCTGCAGTCTCCGCAGACATATATGCCGGTTGGTTTTCCTGCAGGGCGTCTTCATGCGCTTCTTCCGCAGGCGCTATGCCTTCCGCCTGAGCCTCCTCGCTCTTTGAGAATGAATTTACAAAATTAGAAAACTTTTTCTTTAGTCCGTCGAACATCTGGATACCTACTGCTCAAGCGCGCCGAGCCTGTACGTTATGTCTGCAAGCTCCGCGCTTATTTTCTGCTTCTCTGCTGAAAGCTTCTTCAGGATCTCCTCTTCCTTCTTCTCGTTCTCCTTTACGAATGCCTTTGCATCCTCTATTCCTTTCTCCACAAGGTAGCCGGCGCCTATGTACGTGAGAACCATGTTGCTCTCTGCTATCTTTGCATGTACATATGTCCCTCCTTCGCAGTTGATGAGCGTGTTGCTGCCTTTTATGGATCCGTATGTATCAAGGAACTCTATGTTCTTGCGCAGCCCGGAGAGCCCTATGGTGTACGTGGCTATCTCATCGTTTATGACTTCGTACTGCTGCGAATACAGGCGCTCGAGGTATCTGAGCTGGGCTATTGCATCTTCCTTTTTTATCTCCTTTGAATCTGATTCGTTCTCAGGCATAAGTATCAGTACCTAATCCTCTTCTTAGCTTGTGGCATCCTCCCACCCGCAAGCGGTGTGGGCTTCCTCAGAATCCGAGGAAGTCAAAGTGAAACGCAATGAATGATTGATATGGAACGAAAAGACTTATATTTGTTCGCTGGCAAAATTTTTGCTATACCGAAGGACATTCGGAAATTCAAGCTTTCGGATGACAATGTAAGACCTCAAGTCCATGAGGCACTTGCCGATGAACTAAGAACCATTCAAAGTGAAACGCAATGGATATCATCAGCCCCGATGGAAAAGGGGCGTTCTGTTTCTGCAGTGGGCCCATATCCCATCTCTAAAGGGTGTGGGTTTTACGCCTACGATTATAAATCTAATCCTTCGGATATTCTGGCAATCTCGAATCCTGTAGTCTTTTCCCCGACAAGCAGACCCTTGCTGTTTGATATGGCGCAGAGGCCTATGCTTAATGACCCGGTATTTGCAGTCGACTGCGATACATACTTGAAGATCCCGCGGAGTCTCTCCAGCTCACCGTCAGTTGCCATATTGTTGGCCACAAGCCCTTTGTTGTTTATTATGTTGTTTGCGCCCACCGTCCTGAATCCGCCGATTGACATCCGCACTGTCTCCACGTCGAGTGCCTTGCCTATTTCCGCTTCTTCGCTCTCACTGAACTCAGGGTTGATTATTGCGACTTTGTCATTTACAAGTATATTGTTGCCGAGGGCGTTGAGCTGCGTCTCCAGCACCTTTACGTTTATGCTTATCTTTCTGAATCTCTCAAGTTCGGTTCTGGATATGAACTCTGGCACTAGTATGCACTTTGAATTTGCAGCGGCGTAGAGACCAATCAGGTCTGATCCGTCTATGCTGACCCTTGCGACTTCTACGCCTAGAGATTCCTTTATCGAATTCTCGCCTGATTCATTCAGGCGGGTGCCAGCTATGACTATATCCTCTGTGGGCCTTGCAAATGCGCCTACATATTCGCTGCCGATTATGTTGTTTTTGACTATACCCATCATTCAACCTTTCTGTGCGGGGGCAGTATCGCTTTTCTGCTGCTTTGGCTCATGCTGCTTTGGCTGGGAGGGATTATTCGTCTTTAGCTCTGGCGCCTTTGTGTTTTTGCCAGTGGCAGGCTCCGCCTTGACCTGAGAGTCTTTCTTTGACGGTTTCTTCTGCACGGCTTCCGTTTTAGGATTAACTGCATCAGGTATTGTAACGTCTGTTTTGTCCCCTTTCTTCTCAGCGACTACCGCAATCTTAGGCATATGGCCATTTATCAGGGAATTGAGCTTGTTGCTAAGATTTGGATTTATTGTAACATCGTCAGGGCTTATTTTCATGCTTCTGGCTACCATCTTCCGTATATGATCAGCCGCTATCCTTCTGCGCCTGGTCGTATGCACCTTCAGCAGCCTTCTCCTTAAGTTTATCTTAATCTGGTTAGTTGCCATTTGATCACTTCACGCCTTTATTCTGAGTTTACGCTTGCGCCAGTCGCGCTGGTTCTTGTTGTACTGGATGCGCCTGTGGGTCTTCAGTATGGCAAGTACTGGTATGCGGCCGTTCTCCTTGAGCTTCTTGCCAAGCATGCTCTTCTTTAACTGCGATTTCTTTCCCATTTGTTTCATCTCATTTGTGCCTGAATTCAATCTTAGTATCTGGTTTGTAGGTTAACTTATATAAAACATCCTTGAGCTGTTCCTCGGTTATCTTGCCGGCTATCCTCTTTGACTGGACCGTTGCGAGTATCAGATCAAGCATCTGCATGTAAAGCGTGTAATTGGACATGCGTACATTCATGAGCCTCTCGTATGCAGGTATGTCCATGAATCTGCGGGCGGTCTCCCTCTTCTCCTTTTCCACCTGCAGTTCCTTTAGGCGCTTTGCCCATGCTTTCTTCAGCTTTGCATCCTCGGGTTCGCTCTGGGCTTCTGGCACTTTAGCCACCTTTCATTATCTCGTTTGCGGCGTTATCCAGGAAGGACCTTCCTTTTGGCGTTATCTCCCTTCCCTTCCTGGTCTTCTTGAGGTAGCCCTGTTTCTCAAGGGTATCGAATGCGTCCTTTATTATGCTACCCCCTGCCCGCGCAGTATGATGCCTCCTTACCAGATGATTACGCTTGTTGCTGTATTTTGATCGTAATTTGGAGATTCCCAGTGGGCCATTTATGTATATCTGCCGCAATATTGATGCGCACCGTATGTACCAGAAATTCTTCTGTGACGGGATCCTCTCCCTTCCGTAGCCGCTCTTCACGTATTTTACATACTCCGGTTTATTTATCCCGGACTCCTCGAGTTTCTTCGCAGCAAGATTGATAAGCCTCTCACTATCGACTTCATATATGTTTGCCATTTAAGCACCGTACTAAAAAGCACTTATCATATCTGCATATGGATATATATTTATTGCTATGATATTATTCACGATAATCTTAAGGAGTAGTGGTTATGTGAAAATGACAGTAGAAGAGGATGATTCTGGAAGCCTGATACTCAAGTTTAGCGAAAGCGACAGGGCAATAGCAGAGCTGATAAAGGACAAGATAGCCGCCAGGAAGGGGGTGGAATTCGCAGGGGTGGTGAAGGAACATCCCGAGATAGACGAGACAAAGCTCATAGTCAAGGGCGGAAAGAGCCAGAAGCAGGAACTGCTCAAGGCAATCGAAGAGCTGCAGCAGGATTTAAAGGAACTCGAAGGGCAGATACCTAAGAAATAGGAAGTTTTAATCTGCTGTTTTTCTACACGCCCCTCACAAACTTCCGAATCATCTATGTATTTTAATACTTTTTACTTAATCTATTCCTTTATGAACTTCAGGCTTGCTGTGCTGCTGGTTGCGCTGTTCACCGCCTTGGGCTATGCAGCAGGCACACAGTCGATAAGCCAGACTCTGTGCGGCAATGTGGCGGTGACATCATCGGGCTCAGCGGTTACGCTGCCGCAGTGCGGCCATTATAACATAAGCTTTGATAAGGGCGTGTCTGGCTCATCTGTAAACTGCAACAATGCAACAATAGGAAACGGATCAGTGATTTACCTGGCGGGAAACAACCTGAATGATTCCCTTTGGCATTGCACGTTCAACGGATCTGCTGTTGAGCTGGGGAGCGGCTCTTCGCTATCGCTCCTGAGTCCAGTTAAGGTAAACTTCTCGAGCGTGCTTGGCAATGGAAGCAGAATCTATGTGGATTACACGCTTAGGGTAAATGTCTTTGAACCGTTTGGCAGCAATTCCATAGGGGCCTTTGGAGACAGGGTAGCGGCCTATGGCTACCTGGTGCCCCTTATGCAGGGCAAGGTTAACATACGGGCTACGCAGATGCAGATGGCCGCATCAAACAGCAGCTATATATTATCCCTGATCTCAAACCTGAGCAGGAGGTTTGGAATACGGGTATACAACGAGACACAGACGCAGATATTCCTCGACAGATACAATGCGAGCTACGGGAAGATAATAGGCAGCAAGAGTTTTCAGGTTACTGCCTACATGATAACGAAGAACGGGACTGTGGATTTCAACCCGTATGCAATGTATTACTCGTTCTTTGCGTATGACCAGCTTATAATGTTTGATGTCAATGTAACAAGGAACATGAATATAACGCCTGTCTATATAGCCCCAGTTTACCCTAAATTCAACTTTCATTTTATACCAAATAATCCTTCCGAAAGGTTATCCATAAAGTACATCCTGGCTATACCTCCGCAGGATCTCGGATGGAATTTCAGCACTTACATATACAGGTACAATGCGAACCAGCCAGATGGAGGGTTTATAGAGAATCCGTACAACAATAGCGTTGGATACAAAGACAGTTTCATAAAAGTGTTTCAGAATAACAACGCAAGCTACAATGTATCTTATTCAAATGGCGCACGTTATTATACGGTTAACTACACTTCGGCCCTGGAGCCTGGAATAAATTCTTCGATAGTTACGGAGATGGGTAACTCGGGTGCAAATTCGAGCTATATCCAGGACTCTACCACTCCGTCTTTCAGCTTTGGCGTTGGGTACTGCAGCACCATAATAAACCAGACCTCGCCTTTCTTTATGATAAATACTTCTGGAACCTACTATGCTTCAGGCAGGCTGCGCCCTTTGATAGGCTCGGCAACGCCGCTCCTTGCTGATTTCCCTTGCTCCACGGGATTCTATGTGAAGGGAAGCAACATGGCCATAATATGCAGAAATTCCACTATAAATGATACAATCTCCGGAGGCGTGATAAATGACTCTTACAACGTATCGGTTAGCGGGTGCAGGTTTTACGGGAATGGCTTGCGCGTAAGCAATTCCACAGATATACACATATACAATATATCTTCCGATGCGAATGTTTACAATGACACATTCGGATTGGAAATCACAAATTCCTCCAATGTGAGCGTATTTGACTCAGATATAAGCCAGGGGTACTTCCATCCGTATGCTGAGAAGAATAGCAGCATCTACCTGGCAGGAGACAATTTCAACTCTACTAACAGTACTATAACAGGGCTTGGGAATAGGATTGTTGTGCCTATCTCAAAGGAAGATCAGGATGCTTTGCTTGCCTTATCCACTATTGCAATAATCTGTGCGGGATACTATCTTTTTGTCAGGATAAGGGATGAGGACAACAGGCGAAGGCGGCGGTACAGAAATAGCAGAAGGCGTAAGAGGTAAGGACTTGTCTCTTGGCATAGGCTATTATATAATAAATTTTGTAGATGCAAATTTCACAAGCATGTTTTTCTATTATTACATATTAGTGCTGCTTGGGCTTGCCGTATCCATAGTAATCTCGCGCAGGGATATTAGAAAATACCTTAAGTCTGTAGGAATTTTGAAAGAATGGAGGGTACTCGCGGCTCTGTTCTTTTTCTTTGTAGTGGCGGAGGCTATTCTTGTCCAGCCTACGCACATGCTTTATAATGACGAGTATATCTACGAGAGCATTGCAAAGACGATGATATTCGACCATATCTTCGGAATATGCAGCTTCTCAACGCCTTACCATTGCATAAATGGCACAATAGGATTCTTCCATCAGCCAGGAGGGTGGCCTCTTCTTGAGGCAGTCGGGTTTTACGCATTTGGGGTTCACGCGTATATAGCGTATGACATTAACCTGCTCCTTTATTCCTTCTCTGTCGTGCTCGTATTTGCCATAGCTTATAGCCTCTTCCGGGACAGGCTGGCGGCTATTTCCGCGGCGGCGATATTCGGCTTCATGCCTTTGGTTATGACTTACTCCAGATCAGGCATCTCTGACATCTCAATGCTAGCCTTCGAGCTTCTCTCCGTGTTATTGATGATCGCGTATATAAAAACCAAGAGCAGGCGCATGGCAGTCTCAGCTGTTTTTTCCATAGCATTCACGATGTGCACAAAGGTTGACGGAGCGGTGATATTGCCGATAGCTCTTGCAATTCTCCTCCTTGAAGCACATTTTGCAGCAGGAAAAAGGCGGCTAGTCCCGAACAGGAAAGCGGAGGCTGCTGCAATTGTACTACTTGTTATTGTTGCTATACCGCAGTTCATGTTCCTTTATACTTCGCTTGGGCACTCTTTCGGAGCGGTATCCGGGCAGCATAAATTCAGCATCCAGAACTTTGATAGCAATATATACACAAACCTCCTCTTCTGGACAGGCAGGTATTCGAATGTGGCATATTCCACGGGATATCTTTATCATGTGCCATTCCCGATATTTGCGACAATATTTGCATTATTTGGAGCGGCATGGCTTGCAAGGCGGAAGCAGTACGGGAGCCTCGCATTCCTTCTAGCGTGGTTTTCCGTGATACTCATTTTTTATACTTTCTATTATGCAGGGTCATTTACTTATGGGCTTGGGGATGACGCGCGTTACTTTTTCAGCGCATTTGCCGCGCTTGCGATTCTTGCCGGGCTGGGGCTCTCATCCGCATATAGGTATGTTTGCAGGCTTGCAGGGCTTGTAGGCAGAAATGACAGGAGGAAGAGAGTGGTGCTGGGATTGCTTATTGCTTTGCTTCTGGTGTCTAATTATGCTGTGCTGATAAAGGAATCTGTTATAGGGCCACCGGCACAGATAGCGCCTTTTGCCGCGGAGAGGGCGGACCAGGCGTTCCTTGAATCAAATTATATGAAAATTCCTGATGGATGCTACGTAATCACCTTCAAGCCCCCGTTCTGGTATACGCTCGGGTACGGGAATATCTACACTACATGGGTGAATTATCCGCAGGACTATTCAAGGCTTATGAACCTTTCTGGTGGATGCCTTTATTTTGACTACAGCACAAGCTGCTACATAGGCGGAACCAATGGCGTATACGGGAATACGGAGAATGAGTGCAGCGCAATATTCAGCAATTTCAGTGTCTCAGAGGTGGCAGGAGAAGCGTACAATGACTTCGGCTGGAATACAACGTTTGCGATATACAAGATACTTGGGAGGAAATAGCGGCTAGCGTTTGTAGTATATGTTTCCGCTGTTCTCGAGGTTCTGCGCATATGGATTGGGGTTTTGGTATTCGGCGTATATGTTTTTGTATAACTTAAGCGAGGTGCAGGAACCCGGGTTGAACGCCCAGGATTCGTTCACATCCCATAGGTCGTAGCTGTTTATCTGGGCCATCGCTTCTTGGGATGGTATGATAACATAGCTGTTGTTTTTTATCGATGTGCAGTTTTGTATGTATGTGCTGCCGTAAGCTCCCGTTCCGTATTCGAAGTAAAAGACATTTTTCGGATATCCCAGGTAGTAGATCAGATAATAAGGAATCAGTGCAGGGCCGTAGATGTATGTTGCATTTTGGGGGTTCGCGCTTATTGAGGGCATTAAGGAACTCGCCATGAGGCGTATGTACACCATGGTGTTGTAGTTGAGCTGCTGGTAGTAGTAGTCTATCGGGAGGGACGTTACCAGGAGAAGTGCCAGCACAAGGAATACTGCAATAATTCCGATCTCTTTGTCGCGCGGCGCTTTTATCAGGTCTGATAGTGCATATCCAAGCACGCATATTTCAGGCACGCTTGCTATCACGGTGAAGCGCATAAGCTTGTATATGGGGAAGTAATGGGTTATGCTCATTGTTCCAAACTCCATGTATAATACTAGGAATACTGCAGCGCCTAGGATGAAGAATGTGTTTTTATCTTTCTTTGCGGCTACATAGACCCCCGCCAGGAGCATGGCATACGGGAATAGCCCTACATCATTCACATTAAGCTGGCTTATCGAGAATATAGAGGTGAATGTGGCCGCGGCCTGCCTGGAGGCGCTTTCAAAATTTAGCGTGAGCATTGATGATGCAATTGAAGTGAAATGGTATGGAAAGTAACCCCCTATATAGAAAGTTAGGCTTGGGTTTGTATAGAATATTTCATAAGGATTGCCTGCGGCCTGGTAGTAATAGTTGGTGAAGAACAGTTCATAGTACGGGTTGCCGTTTGCAAGGAATATGTTTACAAATCCCGTAAGATTGACTGCGGCAAAGAAGCCTATAAAAAATACCAGTAGTTTAAGGTCCAGTTTCTTGTGGTGCAGGAGCCTGCTGAATTCAGAATAGACAATATACAAACCAAAAAACAAGGAGTACAGGAACGCCAGGGGATTTATCAATGCGCCCAGGAAATTTGCTGCGCCTGCTGCGAAGAAGTACTTTGCGTTGTTTTTCTTCTTGCCGTATATGAATAGAAGCAGTGATGCGGAAAGGAAGAAGAGAAGAGGCGCCATGGGGCTGTCGCTGGTGTTGAACTTGAGTATCAGAGGGTAAAAGGAGAATAAAGCGGCAGAGATTACACCAGCATTCCTGTCTTTTGTAGACGCCCCTATAAGGTATATTATAGGTATAGTTGCGATGGAGCATAGAAGGGTATATGCGGCTGCACCGGCATTGTTGTACCCGAGCAGGCCTATGAACAATGCAAGAGGGTAGTCCATTAGCAGGCGTATTGAGAATATGTCAAGGCTCTCCGAGAATGTGCCTGCAAGTATCTGCGGGGCAAATTCTGGGTAATCGAAATCGTCTCCGTATACGCTTACGCCCTTGAAAAAGAATAGTGAGATGAGCGTGCCTAAGATCATTATGCATATGATAAGCAGGATATAGAGATTGCGCTTATCGTCCCGCATTGCCTACCACAATTGATTTATAATATACCGCCTATTTAAATTATTGGTGTATATTTGGCAAGAAGATCAAGGAGTAGGACGGGCAGAAAAGGCACTGCCGCAAAGGCAGGGCGAAGGGCATTCTGGATTATTCTTCTTGTACTGGCATTTGCTGTTGTAGCAGGAGTTGCCTTCGAGCTTAATTACCTCTCCTCTTCCAGCGGTGGCATGCCTGCGTCTGCCCCTAACAGTTCTTATTTAGAGACTCAGATTTCGAATGCGCAGAATCCAAATAATCAGTCTTCTGGTAACCTGCTGGTACGCAGCCTGTCCAGATCAGGTAACGTCTCTGCCTTCTACTTTGATTATGTACTGCAGGGACAGGGCATGGCATATAATTCCAGCGGGTATGTGTATTCTGCAGATTACTACAACAATACAGTTTCCATCATGCACAATTCCACACTTGTCGGCATTATAAAGATAAACTCACCGTGGTCGGTTGTTTATGACAGCAGCAATGGCTATGTTTATGTTGATAGCCATCTCTTAAATTCCGTTTATGTGATAAAGGGGTCTAGGGTAATGGCAAACCTGAGCGTGGGAGAAAGTCCGACATCCATGCTGTATGATCCTGCTGATGGTTATATTTATGTGGCTTCTTTCAGAAATGGCAGCGTTGCAGCGATAAGCAATGTCTCCATGGTCAAGTCTATCGAAGTGGGACCTTCTCCAGATTACATCTTTTATTCGCCTGCTGCAAGATCCGTCTATGTAAGCGGATTGCTATTTATAGACCAAGGCGATACTGGCGTTTCGGATAATGCAACTGAGATAAAAGGCATTAATATTACAGAAGTGGCTACCCTTGGGCAGGGACCTATGGGAAGAGGCCCGTCAATGGGGATATATGACAATAGAACAGGTGCAATATATTTTACAAGACAGATTTCCAACAGCATTGTTGCGCTTTCAAAGAATGGGAGCCTTTTAAATGTATATAACGGAAGCCTGGCCGCTGAGCCGTTCTATGAGATTTATGACAAAGGCAATGGATTAGTATATGTGTTGTCTAGCGTTCAGATTAATGGAACACAGTCGGTGTTTGGCTTCTCTGGCACCTCGCTGAATTACTCTTTTGATGTGCCTGATGGCACGCTTGCACTGGGATACGACCCTGCCAGCAACAGTTTGTACGGAGTAAATTTTGTATATGGAAGACTGTATTCATTTTATGGCGCTACTATGGAGAAGAATATCTCGACAATAAACAACCCCACTTATATACTATATGACCCACTTAACAACTACACTTACGTAAGCAGCCACTTCAACGGCATGGTAGCTGCTTACAATAGAAGCCTTGCTTTGACAGTAATAGATGGTTAGGTAAGCCTTAGCTTTGAGTAGAATACCTTGTTTGTAGCATAAAAGTTTACGTTTGAGTAATTAGGGTTCAGTACTTTATCCGTATATCCGGTTACGCATGTCATGTAGGTATCGTTCTGGCCTGCGCTATTCGTAGTGCATGATTCTACGCCTATTGGGATAGTGTAATTTGATGTAGTCCAGTTGCTTATTTCCGTTCCGTTATTTATGAGCTTTGCCACCATGACCTTATTCGAGTATACTTCAAAAGATATGTTCTTAAGGTTGTAGTAGGTGGGAAATAGTTTGGTTGTGAGGCCCCCTACGCAGATTATAAACTCGTTGTAAGGTGCGCATGATGTTTGTGAAACATTGACAGGCAGGCTCTTCAGCTGAGTCCAGTTTGATATAAATCCGTCCTTGAGTATGGTTGAATAGAAGACGTCATTAGTATTTCCGGTAAATCCATTGTAAGAAGTTGATCCGCCCATGCAGTATAATTTATTGGTTATTGTGACACATGATTCTGTGTCTACAGGTATCGGATACGGCTTCGCTATTTCCCATGCGGCTGACGCATTTGAAGGATTTTTATTAAAGTAGACTCCTGTAGAGACAGTCCTGTTTATGTAGTTGGTGCTATTATAAAGGAATTCTCCGCCTATGCAGTATATTGAAGTTCCGTAATTTGGGCAACTTTGTAGCGCGAACCCATAAGGATATGCTGCGCCAGTGTGCCACTGGTTGACTGCGCCAAAATAATCGTTTGCGTAATAAGTCAGGTTCATGTGTCTTGCAACAACATACACTGACGCGTTATTGCTCTGGTTTGCATATGAGTAATTTGCAGAGTAATTTGCCCCCCATAGGTAATCGCTTGAATTTATGTTCCTGCCGCCCATGCAGTAGATTGTGCTGTTATATGAAGTGCAGGCGCCGTAATTCATATTTCTTGGATAGTCCGCTTCCCTGTTCCAGCTGCCTGTAAGCCCTTCGGGAGATATGGATGTAGAATATACAAGTTTATACGAACCAAGTTCCCCATATCCGCCGCCTACGCAGGTTATCGAGGCGTTAAGGCTTGTGCAGCTTAATGCCGAATCATTCACAGGGTAATCTGTCCCATTTTCCCATGTGAAGGAAAGCGTTTGAGATAAAGAGTTGGCAGTGCTGCTATTGGTTTGGTTTTTTTGTATTGTAGTAGGCGCCGTTGTTGGCGCTTGGTTTTGGATTCCAGATTTGGTAAAATCCACTATGAATAGGAGTATTAACAATATGAATAGAGCAGTTACTGCTGCTTTTTGTGCTTTTTTGTTTATTGCCATATTGCACATACCTTATCCGTACTAACACGGTACGCCGCATGCATCTCCACCGTCGGAGTCTGATGCGCCCGACCATGGAACGCAGTTTGAAAGTGGATTGCTTGCTGAGCCTGCTCCGCCGCATTCCTGTGCGTTTCCGTATATGCCACATTCTGCAAAATCACCTGACGGGCATGGACCACAACCGCAGATGCATCCACCGCACGCGCTTGTAGCATGGCTTGCACCGTTGGTTGAATGGCTTGCACCGTTGGTTGAATGGCTTGAGCTGCTTGAACTGCTCACGCCGCTTGCGCTTGATGACGGACTGTTTGTTGCTCCTCCGGACGGGCTGTTTGTTGCAGCGCCAGATGCAGTATTTGAAACCCCATTAGAAGCGGGATTTGAAATCGGGTTTGAGACTGGGTTCGATATAGGATTTGTCGGCGACCCTGTTATTATCGTGGATATCGTGGTGGTAGACGTCGTAACTACCTTATTGAATTCCGCCTCTATATGGCCGGTAGTGCCTATGTTCT
>JAJZKO010000020.1 GCA_021850805.1 Microcaldota archaeon | reverse complement strand
AGAATGTCGGGCTCAGCTGCGTGCCGACGGATGGCGCGTATCCATCCATCGTTGCATTGCATATTATCAGGGATCCTTCCGGACCTTTTGCAGGAAGGCACTGCCCGTGGAATACTGTAGACGAAAGTGGTTCCTGCACCACGAAAGCGTTGGACGGGAGCGTTATGTTTGATCCGAGATTGTTCAGGAACGCGAGCACCGCCCTGGATCCGGTTCCGTTGCTCATTATTATGAATCCTTCGCACGGAAGTTCAGGCTGTATGAAGCAGTGTGTAATCGAATACGTGGTGGGGGATCTCGTAAGGGAGAGCGCCACCACTATTGCGATCACGATTGCGATTAGTATAAAAGCCCACGTATATGTGGAGAGGAATTCTATTGCGGTCTGTGATTTCTTGTTTCTCTTGCTGCTCGGCTTATTTGCGGGCATGACCTTTGCATGCCTGTATTTGTGGTGTGTGTAAGCCTTGGAAGGGCGGTTTGGGACTTTGACCGCATTCTTTACCATGAATTTACTTTTAACTGCAATATATAAAATAATTGGCTTTTAAGTCTATATGGTATTTTCATGCGCAAGGCTGGAATGAAGCATAGGGGTTGGTATAATGCAACTTTTTTCTACCTTATTCTGATAATAGTAATTCTTGCCGCAGGATTGACTTTCTATGGCCTGGGAAGCACTTCCCAGATCAGTCATCGTCCGGTAGCCCTCTACTCTGGAGCGCTTTATAATAGTGCAGTCTTGCAGTATGATCAGAATATATATCATACATACTCTCTGGAGGGGAATGTGTCAAATTTCTCGATAATTCTGGGCGGCGCTGAGATCTCTACTCCAACCATATACGATGGCAGTTTCTTTGTCTCGACAATGGGAAACCTTACCATCCTGCAGGAAGGCAGGTACAACATTGTAAATGGCACCGTAGAGCGAATCTCCGCGACTAATGGATCGATAGAATGGTCAGATACATTTCCGGATCAGATGATGACCCAGCCAATCGTAATTTCCAACGAAATAGTTGTAGGCATGGGAAATAACGCAGAGGTAAAGCCGCAGAACCTAAATATGAATGACGGGATTTTTGCACTGAATGCTACGGATGGCAAGGTTATCTGGAATATAACCACTATAGGCCCGGTCATGACGACACCTGCGGTTTATAATGGGGTACTGATTGCACCGGCAACTAGTGTGATCTACTTCATAAATTATACTACAGGGAATGTTCTGAAGACACTCAGGATAAATATACCGGATACCCTCTCTTCACCGCTTTTGGTAGGCCACACTGCCTTTTTTGGCGCAGGCGAATCCAGTTATGGCCCTTATAGCCCGGATTACTGGTTTTATTCTGTAAATATGCTTAACGAGAGCTTTGCATGGAAGGATAATTTTTCTATTGCAGGAGGAGGAATAAATGACGTATCGCCATCCTTCTGGGAGGGAACTGTTATTACAGGTTACTTGAGGGACAGCAATTACACCAACCAGACAATCATAGGCATTAATGCGACTACAGGCAAAGAGATATGGGGATTGAATGAAATAGCCGCGGCGGAGAACACGTCAGTAATAGATGCAAATAGCAGCCTGTCTTATGTTTACAGGTCCAATTTTACGGAAAACACGATGTCGCCCATTACAGTCTGGAATGGAACTGCCTTTGCAAACTCCAATTTCTTTGGTGAACTTTTTGCCTTCAATACTACTACCGGGCAGGTTAAATGGATATTTAACACAGGACCATGCGAAGCAAGCCCGAATGTCGTAGAAGGCAGGTATCTTGCAATAGTGAGCGATCCGGGAGTGCTTTATATTATAAACATGAATAATGGGACACTTGTCAAAGCAATTGACACAGGGATGCCGCACCTATCCAGCGAGCCTATTGCAGTTAATAACGGAATAATTTTTGGAACAATGACCGGGAGATTAGTAGGCTTAAATCTTACCTCTATTCTCAGCGGAGGCAAGTGAGATACCGGATGAGCTACATTCGACTTGGTTGGCGTTACGGGCAGGAGAGGCGTTATACCCATAGGTGCGCAGATTATGTGCGAACGCAGCGGCTTCTTTTCCGACAGTATATATTGCCTTTGGAGAACATCTGTCTATATATTCTATAGCAGAGTTGAAATCTGCATGGTCGCTCAGGGCGAACTGGAAATCGTATCCGAAGTCGTATAAGTTTGCAAGGCCCGTTACCACTGCAGTTATAGGGATCGCACCGGCACTTGAGGAGAGCTCTGCCGCAATATGCCTGACGTTCTTCGGCTCTGATAAGAAGACGCCACAGCCTCTTGGAGGTGCATCCCCCATACGGCAGTAGTCCAACCTGAACCCATGCCTTTCGTAAACGCCATTGATATCCCCTATGCGTTTGTCGACTATTGGTTGTATGCCGATCTCGTTTAGTGCTTTTGTAAGCTCCTGCGCCTTTCCTATGCAGCCCGCTCCTAACACAATATCACGGTTCTGGCCTTTTGTCCTCACGAGATGCTGAATGTTTGACAATACCTCTTCGCATGGGTCAAATGATATATCAGGATAAGGGTATGTTGAGTCTATAATCAGGGCATCTGCATTCCTTATCTCAAGTTTCCCGCTCAGGGGCGAATCCCTTACCTGATAGTCGCCGCTGTATATTATCGTGCCAGATTCCTCCGTCTCGGCGTAAAGCTGTTTTGAGCCCAGAATATGCCCAGCGTTAAGAAGGCGTATGCTTTTTGGTATGGGCTCCTCCTTTACCATTATCCCGTATCTTGCAAGCAGCAGTTCCCTTGTTTCCTCGCTCGCAAATGTAGCGGTTCCGTTTTTTATCCCTGAGATGTGGTCAGAATGCGCGTGGGACACGAAGTTTACGTTTGAGCCTTTGGCATTCCCATCCAAAGCTATCCTGTAACCAGAACTACATATAACCATTAGGTCGCCTTTATATAGTTTGAAACCAATTTTAAAATACTTTGCAGAAATAAGTTTGGAGGATGGTAAAGTGGTTGAGAAAGTAATAATATTGGGATCCGGTCCTGCTGGATTGTCTGCCGCAATATATACGGCCAGGGAAGATTACAAACCATTGGTCATAAGCGGATTTGAAGCTGGAGGGCAGCTTCTTCTTACCACTGTAGTAGAGAATTTCCCCGGATTCCCGGAAGGCGTTGACGGCACGGAGTTGATAACCCTGATGCGAAGGCAGGCTGAGAGATTCGGAACGCGCTTTGTCGATGGAAACGCGACAGAAGTAGACTTCACAAAGAAGCCTTTCATGGTCGCAGTTGGCGAAAATAAGTATTATGCAGAGTGCATCATAATAGCTACAGGAGCGAACGCAAAATGGCTTGGCATAGAATCTGAGAAGAGACTACGGGGAAAGGGTGTCTCAAGCTGTGCCACTTGCGACGGCCCGTTCTTTAAGGGAAAGGACGTCCTGGTTGTTGGAGGAGGCGATACGGCGCTCGAGGATGCAAATTTCCTTACGAAATTCGCTAAAAGCGTGACAATAGTGCATAGGAGGGATGCATTCAGGGCTTCCAAAGCCATGCAGAACAAGACTTTTTCAAACAATAAGATAAAGGTATTGTGGAATTCTGAGGTTGAGGAGATACTTGGAGAGGATAAAGTGACAGGGGCGAAGATAAAGAACGCTGTTGATGGAGAGGTCTCTGAGATGAGAGTTGACGGAGTCTTTATTGCAATAGGATATACGCCTAATACAGCGATATTCAATGGCAAGATAAAGCTCGATGAGAAAGGATATGTAAGCGCAATTGACGAAGTCGTTACCAGTGTAGATGGGATATTTGTAGCGGGGGATGTTGCGGATCATTTTTACAGACAGGCTGCTACCGCCAGCGGGAGCGGCGTCAAAGCGGCGCTTAAGGCGCGTGAATATCTCTCAAGATGAGGATACCACACAATTTTAGCTTGTTGTGATTTTTTTCAGTATGGTTCACATTTTGGAAGAAGCTGCTCTTCCCTGCCTTCTTCCTGCCATGCAGCTGTCGCATATACCGTGGTTGTGGATGTGTCTGTGGCAGGCAGGTCTTCCGCACATCTTGCAACTCTCTTTGGCTAATGACCCGCATATGTGGCACAGAGAAGTTATTTCCGACATGGATTACCAGTTTATAGCATCGCCAAAAAGCTCCCTTGCCCTCTTGAGAGAAAGAGGGCGCAGCCCTTTGCTTTTGGCATATGAGCATTGATACCTTATGTAGCTCTGGTTAATATTCGTATTGGGATTGAGATCCTTGCAGAGGCTTATGTACTCGTTTATTTTTGCGGTGGCTTCATCAATGCCTGCGCCTTTTACATTCACGAAATAAGGTGCGAGAATCAGGTTTACAGTCCTGTGCCTCACATCAGCTATAGGGGTTTTGAGTAGCTTCTCTATCCACGAATATCTTGAGTCCGCCTTTCTCGGCGATTCCTTATTCTGTGGCATCTCCAGCTTGATGCCTTTTGCGAATGCAATTACCTCATCGGGTATCTCGCCTTTCTTTATCGGCAGGCCTTTGCTTATCTCCTGGAGCATCCTCGCGTGCATAAGCTTGAACATCTCCCCGTTCTCCATGAATACCATCCCCCTGCTGAGCTTCTGGTTTACAAGTTCCATCCCCTTTGGCCTGAATGGCACTTTCGTATAATCAGAGAAGCCGATTACGTTAGCATCGCCCTCTTTCCGTATCTTCAGGCCGAGCTCATCGGAAAGCTTCTTTGCATCCTCTTCGCTTCCTTCCTCTCTGAGTATATTGTAGCACCTTCGTGCCTCTCCTTCAGCATAAGATTTTATGGCCAATTGGTCCCCTATGGCACTTGCAAGTAGTCTTGCGAATGGATAGCTTACCACGTACAGCTCCTTGAGGCTTTGGGGTACCAGGTTTGAATACTTCTCTGCGGACTTGTTAAGCATGCTCCTGAATCGCAGCGCTCCTGCCTCCAGATATTCCTTCTTTATCTCTTTTCCCAAGGACGCGGCTATGACTTTCGCTTCCTCTGAGAACGGATATTTATATGCAAAGTCGAGGTCTTTCCCGTCATGCGCCATATATAATTATTATTAAGCTTATTTGTTATATAGATATCGCAATGTGGTTTTATGGCTGATGATAATCCCTGGGATGAGAGCCTTAACCAGTTTATGGACGAGCTTGATAAAGCCTCTTCTAAGAAACTCAATATTAGCATAAAGGATATGCTCTCAGACCCGGATAAATATTCGAAAGACGCTAAATTCGATGCCAATTTAGCAGCGATGAAGCAGCTGGTCATCTCTTATTTTGGAGAGATGATTGATGCGATTCCAGAAGAGAAGCAGCGCGTCTCGAATGAGCTGGGGAGGGTGGATAAGGAGTATCAGGCCATAGACAGCACAGTAAAAGACAAGGCTTCCTTTGTCAATGTCCCATACATAGAGCCAACCGGGCTCGACTTCGATGTGGACAAGCAGGAAGTGATAACGATAAGCGGGGCTGACAATAGTATAGACGGGCTGATCTCGAAACTGCTCGGCATCTCCAATTATGTTGCAAATGTCTCCACGCAGTATAAGAACTATATGCTTGGGGCCTGGTACTTCTCTGGAACCACACGCGGCTACCAGCTTGTAATCGATCCTCCGGTAAGCAGGGTAATCATCTTCGAAAACGCAAAGGATAGTATAGTAAATCTCCTGGATTCCCTAAAGGCGGGCGCTTAGTTGCTCCACAAGAAACGCATTATTGTAGTGATAACCGGCACTCCGGGCACGGGCAAGACAACGCTGGCAAGAAGCCTTTCGCGCAGGCTTGGCGGAACGCTTCTCAATATAAATGATATCATATTGTCGAATAAACTCTATACTGGGAAGGATGAGTTTGGCACGAGGATTGTAGACCTTGTGAAGCTGAGGAAGAAGCTGCTTGAGATGATCAACAGTTCATCAGGTACATTGGTGCTTGACAGCCACCTTTTATCCGATATAGTGATTGAAGGCCACTGCAACGCCATGGTATATGCGATAGTCCTCAGGCTGCATCTGAAGCCGCTGCTGAAGCGCCTAATCGCAAGGAATTATCCGGATGCTAAGATAAAGGACAACATTGTCTCAGAGGCACTTGGATACTGCAGCCGCATGGCAAGGGAGAGATACTCGAATGTCATTGAGATTGAATCGGGAAGGGGGGCATTAAGCATGGCAATGAAGGAACTCGAGAAGGCTCATGTAAGAACCAGGGAGCTTGACTATGGTAACGAACTGCTCTGGATTATAAGAAAGCATCCAGAATATGCCATATGACTATGCGCTGAGCTTCCTAGAGAGTTCGATGTAGAGTGTTTCCTTTATATCTTCCGGCAATTCGCAGAAAAAGAATTCGCACCTTGAGAAATCTATATCCTTCCTTTTCCCGAGTATTTTGCCGGAGCTTACATCGTACATAAAAGCAGCTAGGGTAGGATACCTGTTCTGCACCAATGCGCAGATGAATTCACCGTTTATCGTAAACCCCTTTGCATCCTTGTGGTGCTTCATGAAGTCTTCCACTGCCTTAGGCATGAATACGCTTGGGCCTCTCTGCACTCTTGTGTTTATCTCCTCCTTAGGCGAAGCGAAGAAGATGTAAGGCGAATCCCTGAACATGAATACCAGATCGATGTATATCCTGAATCCATACTTTTCCGCTTCTGTTTTCAGTATGTCTGCGCTTTTTCTGGCTTGAGGCCATATTATGTCATCTGTTTTCCTTGAGGATCTTACTTTAAGCAGATAGGTGTTGAGCCCCAGCCTTGAAATCGTCTCATCGAGCTTCCTGCTTACATCGTCTGAAGAGTACCTTATGCCCAGGAATATGTCTTCGCCAGGGTTTTCGTGGAGGTAGCGGAGAAGCAGTATGGCTCTTGAGAGGGATTCCATGGATACGCCCGCTGCCACATTCCTGTTATTATCGACAGGGTCTATCACTACAAAGGAGCTTCCAAAGCGCTTTGAGGCTTCGTACTCTTCGCCTCTCTTAGCTCCCAGTACTATGGGCAGCTTTGCCTTCGGAAGCGTCTCGCAGAGTCTCTCAAGGGAACCGGCATAGTATATGAGCAGCTCGCAGAGATACCCTGAAAATCCGGATATCTTAATCTCTGCACCGTATATGCCGTTCATCTTAAGCAGGTATTTTAAAACGCGGGTGTCATCCCTCATCCTTTCGTTAAACTTTGAGTTTATGAAATCCGTATGAAGAGGGGTCCTGTCTACTGCCGTGCCCATCTTCTCTATGTTGTCTATCTTAAAGGCAGGAACTATATCTGCTTTTATGCCAAGGTCGTTCAGGTACAGCCGCATGTAAGGATGTTCTGCATACTTTATCTCGAAAGAGTCACCTTTCCTTAGGGCTTTTTTGGCGTATGAAAGCCCTTTTTTTATTATCATGTCTTTCTTGAGATTTGTGCTGAAGAGAAGGAATATGTCGATATCTGCGTTGCCTTTCAGATTTGTGCCTCTCGATATGGAACCGGTTACGCGTATCTCCACATCTTTAGGAACTGATTTTTTCAATCTTGAGGAGAGCATGTTTACCAGATATACAGTCTCCTGCAGTTCTTCCTTGGAGGGTTTTATATCCGCAAGTATCCTCTTCCTGACTTGATTGAACTTATCAGCGGCTTTTCCGGCCATGATTTTATAGGTATAATCAATAATATAAGCCTTTAATGATATCTAGAATAAATAAAGGGCTCGTAGCGCAGCAGTAGCGCGTTTCGTTCGCAACGAAAAGGCCGCGGGTGCGAATCCCGCCGAGTCCATTAACATTTCCTTCGTGAGATGGTGTAATGGACTTCCTCTTCATTTTGATGGAATGCTAAGCCTTTGATGGTTTATAATAAAGTATGACATTGCCTGACTTAAACTGTTTTGTCTTAATCAGCTCCAGATTCAATTTCCGGCCCAGCCCATCCAGTATTGGTGTTCCTTTTCCGATGACTACTGGATTCACCATGAACCTAAACTCGTCTATCAGACCCTCTTTTACAAACGAAAGGGAGAGATTAGATCCGCCGACCCATATTCCCTTTCCTGGCTGTTCCTTCAGAGTCCTTATCTCTTCGGCATTGAATTCCTTGACAAGTCTCACGTTCTTCCAATTTCCGTGCTCTTCCACCTTATCTAGTGTCTTGGAGAAGACAATCTTAGGTGTGGCGTTCATCAGCCTTGCGACATGGATGTCATCCTGGTATTTCGGGTTAGACTCTGCTTCAGGCCAGAACGCTTCCATCAACTGGTAAGTCCTCCTGCCCCAAATGAACAAGTCGAGCTCGTTCAACCATGAGTCTACTATGAACTTATTAAACTCTCCGTCAACTTTGTGCCACGAGATATCGTGGTTAGGACCTTCGAAGTAGCCGTCCAGGCTCAGCGTCATGAACATATACATTTTCCGCATGCAATCATCAGTATATATCAGTAAGCAGTTGTATAATAATGCTTATCCGAAGGGACTGCCCGAAAAGCTGCAAGGACGCCGAGTCCACTTCGATTCCCTCTGGCTTCTTATGATTGCTTGTAGCCAAATCTCCTTTCATATTCATGATGTGGGAGCCATTCCAAAAGTATCGATACTATTTCTAATTGATTGCCTTGTATAGTATAGATTAGTCTCCAGCCATCAGGCAAGTTATATTTTCTCAGGTTGTTGATATCATATTTTCTTATATATTCCATGGGCCAGAGATTTTTCGGCACCTTAATGCCTGCAAGTGGGTCTTCTTTTAGCGCCAGAATTGCTTTCTCTATCCATCCAGAAAGCATTTTTTCTTCGAATTTACCAGATTTGAGTTCGAGAAATGCCTTGTAAATGGATTCGTCTCCAAATCCAACCTTCTTAATACGGAGATCTTTCAAGCAACCACTAGGCCTTTCTTTTTAAGCTCCTCGACTTTGCGCGGATTCCATATCCAAATAACGGTCTTATCCTTATCAATTATTATCTTCCCTGAGTACTCCAAATAGTTAAGAATTGTAATATACGTAGTCCACATTACCTTCTTTGGCAGGAGCTTCCATATTTGAGTCGTCGTTTTATCGCTGCCGTACTTATAAGCTGCCTTTTCCACCATCAATATTGTGTCTAGCCGTGGAGATCTGTCAAGTTTTCTTATTTTTGCCTTTAGCATTTGCTCTTGCATTATATCAACTGATATATTTATCCATTGATAAATATATAAAGCTTTCCAATAAACTTTTTTAGCTGTTTTGTCGTGGTGAACTCTGCATCCACGCTGCGTGGTGTTCGATGGACCTTAAGTCCACAAAACTTCTTAAAAAGAAGTTTTATCAAGAACCCGAGATAGTATTGGGTCTTAAATATGTTTATGACTATTCTTATCGTGAATCATTCCGATATAATTGGTTATCGTATTTCAGCCCAGCATATAACTGGAGATTTGAATACTCCTGAACAGGTACTCGAATCTATGGGAGCTGTTCAGGCTCAAGATTATACTGCGTCTCTTTGGGCTGTTGGGCTGAGATGTAAGGAAGGCACCACAGTAGCTGATATTGAAAGGGCCGTAAACGAAAGGAAAATAGCAAGAACATGGCTAATGCGTGGCACCATACATTTTGCAGCCGCCAAGGACATACACTGGATGATGAAGCTCTTTGCACCTCGGCTTTTAAGCACTTCTAGGATGCGAGATAGGCACTTGGGCTTGAGCGACAATGTAGTGGAAAGGACAAAAAAGTTATTTTACAATGCGTTGAAGAAGGAAAAAAAACTTACGCGAAAGGAGATGTATAAGGTGCTTGAGAAGGGCGGAGTTCCATCAAAAAACAATCTTGGCTACCACATGCTTTACCGTGCCGCGTGGGACGGATTGATATGCTTTGGGCCATATTCTGGGAAGGAGCAGACATTTGTGCTCATGGATGACTACATAGAGGAAGGGAATGTGCTATCCGCAGAGCAAGCTAAAGCTGAGCTGGCCAAGAGGTATTTCACAAGCCACGGGCCTGCAACGATTAGGGATTATGGATGGTGGTCCGGATTGACGGTCAAGGATGCGAAGATAGGAATAGAAATGGCAGGATCTTCCCTTAGAGAAGAGACAATAGATGGAAAAACATATTACATGTCAAAGAAAATCTCTAAGCCGGATAACTGGCAGTCCGTCCGTCTTCTTCCTGCATTTGATGAATATCTTGTAAGCTATGCCGATAGAGAAGCGATGCTGGGAAATCCTAAGATGCAACATGCACTGAATGGAACGCTCAAGGCGGGAAAGGTATCGATAATTCATAGCAATGGTATATTTGTTCCTGTTATAATTGTTGATGGGGAAGTGGTTGGAGCATGGAGCAGAAAGATTGTAAAGGGTAAGATGACAATAACACTTAAGCAGTATGTGAAGCTGGACAAGGATGGAATTAAAGAGGCAAAGGAAGAGGTAGAAAGATACGGAAGTTTCTTCGGACTTGAAACTGTTGTAAATTATTGATTTAAGTTCTTACTATAAATATGCTTGCCAAATTGACCATGAGGGTGCAGTAATTATGCCGAATTACTTTTATTTTTATCTGGATTCAATTGCTTGGCAAACCCCGCAAAATCCCATCCTTCCTAAGTCTCAGCTATTTTGCCGTCTTTGATTTGTATCGTAATACCCTTGTGCTGATAAGTGTTATGTTTGATTTTGGGATAAAATCTAATTGATTAATTAATCTTATCACTCAGCTCTTTCATCATATCTTGAGCGTTTCTCTTTGCTCTTCTTTGTATGCCTGCCCTCTCTGCAAGTTCTTTTGTATTCAGCTCAGTAAAGACATGGAACTGATTATTGTTCTTCTTGAATATAAGGTACTTATATCCCTCAAGCTCATGAAGTTTCATACGAATGGCATATTTTGTCCTGTGTGTTGGTCTAATAGTTGGCTTTCTTGTCGTATAATTCACCAGATAATTAAACTACAAAGCCTATCGAAAAGAAAGACTTAAATATATATCATTATATATATCATTAGTGATATAATGAGAAATATGGAGAAAGAAGATTGCGGATGTAGCTGCAGATGCGGAGGCGGAGGAATGCGCAGGCATATGGGCTCCTGGGATAAGGACTCCGATGATAAGGACCTAACAGATGGCGAACTGGCTGAACGACTAAAGTACTATAAAGATGACCTTGCAGAGGAGATGACGCTGATAGATAAGAGGATAGAAGATCTCAAAGCAGGGGATACAAGGAAAAGTGGCAAATAGTGCAGGCAATGTCAATAAATTCAGGATGCTGCAGATGTGGTCCATTTAGGGTTAACGTGATACCTCACGGGCTTCTCAAGCCATATATCCTTAAGCTTGTATCGAATAAGCCTATGTACGGCTTTGAAATAATGGAACAAATATTTGAGAAGACGGGCGGCATGTGGCGACCCGGCCCCGCAGCCACGTACACTACGCTTGAGTGGTTGGAAAGAAACGGATATGTAAAGACATTAGACGTAGATAGGAAATCCGAAAAGCAGAGGAAACGTTATAAAATAACGGACAAAGGATCTGCAGCAGTCGCAGACTATGCCGAAGCGTCAAAAGCGATAGCGAGCCGTATGAAAAAGTTCAGGTTGCTGTACGGCGGTCTTTAATAGTTAGTGTATCCATAATTAATAATCAAATGGTGTATAAATGGTAAATAAACAAAAGGGAGGCTTCGGAGCACACAACATGGCCGGGTCAGACAGAGTCATTCGTGTGATATTAGGGGTCATTTTCGTTGCGCTGGCGCTGCTGTATGGCGGCTTGCTATACATAATTCTGGGCGTATTGGGAGTGGTGTTCATATTAACTTCCGCAGTAAACTCCTGTCCGATATACAGTGCGTTGGGAATCTCAACAAAGAAATGAGCGGTTTAGTCCAATAAGTTGTGGGTTTGCGGTACGTGTTATCTCTATGCAAGTGCTGATGGAAAAGATAGTTGCATATACCAAGAATACCCATAACATGTCTGAGGTAGATTAAGCTATAACTGCAAGTGCAGCCATAAAGAAGCCTAAACTGCAAATACAGGATGCAGGATCCGCCAGAGGCTTAATCAGAATATATTATCCGCAGAGGAATGGCAGGCATTTAAACGGAGGTTAAGCGTTTTGCTATCCCTCTGGTTCTTTTTGCTAAAGTTAGACCGACTTAGGTGCAAAACTTTTTTACGACAGCTTTACCAAAGAGTCTGGATGCGTAACCTTTTTGGAAAGGTTAAACAAAAACACTTGGTGTATTCACAGTAAACATGCGCCTTGGCTATTTATATTTCTAGATGCGGTATAATCTGCGAATCAAGACCAGGATATGAATATGGCTGAGGAAATTGAGGGAGAGGTGCGCCAGCTAAAAAGCGACGTCCTGCACATACTCGATCTTATACCCATGTCTCTGTCAAGCATAGCTCCTGCATTCAGCATTGCAGCTGCATACGGTGTTCTTGTCTCCCTTGCAGGGCCGCAGGCCATAATGTCCACCTTTATAACCGCATTGCCCATCATATTCGCTGCGCTGGTGTTCAGGCAACTCAATATACACCATCCCCATGCAGGCGCATCGTATTACTGGACATCAAAGATACTTGGGAGCCGCGCCGGCAGTTTCCAAGGATGGATACTTTCACTTGCATACTTTTTCTCCATACCTCCAATAGTTGTGCCTGCAGGGGAGTATACGCTCCAGTTCTTATCTGCTATAGGATTGATTTCTGCAGCTGCAGCCTCTAATACTGTTTTGGTTTCCCTGGCTGGCATATGCTGGGTTTTGGTAGCAATAGTCCCATTGGTTCTTGGGGCAAAACCTACGGCTAGGCTCACGGAGCTGTTCTTGTTTACTGAACTTGCAGTCTTCGCTTTATTCTTTTGGTTTGGCATCTCGCATATGCAAGGCCATGTTGTCAATGCTTTTTCGGCTTCATGGTTCTTTAGCACGCATGTCAGCCTTTCCGGTCTTGCGATGGGGATGGTTATAGCCATAACAATACTTGACGGTTGGGAGATAGACAGCTATTCTTCCGAAGAATCAAAAAAACCCAGAGCCTGGCCAGGCTTGGGTGGCATAGTAGGCTTGCTTGCAGTGCTTGCCATTTATGCCATTGCAATGCCGCTTATTACTATAGAAACACCACTCTCGGCGCTTTCGCAGAGCGCAAACCCTCTGGCTACATGGGCTTATTATGTAGTGCCGCAATACGGATGGATTGTGGATATAGCAGTAATAGCGTCCACAGCAAGTTCGCTATGGCTGACCTCTTTCATACTTAGCAGGGCATGGTATGCGATGGCAAGGGATGGGCAGATGCCCAAAGCTATGGGCAGGCTGCACAAAAAGTTCAGGAGCCCGGTTACGGGCATATTGATTATAGGGGCTCTAAGCATAGTGATAAACCTCTGGATGCTGCTCTTCCCCACGGTAAAATCTTTTTTTACATTGGTACTCGGCGCTGCAGGGATATTTCTTGCAATGGAATTTTGCATAGACTGTATCAATGGGGTGGTATTTTTCTGGGTTTTGCATAGGCACATTCCAGATGGCATGGGTCACGCGCATTGGATATACAAGATTATATCATTGGCAGGAGC
>JAJZKO010000019.1 GCA_021850805.1 Microcaldota archaeon | reverse complement strand
GCGTCGCCAACCGTGCCGCTATCGTACAGCACACTGACTTTTACTGAGACAGGGCTGCCTACGGGGCAGAACTGGGGGGTCACTTATGATGGAATCACCCTCTCATCTACCTCAAACACGATAACTTTCACAGGGACAGACTCGTCACCTTATCCGTTTAGTATCCCGGTGGTTACACCTGCGCTTACAGGAGGATGCCAGAATATTTATAGCCCTTCCCCAGCTTCAGGCAGCACTGCAGGTGGTAATGCAGAATCCGTTTCTTTCTCTGAGACTTCGTATTGCTATTCTTACCTTCTTTCAGATGCAGGTGGAGCCCAGGTTTATTACCTTACTTTGGACATGCCTTCTGGCTATACCACTTATCTGGCAGAGTGCGGATCAGGGGCGCCATACATAAGCAGCGTGACGTATAGCGTAACAGAAGCCGCTTATGGGGGTCCGGCAAATACCTGCGATTCGGGAAGCAACAGCTGCACAGATATTGGTTACCAAGCGAGTCCGACTCTCTCATGTTACACTTCCGGATATGACCCTTGGTACCAGTCGATAGGTAGCATTGCGATAAACAAGCCCCTCAGCCTTGCGACAGCATATACTGCAATTAATGGCACATCTGCAGATGCATGGAAGACAACCCTAAACTTTAATATCGTTCAGCAGGGGAGTTTTGTCATATTGATGGGGAGTTCCGGGTGGTCAGGATCATTCTCTCCGGCAATGCCTCCTGGATGCACCATGGATGGGTATCTCAACATCGGAGGGCAGACGAGCTCGTTTATAGCAACTTGTATAAACATGCCAATAGGGAGCTATGCAATACAGGATACACCTACATCGACTCCCGCACAGACGGTTATGGCAGCTTACGTATTCCCGCCATGACCGATTTCTGATTATATATCCGACATGGAATTGGCACGGTTTATTGCTGATTCTATGCCGCTAGGCAATCCTGTTAGGCCGTGTATGCGTTGGTGGCTTTTGTATCAAATGGAGGCAAGGAGAATTGAACTCCTGCCTGCAGAATGTCAATCTGCTATCCTACCACTAGACGATGCCTCCTCATTTAGAACTTTGCATTCAAATGTTATAAATTTATGGCAGTATAGCGCAAGATATAAAGGGTTAACTCACAGGCTTATCACATCGCCATCATTTGCGACTTTTGCGCCCGGGAAGATCTCCTGTGCCTCCTTCTCCATTGGCTTCGCGTCTTTATAGCGCGCGCTTATGTGCGTTAGAACAAGCATCTCCACTCCCGACTCTCTCGCCACCTCGGCTGCCTCAGCCGCGGTAGAGTGCATCCTCTCCGCTGCAAGATCCTTCTCGGAAGACATGTATGATGACTCGTGGATCAGCAGGCTTGCATTTGACGATGCCTTTGCAGTAGCCTTTGAGGGCCTCGTATCAGATGCATATATTATTGCTTTCCCCTTCACAACTTCGGTTACGTCTTTAAGGGCTATTGTGCGCCCATCGATTTTCAGCTTTCCGGTTTTTGAGATTCTTGAGAAATCCGTGCCTTTTATCTTGTATTTTTCATACTTTGACTTCACAAACCTTCTCCTGTCCTTCTCCCTGAATGCGAAACCTGATGAAGGGAGCGTGTGCTTGAGAGGGAAGGAGCTTATCGCGAAGTCTTTCCCATCAAGCAGCTTTGAAACCCTGTGGGGAATGCCAATCACATTTATCTTATAACCGAACATGGCTTTGTCGAAGGATATCAGCGCACGTATGCCGCCTTCGTAGCCTTTTGGTATGAATATCGAGATCTCCTCTTTTCTGGCGTTTAGTGCCATGCTTCTTAGCAGGCCTGCTAGGCCTATCACATGGTCGCCATGCATGTGGCTTATGAATATTGCCTTTACCTTCTGCGGGCTTATCCCGTACTTCATCATCTGCATCTGTGTCCCTTCCCCGCAGTCAAACAGGAATACGGATCCTTCACGCTCTATGGAAACCGAAGGCAACGATCTGCTCTTCGTGGGAGTGGCGCCAGAAGTTCCCAGGAAAGTTACTCTGAGCATTCATGCCACCTCTATCTCGACTATGCTCTTTGAGTAATCAATCCTTATTATCTTTATTCCAGAGATGCTCTTGCCCAGCTCCTCGGCTGTGATGCCACGGCTCTCCCGTATCAGGCTGAACATGTAATTTATCTGCTGCAGGTTCTCGTATATCTTTGAGGCCGCTTCCCTGTATTTCTGCGCCGATGCGCTGCTCTCTTCCATGTGTTTCCGCTGCGTCTCGAGGCTTGTCTCCTTTGCAACAACAAGCTTTTTAGGTTCAGCTTCGACCTTCGCTTTTCTTTCTGGAATTGATAGCTCTTCTAGAATATCGTTCAGTGATTCCTTTTGCTTCTCCTGCAATGGCGCATATCTGGACAACTTGCATATTGCATAATCCTTAACGTTTCCGTCACCGGATAGGTATATGCGCGGGCTTGAGGACTCTGCCTCCTGGAAGATAGAGTATATGGATTCGGATATGATGCCTGCCATATTTTTTTTGAACGGATCCCGTGGATTTATACCGCATCTTGCAAGGGCTTCCTCTATGTACAGTGGACCTATGGTTATTGATCTGGATACTGCCTGTATCGCACTCGTGCCTTCAGCACTCTCAGCGGAGGATAAGATCTCCTTTATGCCGTTCTCGCCTGCGGAGAAGATGTCATGCATTGCCTTTGGGGGCTTGTATACGGCACCTGGTTTTATCAGATATGATCCTGATGCGAAGTTCCTATAGCATATCTCTATCCTTCCGGTGGATGGATCTGCTATGATGAGGTTGCCCTTGCCGAAAAGCTCTACTATGAGCAGCCTCTCGCCTGCATATGTTGAGAGACGGAACTCTGCTATCCTGTCCGAGGAAAGCTGCCTGATTGCGGTTACCTTCGCGTTCTTAAGCCTCTTCCTTATGCCCATTGCGAATCCGGAAGCCTGTGGGGAAGGCTCCTGATATGATGTCGCATTAATAGTGCATGACAGGTCTATGAATAGAGTCGTCTTTGCATTGCTCTTGTAGAAGGATATGCGGAATGTCCCATCCCCAAGTTCGTAGAATTTCCTGAGCCAGGAGCCTTCTATGAGAGGGCGTATCTCTGTTATCTCCCTGTGCAGCTCTATCGAAGTTATGCCCCTCACGGAAAGTCCTTTACTTTTTGTAGATGCGCAGCTTCTTCCTGCCCTCCTCGTGGACGGTTTTGCAGAAAGAGGCAGCAATCTTCTTGGCGCTGGACGATTGCTCTATCGCTGTGCCTATCTGGACTATGTCCGCCCCATTCTTTATCACATTGGATAGGGTTGCGGAGTCCCTTATGCCTCCTGCAACTATATATGGTACATTTATTGAGCTCTTTACCGCCCTTACCATGTCAAGAGGCACAGCACCCTTGCCCTGCTTCTGGGGATTGGATCCTACATCGGTTACTATAAACCTGTTGCCTAGATACTCGCCTGCAAGCGCAAGGGATGCCGCTATCTTGGGTTTCTCCCTGGGAACAAGATTAACATCGCCAACCCAGCCCACGGTGCCTCCTGGCGAGACCACTATATAGCCCACAGGTAGCGGCTCTATCCCGTACTCCCTTATAAGAGGAGCGGAGAGCATCTGCGCCTGTGTTATCCAGTAAGGATTCCTCGCGTTTAGGAGCGACATGAAATATACGGCATCGGCATTTTTTGTAAGAGTGGCTATATTGCCGGGAAAAAGGACTATAGGCGTATCCGTCTGTTCCTTCAGCTCTTTTGTCACATTGTCCAGCAGTGTGCCCTGCACTCCGGTGCTGCCCCCTATGAGCAGTACGTCGACTCCGGCATCCGCCGCTTCCCTGCCGGTCTTTACCGCTGCTGCACAGTCCTTGTAGTCTACCGGGTCTATCAGCATGAAGAGCAGTGCACCCTTCTCTCCCAGGGCCTCGTTAATACGTCTTTCTATCTTTCCTCCCTGCATTTGATTACCTATGCCTGCTCCTTTGCAGAATACTTCGCCACAAGCTCCTTTGCTGCCTTGATTACATCTACCTTTGGGCTGAAGCCCAGCTCCTCGCGTATCTTCTTTATGCTTATTATCCTGTTGCTTGTTATAAACCTTAGCTCATCGCTGTCAAGGTTATGCTTCTTTGCAATCATCTTTACTATTATCGGGTTTATATTCTTTGAAGGCCTGGAGGCGCGGAGGAGATCCGCCGCCATATTTATCAGGAATTTCTGGGTGTAGTCCGTTCCATCGCTCAGGTTGTATATCTTCCCTATGCTTACAGGATTCTCTATTGCGAGGAGCAGGGCGTCAAGAAGATCCATTATGTGTATTATGGCAAGATGGTTGTCCCCGCTGCCTATGAGCCTGAAGCGGTTCTGCTTTATCGCGCCGAACATCTTGAAGAACTGCGCCTCGAATTTATCCCCATAAACAGTGGCGAGGCGGAATATGGTATAGTCCACCTTGCTTGAGCTCTTTGTAATCTCCTCTTCGGCAAGAAGTTTGCTGTATCCGTACTTGTCGCTTGGCATAGGCTTGGAATCTTCATCAAGCACCGTATTCCGCACCCTGCCATATACGTCTATTGTGCTTGGGAAGAGCAGCCGCCTTACACCCGCATCGCGGCATGCGTCGATAAGCGTGACGGTTCCGTTAACGTTTGTCCTTATTAGCGCATCTGTCGTGCTTCTGTACTCGCTCACTATGGCTGCTGAATGGAATACGAAATCAACATCCTCGCATCCGATGCGAAGCACCTTCGAGTCGTTTATATCGCCTACTATTGGTATTACCCCGGCAGGCAGTACCACTATGCGTTCCTTCTTGTTGACCAGTGCCTTTACGTTGTATCCATGGCTGAGAAGCCGCTCTATTACGGATCTTCCAAGCTTTCCGCTGCCTCCTGTCACAAACGCTGATTTGTCCTTTTCTCCGGTCTTTTGTCTGGGCATCGGAGGCACCTACTAAGAACTCCCTCCCTGGTCCCCAAGCATCCTTGAAGTCAGGAATCTTATATATCTCTCGGGGGCATTGTTTACCGCATACGGAACCCAGTCCTTGCCGAAAGGAACGGTTATGGAGATGTTTGCAGCGCGTTTTGATGCGGCTCTCTTGGTGATCTTTTTCTGGTTGCTGAGGTCAAATTCAAATACGGTATTGCCGCGCTGCTGCTGGTTTTTAGGCATATAGTCGAGTATGCTGCATGGAAGATAGGATAGTACAACATGATTTGCAGCGCCTGAATACTTCTGCATGAAGCTTGAGAATGTCCCCTTCCTCACCTTTATGTTTTTTGATTCCTCCTTTGAGAATATTATCTTCAGCGCCTTTGCATGAGGCTGTTGCTCGGCTTCGTACATTAATGATTGCGGGATTGCCAATCCGACGCCTTTTCCGTATTTTTGGAACGGGAAGTTTTCAGAGTAGCGGTCCATTTTTAGCCATACGAATACCCCGTACCTGTTTCCTATCTCGACTATCTTGCTGAAATTCGAGAGCATGGTCTCCTCGTTTATATCCATTCCTATCTGCACGGCATCAACTTGAACGCTTGCCCTGAGACCCAGGCGCGATATCTTCCGTTCCAATTCCAAATAAGTGGATGTTGTGTATGAAGCCTTTGATTTGTCCGCAGGATTCTCCGTAAGGAAAGTTATTGAGGCTGTCAGCCCATTCTTGTTAAGCTCCTTGGTGCGCTCTATTGCTGAATTCATTGTCGTTCCTGAGATGTACTTTTTGACAAGCTTATACATTACTCTCTCTATTAAATGTTCCTCGTTCAAGAGACCACCGCAGGAGGTTTTCTGGTGATGTTTATCGCTGCCGATGCCATATGACAACTATATATTATGAAAGGTTATTAACAGTTTGTTTCCCAGAAGGAATTTGCATGAGATTTTTATACGATGGAGAGGGAATTGGGGGTAGGATAAAGGCCATGCCAGAGGATTTTATAGTAAGGGAAGTCGTGGGAAACGGCAAGGTGCTGAATGTTGATGAGAAAGTCTCTCCTGGCATGCTTGGGATGGAGGAGAAACCAGATGGAAAATTCGCAGCGTTTGTGCTCCAGAAGTATAACTGGGATACAGTTAATGCACTGCGCACGATATCCAAGAGGCTTGGCAGGGGCAGGAAGTCAATATCATATTTTGGAGTGAAAGACAAGATATCGCTATCTGTGCAGATAGCTGCGATATATGGAGTTGAGCCTTCGGCGCTTGGAGGCATACGCATAAAGGACATCAGCATAAACGGGGCATGGAAAAGCGATGAGATATTAATGGGTGGCAACCTGGGCAATTCCTTCTCAGTTATTGTAAGGGACTGCGCAGGAAGAGAAGAAGCGGCACGTGTAGCGGCGGGATTGAATGGAAGGATGCTTAATTATTTTGACAGGCAGAGATTCGGTAACAGGCTCAATAATGCAGCGGTTGGATTGAAGATTATGAACTCTGATTTTAAAGGCGCTGTCATGGAATTCCTATGCGGCGGAAAGGATAGTGATCCAGAAGCCGCGGAGGCGAGGGGAAGACTGGCTGGGGAGATGGATTTTGCCAGGGCGCTTGAGTACTTCCCCAGGTATCTCAGGAATGAGAGGGCGGTTATAGAGTACATGGCCCGATACGGGAATTATGCAAATGCGCTCAGGAAGATACACCGGGGGATAAGCCTTATGTTCATACATGCGGTGGAGGCGCTTGTATTCAATTATTCGCTTGAGCGCTGTGCGGAGAGAGGCTCATTCGAAGGGGCATATTACTGCGGCAGAAATTTCTATGGATTCCCTGACGTATCCGTGGATGGCAGTAGGAATGATGGATTTCCTATAGGAAATATAATAGGGTACGAGACTGAGAGAGGCAGGATAAGCGCAGATGAGCATTACGCCCTTGAGTCCCTTGGAATAATGCCAGAGTCATTCAGGATAAAGAGCATGCCTGAACTCAGCATGAAGGGCACTGGACGCGCCCTTGTTGCGCCTGTCAAGGATTTGCATGCTGCTGAGGAAGGAGAAGGAGCGTGCAGGCTTGAGTTCACGCTCCCGCCTGGTTCTTATGCGACAATGCTTTTAAGAGAATTCACTAGGGACCTTGGGATGGATACGGAGAGGATGATAAGGGATACTGGGGCTGCCGTTGCACTTGGCACCGTTTAGGCAACGCATCTGCGGTTTACAGTAAGGCTTTTAAGCATTTTTAATGAATATGATTATTTGTGCAAGCCAGTTTCTTATGCTTTCTCAGTGTTTGTAATGAACTACACTAAATTTGAGAGAACCGTGATAATAGGGGCAAGAGCCCTTCAGCTCGCTTATGGCGCACCGCCACTTATGAAAGTGCCGGAATACGTATCCGACCCGCTGATTCTCGCAGAGATGGAATTTGAAGAGGGCGTGATACCCATGGTAGTGCTAAGGTAGCAGACTTGATAGATATATCATTGTTGGTTTGATGGATGACTATGACATTGTAGTTGCAGGAGGAGGTATTGCAGGCTCCCTTGCCGCGATAGGTGCGGCGAAGGCTGGCGCCAAGGTTGTCATGCTTGACAGGAATGATTACTCTACAGCGGGGAAGAAGACAAACTGGGGATGGGTATGCGGAGATGCGGTTGCGCAGACGCATATAGATTTTGTAAGAGAGCATCTCGGGCTTCGGTTAGATGAACCAATACTTGACCTTAAAGTGGATGGGGTTTATGTGCTCAGCCCTGATCTTGAGAACAAGTTCCAGTTTGAAGGGCAGGGATACAGCCTTGACAGGCCAAAGCTGGCGAAGAAGCTTGTTGATGCTGCGAAGAGTGCCGGAGCGGAGTACCGCACCGGATATGAAGTTGAAGGGCCGATAGTGGAAGGAGACAGGGTAGTAGGGGTATTCGGCAGGGATGAGAAGAAGGAACAGTTCAAGCTGAGGGCCAAGCTGGTGATAGACACTCTTGGCATAGCCAGCACCATAAGGAGGAAGCTTCCTAAGAACGAGTTCATAGAGAATACCGTAAGCATAGATGACATAGAATCTACGGGAAGGTATATACTCAAGTTTGAGGCGAAGGGAAATAGCGTAGACTATTACGATCCCAGAAACGCGCTTATACATCTTAATCAGGTTCTTGCACCTGGGGGATACGGATGGGTATTCCCAAAGAGGAACAGCCGCATAAATATAGGCCTTGGTGTCGAGAAGAAGAGCCTGGAGATACGGAACGAGAGGCTGGGCAAGAAGGACACTCTGCATTCGCTTATAGATGAGTACGTAAGATGGAATCCCGAGATATTAAGCAGCGAGATGGATATGGAAGACAGCAACGGGAAGGGCTACTGGTCCGTATCCGTAAGGAGGCAGTTCGACAGCCTCGTATACAATGGCTATCTTGGCGCTGGAGACAGCATGGTAATGCCCAACCCGATAAGCGCAGGCGGCATAGGGCCTGCAATGACTTCAGGGGTATTGGCAGGGGAGGTAGCCGGCGAGGCAGTGCAGAAAGGAGACACTAGCCTCTCGTATATATGGAAATACAATGTAAAGTACAATGAGGTATATGGCGCAAAGACCGCCGGGCTGGAAGCTTTCAGGGTTTACCTGCAGTCATTGAACAACGAGCTGATAAATTACGGCATGAGCCATTTCCTGACAAAGGAGGAGGCAATAGCCATAAGCTACGGCAACATACCTAAGATAACGATAGCCTCGACCTTCCAGAAGGTTCTCAGAGGCGTCTCAAACATAAATGCGTTCAGGAACCTGATTTATACAGTCTCCAAGATGAAGAAGCTTAACGAGTTATATGAAAAGTACCCTGCTACAGTAGGGGAGTTCCAGGATTGGAAAACGGTAGTAAATAGGGAGATATCGGAAGTTAAGGAGCGGTTCAAGCCGAGCCCTGTCTAGTTATTCCCCTGAACTCTGCACCAGGCCTGCTTTTTTCCCTTCGGTAGTAAATATTGAGGATCCTTCCAGTTCGAACACATGCCTCCTGAAGAGTGGTATATTTGAGGCTCTTGAAGAGCGTATATCAGTTCCAAACACCAGCCTGCTGAAAGATGGCAATGCGAGAAGCCTTATTTCCCTGTTCCATTTTTTGTATAGCAGCCTTGCGCCTGTGCCAGGTTTTGAGAGTATGAAGGCTTTCCTCTCAAATCCGAGGATCTTTGCGGAAAAATGCCCGTGGCCTATGAATATCATGCGCTTTTTCATGAGGCTCTCTGAAGGCATCGCGTTGCCATGAAGGAATGCGCTGCTTCCTGTAGAGAATTCTTTTGAGATTGTGGCGTTTGCACCAATCTTCTCGAGTATCTCCCCCAGATGGGAGTCATGGTTGCCCCTGCAGATTATAAACTTTATATAGTCAAGCTTCCTGAAGAACTGCTGTATCGCGGAGTACTCTTCGGATGGAGGGTAGAATATGCTGTCCTTTACGTCGCCAAGGGATATTACCTTATCTGCACCTGTCATTCGACATATTGCCGCTATCTCATCCGCCTGCTTCGGAGAGGCTCCGGGGAACGAGAACCCTTCCCTGGAGAGCCTGAACTCTGCACCTAGATGGTTATCCGATAAAACAACGGCGTTTTCCCTGGGCAGATATACGGCAGGATACCCTTTTATTATCTGGAAATATTGCATAATAACATTCTCTCATCGCTAAAGCGTGTTTGGTTTCCCGCCTACGCCTCTAACGCCCGGCCGCATTGCAGAAGCGCATGGCATTGCTTCAGGCTTTGTATGATGCACTTGGAGCCGGCATATATGCATTATGTCTGTAGTGTTTTATATTGTTTGCCGGTGTTAATGCTTCATGGCAGATTCATTCAGCATAGGCAAGATTTTCGGGATAGACATAGAGCTCCACTGGACTTTCCTTCTGCTGATGCTTATCTTCCTCCTGCTTTCCGTATTCGGCTCCTTCACCATATTCATACTTATACTTCTTCTCTTCGGGTGCGTCCTGCTCCACGAGATATCACATTCTATTGCGGCGTTGAGGAATGGCGTAAAGGTGAGCAGGATAGTCCTGCTTCCTATAGGTGGCATATCCGTTATAGAGGATCTCAGCCTGGACTCTTCTATCGAGTTTAACATAACAGCTGCAGGGCCTATGATGAGCCTTCTTCTGGGCGGTGTATTCGGAATGCTTGTAGTCTTCACCCCTCCGGGAATATTTACCTTCCTGTTTCAGGAGATGTTCCTGATAAACATACTCCTTGGCGCGCTTAATCTCATACCTGCCTTTCCGATGGACGGAGGCAGGCTGCTTAGGAGCTATCTGCAAAGGAAGAGAAGCAGCTACGATGCAACTATGCTTGCTGTCAGGGTAAGCGGATACGCGCTCTCGATCATCGTTCTGGGCACGGTGCTCTTCTTCGTCTTTGCTACGCAGTACTCATTTGCATACAGGGAAACCACATTAATATGGAACCTTTTTGTCGTCTTCTTCCTTTATGGGGGAATGGAAGCGGAGAAGGAGAATACGATAATAAAGAAGCGCACCGCAGGGCTCGGGCTGGATGGCGCGGTGAGCAGGAATTTTGTTCTTATGGACCCAGAAACCGGAATCGATACCTTGTACAAGGATGTTGGCGAGATAGGTGAGAAGCACATAATCACCAGATACCAGGGATCGTACTTCCTAGTGGAGCTTTCTGACAGGCGACGGATACTCTCTGCGTCGAAAGTGTCCGATATAGTAGAGAAGATTCCGAACATCGACGCAAAGGTAAACGTGGTGGATGCAATGGCAAAGCTTGAGAGTGGCGGGAAGGGCATAGGAGTGGTAACAAAACATGGGAAGGTAGCAGGGGTCGTAACCTTAAGGCAGCTCCAGAGTTATATATCCCTATATATGGTAAAAAAGATGCGCAGGGACGTAACTGGATGATGGCCATTTCCGCCATAATCCATTCTAGAAAAGCTTTTTATTGATTATCTGGTTAAGTTCCTTGTTGGCGGCCGGTGCATGCGCAATGCTTTACCTAAAATCACTTTCGCTTGAGCGATTCAAGTCATTCAGGCACAGCGAGCTGCTTTTCAGCAAAGGATTCACTTGTGTTGTAGGGCCGAATGGAAGCGGAAAGAGCAACATCTGCGATGCACTGCTTTTTGGCCTTGGAGAGTTATCGATGAACAGGCTGAGGGTAAACAACCTCTCCGAGATAGTCACAGAGGAGAATTCAAGGAAAAAGAAGCTCTCTGTTGCAAAAGTAAAGATGGATTTCGCTGGGGATACGGAACTTTCCGTGATAAAGTTCGTAAGATCAGATGGAAAATCAATATACAAGGTAAACGGAAAGAAGATGTCCAGGAAGGAGGTAGTTGATCTCCTTTATAGCCATGGCATACGCGCAGATGAGACAAGCACGATTGCACAATTCGAGATAAATGCAATACTAAGCCTCAACCCGAAGGAGCGCAGGGAACTCATAGAGATAGCTGCCGGGATTAAGGAGTTCGAAGGCAAGAAGGCAGATGCGTTAAGGGAGCTGGAGAAGGTTACGCAGCGCATCAATGAGGCAAGCCTGGTGCTCAACGAGAGACTTGGGTTCCTTAGGGAGCTGGAGAGGGAGAAGGAGGCAGCCGAGGCGTATATGCAGGCTACTTCGGAATTGCGGAAGGTATCGCATGGCGTGCTCCTCGCAAGGAAGAATGCAGCGAAGGAGGGATATGACAATGCTACGCGGGAGATGGCAGTCGAAGATTCAAAAAAGAATGAGATTGTTGCCGGGTTGGAGGAGCTTGGAAGAAGGGTTGAGCAGCTTAATCTTGAGAGGCAGAGGCTTCTCAAGGAGATGAATGACGGATCAATCTCTGTAAGCGATGTGAATAAGAAGCTTGAGGTGATAAACAGCGGCCTGGCAAGGACCGAGGTTGAGATCAAGAGCACATTATCCGAGATAGACAGAGGCAGAATGGGGGTAGAGAAGGCAAACGCATCCATATCTGAATCTGAAGCAAGGATCAGGGAGAACAGAGCAGCCATAACCCGCATGGAAGCGGAGAGAGGAGCCCTGAAGAAGCAGGTTCCTGAAGATAGCGATGATCCGGAAGTTGATAATGCAATTAACAGCATAGAGAAGGAAGAGGCAGAGGTAGCGGAGCTTGAGGACAATATAGCAATAATGAAAGATGACATTGCAAGGCTTGATTCAGGCAGGCAGGTGCTTGAGGGAAGGATTGCAGACAGGAAAGCTGCCCTTGCTGTTAATGCAGCTTCCGCATCTGAAGCAGAAGAAGCTGTGAAGAGGGCGAAGAATGCGGCAGAAGGGCTGGGCAGAAAAATTAGCGATCTGGAGAAGCGCATCGCCGCTGCTGAGGCAGAGGAGAGAGAGCTGCTTTCAGCAAGGGGGGCAGATGAGAGGAAGATCCTTGAGCTCAGGGAGGGGATTGCCTACGCAGGGCGAAGGGACAGCGCAGTTGAGGAGAGGATAAAGGGCGCTTTTGGAAAGGAGGATGGATTCTACGGGAAGGCCATAGACCTCATCGAATTTGAACAGGAGAATGCATACGCTGTAGAAGCCGCAGGCGGCAACAGGTTGGAATATTACGTAGTAGACGGGCTTAAGACGGCAGAGAGGATAATAGGCTACCTTAAGAAGAACGGATACGGGAGGGCCACCTTTATTCCTCTTGACAGCATACAGGCAAACCGCACTCCTGAGATCCAGGGTGCGCAGGCGCTCCTTGACCTCATTCATTTCGAGAAGAGGTTTGGCAAGGCGTTCGACTATATTTTTTACAATACATATCTTGTGGATTCGTTCCAGGCTGCGCGTGGCATAGGAATAGGCAAGCACAGGTATGTGACGCTTGAAGGAGAGCTGATAGAGCAGTCAGGAACAGTCACAGGCGGCACTGTCAGGAAACGCGCCTCGGTCTCGCTGCTCACTAAACAGCTCGCCAGCGTTGAGAAGGATAGGGAGGAGGTGTTGAAGAGGATCAGCGAGAAGGGCGCGGAGCTTCTGGCTCTCAGAAAGGAACTCTCGTATTGCGAGGCTGAGAGGAAGGGGGCAGATGAAGGACTTAGAGTTGCGGGGGAAGCGGCGCAGAAGAACGAGGGGTTTGTAGAGAAAGCACGCAATGAGATAGGCATTCTTGAGGGGCAACTGAAGAGAATGGGTGAAGAGCTGCAGGAGAAGAAGAATGCGTATGTGCATGCAGCAAACGGCCTTGCAGAGAGGCGGGAGAGAATAAGGAAGATGTACAGCGCGGGGCATGACACAGAAGAGCAGAGAAGGCAGAGGAAGGAGGCTGGGAAGAGAATTGCCGCGCTCAGGGAGAGTATAGAGGCCATAAGCATAAAGATAGCCGAGGCGCAGAAGGAAAACCAGCTTCTTGAGAGAAGCATGAAGGAGTATGCAAAACAGGCAGAGGAGAATGCGGCAATGGCTAAGTCGATGGAAATGGCAGTAAAGGAGCTGAGGCTCAAGGAAGGAGTCTTGCGCAAGTCTAAGACCGATCTGGAAGAAAAGATAATCAGCAGCAGCGCGGCGAACAAGAGGATATACAAGGAGCTTGAGGTGATAGATGCAGAGCTGCAGAAGATAAGCGAGGAACGCGGCAGGTTGGGGACGGAGAAGGATAATGCGGAACGCAAGATAGGAGAGTGCAAAGTGCGCAAGAATCAGATGGAGATAAGGATGAATGATATAGATGCAGAGCTGCAGTCTTATAATGCAGGCGAGGCTCCTGCCGATGGCAGTGTGGAGGAACTTGAGAGCAGGATGGCTGTTCTGAACGAGAAGATAAAGTCCCTCGGAACCGTAAACCTCAAGGCGCCTGAGATCTACAATGAGAGGGCTGCTGGTGTTGAGGAAGCGCGCTCCAAGACAGAGGTTTTGAGGATGGAGAAGGAGTCTGTGCTGAAGATGATAGATGAGATAGACTCAAAGAAGGTAAAGACATTCTTCGAGGCCTTTGAGAAAGTGAACGCGAATTTCAGCAGGCTTTACAGTTATGTATACCCGGACAAGGCAGAGATTGCCCTTTCCGATCCTGGAGATCCGCTCAATTCAGGAATAGAGATACGCATATCTGACGGAAAAGCCAGGAAGATGCTACAACGCATGTCAGGAGGCGAAAAATCCATAATATCCATGATGCTTATACTCGCCGTGCATCTTTGCAAGCCTGCGGCGCTCTATATATTCGACGAGGTAGACGCAGCGCTGGACAAGGAGAACTCCAAGACGCTCTCTAAGCTGATAAAGGAACTGAGCAGGGAAGCGCAGTATATAGTAGTAAGCCACAACGACTCCCTCATCGTAAATGCGGATACGGCGATAGGCGTGGTAAAAGTAGACGGAATATCGAAAGCGATAGGTGTGGAGATACCCGCAATACTAAACAGCCAGAAACCATAGCATATCTTCTTAGAGGCAGCTGCACTCGGGCAGG
>JAJZKO010000001.1:127331-130006 GCA_021850805.1 Microcaldota archaeon | reverse complement strand
TCTCAGGAGTGTTCGAGAGGCTTGGTATAGCATACAACTCATCAATGTACTCGCAGATATACGAGCTTCAGGCACAGAGCCTGGAGCGCAACACATCCACATTCGCCTCCTTCTCGCATGACGAATACCTCCAGGCTAAGTCTGCAAACCCTGACATTAAGTTCTTCATAGGCATAAGCACAAATCCAAACTCCGAGAATATAACCGGAGAGGAGCTATACGCCGCAATAAACTCGACTGAGAATTTCTCAGACGGCTACTGGCTAAACGTTCCAAACCAATCCGCATATTGCCCGGGCTGCGGCAAGGCAAAACCGGAGGTTGCAGTGCAGCTTCTGCAGATCCTTTACCGAAAGGCGGAATGAATCCGCCGCGCTCGATACGGATACGCATGTGCACAAAGAAGTCAACGCGTGTGTAATTGATGGCCCACGATTGTAAATGGGTATATATTTAAATATTTATCTAAATTATAAATAAGCGGAAATCTGGGGTTGTTGGACGGCTGATAATTCATATCTGCTGATTGCAGTGCTGCTTCTTATACCTCTAGTTGCGCTTCTGGCAATACCTTTATACAACAGCATAAACCCCACGCTTGGAGGGGTTCCGTTCTTCTACTGGTACCAGCTGCTCTGGATGCCGCTTGGTGCGCTTCTCTACTACATAGCATCAGTGATATGGAACGACAAGGAGAAGAAGGAGGAATCCGAAAAGAGGAAGGCGGCAAGGAAGTCTTCCTCCAGGAAGAGATCGAGAAGGTGAACCAATGATAGACCCATTATCAATAGCAGTCTTCGTAATACTCTTTATCCTTTTCGTAGCGCTAGGATTCTATGGGAGCAGATGGAGAAAAGGGGACCTGAGCAAGCTCAAGGAATGGGGAATGGCCGGAGGAAGGCTCGGCACAACCCTGGGATGGTTCCTCCTTGGCGCTGACATATATACTGCATACACTTTCATAGCCGTTCCATCATCTCTTTTTGCCAAAGGAGCCATATACTTCTTCGCTGCGCCTTATGTAATTATAACATACGCATTTGCCATGTGGGCGATGCCTAAATTCTGGAAGATAGCAAACAAGCACGGCTACTTAACCATGGCTGATTTTGTCAGGGAGATATTCAACAGCAGGCTACTTGCAATATCCATAGCCCTTGTAGGGATAGTAGCCGAGCTGCCTTACATAGCCCTTCAGATAGTCGGCATGCAGGCTGTCCTGATAGCATTGCTTTCCGGAGTGGGGGCTACGCAGACAATAATAGAACTCTCGCTCATAATATCCTTCATAATACTCGCGGCATTCACCTGGACCAGCGGTCTGAGGGGCGCAACACTCGGCGCACTCTTAAAAGATGCGCTTATACTTGTAAGCGTAGTTGCTGTAGTCGTCGCGGTAGCGACACTTGGCGGCTTCCACGCTGCACTGATAAACGCATCGGCAACATCAATACACTACTTCCAGCTCCCATCCAGCTTGTATAATGCGTACTGGAGCCTCTTCGTATTCAGCGCACTTGCCCTTTATCTGTATCCTCATGTTGTAAACGGATCCCTTGCGCAGAAGAATCCTGCCACTGTAAGGAAGACAGCATCCTTGCTCCCTCTTTACAGCATAGGCCTTGGGTTGCTGGCTATGTTCGGGTTCATGATATACGGGGTTCCGGCAGCACTGAGCTATGTGCATTCCTTCCCTGCATCAGTTCAGGGCACGCAGGTAGTGCCAGGGCTTATATTAACCCTCCTTCCTCCATGGCTCTCAGGCGCAGCTCTTCTTGGAATATTCATAGGCGGCCTTGTCCCTGCAGCGATAATGGCTATAGCCGCGGCAAACCTCTTTACAAGAAACATCGCAAAGGAGATAAAGCCTAAGATGACTCCAAAGGAGGAGACGCGTGTAGCACAGATATTTGCCGTAGTCTTCAAATTCCTGGCGCTTGGGTTCGTATTCCTAATACCTGCCACGTTCGCAATACAGCTGCAGCTTTTCGGCGGGATACTCATATTACAGGTCCTTCCCGCCTTTGTATTCGGCATGATTACGAAGAACCTCAACAGGAGGGCACTCTTCCTTGGGCTCTTGGGAGGCGTGGTAAGCGGAGTGTACATGATGGAGGCTGCAAACAACTATGCGCAATGGACTACGACACTGGTCGGAACAGGGATAGGCCCTGTCTTCATAGGGATGATTGCCCTGCTTATAAACATAGTGATAGTCCTCGTAGGTACATGGGTAGCCAACTACCTGAAGATAACAAACCAGCTGCCAAGCTCATATGTTGCAGAATGAAAGCAGGGTCCTGGACGTTGCGCCTGCTGCATGGGTTTCGCACCGATTATCATATCCTTGTAGTTAAACTGCATCTCCTCAGCTAAATAGATTCTCCTACAAGGATATGCGGAAACGATTCAGTTCGTATCAAAGGAAAGGTTCCTTGCAGGTTCAATCCTTCTGTATACTACGTGTTCGAATTCAGTGTATTCAGTTCTCTTCTCAACCCTCCATTCCTTATCGCCGAACTCAGGGAAGAAGATATCGCCTTCATAATCTTTCTTTATGTAAGAGATGTACATCCTGTCTGCCAGCTTTATGGCATCAGCATAGACGCTTGCCCCTCCTATGATGTATACCTCATCCCCTATCTCAAGCGCAGCCTTTATAGCACTCTCAAGAT
>JAJZKO010000001.1:0-127231 GCA_021850805.1 Microcaldota archaeon | reverse complement strand
ATCCTGGAGCGAGAAGCCCCTAGTAGGAAAGCCAGGTGACTGGCTTGTGCAATACGGAAAGGGCGACTTCGGCATAGTTGACAGGCAAATATTCAAGGAAACATACGACATACTAAAGTTTGACGTATCAATATCTGCCTTCACCGATAAGCAATCCATAAGCGGCAACGCAAGGATACTAAACGGGCTTTCCCTTGTATACAAGAGTGCATACGAGAATTCACAATACTGGCCTCTTTACGGCACAGGTCCGGGTCAGGAGAGGATACCGTACAACTGGGGAAGGTTGCTGTCACTTGATGTACTCTCAGATCCTAAAGGCGGAGCAGTATTCGTAGCGAGAGATAAGTCAGGCAACGTCCTGGGCAGCCTTATAGCTGTAAATTTTGCAAGCATCATGGATAGCCACAGCCCAGAGGTGCAGCCTGCGATAGACTATCTAAAGGCAAAGATAGGAGAAGAAAAACTAAGGAATATGTGGTATATTGTAGATCTAACAGTAAAGCCTGAGACTGAGAAGGCCAAGCATTCAAAAGGCGCCATCGAATTGGGAGCGCAGCAGATGGGCATAGGCACCCAGATGATAGAGCAGTTCGAGAGATTCATAAAGGGCAGGGGTGCTGTAGGATTTGTTGACTGGACGAGCACAGAGAATATACCGATGAGAGAGGGAATGTACAAGAGAATGGGAATAACCGAGCTGCCCGGAGGCCATATAGGAATAGAGGCAAACGTCGAAAGAGCCGACAAGGCTAAGGATCCGAAGTGGTACGAAGAGGGTGAGACCAGCGCACGCTATGCATACAAGCTTTACTTGCAGCCTATGCCGGATACTGTGGCTAGCGTTGGCGGATTGCTGCGTGCCTGATCTTATTAGTGTAGCTGCAGGAAGTTAGAACGCGTGCGCCTAACTCCAGGTCAAAGCCCGCTGCATGCGAAGACACTGCCCTTTATGTAGTCATGCCTAAATTCTGGTAACAGGTGTAGGGAAATAATCCGTACCCGAATATTTATAAGTTAAGTATTATAACTGGATTATAAAAAGAAAGGCCGGAAAAATGGGATACTTCATAGGAACAATGATATTCTCAGTAATAATGGGGTTTTCCATATACCTGTCATTGCCTATTGTACTAAGAAAAAAGACAAGCGCACGCTCCACGAGGCTGCTGAATGCAATTGCCATAGGCATACTCATATTCCTCCTTGCAGATATATTCTCCAATGTCTCACAAAGCCTCTACTCATCAACTTCACTGTACGGCTACGGCGCCAATCCACATCTCAGCATACTCTTTGCAGTTGCATTAGTGTTAGGCTTCTTCATGCTATACTACTTTGAGAACAGCTCCAGGGAGGGTCTCTCAAAAGAGAAGATGTCCCTGATGATAGCTGTAGGGATAGGGCTACAGAATCTTACGGAGGGGCTTGTATTCGGCTCTATCTCCGCTGCATCTGGATTATTCTCTGGAGTAGCCCTTGTCGTCCTTGTGGGATTCGCCCTGCAGGACATGACAGAGGGATTTCCAATAGCTGCGCCTTTCATAAACCACGGGGACAAGAAACTCAGTGTAATGCTGGTTCTCTTCCTAGTCGGCAGCCTCCCGACAGTAATTGGCGCCGCCGCGGGGTTCTACTATAGCTCATTGTATTTTAACATCTTCTTTGACGGGTTGGCTATAGGAGCAATACTATACGTGGTGCTTCCAATGATACGGCATCAGTTCAAGGACATGGGCCATCCGGAGAGAAGGCTTACCTACGCAGGCATATTCATAGGGTTCATTCTAGGATTCCTTGTAAACCTGATATAAACCAGCAAGGCACATTTTACCATGCTGCACATGTGCGATAATAAACTTCCTTGCAGCTTCAAGATCTCTTTACTTCTCTTGTAAAGTTATCGAGTTTTGTATAAGGATTCAGGGCCTTTCCAATCACTTTAGGGTCTAGCTTTTTTAGGTTATCCATAGCCCTCTGATTCATGCCTGCTTTGCTAAACTCTTCTGCAGCTTTAGCAGTATACGCTGTGCTTGTTCTAACCAGTTTCCCTACATCTGCATATCTTATATTGGAGGAACTCGGTGCCCATGCTATCGAAGAAAATCTCTTTGCATACTCCAACAATCGCGTAGCTATATGTTCATATGCTTCCCCTCTCTTTACCGGATCATTACTCTTATCTGCAAGCCTGGCTATCTCTACCAAATTCTTTACTCCATCTTCCATTCTACGAATTTTTTCAGCTCTTTGTACATAAGGACCCATTGCTGGCATTTTATCACAATATCAAAATATATTTTTACATATATAAAATCTTACAATAGTTCTAACTTATTTGCTTAATCTTAAAGTTTTGGTACATGGGCTCGCGCAGGATTAAGTCAGAAGCCTGATGCAGCAAGGCAAGGTCCAATCCTGAATAAAAATAAGATTAACAGCTGATTGGCCTTGATCAATCTAATATCGGGACAGGCAGAATAATTATTGTGGAAGAATGCCGCCCATATAAACTAAAAAGATACGGGCATGGCGGGATTTGAACCCGCAGCCAACAGCTCCGGAAGCTGCCATGCTGTCCAAGTTACACCACATGCCCAGCAATAAAAATCCCATCTTTACAGATCAGCCGCATAGGCGATTGCCCTTCCATTCCTCCTAAGCACATTTATCCTTGTCCCGTAAAGCTCCGAGAGGGAAGCGCTGCTGATAATATCTTCCCTCTTTCCGCTTCTTATAACCTTTCCATCCTTCATGGCTATTATCCAATCGCTTGCAAAGGCTACCTCAAGGTCATGAGTTGCAACAAGTATGGCGAATCCCCGCGAAGCGAGACCTTTCATGATGCCTATCACTGCTGCCTTGTTTGCCACATCAAGGTTCGATGTCGGTTCATCAAGCATTATTGTGGGCGATTCCGAGGCTACAGCGCGCGCCATCAGGACTATCCTCATCTGCCCGGCGCTAAGCTCACTGAAATTCCTATAGGCAAGAGGTGCTGCATTCAGCAGCCCCAGAGCCTTCATTGCATCATCCTTCTCCACCCATCCATTCCTCTTCCTCGCGCTGGAGACGATGTTTATTGCAGTGAATCCCATGCTCTCATTTAAGATGGCGGGAGAATAAGAGACATAGCATGGGAGATCCTCCACGCATATGTCATCAATATCCACATCCCCAAACATGGCCTTCCCGCTGCTCCTGCCTGTATACTTTATCAGGGATCTGAGCAGCGTTGTCTTGCCGGAACCATTCCTCCCCAATATGGTGTTTATGCCTGGCTTGCGTATCTCCGCATACACGTTGCTTATCACATCCCTCTTCCCGTATCCTGCACTGAAATCCATTAGCCTAATATGATCTTCCAAAGAAATCCCCCTTCCTTATAAGGTATATGAGCATTGGCACGCCTATAATGCTTGTTATTGCGGTTATAGGTACTGTGGTATCTGGTATCGCTATCCTCGCTATTGCATTGGAAAGCAGCAAGACAGAAGCTCCAAGCATCGCGGCCATAGGTATAACATATGCATTATCCACATTCCTCCCAAAAAGCCGTATTATATGCGGGGTTATGAGGCCTACAAAGCCTATTATCCCGGTGAAAGAGAGCGCGGCGGCTGTAAGCACTCCGCTCAGGACGAGCATTTCCTTCCTAAACCTGCCGGGATTGGTCCCTGAAGACTGCGCAACCTCGTCGCTTATCATTATCAGGTTGAGCTTCTTCGCATAGTAAATCGCGCAGAGAATGCAGGGTATGGCTATAACGGCCATAAGCGCATCTGTAGTGGCATTGAGATTTGCAAGGGTGCCAAAGAGCAGGAGCAGTATGGAGAAGGAAGACGGCGTGCGGGCGAGCAGATAGGAATCAAGAAGCATTATCATCGCAGAGAAGAGTATCGATATCGCTATCCCGGAAAGGATCAGGCTCAGCCACTCGCCTCTCCTCCCAATCATTATCACGAGAACTGTGGCCAGCATGGCCCCTGCAAAACCAAAGAGCGGCTCCAGGATAAGGGCGAAGCCGAAAAGCCCGTGCACAAGAATTCCAAGCGCAAACCCGCATAATACCCCGAGCACGGCTCCTGATGCGGTTCCCGTAACGTAGGGCTCCGCCAGTGGGTTCCTGAAGACCGCCTGCATAACCGCGCCCGCAACCGCAAGGCTGGCGCCTGCTATAACTGCCCCAATGGCTTCCGGAAGCCTTATTATGTAAATTATCTCTGCATAAGCACCGCTGGGATGCAGCAGATCCTTTAGCGGTATGTAAACGCTGCCCACCGCAAGGTTGAGAAGAACAAGTGCGAAGAGGGCTGCAAGAAGGGCCGCTGACTGCAGCGCAGGTTTCCTGACGGACTTGGTTGTCATGCTACCATCTGCTGCTCCAAAGAAACGCACGTGAGCTCAATCCTGCAAAGGCTTTTATTGGTGCATGCTGCCTCATTTTATCTTCCTCTTACTTTTTGAAAGCCAACATTTAAATAAACACACCACTATACTTTGTGGGTGTTTGTAAAAAGCACACAACATATGGTATTAACATGCCAACCACCCCCGCCCCCCAAAAATACGCCATTGCGGCAGCACTTCTCACACTTTTCATAATGAGCCTGAACGCAAATGCAGCCTCGCTGACCATCAGCCCCAACTATGCCGGCGGCTACAATATGGACATCGGTCAATACGCCTCTTTCAAGATAACGCTTCCCGGCGCGGCAGAGACATACAATGCATCTGTATCCTACTACCAGTCAAATGGCATCTCCGGCAATACGCTAACGTATGCAGCAACCGGAAACGTGCTCTGGCTGAACATAACCGCATATCCTGGCAATTCCATAGGCATCGGGATTGGAAATAATACATTCAGCGTAAGCACACCGGTAGAAACGGGCATCTGGGCATTTAATGCAATAATATCAAATTCCTCCGGGAATACCATGGCTGCCAACGCGCCTATTATACGGATATATCCGCCACTCAGCATATATACAAACTACAACTCTTCCGGGTTCTACTTTACCGCCCCATTTCCTGTAATAAACCTTACATACGGCGGGGAGTATACGATAAATGCGCTCGCCAGCGCAAGGATAAGCGGAGGGACAGGCATCTATAACTTCAACTGGACATTCGGGGGGCAGGGAGATTCAAACGGAATCATGCTGGCTTCCTCATGCTCTGCCAACTCACCGCTATGTACAATAAGTTATACCTCCGACAATTCATACGAAGAAGGCACTCTCGACGTTGCAATAAACGATACCTCAGAAGGAACTCCAATAAACGGGGCAGTGCAGAACATTCAGTACTACTTCATAACCGCAAGCCCAACAACGCCCGTCTCGAGAGACTGGCTCGGGAGGAACATAACCACGGTTCACGATCCAAGGATAGGCATACTGATACCATCAATAGGGCAGATAATATATGCACTTGGCCTTGGCAGCGACGTAGTAGGCATCTCTTCAATATCAAGCAGCGCGCTCGCGCCTTACGGGATAAAGAAGAATTCTAGCATATCAAACCTTGGCGACTTTTTTGAGGTTCCCGAGTTTATTCCAGGGCTCATAAATGCGAGCGCAAATTACTTGCCTATAGATTCCGGCGCATTTTACAGCAGCCTGACGAGCGGAATATCCGACGCTGAGGAAGCAAACATAACCGCTGTGGCACTTGGCGGAGACTTCGATTACAATCTCAGTCAGGTTGAGCGGGATGTGATGCTGGTTGCAAACACAACCGGAAAGGCGGCTCAGGGCCAGGAGATCGTGCAGGGCATGAGGTCCATAACAGAAAACGTGACAAATTCTGTCGCAGCTTCTCCAGTCCCAACAGTTGCAATGATAAACTATTACGACTACGGAACGATGTACGTAGATGGCAACCAGTCTTTCATAGGCTCGGAGATACGTGCAGCAGGCGGCAACGACATATACCCCGGTTTCTATCCTTCTCCATCCGTATCAACCCTCCTCGCCTCAAACCCCGATGTGATAATAGCAAGCATATTCGTTGACAACATAACCAATACGACCCAGCTTCTCTCTACAATACCTGGCATAAACGGCACCAGCGCATGGAAGAGCGGAAATGTATATGTGCTGGGTAACCTGGCAACAAACATTACCGACGAACCCGGGCCACTTGCAGCTTACGGCGCAGAGATATACGGGATGATACTACACCCATCAGACTTCGGATTATCTGCAAACGAGGTTCCTCACAACATAACATACAGCTGGGTCGAGGAGCACATAAAGCCCAGCCTATTTGGGTTTACAGACAAGCATGCGAAGATCGCGATTAACGCGCCTGCAAGCTCCGAATATAATGGGACCAACGCGACTGTGGACGCATATGTATATCCAAGCGGACTCACCGGCATGCTTTACATCTCAAGGGACGGGAGCCAGTACTCACTTGTTGCATCAACTCCCGCATCCTCCAATTCCATCTCTTATAAGGCTCCGGCTTCAGCAGGAACATATTCGATAAAGTTCGCAAGCGCACCAAATGCAACATATCCTGAGAATGTTACATTTGCAAACTACACCATATACAAGGCTATGCCATACCTTAACTTTACATCAGAGTGCGGAAGCTATATGTACGATGGCTATGGATGCACAACAGTTGCGGCTATAGGCTCATACTCTAACCAGGTATCCGCGGAGATGTATCTGAATGGCACACTGGTTGCAAGCTCCTTCAACTCCATATCATACAGATCTCCTAGCGCAGTCAATACCTACGAATTCGAGTTAAATACCCCTGGCAATGCAAATTACACTGCAAAGTCGATATCGTACACGTATTACATAACTCCATATGTTCCTCCTGCTTCATCAGGCGGCGGCGTTGGTACACCGCAATCGCATAATGCTGCAGCATCAAACCAGTCCTCAAACACTTCAAATGCAAGGCTGCGTGAGATGATTACCCTGCTCCCTGATCTTGACGAGATGATCAACTATTCCAAAGGCAACGTCCTGCTTACGATAACATCCATCTCCGCCAATTCCTCATCCCATCTAATAACCATCTCGCTTCCCAATGAGACTCTCCTTCCAGAGGTTCCTGTCGGATACAAGATGATATATGCTGTAAACCTGAGCGTCTCAAACCCTGCTACAGCTGCGGAATACATGGCCATACTATACAACTGCAGCGATAACGCATCGAGGCTATACCCGTATTTGATAAAGAACGGCTCATGGATCGCAATAAGCAACTATAGCATAGAGCCGGCACAATGCCGCATATCATTTCAGGTGCCTTCGGATCCAGTGATAAGCCTGCTCTATGCGTCTGCCCCATCCAATGTGAGCCAGAAAACCACGGAACATGAAAATGCGACAATCACTTCCACGATATACGCGACTGGCGTTGTAAGCACAACCGCGCGCGCAGTTGCACCTACGGGAGAAGCAGCGCAAACTGCAGCAAGCAATAAGAGTGCAACTGGGGATTACGCCATTGTTGCAATAGTGCTGATAATAATCGCAATTGCCATTTATGCTGCAGCTGTCAAAAGGATCCGCGTGAGGAAAAGACAATAATCAGCGCACTCCTCTGTTATCCGACTTAATCTCGATAACCTCAAGCTCCTTCCTCCCCTTCCAGAAGTCAATGAGTCTCGAATAATTGCCTTCTCCTACAGCGAGAGCGGCAATAGCATCCCATCCACCGGCTCCAGGAAGCTTTGCCACAAACGCCCCATTCTCCTTGCTCTCCTCTATCAGCTCTGCACATTCATCAGGCTCTATCTCCACGCCGCTCGCTTCCCCGAGCTTCTTTGAGACGTCCCTCCCTTTTTCGAATGCTGCATAAAAATCCCGTTCCGCATTCTCCCCTCTGCTTATCCTTCTGAGCGACTCAACTGCTGCCCTGTCATAGACGTCCATCTCCTTTATCAACCTCGCGTAAAGATCGGGGTTATCGCGCTTATATGAGGAGACGCCCTTCACAGCAGAATTTGTAACCATCCCCTTTCCCTTAAAACTTGCGAACGCAATATTGAACTTCTTAGGCAGTTGAAGCGGTTCTATTGCGTAATCCCACTCCCTCTCCACCGCTCCTGCGAGCTTTTTCCCAAGCGCTCCCTGGCTTTCTATGCCATCAATCAGGCCTGCCGAATAGCGCGTATATACGATACTCCCGTAAGAAGCCGCTGCAACGTCAAATCCGCTACCTACCTTCCCGTTCGCGATGCTGTGCGCAATCTGCGCCAGCTTATGCGCCTCATCAGCCTTGTACTCTATCCCGAAGGCCCTAAGTGTGGCATTTACAACAGCGACGCTTGCCGCCGCGCTGCTCCCAAGCCCGCTCTTCAATACCTTTCCAGATCTTATCTTATACGAGAATGCGCCGGCGCTACTCGTCCGAAGCTCAAATCCGCGCACACGGACTTTTTTGGATGAGATGTATGAGCATGCGACATCCGCGGCTGTCTTGGCAAGTTCGAGTTCCCGGCTGCAATCCATGGATACTCTTCCAGTTGCAGGGTCTACGCTTCCCTTTCCTTTGCAGTTTATATCAGGCGCTATAATCCTAACCTCATCTTCAGGGAGCCTCTCTACCTCTGCCTTTACGAATGCATCTACAGTGGTGACGTAAGATACGCAGGGCCTCTCAAGAACTGCGTAACCCCCTATCCAAAGAATCTTTCCTGGCGCCTGCGCCTTGGATATCTCCACGCTATCACTTAAGCATCCTGAGCTCCTTCTTTCCCATCATCGACCACCTGCTATCGAGGAGTACAGGCCCTGTTCCGGCATGGGATACCTTGATCCCCTTAACGATGCCCTTCTTCATAAGCGGTGCGATTGCCCTTGTAATTTCCTCCCTATGCCTCTCGATAGTTATTATGTTTGCATTAGGGCCTGCATCAAAGGTATATCCTGCAATAATCTCACCAGCATCGTTATTGATTGACTCTACAGCGTCCATTATGGCATGCGATGCTGCATTTAGGTAGCGTATAGGCGGAGAAGTGCTCATCATAAGCGCATGCATCTCATTGCTGTCAGCCATTGCGCACGCAGCTACTCCTGAGATGTCGCGCCTTGCATAAGCGTTGACCAGATCATGCAGCCTTGCCTCAGCTGATTCAGGCCTAGCCCCGAAAAGGGGATTTGTCTCCACCGTCTGCCTCATGCCTGCCCTAGAAGAGACCTTCTTGGCTGAGCTTGAGACGACTGCTGTTATGCTTATGAAATCCTGCCAGTACTTCTCGTCGAAGAGCTGCTCAGCGTACGAATCCCTGCCATCAGGGCTGCTTCCCCTATGCCATATCACTATGCCTCCAAAGATACTCCTGCACGCGCTGCCGCTTCCCTGCCTGGCTATCCTGGAGAGCTCCTTCCTTCCAAGCCCCAAATCCAGGGCTGCGTTTGCAGCATATGCCAGCGCTGCTATGCCCGATGCGCTTGACGCCATTCCGCTTGCCGTGGGAAAGTAGTTCCTCGACACTACTACTGCACGTTCCCTTCTGCCTGCCATCTTTCTAAGCAAGTTGAGAATGGAAAACCTCTCCATAATCTCCCTGTCCGAGAGGTTCTGCCTTACCCCATTAAGATAAAATAGATCCTCCTTAATCTTCTTTGAAAAGGCAATGCTGGTAACCGTTCTGAAGGTCTTGTGCTCAAAGGTCATGCTAAGCGAGGAATTGTATGGGAGTATGCGCTTCTCATCCCTCTTCCCCCAGTACTTTATCAGCGCTATATTTGGGGAGGCTTCAGCGGTAAAGACCCTTCCCTCAGATTCGCTCAAGTGCAACACCAAATTACGCATATACTCCTGCACTAAAATCATAAATACTTTTATCCTCAACACTGATTTGGTTGGAAGATGCACAATATGGGGGCATACGAGGAGCTTGCAGCCCACAGGGCAATACATACCGGAGACGCAGGAGCTGTAAGGTGGTATATAGAATCCGGCAAGATGGATCCAAGCGCCCCGTTGATTCTCGCGAACGCAAACTATCCCCTTGACACCGCGGTATTTTATGGCAGATACGAGATAGCAGAGATGCTATTGCAGCACGGCGCGGATCCAAACAAGATAGGGGAAGACTGGGGGCCAATGCACATTGCGGCGGCACATAACGATGCATCTATGCTATCTCTTCTTGCATCATACGGGGGAGATGTGGGAGTAGCGGGAGGAAGAACAGGGAGAAACCCCCTGCACTGGCTCGCGGATATCGCAGAGGAGATCAAGCCGGAGACGCTGGATTTCCTAATATCCAAAGGCCTTGATATAAACGCATCAGATTCTTCAGGAATGACGGCTGCACACATACTGGCTTCAAAACGATGGGACGAAGAGGCAAACCCTGCAGTTTCAATGAGACTGCTCATGCAGCACGGCGCGGATCTATCGAAAACTGATAGAGAAGGAAATACCCCTCTCCATCTTGCAATATCCTCAATGGCCTCTATAGAAGTAGTGCTGCAGCTATTCTCATCATATCCTGAGGCAATGCACACGAAGAATTCAGCAGGAGAATCGCCTCTTGCTATAGCTATGAAAACAAGATCAAGAAACGCCAATTATGCCTCGGCGCTGATCGCCGATCTGATACTATACAAGAAGCAGAGCCGCCAGCACCTGCTTGCACAGGCAAAAAGGGATGTACACGCAGCTTCACCAAAACTGCGCGTAGGATAACGCCGTCCTGCATATACGCGTGAGTCCAATTTGACAAAAGACGAAGTGCAACTCGGCATATTAAAAGGTGCAATGAAATCTAATTGCGGTTATTTGCATGGCATTATTCTCAAGGAGAAGCAGGCATGTGAAGAATGTTATTCTGGAGACAGAGAGAAGGGCGAGTGAGCTCAAGGCTGCAGGGATGCGAGTAGTAAAACTTAACAGGGGAGATCCTCCGCACTACTTTCCCACCCCAAAATACATAATAGATGCATACGTAGATGCTCTCAGGTCCGGCAAGACTACCTACTCAAGGGCGTCAGGAGAGAAGGAACTCAAGGATGCAATACTCTCAAGATACAAATACATGTATGATGTAGACGCCGTAGAGGAGAGCGTTATAGTAACTGCAGGAGTCTCTGAGGCACTGCTCTTCCTAAACAACATGCTCATAGATTATGGGGACAGGGCGGTATTCTTCAGACCTTATTACGCACAATACTCGCCTAGAATAAAAGTGGAGGGAGGGTCAGTAATAGAGGGCTCATACGATTTCGATTCAGGATGGTCGCTTGACCTTGAGGGCCTCGAGAAGAAGCTTAGGAGGGCGAAGAAAGGGATAAAATACATGCTCCTCACAAACCCTAACAATCCTACAGGCGCGGTAACGGAGAGGAAAGAGCTCGAGAGGCTGGTGCAGATAGCGAACGAGCATGATATAATACTGGTAAGCGATGAGATATACGACGAGATAATATATAACGGCACAGAGTTCACCAGCCTTGCCCAGGTGGCAAAGGGCGTGCCGCACATAATACTGAATGGCGTATCCAAGAACTATCTCTCCACAGGACTACGCGTGGGATTCATGCTTGTGCCAGGGGAGGATAAAGTATCTCTCAGGCTAAGGCGGAAGCTTGAGGAGTACGCCCTTGTAAGGCTCTGCATAAACACCCCGTCGCAGCATGCAGCGGCAGAGGCGATAGGGAACATACGCGAGCATACCAAGGCGATAAATGCGCTTACCGGGGAGATTGAGAAGAGGGTGAACTTCGCTACCGATATGCTAAAGAATAATCCGAGCATCAGTGTGGTCAGGCCGAAGGGTTCCTTCTACATATTCCCGAGGATGGACTTCCAATCATTGCGCTTTGGCAGCGACAAGGATTTCGTCGATACTATGCTCGAGAAGCATGGCATACAGCTTACCCGCGGGTCTGGATTTGGTGAGCCATCTCACTTCAGGATAGTTGCACTGCCTCCTAAAGAGACCCTTGAATATGCGATAGGCAAGATAAACGACGAGTGCGCATCAAGGCAGCGCGGCGGCAAGGTATACCCTCCGATACTCGCAAGGAAATAGACACATGCCCACGCAAGCCAAGCCTTCCGCCAAGGGGGCACTTCTGCTGCCTAAGCTATCATATCTCTTGCCCTTAGCATGTAATACGCCAAGAAGAAACCTGCGACATTGCCTAAGATGTAAAGTCCGCCCAAGAACAAGCTGACAACGTATCCCACAACAAGTACGGATGTAAAGGAGAGGAGATAAGCCGACGAGGCGGAGTTTCCCCCGTTCCTGAGCTTTAGCATGGAGATTACGAAACCTAGCACTATAAAGGCAAGCCAGGCAAGGGCCACAATATTCGGAAGCCCTGCAAATGCGATGGCAAACCCTATGCCTACATTGGAGAGCAGGGCAACCAGGCCAAGCACAACCACGCTCATTGTGCTTACTTTGGAATAATTCTTGTCCCCAACGCCATAAGCCCTGGCGAATGCGGCGGAAAGGGCTTCCTCGTTTCCTGTTGCTGCGCCAGCCTTTCCTGAGTACGGTTCCTTGTTGAGCATGCCGCTGTATTCCCTGTCTACCTCATCCATCGGCTCTTCATGCGCCTCATCTTTTTTATCATCCTTTCCAAACACCAAATCCACTCTATATATATAAGTGTAAAACAATTATTAATCGTTATCAATCAGCGCTTCAAAAAGCGCTGTGCGTATCCGTGCATCAAAAATGACCGGTGATATAAATGTACCTGCTCCATTACGGCATACTCCTGGGACTTGTAGCTATGCTTGGCTGGGGGGTCGGGGATACGCTATCAGGCATAATCTCCAAGGAGCAGGGTTCACTTAAGGTTGCAGCCTGGAGCCAGTTCCCCGGAATAGTGCTCCTACTCGCCCTGGCCTTGATATACAAGGTACCACAGATATCCGCATACTACCTGCTTCTGCAGGTTGCCGATGCCGTGATACTTACGCTCTCGGCTGTAGCGTTCTTCGAGGCAATGAAGATAGGTGAGATATCGATAGTCTCCCCAATCTCAGCTTCCTGGGCTGCATTTACCGTAATACTAAGCCTCCTTCTCCTCGGGGAGAGCGCAGGCCAGCTTCAGTACATCGGCATAGCTCTTGCAATCGCCGGAACAGCCCTTGCATCATTCAAGCTTGAGGGTGCTCTTGGCATCAGGCGCAGCAAGAGGGCGCTGGGAGCAGATATGGCGTTCCTGTCCGCTTTGGGGTTTGGCATCGGGTTCTTCATCCTCAACGTGCTTATAATCCAGTTGGGGTGGCTTCTTCCTACAATACTAAATTCTGTCCTGATAGCAATCTTCGTGATGGCATACGCCAGGAGCAGGGGCATAGACATATCCCCAAAGAAGAAGGAGAGAAAGCCGCTGCTCTGGCTTGGGATAATATATGTAATATCTATAATAGCATACAGCATAGCTATAACAAAGTCTTACGCGCTGATAGTTGCACCTATAGCCGCCGCTTCGCCAGTAATAACTGTCTCAATAGTCATCCTCTTCCTAAAGGAGCGCCCCTCAAAGAACCAGATAATTGGAATAGCTGCAGCGATATGCGGCATCATACTGCTCTCGATATAGCCTCCAAATGGTTATAAGTGCGTATAACCCATTTACCTGCTTATAAGCCTGCGCTCAAAAGCTTTATAGCGCTAACGGGTTAATTCCTATAGATACATATGGATAGGGCTACTTATATCCGGATATTTGTAATAGGCATGGCATTTCTCGCCTTCCAGTCATATGCTGCAAACGGCATAGGCACCTCATCGATCTCGCTTAACACATCTTCGGTCTCTTTATATCCTGGCTCAAATGCGCTTGTATCATATACTGTAAAGCTGGCCAGCGGGTCGACATGGGGAACTACAATATCGGCATCGAATGCATCTGCGCTAGCATCTGAAGGAGTAAGTCTCTCATTCTCAAATAGCTATGCGGATCCTACATATTCTGGAACGCTCACCGTTGCGGCAGCATCCTCGGCAACTCCAGGGAAATATACGGCATCCATAGTTGCAACTGGAGATGATCCATCATCCGCCCCTGCACTCTTGTCGATCGACGTCCTATCCACTAAATCATCTTCAAAGAACACAACAAGCAAGAACACCACAACAACAGCAAATACGACTACCACAGTTAATACAACATCCCGCAACACCACCACAACCATATCAAATCTGACCATATTCCCTGTGGTGCAGAAGGGATCTATAATAATAAATGCATCAAGAGGCGCGAACATAAGCCTGGGGAACGGCAACGGGGTCGAGATAAGGCCAGGTACATACGCACTGGTGGATAACGTACTGGAATCGCAGTATAATTTCTCAGTTGTATTCTTCAATGTGCCAACATCCTTGTCTGTTCCGCAGAACATGTCCGGATATACCCCTACAGGGGCGTACGCCTTTGCGGTGAACGGGCTGATAACCCCTACAATATCATTTGTAAATGCAAGCAGGGCTCCTGATCCAATAATCACGGTCCTGCGCCTGCCAAATTCAAGCGCAACGACAACCTGGACATACCTGGGTGGAAACTACAACGGCACTGCGTATGTCGGCGGGAAGTATGCTCTTGCGAATAAATGGGAATACACGAATAGCACAACACTCGTGAACAACGAGTTCTACAAGCCGGTAGTATGGGTATTCCTTACCAAGACCGCAGCACTCGCCGCTCCGACAACCACATCCCCGCAGCCTTCAAATACCACATCGGTAACGCAGCCATCAAGCTCATCTTCAAGCAATATCGGGCTTGTAATTGCGATAATAGTGGTAATAGTGATAGTTGCAGCGCTTCTCTACTTCTACTCTAAAAAGAAAGGGTAGATACACAGAGACTCATCTGCATCTGTCTGGCAGCACCTAACCATCTGCCGAAGCAGCGCACTTCTTTCCGAATGCGACAAAGCTTAATATAACTATCTATATTATAATAATTTGAATTTCTTAATTCATACTCTTAGTGATCTTATGAAAATAAGCGAACTTAAAGCAGGAATCTCAAATGTTGAAATAGAAGCAGAGGTAGTGGAAAAGGACGAGCCCAAGGAAGTGATAACAAAATACGGTAAGAGGGTAAACGTGGCCCATGCGGTTCTGAAAGACGACACGGGAAGGATATCCATATCATTGTGGGGCAACGACATAAACAGCGTAGACGTTGGAGACAAGGTAAGGCTCAGCAACTGCTATGTAAGTGAATTCAGGGGCACGCCACAACTCTCCACAGGAAAGTTCGGAAAGATAGAAGTCAAGGAGAAAGGCAAGGGCAGCGCAAAGGAGGAATTCTCCGAAGCCGACGACGACTTGGCATCAATGGATCCTGAAGAGTAAGAATCCACGCTGATTATTTGTGCGCACGGTTCTCCCATGCGCATACAAAACGCATCCATCAGCTTGGCGTATGCGCATCATAAATCTATCTTTATCTCGTCGCCATTTACTGGTGCATAGGCGTTGAATCCCTCTTCCTTAAGCCCTTCAGCCAACGCCGCTGTATTCTCCGGGCTTCCATGCACGCACATTATCGCCTCGGGATTGCTTCTCCTTGCGTATTCATGGAGATCCTCCATGCCAGAGTGCGCAGAGAAATCGTACATCGCGAACGGGGTCTCAACCCTGTACTTCCGCGTCCCCAGCATTATAGGCTCGCCATTTATGAGCCTCCTTCCGTTTGTGCCCTCGACCTGATAACCAGTAAGGAATATTCTGGACTCCTTATTCAGCTTGGTTATGTAGCTCAGCACAGGCCCGCCGCTAAGCATCCCCGAGGTGGTGAGGATTATATTGCCTCCCTCGAGCGCCCTGGACCTGTGATGCTCCCTCTCTATAACTGTTACGTTCTCAAGCGCCTCCTCAAGCATGCTGCTGTTGTGTATGAACTCCCCGTTTCGTATGACTATCTCAGTTGCAGATCTTGCCATCCCGTCAAGGAAGGTCTTGCTCGAGAGCCCGTTCTTGTGTATCAGCGCAAGTATCTCCTGGCTCCTTCCCACGGCAAAGACCGGGACAAGGGCCGTACCGCCGTTGTCGATGGTCTCCTTTATTCCTTCTACAAAAGATCTTGCAAGCTCCTCCCTGTCTCCATGCTCCTTAGTTGCATATGTTGATTCCATTATCAGGACATCGCTTTTTACGACTTCGGCTCCATTCTGCAGCAGCTGCGGCGAGAGCTTGAAATCACCCGTATACACAATCCTTTTCCCGTCCTTACGCCTCTCAACCGACGTTATGGCGCTGCCGCATATGTGTCCTGCGTCATGCAGCGTTATCTCATAATCCCCGAAGTCTATGCTCTCTCCATATGCATGGGGGGAGTATCGCTGGAGAAGATCCTTAAGCTGCCTGTTGTGGAAACGCATGCTGTAGTGCTCGCTCCTCGCTATCTTCATGGAGTCCTCTATCAGAAGCTCCGCAAGCCTCATCGTGGGCTCGGTGCAGTATGTGGGCGGCATGGAATCGTGGTAGAGAAACGGCGAGAAGCCGCTGTGATCCAGATGCGCATGGCTGAGCATGAACGCATCTATCCTCCCTGAAGGAAGCGGATACTCCGGCTTGTCATCTATCTTAACCCCGTAATCAAATAGGAAGGTCTTTGCGTCCCTAACCAGTATCCCAGACCTGCCAACCTCAGAAGCTCCTCCCAGAAAGCGTATGTGCAATAAACCAACACTACCTAAGTATGAACGTAATCCTTTTATTATGCGAGCCGCGGTTATCGAACTTAAGTAGCTCCATCCTGCCTACTTCCCTGGTATTCATAACGTGCGTGCCTCCGTCAAGCTGAATATCGAAGCCCTCTATGTCTATCACCCTGAAGGTCTCCATGCTCCTCATGAGCTCCTTCCCATTCTCCGTCCTTGAGAGATTCGGTATGGAGAGGGCTTCTTCCTTGCTTAGGACCTTTGCAGCTACTGCATGCCCGGCATCTATCACTTCCTGTGCCTCATATATGAGCTTCTCCGCCATCTCTTTATTCAACTCAGGCATGTCAAAGTCCACTCTTGACCTGTCTGCGTATATCTGGTTTCCTGTAGCCTTTCCCCCATGCCTCAGCTCAACCACTCCGTCAAGCACGTGTATGGCTGTATGATACTTCATGTGCGCATATCTCCTCTCCCAGTCTATGCGCCCCTTCACGCGATCCCCTGCGGCGAGCCCCTCAGCAGCTTTGAGCATATGCCTGAAGTCTCCATCTGATTTCTCCACGCCTGTCACTTCATACTCTCTCTCCCCGCACGAGATCCAGCCAGTATCGCACGGCTGCCCTCCCCCGCCGGGATAAAAAGCAGAGCGCGAGAGGGTTACAAAACCGTTGCCTACGGATGTTATCTCCGCCTCGAAGTCCTTCATATACGGGTCTTTCCACTCTAGCCTTTCCTGCATGCATGCACCTACTCATTTCCCTCTTTTCCAAAGAAGCCAAGAACCTCTCTCCAGGCATCTGCGGCAGCTTCCTTGTTGTACATCTTCCTGGTATCGTTGAAGAACGCATGATACGCGCCAGGGAAAATCCTGTACCTGAAGCTCTTGCCATTCTCCTTCATAAGCTTCTCAAGCTCTGGCACCTTGTCAGTTATCCTATGGTCCTCCCCACCGTATATGCCTAGCACAGGGCACTTTATCCTGGCTATCTTCTCAGCAGCTGGATTCTCCCCATAGAATATGCTTGCCCCTGCAAGCTCCGTGCCCTCAGCGGCAAGCTTACCTACCAGCGTGCCTCCCATACAGAATCCTATCGCGAATATCCTATTCTTATCAACCGACCTGTTCCGGGCAACCCACTCAAATCCTGCTTTAAGGTCAGGAACATGCTCATCAAGGTTCCTTCCGGTGAGCCATCTTATCGCCTTTCCCACGACCTCCCCATCATCCTTCGGAAGCTCCTGTATCCTGGCAGCGACATACTCATGATTTCTCATCTCAGATGGCGGCAGGCTCATCATAAACCCCATGCCTTTCTCTATCTCCTGCGGAGTCACAGGCATTCCCGGTTTGCTGTACAGATCCGGGGCCACGGCGATATAGCCCTCTGCCGCAAATCTCCTTGCGACATCCTCTATATGGGCATCAAGCCCAAATATTTCATGCACAACAATAACTGCAGGAAGTTTGCCAGTCTCAGAGTTAGGCGATGCCACGTAAGCCTTTATCTTATGATCGCCGCTCCGGTACTCTACCATTTCCCCATTAACATCTACATTCTCTACCATTAAACCACCAGAATTAGTAATCAAGTAAACGCTAAATTTAATTTATATCTTTGTTTCTGTGCAGTTTACGCAAGTATATCATTAAAGCAGGCGTACGCTGCGCCTGCAGGATAGTACCACACAGCAAGGTATAAAATAAAGGCATAAGTAATAAGTTACGGTGCTAGGAAAAAGCGCCTTGCGGTGGGCAATTGCAGATAAATCTCTCTGAAGATTTCAATATAGACGCACAGCAGGTGATGACAGGACGCGGATGCGTTATAGGACAGAGCGGCTCCGGAAAATCATATCTAGTTGGGGTAATAGTCGAGGAGCTCTGCAAACTCGGCCTCCCTTTCATGGTGATAGACACCGAAGGAGAGTATGCATCAATAAAGTCAAAATTCAATGCGATATGGATCTCGGAGAGCAACCCTTCCGCAGACATAAAACCATCAGAACGCATGGGAGCGGTATTTGCAGAGAGCATGAAGTACGGAATACCTGTAATCTATGATCTCTCCGATACCCTTGACAAGGACGTGAGCGTCCAGTCCGTGCTCTCTGAGCTGTATTCAATGGAAGAGGGCATCAAAAGGCCGTTTCTGGTTGTAATTGAGGAAGCTGACAAGTTTGCACCACAGGTAGTAAGGCAAAAGAGGAATATGATAGAGGAAATCAGCGTAAGGGGAAGGAAGCGTGGCATAGGGCTTCTAGTCGCAACGCAGAGGCCTGCCAACATAAGCAAGAATGTCCTGGCTCAGTGCTCCTACGGATTCATAGGAAAGCTGAGCATCGAAAACGACGTGCAGGCGATAAGGATACTATTCAGCAGGCAGGAACAGCTGGATATGCTCCCGAGGCTGCAGACCGGCAGTTTCCTTCCGTTCGGCATTGAGGGAGCCGAAGAAGCGGTTCTCAGGGTGAAGCGCAGGGAAGTGGTGCATTCAGGAAGCACTCCATCGCTCTCCCAGGCTTATGGAAGAAAGAACATTCCCATGGCTGAACTTCTAAAGGACATACGGGGTGCAGGAAAGAATCCTGAAACGTCTCCTGCACAGAAGCAAAAAATACAGGCTAAGCATAATCTCCGCCTGTCCTCTCTGGCCAGGTGTGTAAACGAGATCGACGCACGATCCATAGCCAGAAAAAAGTCAAGGAAGGAATTCATGCTCTTCGGGAGCGAGACAGAGGCGATAGAGTCTGTAAGCCCCGAATATATAGATGCATATATGATGAGAATACTCATACCTTCAAAGAAGCGAGGCGAATATGAGGACAGCACGGTTCTTATAGGTGATGGACTCGCCTTCAGGATTAAACAAAGGCAGCAGGTCGAATGCGTGCGCATAAAGGGTGCAAGGCTTTCAGGAGAAGAAGCAAAGGCACTTGAAGAAGTGCAGAAGAGTGGCCGTACAAGCGCAGAATACATCTCAAAAAAGCTGAAGACGGATCTGATAAGTGCAGGAACCATTCTTAAAAAGCTCGAAAAGAAAGGGCAGGTAAGGCTTGAAGGCAAGTATTACACTCCAATCGTCACCCACGGGTTCTCGATACCAGAAGATATGCGCAGAACAGAAGAAGCTTCAGACGCAAATTCTGTGCATTACCGCATAAAAGGCGGATCAAAATATATGGAGAAGATAGCAGCCTCGCTCTTTCCCGGTTCTAGGGTTATGTGGTCCAAGGAAGCTGCGCTTCCCTTTTACACTATAGTAATGAAGGGAAGGAAAGGTAAGTCACGGATATTAAATATAGACGGTATCTACGGGATGGACTTTTATCCAGAGCCCAAATAAGCCAGGCGCTCATGATGTCTCTGTCTCAACGACATAAGCAGCATATGCGCAGTATTGGGTTGTGTTATAAGGTATCCCTACGCGTTCGTAAGATAGGCTCCCGTTAAGATAAAACCACCTGATCAGGAGGTGCATCTTAGTATTCTTCATCCACATGCATATTACCTGATTGTACCCGAATTCAAAGAGCATACCTGTGCAAATGCTGCACCTCTCTCCATTGCCCAATACTTCAGGGGAGGAGGCATTCATGTATCCGTATTCCTGCGCATCCAGCGTATTTGCTATCCAGTAAGTCCCATTGACTCTGCCGTCCCCAAGGCTGATATGTGCGTAAGAAAAGTTCACAGAGGCGCCGTGGTTTTCCGCGTTCCACGCGTAATAAACTGCAACTACCAATATCACAGCCAAAACTGCAATAACAATAAATTTTGCAGCGAAATGCATAGAACCAAATATAAATCCCATGATTGATTAATAATAGGGATAAGATGCACGGATATCACGCGCAGCGGAAGTGGGTATGAGATGGCTAATCAGGGCGCAGGCGCGGGATGCGAATGCGGAGGAAGGTGCATGTGCGGCTGCTCATCAGGATGCATATGTAAGGATGGCTGCGATTGCGGCTGCACCTGCGGTTCTAGGAGAGGATGATACAAGTGCATACTCCATCAGGGAGCAGCGCAGCGGCATACGCAATAGCAGCAATAATAACCGCTATAGTAATAATGCTCATCACGTATTTGGTTATTGGCAGCCATGCCAAATCCGGTTCTGCCGTGGGGCAGTCTGGCGTAGGGGTGCTCTACGGTCCGCAGATGATCAAGGCAAACTACTGCCCGTTCGGAAATCCATCAGGGAACAGTTCCGACATTGCATATATCTATCTACCGCCATCCAGCAGGAACAAAACTTTGCCTCTGGTGATAGTTGTGCACGGAGGCGGATGGCATGCAGGATCCGCATTCAACTTGACCTATGCCCAGATAGAAAAATACACTGTAAACGGCTCCTCCCTTCCTGAGAACAGCTATTACATAGTACCTGCGCTGTTAAGGGATAATTTCATAGTAGCGGCGATAAACTACAGGCTTGCGCCGCAATACCCATTCCCTGCCCAGATAATAGACGTCAAGTGTGCTGTAAGATACTTCAGGGCCAACGCAGCGAGATATAATATAAACCCAAACGAGATAGGAGTTGTAGGAAGCAGCGCAGGAGGCCAGTTAGTTCAGCTTCTCGCATTTACTTCAAATAGCAGCCTATGGTCTAACGGCCCATACGCAAACTACTCTAGCAGTGTAGAAGCTGTAGTAGATAACTTTGGTCCAAGCAATCTAACGTGGTATGAATACCACAACTCCACAAGCGTGCAGATAAACGAATACAGGCAGCAGGACCTGAATGAGGTATTCATGGACAACTACACGCTGCTCGAGCTCGCAAGCCCGGTAAACTACATAGGTACCAACGAGCCCCCGTTCCTGATATTCCAGGGCAATAAGGATACCACCGTGCCTCCATATCAGTCATATGTACTGTACAACTCGCTTATAGAACATGGAAACAATGCGACATTGATAATAGTTAATAACTCTGGACATAGCTTTTCCCAGGCAGGCCCGCATCCGATAAATCCCTCAATCCCGCAGATAGAGAACCTCACAGCCTCTTTCCTCCAAGAGAAGCTTGGCTAATGGGCAAATATTTAATAATAGCAGCCCAAAATGGGGCAAAGCTTATAAATAGCCAATGTAATAATATGCGTGTTGATTGTATGAACATATCGAAGTTCACGAACCTAGTGTATATGGCATTAGTGGTTCTTGGATTTTCCAGTATAATAGCATCAGCAGCAACGGGAGTTACAGGAGTAACCTCGCAGATATGCGGCATAGTAAATACAATACGAACTGTCGTAGGTGTATTGGCTATAGCTCTCTTCATAGCTGGCGGTGCCATCTATGCGGTAGCGCATCTGTTGCCTGCAGCTGGAAACGTAAGAGCTGGAGCGCAGGGATGGTCTATGGCAATGATAGTAGGAGGAGTAATCGGGCTGGTGCTCGTAATAATAGCTCCATTCATTGTCAATATGGTAGTAGGATTCTCCGGAACAGCTGGTGCTGGCGGAGGTTCAATAACACTACCTGCAAGCTGCTGATAAGGCAACAACCATCAGTGCTTAAGTGTCCAAGCATCCTTTAGGCGGGGTTTGGGCATACTTCAGGGGAAATGGATTCTTCATTTCCCTTTTTTTATTTATATTTACATTTATCTCGTCTCTTACTGGCGAGTTTTCCCTTAGTCTTTCAATATATGCACTGGCATTCTTATCATACTCTATAATCTACATAAGCAATAAGCACCTTCCAATCAGAGCAGCAACCTCCAGGCGGAAGCTTGAGCATGCGCTATGCGCCATCTCCATACTGCTATTCTTCTCTAATCCTGAATTCATGAATATAAAGCTGGCTTCATTCTATGCAATTAACCTCATATCCATCACATATGTCTATACCCTTCAGGCGCTTGTAATTCTTCCGCTGTTAGCATGCTCCGCATTGATAATCCAACTATGCCTTAAGACAACGCGGCGCAGCAGAAAGGAGATAGCAATCATAGTAGCGGCATCCATTCTATTCATAGCAATAATCGCAGCGTATTACGGGATCGTGGTAACGCGCTTCACACTTACGGACGAGCCGCTTATAACTTTCTATTCAATAAACGCAACATTGCATGGCCTTAATCCATATTCATCGTCAATATCCCAGCTCCTCTTCTCCCTTAGTCACAAAGCCGACATAACCTTCACAGCAAGTAATACAATAGTGGGCGTCCTTAACTATCCTGCCCTGTACCTAATTTCCTCAATCCCGTTTTATTTCATCTCAAAGCCTACAATAAGCAACATATTCACCATAGACCTGCAAGTGCAGTCAATGGTATTCGTAGCTCTGCTATTGTTTGCAGTTGCATATGTCCTCAGGGAAAAGGTACTGGCGAGGCCCATCCCATGGCTAATAATCTTCCTTAGCATAGGCACCATTACCGTAGCATCACCAACCACATCGCTGATGCTTGCTATAATAATACTGGCATATGCAAAGATAGGGTGGAGAAGATCATGGGTGCTTCTGGGCCTTGCAGCATCGCTCCAGGAGGAGCTTTGGATACCCGTCCTGCTCCTTATAATCTATTCATTCATGAAATATGGGAAGCGGAGAGGCGCAGTTGCGCTAATAGGAACCTGCGCAGTGTTCCTGATATTAAATTCGTACTTCATGCTTCTGTCACCCGCCTTATTCATGCACTCTGTATTCGATCCTGTCAGCGGAGGCATATTCCCTGATTCATATGCCCTTCTCGGCTACTCGCTAGCATATTATTATCCAATAAGCCTTCCCTCATATACTTCGTTATTTATTCTCGGAATACTCCTGGCAGTCGCTATCCTTATAGTGACTAGGGAAAAGGCTCTGATACCGGTCCTGAGCATGATCCCATTCCTGCTTATGGATCGTTCATCAGCAACTTACTTTGCAACATTCGGCCTATTTTCCGTAGTTGCAATAATTTCATACAAGAAAAGCGACTTCATAAAATTTATCGGGTCATCACGAAATCACCTTACAAATATCCGCGTCGCCCTCTGCTCTGCTATACTGATAGTGCTTCTTATCGCGTTTCTTCCGGCAACATACCATTCCGCATTCGCATCACATTTTAGTATCAATGTAACCAACCAGACACTTGCAAGGAGAGGCAACCTTACAGTCTACTCCTTTAATCTGAACTATCTATCTACGGCTCCTAGGGATCTCTATCTTATCGTATCCACAGAGGAAGAGTCAAACTCGCTTCTATCCAAGCCTACGATATACGGGCTAGGGGGTGATAAAGTACTACCCAACGCACTCAACTGCACCGGATACCCGTGTGCAGTAAATCCTAATCTTATAAGGCTCGCCGCAGGCAAAGGAACAATGCGCATAAATGCCAGCATAAACACTACCTCAAGAATATACGTGGCCTCCGCATACATCTACAATTCAAGCGACGTATATATATCCAAAGAAATATATAATTTTAGCTGAACCTATATCAGAAGAGAGATAAAATGGCAAACGTGGTTTCCGACTCGCTCGGGATATACCGGGACAATATCCGTCTTATAATCCTCTTCTCGATACCCTTCCTGATAGCATTCCTGATACCGCTGCTCGCTCCTTTGCCTACGTATATAAGCACAGGTGCAATATTCCTGAGGACTGCAAGCATATTTGTCAATACAAACCCTACGGTATTGGCCGTGGTTACCATATCAACCTTCGTATCCATGCTCTTCATAAGCTTTGCATTCGTTGCCATAAGCTTGATTGTAAAGTCGGAGAAGACGCACATGGCGACAAGCAAGAGGGTGATGCTCGAGATAGAGAAATACATAAGCCGCGTATTCTCAATCCTCCTTTTCTACGCATTCATTGTCATAATACTAAACATATCTTCATACCTCTTCTCCTTCCCGGTTATATGGGCTGAGGCGTTGAACCTTATCATATTCCTACTGATATTCTATATGCCTACGGCGATGGTTATAGACAACAAGGGGTTCTTCGCCTCGTTCAAGGGAAGCATAAGGCTTGTAGTAACATCCCCTAAATACGTGGTCCTGTGGCTTGTGCTCTTCGCAGCTGCAACTTCCTTTGTTGATCTGGTATCCTCAGGCCTGTTCGGAGTGGCAGGGAGCTATGTGACATTGGTGATAAACTCCGTATTCATACTCCCTTATTTTGTCATATTCATCGCAGAAGCGTACATAAGGCGCTTCCCGCTGCTGAGGCATTAACCTCCTGCATGAGATAAACCTTATAAAACAAGCAACCTATATATGAGCATGCGCGGTAAAAGGAGTACGCTTATGCTAAGCGCATTGCTACTGGCACTATTTGTAGGCGTATCCTCGGCTGCGTCATCTACATTCTGCCCTGCGGAGGTGACCAAGCCGCTTGCAGGGCTGCCATCAGCGGCAATATCTGTATCCCTCTTGGCGCTTTCCCTATCCTTCGATGTAGTTGCTGTAGGTTACATGCTCAGCAAGATATTCCCAGCGGCAGGAATAAGGAACTGGCTGCAGAACGAGTACTGGGAGATAGCCAAATCCGCTATGCTTATCGCAGGCATATATCTTGCGATAACCTTCATAAGCAGCATAGCATTGTTTGTAATTCCAGGCGCCGCAGCCCCTTCTGCGTCCTACGTGAACAACATCGGCACGCTCTATTCCGAATCTTATACATACCTAAACACGGTATGCGGAAACCTTGTGAATATATGGAATGGTGTATCTACGCTTGGAATAGCAATAGGTCTCTATCAAGGCCTCAGCATAAGCCTGTATGTTCCAATACCAATCCCCTTTGTCGGCGCATTCCTCAGTGGATTCTCTGTAACCCCAATATACACAACATACCTGCTGGAAAGCGGGAACCACATACTTGCACAATACGAGTCCATGCTAAACGACATGATAAAGTTCATACTATTCCCAACCTCTCTTCTTACCGTAGGCCTCATGTACAATCTATACTCAATAATAGAAGCCAGTCTGACAATGATAATACCTCTGGGACTGGTCTTCAGGGCATTCCCATTCTCGAGAAATATAGGAGGCACCCTTATAGCAATAGGCATTGGCGCAGGGATTGTATACCCATCGATTCTTGTGCTCTTCAACTATCCCCTCACCCAAGCCATATCCCCATACGTCTATGTGGCGCCTGCACCAGGGCCATCTTCAGGCAACCTGCTTCCCACAAGCGGAAACGGGTTCTTTCTTGATACTGGCGCAGAGATAATAGATACAATCTTCAAGCTCACAATAGGGCCCATAGTCAACCTTGCGCAATATGCAGGAATAGGCTCAAACATATTCAACGGGGTGTACTATTTCTACAACTACATACTTAATTATGGATTCTATATGATACTACAGTTCTTCATATTTGCCGCAGATCTTATGATACTATATCCGATAGTGGACAGCATAGCCAGATCGCTTGGAGGAACCCTCAGGCTCAGCCTTGGGAGCAAACTAAAACTCGCGTGATCACATGCTATGGCTACTTGCACCAATACTCGCAGCCGCTTCCCCTTACACTAATTCCTGTGCATTTGGCGGGCAGTATGTCACAGGATGGATATCCGTGAGCGGGGTAGTTGCTTTATTCGCAATGATACTCACAATCCTGATATATACCATCGCAAACATACTTCCCGTGACTTACAGGGAGAAGCTTAAGGGCATATCGAGATACGAGGCAGCAGAGATAATACTTACCTTATTCATAATAGCTGGAATAATAGGCCTCGCCGCCTTCTCATGCAACCTGGGCGCGTATATAGCCGGAGCTACAGTTAACTATGCAAACCCCATGCAATACGCAGAATACACGATACAGAATCTCCTATTCTCAAAAGCGCTCTCCTTATGGACAGAACTCTATGCCGAATCTGTAAATCTGGTAATAGCCGCCAATATAATGGACCTCATAACGTCAATACCTATAACCATCATCCAGAACTTCATTGGCTTCGATCTAGGGCACAATGTAATAGGCATATACTTCGCTTTCTCCAGCGTACTAAATACGGCTTACGCCGGAATAATAGTTGTTACGTTCGGGATACTATATGTGCTCATGCTCTTTCTAGACATTCTGCAGTCGATAGCCCTTACCCTGATAGTTCCTGTTGCTATACTGATAAGATTCATACCATTTGCAGGCCCAAGGCTGAAGGAGGCGTCTAACTCATTCATTGCCATAGCGATAAGCTTCTACTTCATATTCCCGCTTACCATAATAATGAATGGATTCATAATGGCATGGCTTTACACCCCATGCACTCCGCTGATAAGCATATGCAACCCCTATCCAGCATACGTACTCTCACCACAGCTGACAAACCTTCCTGTTGCAAACCTCTTCTCTTCTTCGCCTGCGGGCGTTACAACATTTGCCGGAACGCAGCTCCCTTACTCGTCTTTCATAAGCCTTGCATCTTCAGGGCTGGGGGGCTATGGAAGCACGTTCTCAAATCTCATAAGCATACTTTTCAATCTCAATGGGGTACTGATAGGCTACGGATACAAGATAGCAGCATATGCTTTCCAGGGAATAGTCCTAGTTGCACTTGACATCGCAATAACCGTCGGGTTCGCACAGGGTCTTTCCAATGGATTCGGTTCAATATCAAGGATAATGGGCATAGGCCCGTTCTGGGGATGAGATGAAGACTAAGATACCAAAGGTAATGCCATTTGCCCTCATCGCGGTAGCCATGTATACGCTTACCACATACGCTGCCCCCGCGGGAATATCCCAATATTCCTCATTCACCACGTGGCTTCCTGCAGTCGGCGTCGCTGTCCTGCTTAGCACAATCGTATCAGGCCTCTACTATATGATAGGCTCCATACTAAACAACCAGAGGGCCAAATCTGCAGGGAAGAACGAATTCTTCCAGGCGATAGCCACGATAATATTTGCAATACTGATACTATACCTATTCAGCCTTCTCGGCACAACGCTTCAGACAACCTCAATAATAAACCCTACAGTAACCTCATCGATATGCAAGACACTGTCGGGATCGCAGGTAAACATCATAAACAGCAAATATAACTTCCCAGGCCCGATACCTTCCCCAACTAACCTTGTCTGCTCCCAAGTGATAAATTCCAGGACATTTACCGGCAAGCTTGATTACGGGCTTGGATCTGTATACGTCCTATCCGCAAACATGACAAACCAGACGGTTGCCAACCTCAACTCTTTCTACAAGTACGACACGTTCATACTCTTCTTGAGAAACTTCCATGTATTCAACGGATTCTGCTTCCCAGAAACGTGCTTCATACCGTTTCTCGGCGCAGCAAGTGCTGAGGGATATTCGAGCATAACAATATCATATGATTACTTTTACGGCTACTTCTTCAACAGGTCTGTAATGCCCTCTCTAGCAATAGAATCCACCTTCATATTCTACATATTCTTTGCCCAGATGATATTCGTATTCATACTGCTCTTTCTCTGGCCTTACCTTCTTGCGGCAGGGATGATACTCCGCTCTAACATGCTCACAAGAAGAGCAGGGGGCACAATAATGGCGATGGTCGTAGTGGCGATGACAATATATCCAATAATATTCATGTTTGAATATTCCTCGCTAAGCAACACCTCAAGCATTACACCGATAGGCTCAAGCACTATACCGGCAATGACCCCGCTATGCGGCAGGGTTGTGAGCGGCAGCGACAGTGGTGCGCTATACTGCTATACCAGCGCAAACAAGCTCCAGAACGGGATACCTCCTACAATCTCAGGTCCAATAAGTGCATGCCCCGGAACCTTCCCGCCATCTTCAGGATCGACTGGGACGACATGCTATTACAAGAGGCCGATAGACTTTTACGTATTCCCCAAGGCAAAGGACATAATAAACCTGGATTTCTACTATCCGCAGGATATCCTTCCTTCAGAGATGGAGTATGCCGTGTATTTCCTCGTTCCAGGATTCAGTTTTATAGGCCTCCTGACAACTTTATTCTCAAGCGCATTCATAGGATATAGCCTTCCCGTCGGCGCTACACCCCTTCAGTTCCATAATGTAGGGCCGATAAACGCGGCTTACACCACATTCGGCCTGATACACCTTTACGGCATAGAGGCCGTTAGCGGTGTCATAATACCCATCCTTAACCTTATACTTATCATATCCGCAACTATGGGGCTCTCTTATCTCTTCGGAGGAGACGTAAATATCATAGGTCTATCGAGGTTCGTATGATGAAAAATTACCATTTGATTGCCGCTTTATTGACCTTCTTCTCCATACTGCTTCAGGCGCACGCGGGATCAACAAGCGTATTCTTCCCGGATCTATTCAAATGCAGTTCTCTCTTCCAGGGATACAACGGCCTTGGCAACACGGGTCCGACCCTGATAAGCAAATCGCTTATACAGGCAAGTTCATACAGCACAATACTGCTTGTATCTGCAATGATCATACTCATGGTGTTCATTGTTGTGGGTCTCGTATACGCTATAGGCTTCGCATTCGGCATAGAAAAGCTTAAGACAATTGCAAAATCCGAGATGCTTGAAGGTCTCGTCAACCTTATAGCAATTGTGCTGATACTCGCAGGCCCAATAGCCCTATACCCGGGCGTGGCGTTCATTGCCAATATAGCCACCCTCGGGTCGTCCGGAGCCGCGGCTCCCAGTGGCAGCCCACTCTCCGCCATGACCGCACTATACACAAGCACATGCACAAACATATATACGAATTTCGTGTACAACGCGCTATATAACGATTACCTCGGCGTTGTCGAGAATCTCGTATACTACCATACGCTATCTTCTGTCGTAATAAACCTGATGCCAAATAACTTCGGAATAACCTTTGTGCCATTCGGCGGGGCAAAGTTGATCCAGACCACGCTCTGGATACAGGAATCAGCACTACTTACCGTCGGTGTAATGGGGATATCTATGATAATACTGCTTCTCTTCATATATTTCTTCATACCCATTTTCCTTTATTTGGGGATAATCCTACGCTCGATACCATGGACAAGAGCCGCAGGAGGAACCCTAATGGCGTTGTTCATATCCTTCTACATAATATTTCCTGCGATAGTCTACGGCATATCCGTAGTTTTCTCCAGCCCTAACTCACCCATATGCAATACCTCCACAGGAGGCGCTGCGACTGTAGGCCCGTGCTCATCAACCGCTCTTCTATCAGATCCGTTCGCAGAGATTGCCAAATTCCTATTTACGGTGCTCTCCCTTAATCTGGTAAGCCTAAACGGCCAGCTGCTGAACGAGATAGGCACGTTCATAAAGGCGGTTTCGTTCCTCGGATTTCAGGCGATAGGCTTTGTGATAGCAATTATAATATGTTACGATATACTAGAGATACTTGGGGATCTGCTCGGGGCTCCATCGCTGCAGAGCTCAAAAGTCCTTAGCAAGATGATATGATGCTTGGCCAATTCGCATACGTATATGTCCTCCTCGGAAGCTGCCTTGCCAATGCTACTAGTTTCTTCTCGACCCCTTACCTGTTCTGGTTCCCAATAATAATCATAGCATCTCTTGCAGTGATAACAGTCCTTATCCTAATATTCATGCTGGCGCCTCTTGCCGGAAGGAGCGACATAAGGGTATGGGTTAGGTCAAAGATCTACGATTCCCTCTTCACCATAATACTGGTGTTCGTATTCGTATTCGTGTCAGGATTCATATGCTCCGCGCAGCCTGCAGCAATCTACAAAAGCGTGGGCCTTCTCCCTCCTGCATGCCAGCCTGCTACGAACACGCCATATGGTGCATCGATAAATACATTTTACGGTCTGGCGCTGTGCAACGTATTCCAATTTAATTCAGACTTTGCCAACTTTGCCCAGGTAATATACTACCTCGCACTGCTAATTGCATTCTCCCCAGGGATACACGTATCAATACCATTCGTCTTCTCCAGCATATCTTTCAGTTTCAATCCGATAGAATCGGTATATCCTGTATTCCACTATATTTCTCCTTACATGCAGCTTGCTTTCATACTCTTCCTTGCGGAGCAGATGCAGCTTCTCCTGATTGCCGCATCCCCTATATTATTCTCAATCTTCATGACCGTGGGCCTCATAGGCAGGGCTTTCGGGATAAGCAGGACATTCGGCGGTGCAATGATAGCGTTCGGTTTGGGCATAGGCATTGTCTACCCTCTATTAGTCACGGTCTCGTACGGGTTCATAACATTTGCCCTGAGCAACATCAACATAGGCGCGCTTCTCCTAAGCTGGAGCACGCTGCTCACATTCCTCTTTACACTAGTGGTAGGCGTTGCACCAATATATGCATTTATAAATGTCATACTGCTCTATGTCGGATTCATAATAATGGGTCTGACACTGATTCCGCTGATGAACTTCATAATAGTTGACACGTTCATAATAGACTTCTCAAAGGCGATAGGGGAGAGGATGGATTTTATGTCAATACTTACAAGCATAATATGAATGATTGCCATGAATAAACTAGGAATGATCATAATATTCGGAATATTCCTCTCTGCATCAGCCTCAAATGCAGCTTCGCTCTTCAACTACTGCGCATCAAGCGGATTTGTCAAGGTAACTGCTCCATGGTACTGCAGCAGCATAAACCAGCAGGTGATAAACTCATGGAACAAATGGTCGCCAGTGGTATTGGTAGTAATGATGCTCTCTTTTGCAATAGCTGCCGCAGTTTTCATGACAGCCATGATATTCAAGAACGAGAGGCTGCGGACATTCGCCATAGGTGAGATGTACGAGGCAACAGCGACTGCTATAATTGCAGTATTCTTCCTTCTCATAGCAGCCACCCTCTTCGGCGCATTTACCGCAACAATAACAGGCCCAATAGACCCGTATAACGCATCCCTATCTTACATATCCACCACAATAAACGCCACCCAGAATCTGGTTGTGCCTATGCTGAATGATGCTGTAGTAGACGCATTCTACGCGAGCTTCAGGCTTACCGTCTGCGTTCCGAATGAACTAGACCCGCTTGAACCGCAGTGCTATACCAACATAGGAAAGATACTCACCGTGCCGATAATGGTCAACTTCTACTGGCCTGTGACAACTGTGGTAGGGCTAATGATAGATGCCCTGATATCCTTGTACGTGCAATACTACATAATTTTATTCTTCATGTATGCGGCAATACCAGTCTTCCTTATCCCAGGGATTGCCTTCAGGGCACTCCTCCCAACACGCTCTTTCGGAGGAATGATGATGGCAGCTGCGATAGGTTTCTATTTCATAATGCCTGTCCTTTTTTCAATAGCATACTACTTCACCTCGGCCTCTCTGACAAGCCAACTAAGCACAATAACCACATCGGTGAACAAATACAGCGCAGGCAACGGCGCGCAGCAGAACGCCATCTCCCCAAGTTCTCCGCTCGTGCTTGACGTCCAGGAGGCCAACTCTGCTTTCAGCTCATTCTGGCTCTCAACCTTATTCTTCCCCACGCTGATAATTGCCATAACCTACTCGACGATAGTCCAGATGGGCGAGATAATAGGTGGAATGGCAAGGACTTCAGGAAGGCTGAGGCTTGTAGTATAACCTAGATGCGACAAAACCCATAGAAGCTATCTTTAAATATCAGAAAAAACAGAATAAATATTGCCTAAATTGGCTAAAGGTACCCTTATGGTATTCGCAAAACCACATACTGGCGTAGCAAGAAAAGAAAACAACGCAATAAACAGCATACCTTCTGTACTTAATCAGGCAGAGAAGCGCATGCTGGAGTTGCAGCGGATGTTGCATAATATAAGCGAAGTTCATAAGGGTACCTTTAGCCAATTTAGGCAATATTTATTCTGTTTTTTCTGATATTTAAAGATAGCTTCTATGGGTTTTGTCGCATCTAGGTTATACTACAAGCCTCAGCCTTCCTGAAGTCCTTGCCATTCCACCTATTATCTCGCCCATCTGGACTATCGTCGAGTAGGTTATGGCAATTATCAGCGTGGGGAAGAATAAGGTTGAGAGCCAGAATGAGCTGAAAGCAGAGTCAAGATTTATCAATGACAAGGACCTCAAGGACATAGGCGAAAACAAAGCCTTTAGAGAGAGGCTTGCGCGTTTCAGGAAGCTTGAGAAGATGGTAGGGGAAGATATCCCTGCCGCATACGCATCTACAAAAGGGGCGCCTACCAAGAAACAGCTGGAAACCGAGGAAAGGCTGGTAAAGCATCTACAGGAAATGCTGCTTCAGAATGATTTTGTACGTATGCGCGGCGCCCTTGTTGATCTTATAGCGGCGCGCGAGACCCTTGCCTATGCGTATAGCGCCGCAAATAAGATGTCCTCGCGGGGAGAGGGCATAGAGGCTGCAAAAGAGATGCTCAGATCATACATAAGCGAGCAGAGGGACAATGCCGCATCGATAACCCAGCCAAGGGCACCTGCAGGCACAGCGACAACTGATCAGCCTACGCTTGAGATGCCTAGGGTAACTTCTGATGTTTTACATGAACCGGCTACATTATCAGTAGCGGGACCCGCCGGAGCCGCACTGCTTTCAGCCGCTAAGAAAGAGTACCACGAAACAATCAACGAGCTATACGGAGAAGTATCAAAGCGCGTGAAAGACCTTGAAAACAAGCTAAACGCAGGGATAAAGATTACTGATCCTGGCATGTCAGATACGATAAGCAAGGCAAACGAATCCAACCTGCTGCTATTCGCTGTAGTCCATACATTTACGGATAAGTTTAAGAATGCGCTTCCTAAAGAGGAGCTTGCCGCTATAGAAGATCTGCTCCTAAATTCCAATCAGCTCTTCCATAACCTCTCAAGCTCAACTGGTGGCAGGATAAAAGTCAGCACCATAAACATTGGCAATGCGGTAAGGAGCCACAGCAACGAGCTGCACGAGAAGCTCATGGAGCTGCACGAACTCCACGAGCAGGTTCCTGGTAAGTATGGAACAGGCACATCAGAGCCAAGTGCATACGAGAAATTTATCGCTTTCGTAAACGGCGAGTATAAATCCAAATATCCAGAGCTGATGCAGGAACTGGATAAGCTTGGCGTGGACACGGATGCATTTATGGGCGAGTATGTGCGGCATGTCTTTGATATAAGCGCATCCCTCAGATCCGCCACGAGGAAAGCAGGAGGACAGCAGGAAGGTACATTACATGAGGAAAGCCCGGCAATATTCTCTCCGTAACGGCACGGCGCAGTAAAGCAAACCTACCCAGTACAGGCAGCACAAAACCTTGATTGGAAACAGGAGAACTTGGATGCATAGTCTATATCCAATTGCAGAGCGGATCATTCGCGCAGTTCAGAAGCAATCTTTAACCTATCAAGCTCATGCTGCGCAGCGTCAGGGTATGATTCCCTAAGCCTTGCAATCTGCATCAGAGCTACTTTCGGATCAGTCTCATCATACCGTACTATCCCTGGTATCTGGTGGTTCTGCAGCACCTCGCTGCCGCCGCTCCAAAGAACCTCTTTTACATCCGGATGGAAGACACCGCTTCTTCTCAGGATCTCTTTTACATAAGGGTGAAGGTCAGCCTCGATGCTGTTTATGAATCTCGGAGCTTCTATATCCTTTCTAAGATCTGGCACACCCCCAACATGCCTTACTATAAGGGTCGTATTTAGGGAATGCCTGTCCTCGCCTACTGCAAATATGGTATCTCCAATTACTGGAAACATCCCTTTGACAACTTCAACCGCCAAACCTGTCTCGCTTTTAACATTTTTTATAATTGATTCCTCCAGTCCCTCGCCCTTATGCAGCCTCCCTCCCGGGAACCAGTACTCGCCTTGCATCGGCGGATTTAGCCTCTTTCCAAGCAAAATGCCGTTGTATGTAATAACTATCGCATCCCCGCATGAGATAACCATATTGGGCCTAACCTGCTTATTGTATATCTCATCAGGGATGAACCCTCTCCTGCCTTTTGCGTAAACCGCATCCAACTAATCACATTCCTAAGGCATTGAAATCTGAGTTCTTGTACGCTAGATTGCACTCTAACTGCTTTCGCCATCCAGTTTCTTCTTCAATCTATCTGCTCTATCCTATTTATCGCGTAAACTCTCTTTAGTATCAGCGTCACTGCCGTATCATTTTCCAGCTTTCTTCCTTTTTGCGGCTTCCACCCTATCATTCTCTGTCTTCCAATTTCTCCTGAATCTTCCAGGTATATTATTTGCTGCAGGTGCTGCCATATCATATCTGACCACTCTGCCTGCTGCTCTTACACCTTTAACAGTCTCCGTATCGGAAACAATCCTCTTTGTCCTGCCCCACAGATTCTCACCTTCCAGAGGCACTCCCTTTTTCACATTATCGTATATCCTGCCCAACTCCTTCTTAGCCTGCGATTCACTTATGCCACCTGCCCTAAGCCTTGAGACTACCTGATTTTCCCTTGCCTGTGCTTCTGCATAAACTGTAACCGCTGCTGCATCCTTAGCTATGCTCCTGTCATATACCTCGCCGCTTCTGCGCTGCACCCAGCTCTTCCTGTCTAGAGCCACATCCGGCCTTGTTATTCCAGTGTCAATCCTATCGCTCTTAAACGGAACCCTTACCTTTATAGTCGTGCCCTTCTTAACCCCATTCTCTCTCGCTGAAGGCATCTTATCAAACTTATGCCCTGTCCAAGTGTGCCTTAAGTAATCTACATTTCCCGTGCGCGTGTTATGCGCCTTCTCTATGGCGCTCACTCTCTCTGCTATTTGCGGGCTATACGTCCCAGTCTCCTTCAGGCTCTTTATGCTTGAAATCGCACTCTCTATGTGCCTTCTGGACGGATCGCCTTTTGGAAGCTGGTCCCTTATGCGCTCCAGCCTCTTGATGCTCTCATCATGTGCCTTTGTCTGCGATGCAAGTCTATTCACCATATTTGCTTTGCCGCCCCTGCCTCTTACCTTCGCAAATATCAAGCCCGCAGGCGTAATGGCGGTACCCATTCTAAATACATGCTTACCTATCATTGTCGCTCCTGATCTGTCAGATAAGCCCTTAGCCTTGCTGCCTACATACCCGGCCGCCTTTCCTGCTTTTGTAGCGGCAAGCACATTCTTCGCATTTACTGTGGCCCTTCCAGTAGCTTTTCCCGCTGCTCTTACATGCCTAACCCCGAACACATTCATGAACTGTGCCTTCTTTCTAGAATATGCGCTAGGCTGCCTTACAGTAGCAACTCCCGCTCTTGCCATAGCCCCTTTTATGGCGGCATTCTTCCCATTCTTCAAACCCCTCATCTTGTTATAAGTGTTTCCAGGATTCCATAAACCCCCAGTTACGGTAAACTTCTGCGGGAAGAATACCATAAGCACGCTAAATGCACCCTTGCCCCTAAGAGATCCCTTTGACCCTGTCCCTATCCCGGCAAGGGTCGCAATCCCAAAGAGATTGAATATGCTGTAGCCTCTCATAGTGGCTCCTGCCGCAACAAGGAGAACAAGAATTACCAATATAGGTATCAATGCCGGTATGTAACCGAATGAGAGCAGTGCGTATGCAAGCAGCGCGAAATACAGCATCATATCAATAATAATACCCATTTCTCATTTAAATAACTAACCAAGACATTACACAATGCCTAATACGCCCTCCCAAGCATGCCAGCATAATATTTATAAGCTGTTAAATGAGTAAGGAATATAACAAAACACAAAGTGGTCCACTTGCCTTTTGATAACAAAAGCATATTATTCATGGCTTTTTTCCTGGTATCACTTGTCTTGGTAATCGTACCGCTCGAGGTAAATGTTGGCTTTGCAATAAGGTTCGCACTCACACTGGTTGCCCTGCTGCTCGACATAGCGGCATTCTCAACCAGGTATTACACATATTTCATGATGAAACTCTTCAAGATGAAGGGAAGAACAGTGGTGCTGAACAGCGACGACCCCTTCATCCTTGCGCCATCCGGCAACGCAATAATATCAAGGGACGGATCCACAGTATATGCGAGCGCCTTCGTGAAGATACCTGTCTACAGATCGGCAACTGAGATGACAAACGAAGAGAAAGTTGAGTTCTCATCCCTTTTCGGGCGCATTGCCTCTATATCAAAAACCCCGGTAAAAATATCTTCGCAGCTTTACGTTATAAACAAAGATGAGTACATAAACAAGATAACAATGAAGCTCAACCAGGCAGAAGAAAAGTACACGGCAAGCGAGAATGACAAGACAACACCGAGGAACATGGCAGAGAGGATAAGAGGGGAAGTTACCATGTGGCGAAACCTACTGGACAACGTGAATAGGTCACAGTCAAAAGCACTCCTTGCGTACGCCATGGTAACAGGATCCGGAGGCACGGAAGAGGAGGCCGTAAACATTGCAGTGCAGGATGCCGAGGAGATAGCATCAGGGATAAGCGCAATACTGGGCATAAGCACGGATCTAGTCTCAGGAACGGAGCTGCTCACGCTTATAGAGCCTGATTATATGATACCGACGGCAACGATAAGCGAGAGGATAAGGCAGAAGACTATGGAAGAGGGCATGTAGGTGGAGATTGTATGGTAGACCAGGAAGAAATGATGTATCTTGCAACTACGATATTAGTCGCGTTCCTAGTTCTTGTAAATGCAAACGCAAGCATCTTCGGCCCGTTCGTCGTACCTGTGGTTATATTCGCGCTACTGGCAATAGTTGCGATACTCATGATAAACTATGCGGATTTCATAGCATTTCCTCTCTTCACCACAATATTCGGCATATCAGTTATACCCGGAAAAGGCTACATAATACCAAAGAATGAGACTGCCATAATCAAGTACACAAATGGGCTTTACTACGCGACAGGCTACATAACAGCAAATCTGTACAAGTATGTATTCACCGCACAGAATCAGGGTGCAAACGAGGAGACTGAGATTGCCACCGCAACGGACAGGTGGGAGAGAGCAATAATGAGCATAAACTTCCCATTCAAATTCAATGTAATAAGCACAGCCCTAGACATACAGGCGTACAGGGACGAAGTAGAATCAAGGCGTGGTCTTCTAGAGTTCCAGCTGGCAAGGGAGATGAACTCCTCAAATCCAAGCACTATGACCATAAATGAGCTGCAGAGAAAGATAAACATAACCCAGATGCGAATAGAGCGCCTGGGGAACGGGGAAAAGCCGATAAACACTCTCATGTATGTGGAGACTACTGCTGTAGGGATAAGCGAGAAGGAGACGCTCGATTTACTGAGCAACCAGATAGCCCAGCTCCAGACGGTTATGAATGTATTCGACCTTAGCATGTCTAGGATATCGGGCAGGGAGCTGCAGATGCTCTACAAAATGAACTATTCCCTTCCTTCTGGAAAAGATTTCGATTCCATGTTCCAGAAGCAGAAGTAGTTATATTTGTTACATGATAAATAAAATGGCATGACTGCATGACGCTGCTGAAGATACAGAATATGATGTCAAATGAGCTCTCAAAGAGGGCATTCCTGAGCCGGCCTCCGGAACCACCGCACGAGTTCCTCCTGAATGACCCTACTGATTCGATATTCATAGGCATAACCAAGCTATTCGGAGTTCCGTTCACCTGGACATACGCAAACGTAACGAACCCTCATATAGCGGTAGTCGGGATAACAGGATCGGGTAAGAGCTTCTTTGTGAAGACATTCCTCCTGCGCGCCAGCTACGTATGGAATACCAACGCGATAATCATAGACTGGGCCGGGGAGTACAAGGGATGGGTGAAGCAGAGCGGCGGTACGGTGGTATCCCTTGGCAAAGGGGACTATATAAACATACTCGACCTCTCAGGCATGAAGCCACTTGACAGGGCGAAGCAGATCTCGAATGCCCTGGATATACTTACTGACATAACTGACTTTCCAGAACAGCGCAGGCTAACTGTAGAGGCTATAGAACAGGCGTATGTGAATTTCGGCTTCGCCATGGCGTCCACTCCTGATCCAAACAGGGACGCTCCTACGCTGAAGGACGTGACGAAACTGCTTGAGGAGAAGCTTCAGGAGGGCACATACCAGTATCCCGCGGAGCTTGAGAATGCCATATACCGGCTAAGGCAGTTCTCAAGGGAAGGTGAAGACTACTTCGCAAGAAAGAGCACCATAGACATAGGCAAGCTCTCGAGCTCAGGTCTTGTTGACCTCGACCTCTCAGGCCTTCCTGACGAGAAGTTCAGGGCATTGGCCGCCCTTTTCATACTCCAGACACTGAAGGAGAAGATGCGCGTAGAGGGATGGAGCGCATCAAAAGGCATAAAGGCGCTCGTTGTTCTTGATGAGGCATGGAAGATAGCAAGCGACGAAAGAAGCGACGCCATAACCATAATAAGGGAGGGGAGAAAATACCAGTTCGGGCTTATAGTCGCATCGCAGAACCCTACCGATGTCAATGAAACGATATTCTCCAATGTTGGTACTACCATAATGCTGCGTGTAAGGTTCGAGAAGTTCATAAGCTATCTTCAGGGATCACTCAACTTCTCCAATTTCATGAGATCCGAGATAAGCAAGTTCGGCGTGGGCCAGGCTGCGATAGACATGTCCTTCCAGACATCCGTCCAATTCCCAAACGTCTTCGTGCTAGACAGGATAGTCGGCGAGATACCTCTTGACGTATATACTCTGACTGTTGCCGACATACTCAATGACAATGAGCTTGCCGACAAGAGCATACTGAGGGATTACTCATTCGAGAAGATAGACCTCAACTCAAGGTTCGTCCAGATGAATCTAGCTTCAGACACCATCACAAAGTTATTCGCGGCGCTCGACTCGAAGAATAGGATAGTCGATATGCGCACACTCGTGCAGATCTTCCTCAAAGAAAATGTAAACAAGGAGACCATACTGATATTCATGAGGAGCATAGGCCTCCCGGATACAATAATAAGCAGGGCTCTTATAATAAAATAGGTGGCATTAGTTGGCATCGACATTCACGATAAAGCGCATAAACCTGAAGAGGGCAATGGCAGTAGCGGGCATCAGCGAGAAGAATGCTGAATCCTTATTCGCCTCACTCAACAGGATGCACAGGCATGTAAATGCCGTTGCATTCGCAGGCATGCTCCAGAAATCGGGCGCCAAGAGAAAGGACATAGAAAATATCCTAAGGCGAATCGGAATAGACGACGTATCGATAACCTCCATATTCAATACTCTGGACGAAGAGAAAATAAAATCGACATTCGGCAAGGTTGTCGAACTCAGTGTGGATATGTGAGAACATGAAGGGCAAGAAAGTATCGATGTGCATTGTATGCGGAAAGCCCAAGAAAGGCATAGCCGTGCACGAGGATCATGTCATATTCGCAATAAGATGGTTCAAGACAAACATAACAAAGAACGCAAGCAACAATGAACTGGTGGTGTGCAAGGAATGCTATCCTAAATACGCCAAGGAGAGGCGCAGATACACCTCAAGGCTCAGCCTCTATATAGGGATAGGCTTAATCTTCGCAATATTGCTTATAATCTCTACCCCATCTGTAGGGTCAGTCCTGGCTGCGATAGGCGTACTTGTCTTCCTCTATGCCCTCTCACTGCTGAGCTACATACCACGCCTGGAGCTAGAAATACAGCACGGTATCGATACTGGCGCGTCAGTATCCACCAAGCCGCAGAAATGGGGCAAATTGCAAAATAATAAATAAACCTATTGTTAAGTTATAGTGGTATACTTGCCCGATGAAGCACCTCCACTACCGCGCGTGGAAGAGATTGAGTTTGACGGAACTGTTTCTACAAGCCTAGATGCGATATTGCCAAAGATAAAGTCTATACCATACTACTCAATAACATTCGACGGCAATGAGATAACGCTAGTCAATGTCGAGAGCAGGAACATAAACAAGAAGCCTTACCTATTCTATATCATAAAGATATCGCAGGGCAAACTGCGCATAACCTTCTCAGTCCCGCAGGACACCAGCGAGAACCTGCGAAAGGCGACTGTGATAAAGAATACGGCTTCGCTTCTTTCAATGATATACTCCGACTTTAAGATACAGGAGGGAACATTCTTCCAGTATGTTGATTCAGTGATAGATAACATGATTTCCTCTCTCTCGCAGAGCTATAGTTCCATATTCAACAAATACGATGCGCTTCTATCCGAATACAAGGAGATAAAGCGCCTGAACATAGAGCTCTCCGCGTCAAACAGGAACCTTACAATACAGAGCGCAGCCCTAAACGAGGAAAACAAGGCGCTCAAGGACCAGCTAAGCAGCCTCAAGAAATACTCGGACGAATCCCTAATGGCATCCATACAGGACTGGATACAGGTGCATGGCAGTTCGATAGATATAAACGAGTTCTCAAAGGCATATACGGTTCCGCCATCAAGGGTGGAGCAGATACTGGACAAGATGGTCTCTATGGGGTACCTTGAGCTAAAGAGTTGAAGTGCAAATGCCTGGAAAATATTATGTGACGATAAACAGGAAGTTTGCGTATGTCAAGGTATACAGGATAATAAAGAAGGCCGGGGAGACGAACGACATATCCAAAAAAATATCCGGTGCTCTGCAGAATTGGATAGACAAGAAATTCTCAAAGAAAGGGGCAACATGAAGTGTAAATTATGCCAGCCGTAAAAAAGAAGAACAACAAGCTGATCCTTGTAGTTGCCCTTGTAGCAGTAATTTTCATAGCCGTAATGCTATTCTATCTGTCTGCAACAGTTAATGTGATATCACAGAGTTTTCACCAGCAGAAGGCAAACATCAACATAACCATCCTGCCTACGCTTGGCATATCCTCGCGGGGCTATGCCTTCTCAAACAACGCAAAGTACATCGACGGGTTTGCACTGATCAACTACTCATTCGCAAACGCATCAAATGCAAACATAACTCTTGCAGAATATACGAAGCCGCCGGAGCCGTCCATATACCTTATAAATATCGAGAATTACTGCTACAAATGCTTTTTCAACGAGCAGACGCTCTACTCCCAGATAAGCGCAGACCTGCGGGCGCACGATCTGCTTCGCAACTCAAGCATGTTCAGCTACATAAACATAAACGATGTAAGGCAGATACCAGAGAATTCCATCGTTATAATACCATCAGGGCTGCTTCCCCTTCCTCTTACCCCAAGCACAGCCAGCAATAACTTTACGATACTCAACATGCTCTCCAGGGGCGACAGCATAATATATATGGGCAATAACTTTACCGAATCGGTGACCTTTGGGGGCATAGCTGTAATAAACAACCAGAGCGTCGCAAAAGATATACTCTTAGCCAAGCTGAATACCTCATCGGTCAATGCATCTGCGCAGCCAATCAACAGCATAATATTCAACTCGCCGCTCTTCGGCTTTCAGGATGGCTACTTCTACGGAGACATAGCAACGCAAAACTCCCTAAACGGCACGCTAATCGCATTCAGCAACTACCCTTCGACCGCATGGAAAAATCAGTCTTCTATGGCAATGGACATTGCGAATGTGATAGACACAAGATACTGGCTGGACCAGATAGCTGTAGGTTACTCAAACCTGACAATACTTAACAACAGCAGGAAGCTTGACCTAATAGTAACAAGCCAAAAGCAGGTGGCTTTGGGAAACAACACCACATCCGAACTCAACAATTCATACGCAATTCTTACCGCACGACTTTACAACAATGGCACATACGCAGAACTTAATATCCCCTTCAGGATGAATTTCTCTTTCAACGGAGAAGTAAGGATGTCTTCCTCTGTAGGCGAGACACAGACGATACCGATAGATCTGAGCGTGTACAACCTGACAGGCACATACAATACATTCAGGGCTGTTCTCCTGAATACTAGCATGGATCCGATATCGACGGGGCTTGTGGGTGATTTCAACAAACCATTTGCAGTAAGCATCGACCAGGCATTCAACTTCGTACCTGGCTACTATTTCATTGAGCTCCTTGACGGCAACAACAACCTCTACGCAACAGGGATAACCTATCTGGACAACACGACAATAACGCCAGTGGCAATAGACTTCAAGAATGCCACATTCTCCTTCTTCACGCAGAGCAACAACATAACCTTGAACAATGTACCATACTCCGTTTCCCTAAACAATCTCTTCGAGCAGAACGGGACTATAAGGAATGGCACAATAACATACGACCTTCCAAAGGGCACCATACTCAGCCATGGCAATCAGACATTCGCATTTGAGGTAATGGGGAAGACATATACTTACATAAGCCAGTATAGCTCGCCAACCTCAGGAGGAAATACGCTTTACATAGAATTCGGAATAGCAATAATAGTTGTAGTGTTCCTGAACCTAATGATAAGACCAGAGCTTCCTGACGACTACTACATAGACCTACCTGATTTCACGGCATCCAAGAAGGCCAGGATAAAGGAGCAGCCACAGACTCTTGTAAATGTCTTCGATTCGGTAAACGCAAGATACCGCTGGAAGTATATGCCTCTTACACCTGAGGAATTCAGGTATGGGATAAGCAACGGGGTAAGACACGACAATGTCCCGATATCGATAACCCAGCAGAATGCCTATACTGTGCTTATGTCCCTCCAGAGCGCAGGCCTTGTCATCGGAATGGACGATTACTTCGCGCCTGTATCTTGGGAAGAGAAGTCAAGGCACGATATTGAATATCTAGTTGTATTCAGGAAGCTGAGGGACTTCTGCGTGGCAGGGGCCATGCTCTTCACTGAACTCGACCAGAGCGACAAAGCCGACATTGTGATAATAAAGTCAGGTGTGCAGTACAATGTGGTGATATATTCAGAAAAATCATACATAAGGCCTTTCGCTGTAAGCAGCAGGCAGAAGACAATTATAGCTTTCCTCAATGAGGAAGCTAAGGAAGAGTTCCTTGGGAAGCTTTACTCGTCTTACGACAGCAGTGCCGAGATAATAAAGGCTGCGATAGCCTACTCATACGTGAAACTCGTAGATACGAGCAATACCGATGAGCTGGTATTGTAGTCTAACCACTAATCAATTCTGATGCACCACCATCGGAGTCCTTGTCTCAGATGTTTTTCACGAAGAATCTGCCCAACATAGCGCAGCGATACAATGCGTCAAGGCTGCGTATACCCGTTCTCCCAGTTGGTGGTATATACTACATTTGCCGCAGTCCCATCGTTGTTATTCCCAGAATAATCGTTAGCGTTCCCGTTCAGTGGCCACCACGCAACAAGGTTCTTCAGGTTTATTGGCGCGCCGCCTATACCCTCTCCATACAAGGAAGATACGGAATTTGAGGAGAGCGTTGCGTTGTATAATTGCACATTGGAAATTGATCCATTGAAGACCATGCCAGAGGATTCCCTTGCAATGCCTATCTGAAGCGGGTACGGTTCAGGCAAAGATACGGCCGATCTTGTCGCTGTATCAACCAAAGCACCATTAACATATGCGCTGGCAAGGTAATTCCCATTCTTTACTTCATACGTAACCACAACTTGTGTCCAAGAAGAGTGCAAGATGCTAAACTCCATATCCTGCACTCCTGACGTAGAGCTCTTAAGGATCCAAAAATCTGAAGTTGTCTGACCGCTCATAAGTCCCCATCCATTGCCTCCATTATCCGCATCAACTATCCCACAATAAAAGTTGCCCGTACTACATACCCCTGTCGTATAAACCCATACTGCTAGCGTAAAATTTGTTTCGGAAGATCCGGGTGGAAAAACTAACGGCGTTGAGATGCTGCTGCTCTTCCCATTGAATTCAGCTACATACTGCGGCAGCGCGCCCTGGCACTCTCCCTCCAGGTTTATTGAGCCGACGGTCCCAGGCCCGTAAGGCCTGAAGACATGGCACGATCCTGGAGGTACATGGGGCATGAAGAATGTTCCGCTGAAGACGCCGAGCTCGAAGAGCGCGCCGAGAACCACCGCGATAATCAGTATCGCCCATCCGTATGTCATCAGGTACTCCATTGCCGACTGTGCACGGATCCCCACCTGCATACAACCTAAAAAATATGCTTCTGCAAATTAATAAATGTAATCTCATGCACCTGTGCTCCTTGAATTAGGCAACGATAATGCTTTACTCATCCTGCGCTTCTTCTGCGGCACTGCCTTCACTGCCGTCTGCCGCTTCATCCTGTTCCGCATTTGCCTCAAATAGCCTACTGTACTTAGTGTCTATAAGTCTCCTAAGCGACATCTCTATCTCCCCTCTGTCCTTGCCTGACATTTCCGATATGTCCGAAGCAAGCTGACCTACATAGCGCATTATCATATTGTACCTTGATTCCTGTAGCGATTTGGCCCTTTCCCCGCGCACATATCTCTCTATGTCCTTAGCGCAAGCCATAAGAGCCAGGCGTATCTCCCCTATTATCTCATCTTCATGCGATATTGCCTGCTTTCCCACGCCTGAATAAGGTATGTATACACTTGAGACGTTCACCATCACACTGAGGGGCTGCTCCTCAAAATCAGATATCCCATATCTTCTCCATTGTATAGTGTTGACTGCTTCGGTAATTGCACATGCCGATCCGTCAAAGAGCAATGGCACTTTGTTGGCAAACCTTATCACAGAACTGTGCATCCCTTCCTCCGATGCTTTTCCAGCATCTCCTCCATAAGCTATTCCCGCCTCAACCACGAAGGGTATTCCTCCCCTGAAAACAGACGGGCGCCGTTCGACAACAGCTACAAAGGTGGGGTTCAGTATATTCTTTATGGTCGCTTCTATCTGCGCCCTTCCTATCGTGGAGAGCGAATCCAATTCAGGAGCCATCCACTTTATCTTTCCGAACGCCTTCACTATCTCTTCAGCCTCAGCCCATGAAAGATCCTTCGGGCTCTTCTTGAGGTCTATCCCCGGAACCAGCTGCCCAAGCTCCTCTACCTTGGATCTGGTAACCCTGGCGAATGTCTCGCTAAGAAAAGATGCAACTGTGCGCTCGACGCTGAAATGTGCGAAATCCACTATGTCATTAACCTGTACCCCGAGCGGATGCGGTTTTATCTGTTTCGGTCTCTTAGGTATCTCCTCATAGGATCTTGGGAAGAATGCCTCTTTTCCATCAGGCTCTACGAGTGTTATGGATATGTGCGGGTTCGAGAGCGCGGTTCTCTTTATGTACTCATATACTCCGTGGTCGCTCTTCTCATATTTTACCTCACCCAATTCTGCTGTTATCTCCAAGCCCCTGAATCCATCGCTGAGCTTCTCGAGGTTTTCGACTATGGGCTTATTGGTCTTTATCTCTATTGTAACATCGCAGGTATAAGATTGCCTCTCAGTTCCGGAGTGTACGTGTATTGGCTTACCAGTGGTCATTCTAGAGAATAAGGTACATCCTGCAGCGCCTATTCCCTGCTGCCCCCTCTGCTGTATATACCTATGGAATTTTGTCCCTGAAAGGACCTTCGCGAGCGCGCTTCCTACAAGCTTTTCCGGTATGCCTGGCCCATTGTCGCGCACAGTGACTGTATACTTTGCCTCATCGACCTGTGTTACCTTTACCATTATGTCAGGAAGGACTCCTGCCTCTTCGCATGCATCCAGGGAGTTGGTCACATATTCATGAACGGCCGTAGTAAGGGATCTCACCTTGCCAGAGTACCCGAGCATCTGGCTGTTCTTTCTGAAAAATTCCGATACGGACTGCTCCTTGAATTCCTTGAATATCTCATCGGCGTTCATTTCATACACCAAAGTGCGAAGACGTTTTCTTCTTTTTCTCAAGTTCCATCGCCCTGTAGGCGTTGCTGTGCATACCCCCTCCTACAAGTATGCGCAATGCGGCCATGGCAATCTCTATTTCATCCTCAGTTCCTATTATACCAACACCGTTTCCATATACGGAGAGCACAGCTCCGCTGAATTCCTCTATACGCTTCTTTGTCTTGCCATTGCTTCCTATTATCCTTGCCTTTATCCTGCGCATCTGCTTATCATTGGACAATGCATCTTTGAGGCTAAGGTACTTGAAAAAATAACTCTCCGTTAAGAGCTTCATCGCCTCTGCCATGCTGAATCCGCGGCCATAGGCCATGAGTACATTCCTTGCAACATACTCCCAGTATCCGTCCCCGTCAATAAGGATGTCATTTCCGTCCTCTACCTCTATCCTGCATCTGAGCGCAGCCTCGAGCTCTTCCACCTTCTTCTTATCGAGTAGCATGGCTCTCTGCCTAGGTATAAGTATCCGTTGCATGCAAGCACAACACTCTATTATTAAACGAAGGCTTTAAAAGCATTTTTAAGTATAGTAAGTGTAGAAGACATCAACTATTCCTGAAAAACTCCGCATGATGCTAAAATAGCGGAACTTATCACTAAGCTTTAAATACCTTATACTTCATAGATATGATTCAGTCATGAATGTTTCATGATTTATCCGGGAAAGAATCACGATGGGGTTGCGTATGTCTCACGAAGACAGGTTAAAACAGATAAAGGAAGAGCTCCTTAGACTGCAGGTGGAGCTCCGTGAGCTGCAAACCGAGGATACCACTGTCAAGGAGGAAAGGAAGCAGATATCCGACGATGACATAATGGCAATGTTCAAATATCTCATGGAGGAGCGGCAGAAGACAAACTCCATGCTTGAGGATCTTACTTCAAAGATAAAGCAAATGCAGCAGGCAGAGGCCGAACAGCTCAAGAGCATGAACGGAAACGATGCACAAGCCCCAAGGCAGCAGGGTGAGTTCAGGCAGATAAGCGAGATAGCCATCTCGGAGATAGACTCCAAGATCATAAATTTCGTTCAGACGAACGACATGGTCTCGGCAGATGATGTAAAAGAGTTCATGGGATACAGGGGCACAAACGCCGCATGCACAAGGCTAAACAGGCTGCACAAAGCAGGGTTGCTTGAAAGATTCCAACTAGGTCACAAAGTTTACTACAGACTTGATGCTGGCAAGGCGACTAACACAATGATCATCTCTCCCCCACAGAGGGTATAAAAACTAGGGCCTGTCATTCTTCCCAAACTATGGCAGGCCATTCTCTTCCTCAAGCCACTCCAAAGGTGGCTACTCTAATGCAGCCTTACAGGATGCAGAAGATGAGCAAATACCAATGCGATTAATACCAGAAGCACACCAGAACATATCACAACTGCGAATGCCCTCGCCTTGGATACTTTCTGCTGATTGGAGAGTGCAACTATCAATATGACAAAGCCCCATAACCAGACTATAAGGTTTACGAACGGAACGCCAAGGAGGAAGACGAGCAGGGTCTGAGGCATGCTCCCATATACTACTGCGGAGTAGGTGCGTGAATACTCCCTTTTAAACTGCCTGAATACGTATCTGCCGAAAAACTGGAAGATTGCCGCATTAATGAAGAAGGAGAGAGGTACCAGTATCCACATGTAGGCAACAAAGAGAGCGAGGAGCGCAAGTACAAAAACAGCGATCCCGGCTCCAGCAATGATGCTATAAAAAGGCATTGAGCTGAAGAAGAAGTAAGAGAACCCGAATATAGCAGCACCAAGCAAGACAACGGCAGCTGCGCCTGCAATCATGGGAACCACACTTGCATAATAATAAAACTCAAGCGCATCAAAAACACCCCTCTTTACCGATGTCGCCTTCTCCGGATGAAGCGCTACGTTTATCCCGTCTTCAAGTCTCTCACGAAGCTCCATAACAATCATCTGCCGCAGATGATTAATACCTGACTTACTGCCCTTAATACATTCTGTTATTTAAACATTCAAATCAATACCATATATGGTGGTAATGTGTCATTCAGGGAGTCGCAGCGCATAAGGTCGATAATAGCGAGGGACAAGAAGATAATGCTAACCTCGACAAAAGAGGCATACAGTTTTGTTCCGTCACACGGCGAAGGCGAGTTCATATATGACATAGATGGCAATAAGTTCATAGACTTCTCCTCATTCATATCTGTTTATAATTTCGGCGTGGGCGGAAACAAAGAAATACGCAAGGCCATAAAAGACCAGGTAAGCAAGCTTACGCATGCCGCATCAACTGACTTCTATTCCGAAGAACAGGTCCTACTCGCAGAGGAGATGCTAAAGCTTTTGCCAAGAGGCTTCGGCAGGTTTTTCTTCTCGAATTCCGGCACGGAAGCGAACGAAGCGGCGGTAAAGTTCTCCAAACTCTTCACAAAGCGGCAGTACATAATGGCGTTTTACAACTCTTTCCACGGGCGCACCATGGGCTCTCTAGGCCTGACATCCTCAAAGGCTGTGCAGCGCCGCAGCTTCGGGCCCTTCAATGCATCGTTCCACGCCCCATACGCATACTGCTACAGGTGCCCGTTCGGGAAGGAATATCCCTCATGCGGGCTGGCATGCGTAGACTATATAAAAAAGTATCCATTAAGCAGGGAGGTTCCTCCTGACGAGATAGCCGCAATAATAATGGAGCCTATACAGGGCGAAGGCGGATACATAGTTCCTCCAAAGGATTTTGTAAAGGAGATCAGGAAGCTTGCAGATGACAACGGGATAGTGCTGATAGACGATGAGGTGCAGGCGGGCTATTTCAGAACGGGGAAGTTCACCGCGATAAGCAACTTCGGCGTTGAGCCTGACATATACTCAATGGCAAAGGCTGTCGGCGGAGGGCTGCCGATGGGCGTTACGGTGACTAGAAGAGCGCTTGGGGATATACCTTATGGCGCCCACTCCAACACATTTGGGGGCAACCTTGCAGCTGTCGCTGCAGCCAGGGCTTCCCTTTCCTACGCAAAAAGGAACTGGCGCAGGATAGAGCGCGGCATAGAATCAAGATCAAGGCTGATGCTTTCAAGGCTAAACAGGATGAAGGATGAGTATGAGATAGTGGGTGATGTGAGGGGCATAGGTATGATGATAGGGGTGGAACTGGTGAAGGACAAGAAGTCAAAGGAACCGGCCGAAGAGGAACAGGAGAAGGTCCTAAAAGAGTGCTTCAGCAATAACTTGGTGCTCCTTCCCGCAGGCGCATCATCGATAAGGATAATACCTCCGCTTGAGATAAGCTTCGAGAGCCTAAGGAAAGGGCTCGATATACTGGAAGATGCAATAAGCAATGCGGACAAATCCTTGCGCGGCGTCTGAACCTGGCAGATCAGGCCTTTCCAGAGGATACGTACCTCTCCCGGTTTACGCGCATCTTCTCCTCGAAAGCCTTGCTTATGTCTATCTCAAGCACATCGGCTATGCGGCATAGGTAGTAAAGGACATCCGCTATCTCCTGCGGGAGGTCTTTGTATAAGTCATCAGGCTTGTGGCCTTTCGTATAGTACTTGTACCTGAAGATCTTCTTTATCATGTTCTGCAGCTCTCCAGCCTCGCCGCCAAGCGCCGCAGCAGCATAAAGCAGCTCTACATCCTTATGGCCAAACTCCCCTTCATATTCGGCATTCCATGTCTTTCTCGTCTCTTCAACAAACCTATCTATATCCACCAAAACACCATCGTAAACTCAACAGCATCAAATAATCTGCTAATTAATATTAAACTATCCATTCATAAATTATCATGGCATCCGGATATATCGCAATAATAATATTCATGGCCCTATCCCTGTTTATGCCATTTTCTATGATACTCACCTCTATTATGATAAGGAAGAGGAGTGTAAGGGGCCCGGTAGAGAACTCAAACTACGAAAGCGCTGAAGACAGCACCGGCGCAAGGATAAGCATAATGAACGAATACTTCCACTACTTTTCAATGTTTCTTGCCTATGAGATAATAGTTGCAATAGTGCTCATATGGGCTGCATCCTCTGGCGAATTGGCAAGGGAAGCGGGAGCAGTGGTATTGTCCCTTGCAGTCTTCGGGTTTGTAATGGAGCTTTTTGTCTCCAAACTGGCTGTGGCTGATTCCAATGGATGACTGGGAAAAAGAGAATCGAGTAACCGACGCGAGAAGCGAGATGAACGAGCTTGTAGCACAGTCGATGAAAAACTATGAAGTAAAACCAAATGCCATCTTCGCAAAGCTTTCTGACATATCCGGTGCATTCTCAAAAGGGCTGATAAACTGGTCAAGATCCAATTCCGTATGGCCCCTCCAGTTTGGGCTTGCATGCTGCGCCATAGAGCTGATGAGTTTCGGATCGCCCAGGATTGACGCGGAGAGGAAGGGGTTCCTCCTCTTCAGGTCCACTCCAAGGCAGTGCGATGTTATGATAATAGCCGGCTGGGTTACCAAGTCCATGATTCCTGAGATAAAGCGCCTCTACGAGCAGATGGCTAGGCCGCGTTATATAGTATCGTTCGGAGAGTGTGCGACATGCGGCGGCCCATGGTTTGAGAGCTACAACATAATACGCGGAATAGACCAGGTACTCCCGGTAGACGTCTATGTCGCAGGATGCCCTCCGCGGCCTGAAAACTTATTCGATGCGTTGATGAAGCTCCAGAAGAAAATAGGTGGAAAAATTGAAGATTGAGAGGGAACTGCTTAAGGAAAAGCTTGCAGAGATGAAGAAAGCAGGATTTGATTATCTGGAGAAGATTACCGCGGTAGATTACTCTGATCACCTTGACGTAATATACCTGCTTGAAAACATAGAAGATGGCAAGGAAGAGATCGTGGAGGTCACCATGCCAGCCGATGATGCATGGGTTCCGAGCGTAATGAAGCTCTTCCTCGCCGCTGACTGGTACGAGCGCGAGATGTCGGAAATGTTCGGGATAAATATCGTAGGGAGAAATGCGGAGAGGCTCCTTCTGGAGAAATGGGATGGCAAGCAACCGCCGCTTAGGAAATCCTTCCAGTGGGGCATGCCGTACGAAGAAGGTGCTAAATGATGGCGGTAACAAGGATAAACATAGGCCCTGTGCATCCAAGCACCCACGGAGTTCTTCGCCTCGTTGCAGATATAGATGGCGATACTGTAGTCGATGTCCAGCCGCACATAGGATTCCTCCATCGCGGGGTCGAGAAGCTTGTAGAGACCAGGATGTTCATGCAGAACCCTCCTTACATGGAGAAGCTCGATTACGTCTCCCCAATGTCATACGATGAGGTTTATGTTGCCGCTGTCGAAGCCGCAATGGGGGTAGAAGTAAAGGAGCGCGCACAGTACATAAGGGTAATACTTCTCGAGCTTCAGAGAATAGCAAGCCATCTGCTCTGGATAGGCACAATGTGCAACGATATAGGGCAGATGTTTACCGCATTCATGTGGGGCTTCCAGGACAGGGACATGGTCCTGAATCTGCTTGAGGAAGCCGCAGGCGGGAGGATGTTCTATGTAAACATGAGGATAGGCGGAATGGTGCGCGACCTTCCGCCAGACTTTGCTGATCATGCCCTGGGCCTTATGGACTACATGGAGAAGAGGGTAAAAGAGTACGAGAGGTATCTGGAGAGGAACCCTGTATTCATGGAGAGAATGAAAGGTGTCGGCGTACTCTCATATGACGATGCAAAGAACCTTGGGGTTACCGGCCCCGTGCTCCGCGCATCAGGGGTGAACTTTGACGCGAGGAAGAACAAGGCCTATTACGTATACCAGAAACTCCATTTCTCCACGCAGGTGCAGATGGCGGGAGATAATCTTGCCAGATATAAGGTAAGGATGATGGAGATAAGGGAGAGCATACGCCTAGTAAGGGAAGCAATTAAAGCCCTCCCAGATGGAGATGCGCTCGGAATGCCTGTAAAACTGATACTCCCCGCAGCAAAGAACCGCATATCTATCGTGAGCCGCGAGCTCCCTAGGGGAGAATGCATCATGTATCTTGTAGCCGACGCGCAGAAGCCCTACAGGCTCTCCATAAGGTCTCCAAGTTTCATAAACCTGGCAGCCCTGAATTTCCTCGCGAAGGGGCAGCGCACCGCAGATATGTTCGGAATAATGGGAACTCTCGACCTGGTGATGGGCTGTGTTGACAAATAACCTGCAGATCCCCTTTGGCATGGGGCTGAATGTGACCTCTTACATAAATTCGCCCAATCCGGTCTATTCTGTAGGGGGAATAATAGCATTCGCCATAATAGTTGCAATAATAATATCAATCTTCGGATACATATTCGGCTGGCTCGAGAGGAAGATGATAGCCAAGGTGCAGCACAGGCACGGGCCTACGTATGTGGGCAAGTTTGGCATCCTACAGAATTTCGCAGATCTAGTGAAGCTCCTTGCAAAAGAGGATATAATACCAGACTCGGCTGAGCGTACCCTATACATAATAGGCCTGCCTCTGCTCGTCTCTGTCTCCATATTCCTTGTCTTGCTGCTACCGTTCGCACCATCCCTTCAGGCAACCAACTTCGCTTTCGGCATTCTTATAATCTTCGTTATACTGTCCTTCACCCCCATCCTGCTATTCATAACCGCATTCAGCACCAGCAACAAATTTGCTGACATAAGCGCGCAGAGATCCGTTCTTATACTGCTGAGCTATGAACTACCAATGATACTCGCTGTTGCTGCTGTGGGAATCGCAGCACACGGCTACAACATAGCATCCATAATAAGCGCTCAGTCAAATGGCATATTTGCAATATTCATGCCCCTTGGGCTTGCAGTCCTGTTCATAACCATGCTTGCAGAACTCGAGAGGCCCCCATTCGACTTGAGGGAGGCTGACTCAGAGCTCATAGCCGGATGGCTCACTGACATGAGCGCTCCATACTACGCCCTCTCCCTGTTCTTGGATTACTCGAGGATGCTTCTTGGCAGCCTTCTTATAACAATACTATTCTTCGGAGGGTGGGAAGGCCCTCTCCTCCCTCCAATAGTATGGCTTCTTGCAAAAGCATCGGTAATAAGCATATTCATAATAATAATAAGGGCAACTACGGTAAGGATGAGGATAGACAGCATACTTAAGTTCGGGTGGAAATGGCTTCTACCTCTATCCCTGATAAACCTTGTGATTGCATATATAATATTTGCCTGAGAAATGGGAATAAGTGGAGGAAATGATAAGCCCAATAGCAAAATCTATAAAGGCCCTCGGCGAGAAAAGGTTTACAACCGAATTTCCCGAGGAGCGCGAGTCGCTGCCTGACGACTACAGGGGCATGCTGCGCCTCGACATGGATACATGCATAAGCTGCTTCGCATGCGAGAGGATATGCCCGAACAAGACTATAACAATGGTGGAGGTCATAACGGACAAAGGCGTGAAGAAGATGCCGCAGATAGGGATAGAGAGGTGCCTCTTCTGCGCCCTATGCGAGGAGGTCTGCCCGCCGAAGTGCCTTACCCTAAGCAAGAACTATGATTATGGTGCATACGACAAGAGGAGCCTCCTGAAGAGGCCTGAGGATTTGGAGTAGGTTTGTGGGAATGCTATTGCAGTACGCCTTCGATGTAACCGCATTTATCCTTGCTGCAGCATCAGTAATGCTCTTTGTACAGAGGAAGATACTATACGCTGTTCTCATGCTCGTAATAGCATTCGCAGCAAGCGCATTCATATTCGTACTCCTGAACCAGGTACTCGCCGCCTTCCTCCAGCTCTTCGTATTTGTCGGTGGACTCTCGACCTATCTGGTCGTTGCCGTATCCCCAGAACAGAAAGCTGCCAACTTATCCAAGATGCCATACTTCGCCGCAGGTGCAATAATAATAACCTCTGCCTTATCGCTTATGGTGCTGAGAATGCCGCAGGTGTATCTGGCTTCTAATCAGAATCTCGTAAGCGCAGCTGCGTCAGCATTTTCTGGAACATACGCATTCCTGCTTTATCTTATAATCATTCTCCTATTCTCTTCTACTATAGGCACAGTGCTCCTGATACGGAAGCAGATACGCCTGGTGTGAAAATGATACTATCCACATATATCGTAGCGAGTGCCGTTCTGATATTGGGGATAGCCCTTGCAGGCCTGCTCTCCGACAGGCACTTCATAGCCATAATGCTTGGGATAGAACTCATATTCGTTGCAGACACAATCCTGGTAATAGGCGGATTCTCCCTGTATCAATCCCCAAATCCCGCTGCAGTTGTAATGCTCATCGGGATATGGGCTGTAGCTGCAGTGGAGATAATAACCCTGATAACATTCTATGTCTACATGAAGGCAAACAGGATAGACTTCGACGTAAGGAAGCTCTCAAAACTTAAGTGGTAGCATGCTGGCCCTTATACTCCTTCTCCCGCTGCTTCTCGGCGCCCTGCTCTCGCTGATAGTGCCAGGCGCAAAGAACGCCAAGTATGTTGCTTTTGCCCTCAGCATCATCTCGCTTCTCCTGCTTCCTTTCGTATCACACAGTGCATCAAGTCTTACTTGGCTCTCGCTGCAGGGGGTAACCCTGAGCATATCCACCCAGATAGCGCCGCTTAATTTCGTCCTCCTCCTGGCCGTACTGGTAATAGGGCCGCTCATAATGGCTTATTCTGCAGGTTACATGGATAAGCTGAGCGAGCACAGGCGCTTCTATTCGGAAATGCTTATATTCGAAGCCGCCATGGTTCTCTTCGCGATAAGCGCGAACTTCGTGTCTTTCTTCATCGCGTGGGAGTTCCTTACGCTTATGAGCTACATGCTGATAGGATTCTGGTACTCGCGCCGCTCCGCAGCACACGCAGCAAGAAAAGCGCTGAGCATCGTCTTCATAGGCGACATCTCCCTATTCTCCGCAATAGTGATATTCTTCGTATCTTTCCATACGCTCCAGTTCTCAACAATCATAAGCGCTCTTGGCGCTTCTGGGTACACGCCTACGGTGCTAGAATATTCTGGCGCTCTCCTGCTTCTCGTTGCAGTATTTACAAAATCCGCACAGTTTCCTTTCCACGAATGGCTTGCGGATGCAATGGAAGGGCCCACCCCGGTATCCGCATTCCTGCATTCAAGCACGATGGTAAAGGCAGGCGTCTTTGCTGTCATATCCCTGCTTCCTATATTCCTTGCCTTCGGCCCCACTCTGCAGGAGATTATACTCGCCTTCGGACTGATAACTGCTGTGCTCTCAACTTTAAATGCGCTCAGGGAGACGCATATAAAGAAAATAATAGCATACTCAACAGTCCAGGAGCTGTCCCTTATGCTTGTCCTGGTAGGCATAGGCGCATACCTTGCCGCAATATTCTTCTTCTTCGTCCAGAGCTTCTACAAAGCCCTTGTATTCTTCGGATCAGGAACGGCAATGGAGGCGTCCGAGAGCGAGAGCCTGTACGATTCCGCAGGGATGAAGTCAAATAGGATAGTATATGTTACCACAGCTGTATCAGTTCTATCCATTGCCGGCATACTCCCGTTCTCCGGATTCTTCGTAAATACATTTATAGGATACTCCGTATCATCCTACACTTCACCATTCTACATATTCTTTTCCGCCATAGCGTTTCTCACAAGCCTCTACATATTCAGGTGGTTCGCATACCCTTCAAAGAGCCCTGGCCGTGTGATGCCCGGGATAAAGTACAAGGCGACTGCAAAGAGCATGTCATATCCAATGGCAATCCTTGCACTGCTCTCTCTTGCTTCAATAGGCTTCGCCATATTCCTCATGAGCCCTGCGTATCTCTCAGGCTATCCGCAATACTTCAGTTCAGGTGCATTGGGCATTCACATTACAGACGCGCTCATAGAGACCGCAATAGCAATAATAGGCTTAGGAGCGGCGTATGTGCTGTACTGGCGCCATAAGGCACCTGCAGGAACTACTCTGCCTCACGGGGTTATATACACCAGGTATGCATTCAACAGGCTTTACGAGGCCGCGGCATCACTCCTGACTCTCGTAGGTTCAGGGGCATATATATTCGATTCGTACCTGAATTACTCAATAGACACCTTCGGCAGGGACGTGATACAGACTGGCAACATTGTGCGCAGAGTTTCATCTGGAAATATAAACAACTACGCCCTTGCATTCAGCGTCGGACTCCTGCTCCTGTTCATTTACGCTTATCTGGTAATATAAATGCCAATAACATACTCTTACGCAGACATTGCATTCCTCTGCGCATCATTGCTGCTCCTCTTCGGAGCGCTGGCCATAAGGCTCTCAGGAAGGAGGCGCACGCAGTTCATCTACAATACCATAATGCTCCTGGCGCTTGTTACTCTCTCTGTATACCTGATAATAGCAGGTTCCATTCCGGATGTCTTTGTAGGGATATCCTTCAATGCGTTCTCAACGCTCCTCTTCTTCCTCTTCTCATTCGGCATGCTTCTGGTAAACCTCCTTGCATATGAATACTCATCCAATTATGCTGACTTCGCGCTCATGTCAGATTTTGCTCTGCTCGGCATGATACTCGTTGCATCCTCCACATCCCTTGTAAGTCTGTTCATAGGCCTTGAGCTCACCAGCATACCTACCACATTTGCCATACTTCTCGAGAGGAAAAGCATAGAACCCGCAGTGAAGTTCTTCATAATGGCCTCAATATCAATAGCTGTATTTGCCTTCGCCGCAGGTCTTTATTACGTACTAACGAATTCACTCGCCCTCTCGCCTGCGCTTCAGGAGGGCGCGCTGGTCTTTGCCGCATTCATCTTCATAGCCTCCCTGAGCTTTGACGCATCTATCTTCCCCTTTAACATACTCATACCTGATGTTTACGAGGGTTCGCGCCCATATCTAACCGCCATGCTTGGCGGCATTAACAAGAAAGTGGGCTTCGCGGCACTAATACAGATAATGGTGCTTTTATTCTTTGCATACAGCGGGCTCTTCATAGCCGTGGCTCTGCTATCAACAGTAACGATGTTCTACGGCAACCTTCCCGCGCTCTCCCAATCAGGGATAAAGCGGCTCTTCGCATACTCGTCAATATCCCAGGCTGGGTACATACTCATAGGCATAGCCGCAGACTCTGCACAGGGCATCACGGCGAGCCTCTTCCAGATATTTGCGCATTCCTTTGCGTTCATAGGCATATTCGCCATATTCGCACTCATGGAGAGCCGCGGCCGAACTAAGATATCTGACATGGCTGGACTCTCATCGGAGAATCGGCTTGCAGCGTTCGCGCTTGCGATATTCATGTTCTCATTCATAGGAATACCATTTACTATGGGATTCATAGGCAAGTTCCTGCTCTTCCTGAGCGCCGTAAACTCTGGCCTTTACTGGCTGGCCATAATAGGAATAATAAACAGCGTAATATCCATCTACTATTACTTCAGGCTTCTCATAGCCTCGTACTCAAAAGGAAGGAGCGCGAGGCAGTTCAACATACCTCCCAGGGTAAAGGCGGTGGTATGCATATGCCTCGTTGCAACGATACTGTTCGGAATCTATCCAATCCCAATAATATCCGTATCTTCCTCTGCGGCTTCATATCTCTTCTCGCACGTGGCAGCTGTCCTATGAGAAATTGTACCAATAGCCACCAGAGGAGGAAACCATGTCCCCTATCCTGTATACGCCTTCCGGCAGGAATGTTGCATTCAGGTATGCACATCCATTTCCAAGGCATACGTGTGCAAGATACATCTCCGAGGCTGTCGATATGTACCCTGAGATGCGGAAGCCCTGCAGTTCGGTCCCTAAGGAGTAACCAAGGTCTGAATTAAGCGAGGATAGAAGCAGCGTCGCCGCCACAACAAACGACAGTAAGACTATGCCATAAAATCCCATAGAACTAACCTGCAGACAGACAAAGAAGGTATTTTCCACCTTCGCCGTATGGGAAGCACCTCACGTATAATGCGTGACCGCCGCTCTTCTCTCCTCCTGCTACAAAGAGGCTAACATTCTCTATTCCGTATATGCTCTCCATAGCCGAATATATCTTCTCAACGCAACCTGAACCATTGGATATGTATGAATCCACGCATTCACCTGTGGTTGCATTGGAATATGCCATATGTACAAAGTCGTAGAAAGCCATATTATAAGACAATGAGCCTACATCACTTCGCGTCTCCGTAAGATACGAAGAATAAGCACGCATGGCATATGCGGAAAAAAATATAACGGCAGAGAGAGCAATGAGAGCCTCTGCAGTTGCAAGTTGCGCCTTCATTAAAGCCTACCCTTCATTTACATAAACTTCTGATCCGTCATATGCAGAGCTGCCGTTAATGCCCCCGAATCCTTCTGGAAGGGAGATGTATATGGCGAAACTGGCATTTTTTATTCCATAGCACAGGCTCATATTCCCTTCGATCCTGCAGTATCTTCCTGTAGCGCCAAGCCCGGACAATGCTTTCTGGTACATATCCCCCTCGCTGCCTATCGCTTCCTGTATCTGCGCACTATCACCTGATGTCACCTCCGTAGAGTTATAATAGGCAAGGAGGCCGGATGCGTATCGCTCCGCGTATAGTAACGAACTGTAGGATGTCTGACTGAGGATGTATTCCTCTCCATTTCCTGCAATCGCATAAAACCCAGGCGGAGGCGAAGACATACTAGAATATGCACTTCCGACAATGCTGCCTCCCAGATATACGCTCGCATTCTTCTCTCCTGAAGCAATTGTGGTGTTTATAACCCCACGCTGCGTCTCCACCGAGAGGCTTAGCCTGTAACTGTAGTTGATTGCTGTTGAGTTGCTCGCAATCCCGTACCCGCCTGACTTCCGCGCACAGTAAACCTTGCTTATTATTCCCTTGTCCGCATAGCAGTAATTCGAGAAGACCATATAATCCCACGCATCTGACGTTCCGCACTGCTGGGCTACGCTCTCGGCCTGGTCCCAAAAATCATAGTATGTGCAATGTGATCCTTCTGCCGTATAATACATGCCGCCGCCTGCGCTTGGCGCAGGATAATATGCACTTACATTCTGCGACAGGTCCACCACACTGAAAGACGCTCCACCACCGTATCCAGACCCTGTGGCATACCCTCGTATTATCATGGAATTTCCATATGAACTTCCGCCACACAGAATTGAATATGTCGCATTGATGGCGAACGTGCCTTGATTATATGGGGTAAAGTGCCCCTGCAGTATATAAGGCCCTGAGAAGTTGATTCTGTATGATGAATCCGCCAGGCTGCCGCTTCCTGAGTTAAGATACAACTTCACGCCTTCCTGCGCGCAGCCATAGAATACGATGTAAAAAGTCCCTTCCACGCCTTTTTCAAAACCGCCTCCTAGGGACCATGACACCTCAGGGATTCCTTCCGGTGAGTATACTCCATTGTATGCCTGCTGGGTTGGCGAATTATAAGATGCAAATGACTTTATGGCTGCAAGCGCAGGGCTGCCCATGTAAAACACAAGTGCGGCAGCACAGAGGGCAACCAGTGAAGATGCTACTATCAGAAATTCCAAACTTGCCTGAAATCTCATTGCCCCACCAAAATCATCTCCCTGCCTGATACTACAACTATCCTGCAAGGGCTGGCAATTCCGCACTTATCATACCTGGAAAGGTTACTAAGTTTATATCCGTACGCAGAAAGGATGCTCTCTGCCCTAGGGTATGTGAGATTTGCAGCATATACTGCAGCCACCGCTTCCTGCGAATGCGCTGCAAAGAGCTCATAAGCGAGCGAGTAATCGGCTAGGCGCAACACCTGTGCAGATGCAAATGCGTAAGAACCGAGCAAGAGCGCAGCTGCAAGCAGCACGAACGCAAGACCAATAAGCATGTCAATAGTGAGTATCATCCTCCCATCCCAATGCAGCTGCATGATGCAGCAAGAGAGCTTGATGCGTTGTACGCATCCGCGTAGGTTCCTGCAAGGGCCGCATTCAAATGCCCTGCAGCAATTGCATGTGCAGCCGTAATTACCAAGGCAGACGCTGAGAGTGCTATAAGCATCTGCACCATCATCTCAATGCTAATCTGAAGCCTAATTCATATCACCAGGGTAGCGTTTCCGAAGCCTGTGTAAATTATAGGGATATTCATGTATCCTCCGCACGGGGACTGCCTGTAGATGGCAACCCTCTCCAGGAAGCCGAAGGAGCCATACGCGGTTACGAGTTCATCGCCTTCTGCACTTGCATTGCAGAAAGATGCTGGCACATATGCCTCGGCAAACCCTGATCCTGCTGCAATATCCCCGTTTATCTCTGCAACCAGCGAAGAGAGTTCGAACCTCTGTATGCTGACATTCAACCCTGCTTCCCTCCCTGTTGCAATTCCGAGTGCGGCTAAGAGCGCCAGCCCGCCCAAAGCCACATAAAGCATAAACTCAAGTGACATCTGTGCTTTCATGGGCTAAGACCTCGAGAGCGAGGACAAGTCCCCGGCTATTGCAGAGTAAACGCTAGTGTTGGTGCCGTTTACCATTGTGCTTGTGCTCACTGCTCCCTTGAACTTTATTATCATCGCGAGGGCTATGAGAACCACCATGCTCGCAGCCGATATCATCATTATATACTCAAGAGATCCCTGCCCCTTCAATCTGTGCACCAGAACAAAAGCAGCCCTTACATCTGTAGGTACCAGTCTTCCCGCCATGCTTCGCATTTTGCAATTAATGCTCCTATCCATCAAACCACTCACATAAATGTTACCAACAATCTCGATACTGAGAGCATAACAAGCGCAGAGAAAGAAAACGCTATGGCAATCCCTGCGAGCTTCTGAACAGCGTCCTCCCTTTTCACCGAGAAGAGCGCATTTATACAGAGGCAGCATAGGATAAAGCCGGCTATCGATGCCTCAAACATTGCTCCATGAAAAGAGCTTCCGGTAAAATGCATCAATCCTGAAGCTATGCCGCCAAATGCAGGAAGGAAGAAGCCAAGCCCCGCAATAGATACCCTATCCATACCCACCGCCCTCGCTACATATTCGTGTTCAGCCTCAATCCGCCTCCTGATCCGCATGCCAAGATGATCCATGGCATGGGATATATCCCTGCCTGTCGAAGCGCCAAAGGCAGCGAGCTCAAAAACAGAGTTTGCAAGCGGGTCCACGGTTATCTCGCTATCTGCCGCACCAGTAAAGATAAGCATATTGCACCATCTCAGAGCTCTTCCCCTCAGCCCTGCTCCTTCAATCCTTGCCGCGCATTCCCTAATCGCAGGCAGCGAGGATCCTGAAGCAGCAATCCTAAAGGCAAGGTTCATTGCATCGTCTCTGTCATGCGCGTCTTCTCGATCCATCCTTCGCATATAAAACACCATCCCCGATCCGAGCACAGCGATAAAAAATGCATACGCTCCGATAGCAAGCAGCGCCGCGACGCTTCCTAAGGCAGCAAAGCAGTAAAACAGCACCCTTCTCATATTCTTCACAGAAAAACCCTCTCCATCCTCGCCTTTACCAAGGCATACGCTACAGGCATGACGCCGAGCATTACTAGCGCAAATGGCAAGATGCTGCCCCTCCCTCCCACTATGGACTCTCCTACAAAAGCGAATATCACAAAACTTGGCCCTACGGCGGAGAAGAACATGCTGAGTGTGGAGAGCTTTACGATATTATCCCACTTCCTCGCCCCTCCCTCCATCTCAAGCGCATAATAACCTGCAACAGCAGCTTTAAGCGACTCCGCATCCCATATGACCCTGCCAGAATCGTTTGCAGAAAGTTGCATTCGCTTATTACTCCCGCCTATCTCCGCATTCTCCCCACATAGTAGACGTATCCTGATCCTTTCGAGTTCCTGTGCTGTCTTTCTGTCCCGCGAAGCGAATCCTGAGATTGCAAGCGCATTGCACATCCCAATCCCCGCCTTCGAATATGCAAGCGCAAGATCCACAGCCCATAAAAATCTCTCCTTAAACTCGCTTCCCCTGTGCATCCTCCTATTCATGGAGAAGAGCAGGGCTATGGCGCAGCAAGGAAGCGCGCAGATAGCAAATGCTGTAAGCAATCCAAACGGCCCGCGTTCTCCGCCCACTATGGCAAAGAGGGTGCCCCACACCACCCATGCGGAAAACCAAGGCATTGCAGCATATATCTTACGCGAATCCATTCAAATCAGCCAAACTCAGACCGGATCTTATAATCAAATAGTTTTTTTTCAGCCTCATTCTGCCCTATATTTTCCGATATTAAGCCCTCTAAAAATGCGGAGCGATTCTCAAACTCTCGCAGCGAAGCCTTTTTCGATATGCCTTTAAAACGAGAGTACTTATCGATCACTTTTGAGGATCCAAGCATCTTCCTAGATATATTTCCCTCCTCCCACAGGCCTGAGAATTCTACAGAATCCCCGCAGCTAAGCTCCTCCCCGTCATCCGTCTCTGCCCTGCTTAGCCATCTATACTCAAATACTGCACAGACCCTGCGGGTTCCCTTCAAATCCTGGGCTGTATGGATGGATGAGTCAAGAGCGCTTATGTTTCCTGCTTCGACAGACATCGGGCTGCTCAATAGCCTATTTACAACTGCAATAGGTTCCGCATTGCTGTGCATTGTAGCGAGGAACGGAACCCCTATATTACCACCTGCGAAGAGTTCCCTCGCCTCGCTGCCTCTCATCTCGCCCACAACTATCATCTCTGGCCGCAATCTCAGAGCATTTACTACCTGATCACCTGCCCCAACCCTTCCATATCGTGAGCCGTACAGGGAGACGAGGTTATTTACGTGGCTGGCGAAGCGTATCTCGTTAATCTCCTCTTCAACCACTATTGTTTTCCTATAAGGCATATCCAGTTCCATAAGCGCGGAGAGCATCGTGGTTTTCCCGCTTGCAGGAGGGCCGCATATAACCATGCACATCCCAGAATCAATCAGCATCCACGCATAAGCAGCAGCCTCGCAAGTTATCATCCCTGACTTAATTATTGCGACAAGGCCCCTCTTCTTAAATCCACCCATCCTTATGGATGCAGCTGCGCCGCTGGCAGCATATGGTTTTATCTGGGCATGTACCCGCGCATTGCCCAGCTGCAGATCCACTACAGGGTTCTCAAACCCTACTGACTTCTCTGCACTATATGCCATCTTGTTAACCGCAACCCTAAATTCATCTTCGCCTCTGAACCTCAGGTTCGTGCTGCACCTGCCGAATTCAGCAGAGACCACGCTTATTACCGATGATGGCGAGTTTACCTCTATCTCCTCTATCCCTTCCTTATCCTCCATCAGCATGCTCAATGGCCCATATCCTGCGATGTCATGCGCTACCATGTACGCGATAGTCTCACGTCCCGTCATACTGCCGCCGAGAAACCTTCCTGAAATGCCAATAACCCTGCTTATCTCTGACGCATCCCCAATCTCCAATCCCGAAGAGGAAACTTCCCTAAGAACCTCCCCCTTCACCATCGCCGCCGCCTTTTCGTCGCTTCCAGAGATCCCCGAGAGGGGACCAACGTGGTAGACGTATCTCCCATTGCATGAAAGCACAGCCTTCTCAACAAGACCTCCTAGGCTCTTCTCGACTTTCTGAGAATCCGCAGGCAATGCATCGAAGGAAAGCCGCAGTGCCTGTGCAGCCTCGTGCGCACTTCCCCTGCCTAATATGAGATCCCTCAGGCTTATTTTTATCATAATATCAATACTTATATTAAAATAAAATATCTTATACTAAGATATATGATATAAAAGTATATATACTTTTCTAATAATTAGTATTCAAACATAACTGGATATACCTGTTATGATACACTTTTGTTGGGGTAAACATGTCTAAACGTGAAAAAGGTAACGATGAAATATGGCTTATAAGGAAGGTTCTGAGCAAACCAAACTATGCGGTACTCAAGATGCTTATGGTAAAGTCTCCCAGGACAACGCGGGAGCTCTATGCCGCTCTTGGCAAGAGTTTTACACGTAAGACTCTGATAATCACCCTGAGAACCCTGTCTGTGCAGCTTAATGTCCTGCAGCCGACGCACATACGCACAGAGAGGGGCTATGATTTGGGGTACAATATAAGTCCCAAACTTAAAGAGATAATAAAAGGCATAGAGAAGTACGAGAAAATAATGGAGAGCAGCACCTCTTCACAGAAACAATAAGCCCGCCCAGGTGAGGAGTTGATTATAAACAAGCCGTATATTCTATCTTCGATAAAGAAAACTACGCCTGAGGTTACCACATTCACCTTCAAGTCCCAGGACGGCTCTCCGATGGATTTTATACCTGGCATGTTCGCAATGCTGTATCATAAGGATTCTTCAACAGGAGAGAGCATAGGCAGGGCATTCTCTATCGCAAACCCGCCTCCTTCCGATTCGCTGCAGTTTTTTATCTCGATGATCCATGGAAAATTCACATCAAAGCTTGACTCTGCAAAGATAGGCGACATATATTATGTATCTGGCCCGTACGGCCAGTTTAAATTTGATTTTGTCGAGCAGACAAAATTCCTATTCCTTGCAGGTGGCACGGGCCTCGCGCCGTTTTTCTCCATGCTCGAGAGCATACACGGCAAAGGAAGCACCGCAGACGGGGTTCTGATATATAGTACAAAATACGCTAATGACATAATAGAAAAGGATCAGCTTGAGAAGGTATCACAGGATACCGGGTTCAAGCTTATTGTTACAGTAACAAGATCTCAGGATGGGGATGGCTGGACCGGCGAAAAAGGGCATGTCGATGCAAACATGATATTGAAATATGCCCCAGATTGCAAAGAGAGGATAAGCTACATATGCGGGCCGCCTGGCTTCGTAAAGGCCGTAAAAGAAGCACTAATCTCCTTGGGAGTAAACGATAAGATGATAAAAGCAGAGATGTGGGGGTAAAGCGCTGCACTGCAACACAAGTAGTAATTTCTCATTGCTTCTTCTTGCCTATAAGATACCTGTACATTATGCCGCTGACTATCTGGAATGCCCCTCCGAGAAAGAGCGGGGCAGGAAGGGAGTACTCCATAAGGTATCCACTTGCTCCTGAACTCAGCTGCGATATCCTTGTCGAGACGCCCTGAAAGCTCGTTGCCGTTCCGTAGTCCTCCCTATCTATGCCGCGCATATTCACCGCATTCCTTGTGGGATTTCCCAGACCTGCAAAAAATGCCCTAAAGAGATAGACTACTGCAACCAGGATAAGGAATGGAGATAATGCCATTGCGATAAGCAACGCACCGCCAAGAACCCTTGTCAATGAGGCAATGCTCAACGGATCGAACCTTCCATGCATGTAAGAAGCGTAATACGCACCCAGCGCGGTAACAAGGTACGAGAATCCGAATATTATACCTATCTCAAGCGTTGTCGCCTTGTAAGAGAGTTCCAGCCAGAGGGGAAGGAGAGGTATCGCAAGGCCAAGGCCTATCCCTCCAAGGGAATTTGCAGCAATCACCTTAAGTATATACCTGAAGCTGCTTCCCTTCATTATCCGCGTACTCTTCCTTGGCCGCTTTTCTTCCTTAATGAAGAGAAGGCAGGCAAACGAGAGGAAGAGGAGCAAGCTTGATATTAAGAATCCTGCTCTGTAAGCAGCCAGGGTGCCCAGCTCCGAAGAGAGATAGAAATGTGCGGAGACAAGCGCAGCACCGAAAATCGAGAAGAAAGAGGCTATAGATGTAATCTGCCCAAGCTTATTCACCCTTTTGTGCTCATCTGGGTAATTGCTCGCAACTATTGCAGTAGATCCGGGTGAGAATCCCCCTCGCATTCCCCCTGCTGCTCCACCTATGCCGGCTACTATCACTGCGGCTATGATAACCGGCACGTTTTGCGAGAAGAAAATTACAAGCGCCCCGAATGCCGGTATTATCTCACTAATAAGCAAAGAGTACTTATATCCTGCCCTGTCTCCCAGCGCACCAAGGGCGAGGGTCTCCACAATCATAAACAGCATTACTCCAGCAACGACAAACCCTATGCTTACCACGCTCAATCCCATTGCCGCAAGGTAAAGCGGCATCGTGATTGTCATGTATATTATCCCGATGCTTCTGAGCGCCCTCGAATAAAGCAGGAACCTAAAACTTTTCTCAACTTCCCCTGAATCAGAGACCATAAATACGCCGTTAATAATCTAACTAATAAATCATAAATACCGCAGGCATAGCACCGTTCTCGTATCCGGAAGGCGCTTTCCAATAAGCTTAAAAACTTTAACTGTAAAACAAATATGTCAAACGGCCATAGGGACAGGGAAACGCCCGAACCCATTCCGAACTCGGAAGCTAAGCCTGTCTACGATATGAAATACTGCTCTAACGGGTGGGAAAGCATATTGCTGTTTGGCATTTATTTTTTCCTTACGTATAGTTCCTCTATAGCAGTAAGCATAACATCAAGAAACTCGTTCTTAGGAAGCTGGTCACTATACTTCTCTATCGCCTGCTTCGCAGCAGCGCCGTACCACTCTGCTTTCTTACGCGCTTTCTCGATGCTTCCGTATTTCTCGGCAATGCCCGCAAGATACATTATCTCCTCCTCGCTCTTCTCCTCCCTTCTCTTCCCATAAATCCTCTGCATCTCCTTCTTCTCTTCCGCATCGGCGCTCTTGTAAGCGTCAAGCATTATCAGCGTGAGCTTCCCCTCCCTGAGATCGCCGTATCTCTGCTTTCCGAAGACCTTCTCATCCGCCCTCATATCAAGAATGTCATCAACTATCTGGAAAGCCATTCCTGCAGGCATCCCGATTTCCTTGAGCATGCCAAGCTCGCTCTTCCCCATGCCTGCGGCTATAGCTCCAAGCTGCATAGGCCCGTATACCGTATAGTAGCAGGTCTTGCCCTGTATTATCCTGAAATATAGCTTCTCATCAGCTGCCGCAAGGCTCCTGACATTGTAGATGAAATTGTCCTCTATATACTGCCCTTCTACCGTATACTCGAGCATCCGGTAGAAATTGTCAAAGAATGCACTTCCCCTTCTCATCCCCATCTTCCTGATATTGTCCTTGAGCATCTTCCACATGACCATATGCGCTGCGTCGCCTGCGTTTATAGCCAGCTCCTGCCCGTAAAGCTTGTGGAGCGCAGGCTTGCCGCGCCTTAGCTCCGAATGGTCCTCTATATCATCGTGTACAAGTATCCAGTCTTCGGAGAGCTGCATCGCAGCGGCAGGAAGCACGAGTTCATCTTCCCTCGCCCCAAAGAGCTGCCCGGAGAGCATAAGAAGCCCCGGTCTCCTGTAGCTCCCCTGCCTGTCGCTGTAGTCCCTCACTATCCTGTAATGCCCTTCGGGCTCCTTTATGGGTATATACTCGCATATCTTCCTGTAGACCTCATCCCTGTGGAGCTCTATATAATCCTTGAAGTTCATTCTTTCTCCTCAATAAGGTTAATGAATGCAATATTAAATACCTGCATTGGCCGCGTTTCTTTTCGCATGCATGCAATAGCTTGCGACTGGGCATCCGCCACAGATGGGAACAGACTTGCAGTTGTTCTTACCCAGCTCTACAAGCTGCGCATGGAAGTCCTTGTAGACTGCGAGCCTTCTTGGTATAAGGTTCGTTATCAGTCTCTGCATCTCCTCATAGGAGATATCAATTTTCGTTCCATAAATCCTTGAAAAGATTCTTTTGGTATAGGCATCCACCACAAAAGTCTTCCTGCCTGCCGCGTAAAGCATTATCGAGTCTGCCGTCTCAGGCCCTATGCCATTTATGGAAAGAAGCGCACTCCTCATCTCCTTGTCACCAAGCTTCTCCAGCCCCTCAAATCCTCCGTAGGAATCCGATATGGTCTTGCAGAAGCCTATCAGCCTGCTGCTCTTCTGCCTGTAATATCCTGTGCTCCTTATAAGCCTCTCAAGCCTGCTCTTTTTGCACCTGGCAATACTATTTATTGAAAGGAGCCCTTCTTTCTTCAGGTTATCTATTGCCCTCTCCACATTCCTCCATGTTGTCTGCTGCGTAAGTATCGCGCCTATGGCTATCTCGTCCTTTGTATCCCCGGGCCACCAATGCCTGAACCCGAAATGGCCCCTTAATATACCATAAAGCATATCTGCGCTTATTCTGTCCTTCTCTCCTACAATGCCTGCCATAAATAGACCTGCTTCATGCAGTCCTTTAATGCAAAAAGCCGAAAATAAGCAGAAGGCGAATCAGACCTTTACTTCTCCGCTGTTGATCTTCGCTATCATCTCCTTGGCACTTGCGCCTTCGCAGGTTATGTTCATGCTTACGCACGTCCCAAGAACCTGCTTTACCCTCGATGCATCGGAGTTTCCGTACATGGAGAGTTCCTTGGCCTTTGCAATCTTCTTTACCTGCTCAATAGTTATGTTTCCAGCCACTTCCTCCTTTGCCTTGGCCCCTTTCTGTATGCCAAGTTCCTTGAGTATAAGCGCGCTGGTTGTAGGTGACCCGACTTCTATCCTGAATTCCTTTGTCTCCTTGTTTACTATCACCTTTACAGGTATCTTTATGCCTGCGAATCCGCTTGTCTTGTTGTTTATCTCCTCAACAATCTTGTTTATGTTTACGCCAAGCGGACCTAGTGCAGGCCCAAGAGGCGCACCAGAGGTGGCCTTTCCTCCCTCTACAAGTCCATTTATCACTACGTCGGTCATGTTATCAGCTTGCCTCTGACTTTTGTATTATCTTTGCCATATCCGATTTGGTTGTTACAGGTATCGGAACGGCAACATCCATAAGCTCTACGGTAATCTCCTCTTTACTCTGGTCAACCTTTATAACCCTTGCCTTGTAGCCCTTGAACGGGCCGACAAAGAACTCCACAATATCCCCCACTTTCATCTCCTGAGATGCCTGCTTCACTACGAGCATCTTCTCAAGTTCCGCCTCGGCAAGAGGATCCTTGAGCATGCCCTTCACGTGAGGCTCATTTGCTATAAGCTCCCTGCATGCCAGCTCGCTCTCCGCTTCTATGACTATGTATCCGCGCATTCCCTCTGGCATTATTATGGAAAAGATGCCCTGGTTCTCCATTTTAGTTGCCTTGTTCTCCAATATATCCGCGGTTATCTTCTCCTGGCTTGATGTAACCCTGACTATGAAGTACATATTAATACACTAAACATATATCCAATTTAATTTAAAAACCTTTAAACATATCTATCATTATGCTGTTTCTGAAGGTCGAAAAGGCAAAAGCCGAAAAAGCAAGGCAATATCTTAAAAAGCGCAAAATATTTAATACATTATATAAGCCATACTCGAAGGGCGGATACGTATACTTCCCGGTCTTACCAGACATCGGGACTGCGGAGACGGCCAGGCTCTCCGCAATCGGCACTCTGCGGCACTCTAGCATGAGACCGGCAAGAAAGAGCCATGGTCCGCAGCGCATGCATGACGTCTTCGGCAGCTCTACGATAAGGTACGACATAATAGGCAGCATAGCAGTGGTAGAAGCGGAGAGCGGCATAGAGAAGGAGGCAGCGAGGCTGATACTCAGGCAAAACAAAAGGATAAAGACCGTTCTTTCCAGGGCTAGCGCGGTAAGCGGCACATACCGGATACGAAAGCACTCATACATTGCCGGGAAGAAGACATACATATCAAAATACAGGGAGAATGGATGCATATTCAACATAGACCTGAATAAGGCATTCTTCTCACCAAGGCTATCCTACGAACGAAACAGGGTATCTAAACTGGTACGGAAAAACGAAAAAGTAATAGTGATGTTCGCAGGAGTCGGACCTTTTGCAATAGAGATGGCAAGGAATGCGCCAAGTTCCGAAGTAGTGGCTATAGAGCTTAACCGGCACGCCTATTCATACATGCTGAAGAACATATCAGAAAACAAGGCCAAAAATGTGGTACCGATCCTTGGCGATGTGGCCAAGGTAGCCCCGAAGTACGAAGGATATGCAGATAGGATAGTGATGCCGCTTCCCAAAGATTCCGCAGATTTCCTAGGGAGCGCAATACTCTGCGCGAAGAGGAACTGCACGGTGCACTACTATGCGTTCTCCGGAAGAGACAATCCATATGCAAGTGCTGAAAACCTGATAAGGAAGGCATGCCTGAAACATGGAAGAAAAGCAAGGATTATCTCAAAAAGGATAGTAAGGCCTTACTCTCCATCTTCCGTGGAGATAGTCATAGACTTCATGGTTATCTAAAAATCAGGCCGAATTTGCCTCCGTCTCTATGCTCCGCCGTCCAGCCTCGAATATTCAAGAGCATTCTTAACCCTCTTTCTTACATCCGGATGAGTTCCGTAGTTCACTGTATTGAGCCATCCGATCGCCCTCCCATACAATGAGACGGCGTATCCCGCTGCCCTTGCGATGATGCTGGCCTCGCTCTTTACCCTCCCTTCATCGAGTATCTCATTTATTACCCCATGTGCCGCATCAGGAGGCGCCATCCTAAGCAGCATCATAACAGTATCCGTTTCCCCTGCTTTTCTTACAGACGCTTCATCAGCCCTAAGTTCTTCGGAGCGCATATTTGCGAGATGCACTACCCCCAATGCCTTTCGCGTTAGGCTGTAAGTTCCTATCCCGGAGAGCAAGACCTCAAAAGACATTCCCTGCGCGGAACCAAGATAATGCGCATATACGCCAGGAATGCCGAGGCGCCCTAGATATGCTTCCCCAGCCATTACCGTTACTGCAGCAGCGGAGCTCATCAAAGCCCCGGCGCGCCTATAACCCTTCCTCCTTTCTGAATCTTCTGCAACGGCATGTGCAATTTCATGCGCCAGGAGTGCATCTATCTCACCTGAGGATTGCATCGGTGTTCCTGTCAGGACCTCAACAACCACTGCCTTCCGCTTCTTTCCAGTCTCGGCATCTTTATAGGTCGAGACATAGGTCCATGCATTTTTTACCCTATGCGACCGCACCTCAATCTCCCTGTTTTCACCCATGCTAAATGCCATCTTTGCAGCACGTTCCCCAAGGTGCTCCACATTGAGATTGTCCTCAAATTGGCGGTCATTAATCCACTGCCTAAGCTCGACAAGCGCCTGCTTGAGTTCCGGCGATGCCATTTTTGATAGCTTTGTTGCCATACTTTACTTATCTCATGCGTGGTATATACGTCTCTAGCAATACTTCGTTAAAAAACGTAAAACAATTTATCTGAAGAGATAAATCCTGACAACTTTCTTCTCCTTAAGCTCACGCATGAAGTAATAAAAAATAAGCAGGAACAATACGGAGAGGGTGCCGAATATGAGCGCTTCCCTGGGCATGCCTGCCATAATGGCAAAGAGCAGAAGCACTGCCACAATAGACGTATAAGGATAAAGGGGCGTCCTGAACTCTGCCTGTGCCTTTATTCTCCTGAAATGGAATACTGCGAAGCTTGCAAGTATGTAAGAGAAAATGAGCCCGAAGTTGCTTATTGCCGCTATTATGTATATGTTCCCCGAACCGAGCATAAGGAGGGAGATCAGCGCTGTAAGGAGTATCCCGTTAACTGCGACATCCTTCCTTCGGTCATACTTCCTGAAGAAGTGCGGCAGAAGCTTGTTTTCGCCTATCTGGTAAAGCACCCTTGAAGAGCTGAGTATAAGCGCAAGGGTCGCCGATGTTGTCGCTATAAGCGCCCCTATATCTACAAGAAGCGAGAGCCATCCAGGAGCCCCCGAATGCGTAAGGGCGAAGGAGAGCGGATCTGCAGCTACTGTATACTGCGATGCCGGGACAAGCAGGATGAGCGCTATTATTACCGCAAGATAGACGACTATGCTTATCGCCACAGCGTATATCACGGCCATCGCTGCCTTCCTGCTCCCACCCTCGATCTCGGAGGTAAATGTGGATATTGCCTGAAAGCCGGAGTACGCGAAGAGTACCGCGACGCTCGCCGCGAATACTGCACCTATGGTTGCCTGCTGCGCGGTAGCCGAGAAGTTAACAGCAGAGATGCCACCTTTGGACGATGCGGCTATAAACACTGCCGCAGCTGCGAATATAAAGAGTATAAACAGTTTTACTATTACCAAACCAAGGTCTGCCTTAGCCGCCTTGCGTATCCCGCGCATATTCACAAAGGAAAGCACTACTATAAGCATGGCCGCAAACCCCACGACGAACGCATGCATCGTTATTCCAAATATGCTTGCAAGATAGGATCCGAAACCAAGCGCAACTGCGGATACTCCTGTCGCAAAGCTGAAGTAAAGAAGTATGCCAGATATGAAGCCCAATTCGCTTCCGAATGCCTCATATACATAAGAGTAAGCGCCTCCCTTAAGCCTGGGCATTATCGAACCGAGCTCGCCAAGCTCCATTGCGACTATTATAGCTACGAGACCTACGATGAGAAATGATACTATCGCGTATACGCCTGCTATCGCTATCGCAGTTCCGCTAAGAACGAATATGCCTGCGCCTATTATGGCACCCAACCCTACCGCTGTAGCAGCCCTTGCGCTTACTTTGCCTTTGTAATAATTCTGCTGCGGAACATCCTGCAAACCACTTACCAGAGATGTATTGCATATGTATTCTTATAAATTTTCCTCCCGTTCTTGAGTCCGCTTAGGGTGTAGGAGCGTATTGGCTTTATGCCCATCTCGGATAGTATGGCAGAAGCGACCTTCTTGCTGCTAAGGTATATATCTATCCCCCCATCATTTTCCTCCACTTTAGTGACAAACTCCTCGTCGCGCTGTGCCTTCCTGCATATCTTATCCTCATATCTCCTTATTCTCTCTGCGCTGCCCCGCAGCTGCATGACAGCCTCATAATACCCGCAAGATTTTCTATAGCATCTTTCGCAAGTGACTTTAGAGAGTTCAAGCCTGACCTCCTTATCCACCACTATCTCCCCACTGCCAGTATCTGCAGTGAATTCAGCAGAGACCTCCAAACCTGAATACCCAAGTACCTTCACGCGATAGCCCCTGAAACGTTCGTTAAGCACGGTCTCGAATCCCTTCTCGTCAGCCTTATGGAAAAATCCGCTTCCCTTTATTCGCCCGCACTTGCCGCATATCGATGCCTTCACGCTGTCGTCAAGCTTTACAAGGACCTTCTTGCCCATGCATGCCTCGCAGTAGTTGCCGTAAAATCTGGCGTCATTCTCAGAATTACTGCATGTAGGGCAGAAACGCATAAGCTCTCCTTATCTAGATTCGACAGAAATATCCTGTACGGAGATGATATAAAATACTGCCTATTCTCTGCATAAAGCTATTTTGCAGCCAAACCTGCGCAAAAATGGTAACAATACAATGCGTTAAGGCTGCACATGAGGCATGAAGAAAGTTCCGCTGAAGACGCCGAGCTCGAAGAGCGCGCCAAGAACCACTGCGATAATCAGTATCGCCCATCCATAGGTCATCAGGTACTCCATGGCGCTCTGTGCCTTACTGCGCTGTGAAAGCAAGACCTTGTGATGCATGTTCTCTTCTCATGTGTACATCCGATTAAAATAATAAATAACTTTGCAAAACCTGCCTGAATAAAGTAATAGCGTAGGGGCTTATGCCTCGGAATCAGCCGCCATACTTCCTTGCTATTATCGCCCCGTATGTGGGCCTGGTTATTATTGCGCCGAGGAGTGCCCCTATTATAGTCGATTCGGAAAAGCCTATTATGCTTGTAAGCGACGAGACAAGGAGCGGGAACATCGCGATTGTAAGAAGGATAGCATCTGCCCAGACTATATAAAACGCATTGCCAAGCTTGAGCCTCATGTTCGCCCCCGAGGATGATTTCGAGAGCACTTCATCGGTTATTATTATCTGTGCATCAACCCCTGTCCCTATCACAGCAATCGCGCCGGCTATTGTCGGTATGTCTATTGTTCCTATAAGCCCTATTATGGAAAGTATTATGAAAAGCTCGGCTATCGTGGTTATCATTATAGGTACGATGAGGAAAGCCTTCCTGTATCTTACAGCTATAACTACTGACACTGCTATTACCACCAGAAGAAGCGCTACGAAGCTCACATACTCAAAGTACTTTCCAAGCGTGGGTGGAGTAGTAACAGGCGTGCCCACCGTAACCTGCACAGGCAGTGCGCCTCCGCTTAGTATGCTCTCTATTGTCTTTGTCTGGTTGACTGCATAGTTCTCCCCCTGGACTAGGGTAAGGTTGGCGGGCACACCTCCTGATATATCATAAGCCTGGCTGAACGTGCCATTTGTTATGCTTGGATTAAGGAATGCCATTGTAAGGAGACCTATGGCAGGCCATGCGCTGACAGTCGGCGCACCTGTTGGGGATGCGGTGAACTGCGGTACCATACTGGAGAGCGGTACGTAATCAAGCGTGTAATTCATCTTCGTGAGGTTCGATGATATCGCAGCTGGTGTACTGTTCTGAAGTATGACGTTCCTGTACCTTCCCCTGTTGGCATCGAAGAAACCTTTTACCGAATTCCAGTTTCCTCCATTTGAGCTCAGAACCTCTACGGGCATGGTGCCGTTCTGCAGTATGGTGGCGTTATCCATTGCGGCTACCTCTTCAGCCTCGCTCAGCGCGCTGCCAAGTTGCGCTCCATTTCCGAGTATAGATGCATTAATAAGCACTATGGAGTTGGATGGCCTGTCAAGGAAAAGGAAGAGCGGCTTATTAGCCTGCCCGAATACTATGTTGGAGAAGTAACGCGAAGCCTGTTCCGTAAGGTAAAAATTCACGGTCCATGTAACCGAAGTGCCATTAACAACAGGGTTTGCGGCACCTACGCTGTCGGGCAGTATCGAGGATCCGTTTATAGCAACCCTTCCGCTTACGACTCCCTGGAAGACACCCTGGCTCTCTATAACTTTCAGCGTGCTGCTGATCTGCGATGCGCTAGAATTGTGTATTGTGACAAGAACTTCCCTGTCGCCCACGCCATATATCGTGGGCTGGCTAAGCCCAAAGGTAGAGAGCCTCTTATCAAGCGTGGATATTATCTGGCTCATCTGACTTGGGGTGGCATTTGTCGCGAGGGTTATCGGTATCTGTGTGCCCCCTATGAATGACACACCAAGATGCTGCGTAATTATTGCATGGTAATTTAGGATGTCCAGCACGGCAAGTATGAACAGTATGGCTATAAAAGCAACCATGTTCTTGTTTTTTACGTAAGGTTTTATGTTCATCTAACCACCACTCCTCCTCCGCGCGTAGAAGAGTATTATCGAGGCGTTGCCAAGCCACGTAGTGAATATATCTCCTATAAGCCCGAAGAGCACAGCCCCTGATATCTCGTAATATGAAGGCACGTAGAGTATAACCGATACTGCGAAAAGTATCGCGAAGGAGACTATGGCTGCAGTAGTCATCGTTATTCCTGTCTTCATAGATGCATAAGCCCTGTCTTCAGGCGTTCCTTCATGCCTCTTAAGTATGCGTATTGCCGTAAGCACATCAGTATCTATTGAATAACCAAGGAGCATCAGGAGGCCGCCTATGCTTGCGGTTCCAAGGGGAATCCCGAAGAGGCTCATTGCTCCGAGTGCTACTATGATGTCGTTCGCAGCCCCGAATATTACCGCAAAGGAAGGCCCAAAAGACCTGACTATAAAGAATACTGCTATAGAGATAAGGACGAATGCAACTATCATTATCTCCTCAAGCTGCCCCAGGAACTGGCTGCTCTCTGAGGCGGTTATCTCCTGATATGTATAACTAGTGAAAGGCACTATCTTATGCAGTGCAGATATGGTACGGTTCTCATAAACAAGGCCCGCGTCCGTGTAAGCACTGCTCGCTACTGCTGTCATATTTGAGGTATCATTTGGTATGAACCTCTCGCTTCCTACGAAAGGTGAGAGAAGGGAGAGCTCGCTTACCAGGGATTTGTTCATGAGACTCATATACTCGCTCATGTTCCTTTCCGTGTAATTTAGCTCTTTGGCAAGGGTGGAGTTGGAAGGGTCTTCTCCCAAGCCTATCTTTATGGTGGTATAATTCAGGTTGTAGCTGTCGTAGTAGTTCCTGTAAGTATAGAATGAGGCAAGGTCCGTATAAGCCTGCGAGATGCTTGAGTTGGACGCTATAGTTATCTGCAGTGTTCCAGTGCCCTTGGTTATAGACGGAGCAGGTGTATGTAGCGCGCTCGCTATCATTCCGGAAAGCTGCTGCGGGCTTAGGGTGGTGTTGGCCTGTATAAGTATACTCTCTCCGCCGCTCAGCGTCGAGTCCAGAGTTATTCCCCGTGCAAAGTATAAACTTGCAAAGAGCAGGGCTAATGGAACAAGTATCAAGAACCTTGAATACCTGCTTCTGTATATGTTAGGTATCTCAAATCCCATTAGAACCAGCTAAGACTAAGAAGCGGCAATATTCTCTAAAAGTAAAAATATATAAATATAAGATGCCGCAGAAACAGCAGGAGAGCCGGTAACCCATAAGCATAAGCGTAAAATTATACGTTTTTCTGTAGAGATATGCCTTATGTTTTTCAGGAAACCAAAATCTCAAGAAGAAGTTCGTCTTGGCGAACTCCGCAGGCTTTCCATAGATGCATTCGATCAGAGTATGCCTGAGATAACGCGCACAGAGCAGCGCGCGAAAGCGGAAATCGCAACATCAATATCGATATTCGAACGCGCCTGCAGCGAATTCGAGGCACTTGCGATAGAGCCAAACACCGAGAACATGTACATGCCCAACATCAACTCGATAAAGGCGCAGAAAAGTGCATACTCAAAGACAATGCTTGGCATAATCTCTGCGCTCTCAGGATGCGAGTACAGTGGAGAGTCATCATACGCGCGCCTGATGGATATGCGCGGTAAGGTAGACAAGATACTTTCGAAGATCCTGCAGTCGAACGGAAGCTTCAGGCAGGTGATATATAGCTATTCCAACAACATTGGCGATTTCAAGAAGGCATACTCCATTCTTGAAGAAGTCTCAAAGAGGGCAGGCCTTGCAATAGAGCGCCATGAGCCGCAATACTCAAGGTTCCAGAGGCTTTATTCAAGCATAGCAGAACTCGAGTCACTATATGCAACTTCTTCAGAACTCCGCGCATCCATATCTTCCCTTGGCGATATGGCTGCTGAAAGCCACGACAACAGTGCAGGCAGAGCAGAAGGCACCAAACTCCATGAAAAAGTATACTCCTTAAGGAAGAGGATCGCTGAGGAATCATCCCGCGTATCTAGTATCTACAATGAGGTAGAGGCAGCACTTGCGCAGATCAAGAGGTCAGCAAAGAAGTACGACCATATCTCTGCGGAAAAGGAGAAGCTCAGCTCCATAATAGACAATCCAGAGAGGCTCATAAGTGAGAAAGGCACAAGAGAGAATTTCATAAGGCTTGTGAAGGATATGAGAAGTTCAATCTCTGAGTCAAAGATAGACATAAAGAATCCCGAAGATATAATAAATACGATAGACAGAGTCATTGATTTCGGAATGGCTGAAAGGATGGATGAGATATCCTCCAGGAGGAATATCATAAGGTCTCTGCAGCAGGAGCTTTACAGTCTTGAGAAGACTAAGGAAGAGCTCGAGGCAGGCCTGCGAAGCATCGAGAAGTCAAAGGAATCAAAGGAACAGATGGAAGACAAACTCAGAGCTGTAGAGAAAGAAACCACAGCCTCCAAAGCCAAGGTGGAGGAATCATTCATGGACCTTTACGGGAAGAAGATACGCATAGTTCCTGATCAAGAATACTAAGCATCTACCCTTTGTAGTCGTAAAATCCATGGCCGTTTTTCCTGCCCCGCCTGCCCTCATTCACAAGCCTTACGAGAAGGCTGGAAGGTTCAAACCTCTTGTCTCCGCTCTGCATATATATTGCCTCCATTATATCCTTGCATACGTCTAAGCCTATGAAATCGGCAAGCTCAAAAGGCCCCATAGGATGATTAAAGCCAAGCCTCGCTATAGTATCTATCGCTTCCTTCGTGGCAATACCATCTGCAAAACTGTTTATCGCCTCATTTATGTAAATCATGAGAAGCCGGTTGGATATAAATCCCGGCGAGTCCTTAACGTCTACCGCAGTCTTCCCGAGGCCGTCGATGAATTCGTTAGCTCTTTTCTTGGTATCTTCCGAGGTCTTGTCTCCGGTAACAACCTCCACAACCTTCATCACCGGGGCCGGGTTGAAGAAATGCATTCCTATAAACCTTTCGGGTTTAGCAAGGTAAGAGGCAAGTTTGTTTATGGATAAGGAAGACGTATTCGTAGCTATAAGCGCATTCTCGCCAAGATAACCCTCGGCATTCACCAATACCTCTGACTTTGTCTTTAATGTCTCAGGCACTGCTTCTATGACGAGTTCCGCATCCTTGGCTCCCTCCATGCTTACTGCTGTTTTCATCCTCTTAAGAGCACCATCCCGCTCTTCTGCCGTCATCTTGCCCTTTGCAATGGCCTTCTCGAAGCCTGCACGCACCATCTCCGAACCCCTGAATACCGATTCCTCGCTCTCGCTTACAAGCGTAAGTTCATGCCCTGCCTTAAGGACTACCTGCGCTATTCCAGAGCCCATAGTCCCTGCGCCTATTATTGCGACGTTCATCTATTCAACCTCTTCTTACTACTACCGACATTGCTCCGCCTCCCCCATGGCAGAGCGTTGCCAGACCGATCTGCTTATTCCTATCATGCAAAGCATATAAAAGTGTAGAAAGTATGCACGCGCCAGTAGCGCCAAGCGGATGCCCAAGGGCGGTAGCCCCGCCGTTTACGTTGAACCTCGATCGCTCTATCCCAATGGACTTTATTACACTAAGTGCCTGTACGCAGAAGGCTTCGTTAAGTTCCACCAGGTCTACGTCATCTGTTCCTAACCCTGCCTTTGCAAGTGCATCTCTTGCAGAAGAAACAGGCGCAATGCCATATTTATCAGGGTCGCTGCCTGATGCAGAATAAGAAATGACCTGTGCAAGTGGTTTCAATCCCAGTTCCTTGAGCTTGCCACCTGAGACTAATATCAGGAACGATGCCCCATCGCTAAGCTGCGAAGAGTTGCCTGCTGTTATCGTACCTTTGCTATCAAATACCGGTTTAAGTGCCGATAGCCTCTCAAGGCTGGTATCCCTGCGTATCCCTTCATCTCCGCTTACCACGCTTCCATCAGGTGAAGCTACTGGAATAATCTCGCGTGAGAACTTACCAGAATCCTCTGCTGCAGCCGCTTTCCTGTGGCTCTCAAGCGCAAATTCGTCTTCTTCATTTCTTGTAACTCCATATTCGGAAGCCATGCTCTCGGCTATGCTTCCCATGTGCTTTCCACTGTAGCAGTCTATAAGTCCTTCATAGAGCATTTCATCAACAAGTGTCATCCTCTCCGGATCGCCGCCTGCCTCATGTGCTTTTGACAGGAAATCTCCCAGTTCCAGATTACCGAACTTGTGGAACTTCCTGACTCCGTTTAGGACAAAAGGGGCGTTGCTCATGCTCTCTGCGCCCCCTGCAATTACAACATCTGCATTGCCTGCGGATATCTCCTCGCTCCCCAGCGCGACTGCCTTCAGGCTTGATGCACATACCTTGTTCACAGCATAAGCCGGAGTCTTGTTCGGGAGGCCAGCGTATACCACTACCTGCTTTGCTATGTTCTGCCCGAGCCCTGAGGAGATGACGTTGCCGAGTATAAGATCGTCTACCTCATCCTTATTTATCGGAGTGCGCTTGAGCATCCCCTGCAGGACTTCTGCAGCAAGGTGAGTGGCGCCTATTCCAGAAAGCTTCCCAAGGAACTTGCCTATGGGGCTCCTTGCAGCATCAACAATAAATACCTCTTCCATAGTTCCTACCCTTAAAAATCAGGCCTCCTTTTGCTAAGGAAGGCATCTATGCCCTCTCTTGCATCACCGCCATTGAAACATGAAGCAAACGAACTCTTCTCCATCTCCCCATTGCTCCTAATCCCTGTGTTTATCAGCTTTTTCGAAAGCTGCACCGCATTTGAGCTGTTGTGGCATATCTCCTCTGCAAGGATCTTCGCCTCTGCAAGCGCCGCGCCTGCTTTTACCACCCTGTTAACCAATCCTATCCTAAATGCTTCTTCTGCACTTATGCTCCTCCCTGAGAATATCAGCTCCTTTGCCATTCCAACTCCAACAATCTGCTGGAGCCTGTAAGTCCCTCCGCCCCCGGGCACCAAGCCAAGCTTAACTTCCGGCTGCCCAAATACCGCAGAATTCCCGGCTATCCTTATGTCGCACGCCATTGCCAGTTCGCATCCGCCGCCAAGGCAGTAGCCTTCTATCGCCGCTATAACTACTTTCTCAAGGGACTCTATCCTATCAAACAGGTCATGCATCTCTTCAGAAAACTTTCTTGCCTCTGCTCCACCCTTCAAAGTGGAAATATATTTTATATCTGCCCCGGCAGAGAATGCTTTTCCTCCGCTGCCTGAGATTACAACTGCCTTAATAACTGGATCTTTTCCAACTTCCTTGATACAACGCCCAAGCGCATCTGCGATATCAGAACTGATCGCATTCATGCTTCCTGCCCTGTTTATGGCGATGCTTGCGATTCCACCTTCCTTCCCAAACACCACTTCATCATCATGTCTCATCTTCTAGATGCCTCTGGCAAACCATGCAGTAGAGATGCAACCATATTTAAAATATATACTTTTGTATCCCTTAGATTGTACATAGGTAAGGGTTGGTTATGTTCCTGGCAGAGAAGCTATATGAGTATTCAAGAAACGTCTCCGAATCAGGGGTGAAAAAGGAGACCGAAGAGCTCATCAGGATGAGGATTATCGATTCAATATTTGTATCGTTCGGGGCGGCCAAGGAGAAGCCTGTTAGCATATCAAGGGCAGCGCTACTCCCAAGCTCAGGAAGATACAACTCGCGGACATACTTCTTCGGCGAGGCCGCATCAGTAGATGTTGCCACATTCATAAACGGAACAATGACAAGATATCTTGATTACAGCGATACATACCTGTCCAAGGAAGCTCTGCATCCTTCAGACAACATACCCCCAATACTATGCTGCGCAGACGCCATGGGATTTTCTGAAAAGGATGCGATAGCCTCAATTGCCGTATCCTATCAAGTGGCATGCGCCTTTGCAGATTCTTTTTCAATACGTGCAAAGGGCTGGGATCATGTGACCTACATATCAATATCATCTGCGGCTGGACTTGCTTCGCTCATGGGTCTTGAAAAAGAGGGCTTTGTGAATGCGATAAGCCTTTCCTTAAACAACAGCATAAGCATGCGTCAGACTAGGGCAGGCGAGCTAAGCATGTGGAAAGGATGCACGGCAGCCGACGCTGCAAGGAATGGGGTTTTCGCTTCGCTGCTTGCATCAGAGGGCATGACCGGACCGTCTCCAATATTTGAGGGCGAGATGGGATTCTTCGCACAGGTCTCAGGAAGTATAAGCCCCTCGCTTAGCCAGGATCGGATAGGCAAGACAATGATAAAGAATTACCCTGTGGAATACCATGCAATGAGCGCCGTAGATGCTGCGCTTTACCTTCGCACCATGGTTAACTGCGAGGAGATAATCTCAATACATGTCGAAACATTCTCTGTCGCATATAACATAATAGTAAAAGGGCAGGAAAAGCTCAAGCCCAAGACAAAGGAGACGGCGGACCACAGCATGCCATATATAATAGCATACGTGCTGAAATACGGCGTTCCCAACCTAAAATCATATAGCAAAAAATATCTCTCGGACAAGAAGATAACCAGCCTGATCAAGAAGATGAGCTTCAAGGTCTCGGAGAAATACAATCGCATGTATCCCGGCCTATTGCCAGTAAAAATAACAATAAAGACAAAAACAGGAAACTACGAGAAGGAGGTGCTCTTCCCAAAGGGCCACTACAAGGATCAATATACGTGGGAAGACCTCCGCAAAAAGGGCATCTCAATAACCGGCAGCGAAGAGATTACGGATCTGCTAATCAGGGAAGGGAAAGGGATAGGCAAGCACAAAGTCTCGCATCTGGTTGAGGTAATATCAAATGTCAAGGCTTAGGGATAATCTTAATAAAGGCCCAAGAAGGCTTAGAAGCCTGGTCTCTAAAGGATACGTTATGGCTCCGGGAGTATTTGATGGGATATCGGCAATAATGGCAGAGAGGGCAGGATTCAATGCCGCATATCTCTCAGGTTCAGGGATAGCCGGAAGGTATGGTCTTCCGGATCTTTCCTTAACAACACTGACAGAGGTATCTGAGGAAGCCGCAAGGATATGCTCAATCTCGAGCATTCCTCTCATAGTCGACGCCGACACTGGATTCGGGGAGACACTCAATGTGATACGAACCACTAGGCTGATAGAGTCTTCTGGCGCATCGGCAATGCAGATAGAAGATCAGGAGGCCCCCAAGAGGTGCGGGCATCTGGATGGGAAGAGTGTGATACCTGAGGATGACATGGTGAAGAAGATAGAGGCTGCCGTCTCCGCAAGGAAAAACAAAGACTTCATGATTATAGCAAGAACGGATTCATACGCAATAGAGGGGCACCGCGGGGCAGTGCACAGGGCACACGCCTACATCAAGGCAGGCGCTGACATCATATTTCCGGAGGCTCTCCCAAGCGCAATGGAATTCAAAAAGTTCTACGAAGATACGCACCTGCCGCTGCTTGCAAACATGACTGAATTTGGAAAGAGCCCTCTGCTATCCGCGCAGGAACTTGGGAGAATGGGTTACAGGATAATAATATTTCCGCTGACCGCTTTCCGGGCGTCCCTTCTCTCGATGAAAGATACGTATTCATATATCTTTAAGCATGGCGGCCAGGAGGGCATGCTGGACAAGCTCATGGATAGGGATTCGTTCTATGGAACCATAGGGTATGATTCTTACACCGCTGAAGACCGGAAGCTTTATGGCGGAGCATCGGCCGGCGGCTCAGGGAAAATTAGTACAAAGAGGTGATAGGAATGGAAAACACAGGTATAGACGTACCAAAAGGGCTGGATAAAGTTATAGTAGATACGACTGCGATATCCTCCACCGATGCCGAAGGAGAACTCATCTATCGCGGCTACCACGCGATAGAGCTCGCCGAGAAGCTCGCATACGAGGAGACTGCATATCTTGTCGTATACGGGAAGCTTCCATCTAAAGATGAGCTTAAGGAATTTTCAGGATTTCTAAGTGAAAGAGCAAGTCTTGATAAGAAGAGCGATTCCATTCTAAGGGAGATATCATCGGGAAGGCCAAAGATAATAGACAGCATGCGCTCTACCGTATCCTTTATGCATATCGAAGAAAAAGAGAACGACAAGGTACTGCTTGAGATAGCCGCAAAGATGCCAAGGATATCATCCGATGCATTCAGATATTCGAGGGGAACTGATACACTGCCGGAACCTGACGGAAGCCTTGCAGAAAGATTCTATTACCTTATTACAGGAAAAGCTGACAAAAAAGACGCGCGATACTTCGAGAAGCTGCTTGTGATGTACATGGAGCATGAATTCAATGCATCCACCTTTGCCTTGAGGGTTGCCGCATCTACACTTACGGATCCAAGGTCAGCAATAGTTGCCGCTCTTGCAACTATAAAAGGGCCGCTTCACGGGGGTGCAAATTCGGAAGTGCTGGAATATATGCTCAAGGCGCAGAACCGTGACGACGCGAGGAAATTCATGGAGTACAAACTCTCCCGCAAAGAGAAGGTAATGGGCTTCGGTCATAGGGTATACAAGAAGGTGGATCCTAGAGCGCAGTTCATAAAGAAGGAGCTGCTGGAGCTCTCCAAGGCCAAAGGCCGCAAGGAGCTGTATGATATAGCCATAGAGATGGAAAAAGAGATGTGGGAGAGGAAGAAGATACCTGCTAACCTCGATTTCTACGCCGCAATATACATGTACCTTCTTGGGATAGACGAGGCATTCTATCTGCCCATATTCGCATCCTCGAGATGCTTCGGATGGACAGCGCATTACATCGAGCAGGTATCAAACAACAAGCTGATACGCCCAAGCTCAAGGTATACAGGAGCCAGCGGTCTAAACATAAGAAAGGGCAAGGAATGAGATGAATATATGGAAGAGAACTTCAGCGCTGCACTAAAAGATATAGAAAGGATACACAAGCTCTCGGAGAAGGAGATGAGGGCTGCAGAGCTAGCAGATCAGGCGGCTGAGGAACTCGCAGGCTCGGAGTTTCAGCATTATCTTAACCACGAAGTGAATCCTGATTATATACGGATTGCGGAGAAATACGGTCTATTTGGCCTTCCGATAAGCGAGGAGTACGGTGGCAGCGGCTCAGGACTCCTCTCAGCAGTCCTTGTCAATCAAAGGTTCGGGCAGCTTGGCCTGGGCTTCCCGACATTCTACGATGTGAACATATTCATAGGCGCCTCAAGCCTTGCAAGGTGGGGCACAGAGGAGCAGAAATCAGCGTGCCTCAAGCCTCTCGCGCATGGGAAATCCATAATAGCCTTCGGTCTCACAGAACCAGAAGCGGGGAGCGAACCAACGGCAATGAAGACTACATACACAAAGGAGGGATCCGAATACGTCCTCAATGGCACAAAGTACCTGATAACCAACGGCTCAATAGCCGACCACATAATCATATTTGCGAAGTCAGAAGAGGATGGCAAATCCATAACCGCGTTCCTGGTCAAGACAAAAGAGAACGGATTCAGCGTGGAGATGAACCTTCATGAAAAAATAGGACTATTCACTTCAGATACTGCAATGCTCAGGTTAGAAAATCTGCACGCAGAGAAAGAAAACATACTCGGCGAAGAGGGCAAGGGCATGCACGTAGCTTATTCTGCTCTCCTAAACGGCAGGCTTGGTATAGCTTCCGGATGCATTGGCGTAATAGAGGGCTCCCTCAAGGCGGCAGTCTCTAGGGCGCAGGAGAGGGTGCAGCACGGGAAGCTAATAGGGAAGCACCAGCTCATACAGCGCCACATAGCGGAGATGCGCGAGAACCTCGAGATGGCGAGATGGCCTACATATTCTGCCGCCCTCCGTAAATCCGAGTACGACAAGAACCCATCAGACAGAACGTTTACCGAGGAGATGGATCTCAGGACGGCCCTGGCGAAGAAGATCGCATCAAGGCTCGCCTTCGAGTCTGCAGACAGGGCAGTGCAGGTCTACGGCGGATTCGGATACTCGCTTCTCGCACCTGTGGGCGCGCTCTTCTGCGACAGCAGGGTCTCACGCATATACGAAGGCACAGACGAGATAATGGAACTGAAAATAGCAGAAGGCGTCCTGGGAAAAGGCTTCGAGGCGTTTGAATAATGAGAATACTATTCAATGACAATGTGGATATCGCAGTGCCAGTAACCGAGGTAAATAATTTCATATCCAACCCATACGAAATCGCACAATGCGTCCCCGATGCATCAAACGTATCCTGCAAAGATAGCAAGACCTTTTCTCTAGATGTGCGTGTAGGTGTTGCAATGATAAGCGGCACATTTAAGATAACGGGAAAGCTTGCGGAGCACGAAGGGAACAGGTTTGTATACGAGATAAGCGGCGCAGGGGTAGGAAGCACGGTTAACATAAAGCTCTCAATGGGCATTGAAAGTGTGGAAGAGAATAAATCAAGGATAAAGTGGAGCGCAGAGGCCCAGATAAGCGGCCTCGTAAGCGGCATCAGCGAAAGCGTAATAAAGAAAATCAGCGAAGAGAAGATAAAGGAGATAATCTCAAACGCCAAGCTAAGGCTTGAGGGCAAAAAGCAGGAATAGGCCATGGAAGAGATATTTGCAAAATCTATAGAGGATCTCGGGCATGTTCATAAGTTCACCGAGAAGGAACTCTCAATACTTGAGAACGCGGACAAGGCAGCAGAAGAGATGGCGGAGATGGAGTTTGAGCACTATGTAAAACATGAGGTGAACTTCGACGCGCCCAAAACCGCAAAGAAATACGGCCTGCTTGGGATACCAATAAAGGAAGAATACGGAGGCAGCGGTTCCACGCATCTCATAGCGGTATTGGCAAAAGAGCGCCTTGGCCAGCTTGGGATGAGCTTCTCAAGTTTCTACAATGTTCAGGTATTCCTAACCTCGCTTACTATACAGAAGTGGGGCACAGAGGAGCAGAAGAAAAGGTACCTGAATAAGGCATTGAACAACGATATAGTGCTAGCCTTCGGTCTCACAGAACCAGAAGCGGGGAGCGAACCAACGGCAATGAAGACTACATACACAAAGGAGGGATCCGAATACGTCCTCAATGGCACAAAGTACCTGATAACCAACGGCTCAATAGCCGATCACATAATAATCTTCGCAAGGAACTCGGAAAACCCAAAGCAGATAAGCGCAATAATAACCGATACGAAATCAAGCGGGGTAAACAGGATGCAACTAAGGGAGAAGATAGGCCTATTTACATCAGATACAGGCATGATAGAACTTGAGGATGTAAGGGTTCCAGATTCAGGCCTCATCGGCGAAGAAGGCAAGGGCATGCATGTCGCCTATTCCGCCCTTCTTAACGGCCGCTTAGGAGTGGCTTCCGGATGCATCGGTGTAATAGAGGGCTCCCTCAAGGCGGTAGTCTCGAGGGCGAAGGAGAGGGTGCAGCACGGGAAGCTCATAGGGAAGCACCAGCTCATACAGCGCCACATAGCGGAGATACGCGAAAACCTCGAGATGGCGAGATGGCCTGTTTATATGGCTGCAATGCAGCGTGCTGAGTACGAAAAGGATCCCTCAAACAAAGCTCTTATAGAGGAAGCCGAACTGCGAACTGCCCTGGCGAAGAAGATCGCATCAAGGCTCGCCTTCGAGTCTGCAGACAGGGCGGTGCAGGTCTACGGCGGATTCGGATACTCGCTTCTCTCACCAGTGGGCGCGCTCTTCTGCGACAGCAGGGTCTCACGCATATACGAAGGCACAGACGAGATACTCGAGCTTAAGATTGCCGAGGAAGTGCTCGGAAAAGATTTTGAGGCTTTCAGCTGAGATGGGAAAATGGCAATAAGACCTTATCTTAAAAAGATGCCAAAGATAGACAGAACAGCATATGTAGAGGAAAGCGCCGAGATCATAGGGGATGTGCGCATAGGTAAAAATAGCAGCATATGGAACTGTGCAGTGCTCAGAGGCGACATGCATTACATAAGGATAGGCGAGAATACGAGCGTGCAGGACAACTCTGTCCTTCACGGGACTGCCACAGAATTCCCTACCATAGTCGGGAACAATGTATCCATAGGGCACAACGCGATAGTCCACGGATGTATTATAGGGAACAACTGCCTTATAGGCATGGGATCCATAATACTCGAGGGTGCAGCGATAGGCGACTGGTGCATAATAGGTGCAGGTGCAGTCGTCACGGAAGGCAAGAAGATACCAGAAGGCAACATAGTCCTGGGAATTCCCGGGAAACCGGTTGCAAAAGTCACCGCAAGGCATAGGGAACGGATAACTAGGAACTGGAAGGCATACGTAAGGCTTAAGGATACATATATGAGTGGTGTATGAGTGGGTGCAATAGAGCGCCTTGTGGAGAAGGCGGTAGAATCACGAACATCCAAGTTTGTGGAGACGGTGCGGGCAGGATGGAACAGCTATAGCTTTGTCTTCTACATAGGCGGAGTATCTGCAATACTGGGCAGCTTGTTTGGAGTGGCAGGATGGCTGTCTATAATAATAACTCTCGCATTCTTCTATTACGCTGGGAAGTTCAAGATGAGATACGACGAAACGAAGGCGCGCAGGGCAAAGCAGCGGAGAAAGTCGAGAAATAAAGAAAGCAACGCATAGCAAACCATACAGGTCGATGGAGATGAAAGAATTCGTGATAAGAGATATAAGGTTCGGGGACTTCGAAGACATTATAGACACATATTACTCGTACTATGGCGAGATCAAGGAGAACCCTGAATTGGGGATCACATTATTCAGGGAGACGCCAAACCTCGGCAGTGAAGTCGACTGGTTCAGGGATCTGTACAAGGAGAAGCTTAATGGGAACAGGATAGTAGTTGTCGCAGAAGCAGATGGTAAAGCCGTAGGCATGTGTGAGATAGCAAGGAACAGACCCGGAAGCGAGGAAGACCATATAGGTAGGCTGGGCATAGCGGTCCGCAGGGAGTACAGGTCTAATGGGGCGGGAAAGAGGCTGATAGAAGAAGCGCTGAGGCAGTCAAAGGGAAAATTTGAGCAGATAATACTTGAGGTATTCGAAGACAATGTGGTTGCGACAAAACTCTATGAGAAGATGGGCTTTAGGGAATACGGATTATTAAAGAACGCGATAAAGCGCAATGGAAAATATATGGGGCATAGGCTCATGTATCTGAACATGGGGCATAAAGCTAAAGAATAAATCCCTAAGGAGCGTATAAATACATGTGATATCATGGCTGAATTGACTCAGAAGGCGAAAGATCTTATAGACGGAAAGAACTTTGCAAACGTTGCTACCCTGATGCCTGACGGATCCCCACAGATATCCACAACCTGGGTTGACCGTGATGGAGATAAGGTTATCATAAATACCACCGAGGGAAGGGTCAAGACAAGGAACATAAAGCGTGACCCGCGCATAGCCATAAGCATATTCAAGAGCGACGATCCATACGATGCCGTTTTCATACGCGGAAAGGTGCTAGAGGTAAAGAAAGACGGCGCAGAGGAGCACATAGACAAGCTTGCGCACAAGTACATAGGCATGAACTACAGAGAACACGGCGACAGGGTGATGTTCATTGTCGACCCTGAGCACATATTCGCCACAAAGAGCTAACCTGCAGCCTGCGACGCAAAGCTCTCCGCCATGCTCTGATTAACACTGTAGCCATGGTTGGAGATCATGCTCACCAGTACTGTAGAGTTGCCATTCCATCCTACCACTGCTTGGAAGGTTCCTGTGCTGTTTTCCAAGAGCTCATAAGTATAGTTAAAGCCGCCTACGGATCCTGATTGTGTTGTTGTATTGTAAGCCTGCTCTATCGATGAAGCCATAGAGCTATACAATCCAGACGCATTCTCTGATTTCATCACTATAAATTCAACTGACTGGTTGGATGTACCGTTGCTGCCAAGCGCCACGCTTACCCATCCTTCGCTTACATTGCCGGATGCGATAGGGGTTATATCCTCTATCAGCGTAGCATTGACCGGAGAGGAATAATTGAATAGGTCATTGGTGTAATATCCTGATAAAGGCCCTATAAGCACCTGCGCTTCAGCAGGGCTCATATAAACCGGTGTGCCGTTCAGCGATCCTCCGAGCGGCCTCCCTCGCTGTACTCTTCCGCTGCCAGTACCAGTTATAATTATCGCAAGCAGAGCCAGTACTGCTATAGCTACCACGGCTATCACTACTGCTTTTGTGTCGATGCGCCCAGCAAATAAACCTTTTTTATTCTGCACAGGTTCATCCGTACTCTCGGGGACCAAATCATTATCTTTTTTTGGCATTATAATCACTAAAAATACTGATTAAAAGCTTAATAAACATGGCAAAATGTTAGGTTTGTGGCGCTGGTCATAGGGAGCGGAGTGCATCTATAGGCTGCATACGCGAGGCCCTCCACGCTGGATAGATCCCTGCTATTACACTGACCGCTACGGCTGCGAAAAGTGCCTCGGCAATGGCCGTGGGGGTTATCAACGGGGTAAAAGAAAAAGACCCTGAAGGAGAACCAGATACACTACTGCTGCCTCCTCCAAAGCCTCCGCCGCTCCTGAAAGATGCACTTCCTGCAGCTCCAGAGCTGTTCGAAACAGGATGTGGCGCGGATGCCGCCCCTGCCAACAAGTAAGATACGCCTGCACCTACCATTATGCCCATAATTCCACCAACAAGCCCTATGAGCATGGCCTGAACGATAAATATGGAGAGAACATCCCTGCTCTTAAAACCAACAGATTTCATTATCCCTATCTCGCGTGTGCGCTCCATTACTGCCATAAGCATGACATTCATTATACCTATCGCAGCTACCATAAGCGATATTCCCGCGACGATTGCAAATAGGGTTGTTATTGCGCCTATGATCGATGAGGCTGTCGCTGCTATCTGCTGCACATTCAAAATCCTCGCATTGTCTCCGTATACTTGCGATATGAGGTTAGAGAGCGGTGTGACGCTGCTCTCGTTCTTTGCCTTTACCATTATAACATTGAATGAATCTGTATGAAGAAGCAACTGTGCAGCAGGAAGGGACATGACTACAAGGTCAGCAGGTACGAGAGGCGAGCTCGCCACGTTTATTATGCCACTTGCCGATACCAGCGTGCTGCCTGAGTTCCTTCCTTCCTGCAATTTTAGGGTAACAGGCGTTCCTGTGAATATGCTCTGCTTTCCTCCTGAAGAAGCGGGAAAAGCCAAGCTCTTACTGAAGAGGGCATCAGGCGAAGCAGTATCTGGGTACATGCTGCCTTGGTATATTGACACGTTCTCACCTAGCAGCGTACCAAGATCCTCTGGAGATATGCCTTCTATAGTTGCCGATACATTCTCACTTCCTGCAACCACTGTGCCTGAGCCTTGCAGAATAGGTATCACTGTGCTTACATTGGGGAATGTGGAGAGGAGAGCCGTGTCATAATAAGTAAATCCTGAAGAGCGCACAGAGGATACTATTATGGATGTAGGTCCGAGAGCGGAGAGGGATGTCTGTATGCTTGCTCCAATTCCTGCAGTAAGCGAGGTCAGGGCTATTATTGAGGCAACCCCTATCATAACCATTATCACTGTCAGAGCTGTTCTGACCTTCTTCTCTCCAAGGTCGTTGTAGCCAAGCCAAAAGATGTCCTTCGCATTCATCGGCTACGCCTTGCGCTGCGGAGCACTTTCCTCTGCCTATAGTACATCACAGCAAGAATTATAACCAGAGCAAGAAGCACTAGGGTGAACAAGCCTCCCCCTCCAACAGCGCGCGGATGGACATCCTGCGTATAATTAGCTGCGCTATAAGCAACACTTACAGATGTGTTTGCCCATATTGTAATATTCTGTCTCAGGTTATTCATGTAATTAAGGCGTACCGGTATCACGTAGGTCCCCGGTCTAACGGAATTCGAAGCAAACAGCGAGACTGTTACAGGGGTCTGCCCTCCAGGCGTGATACTCCCTACAAACACGGTATTTGTCCCGAAATTTGAGAACCCACGAGGCGGAATTGGAGTGGCTTCAAGGGATGACGCACTCGCAGTTCCTGTGTTTGTAAGGACAAACGATACCGAGAATATTCCATTCGGGGAAGGATTGATGGGAGACGTTGCGAATTCGGATGGGCTGATCGCAATAAGGCCGCTTGAAAGTACTGCCAAGTTATCATATATCTGATTTACCCTGCTTCCATTGTAGAATATCAGGGAGAGGTTCAGCGGCACAGACTGATCGGATTCGTTCCCCGCCACGTAAACCTCCTCATTTATCTTCATCCTGGCATCAGAATTAATAACCGGTATCTGCACAGGCTGCTTGCTTAGGACTGCACCGTCCTGCGTAGGCAATGATATCCTAAGTGAAATATTGTTCAACGCATTGCTTCCGGAGTTGGTGAGATTAACTGTTATGTTCTGTATTACGCCTGAAGTAAGAACCTGTGGGGATACATTCACGGATAACGGGGTGCCACATGTCTTTGTGGTAAAGGTAATGTTCCTTATCTCAGAGTCAGAATAAGTATCAGAATCATAGTAATAGCCTATCCCTATCTCGGAAAATAAGAAATCAGAAGCATTCCCTGAGACAAACACGGGCACATCACGCGTAGCTGTTGTGTTTGGGTTTATGGCGCCGAATACAACTGTCCCGTTGCCATACGGATACACGCCACGCGTATTGACAAACCCTACTGAGACATCCTGCATCGTAGGGTTCTGGCCTATGAAGCTTACGTTTGTGTCATACACTGGTCTCACATTTGCCTTGTTTGTAACGCTTATCGGTATCTCATTTATCTGCCCCCTGCATACCGTAGTCACCGGTGAAGTTATATAAAAATTCGGCGGCGGAGGTATCGGGCTTGGTCCGCCAAGGCCGGACGCAAATCCCATCTGTACAACTACTGAAAGAATAACCGCTAAATATATTATATTCCTCATTTACACCATCTAAACCCAAAGCATCGTCAATTGAGCATCATACTGCAGCCCAATTGTAGCCTGTTACAATTGCATATGCAAACGATATCCCCGTATGCTCTCGTTCACCAATAGCAATCAGCACACATCCTTTTAACTTTTTTGAAATGTTTAGGCATATGAAGCCCGTAAAATCCAATGAAGACCAAATACTGCCGAAGGGATTTATCTCTTATCTGGGATTAGGTAAGGTCTCGCCTTTTCCCAAGCCTCTACAGGGCCTTCATATGGCACAAACAAGTCACTTGGTTCCCCCTTCTTGTAATCAGCAATCTCTTTGTATTTGTCAATCGACCTAGCTTTGAGCTTATATCTCAGCAGCGTAAGCTCATAGTCCAGCTGCTCTTGCGACACCTTGATCCTTATGCTCTTGTCGACAAATGCGGCATCTATTTTACTTGCTTTGAATGCGAAGCCACGTCTGCCTGCCTCCTCATTTACGTAGAGCAGGTAAGTGTTTATTGCACGCAAAGGCTCATAGTAATCTCTGAAGCGTACTAACTGTGGGTGACTCCTATAACCTGTTGTGCTGTTTTCGAGCACAGTTTTCGCAAGCAGCGCCTCGCGCCAAAGCGCAACCAAGCCTACCGAATCAAGCCAGCTCATCTTTATAGACCACAGGCGCATAAATTCATCACTTGCAATATTAACCTGACAGCTTTATTAAATTATTAAAAACAGCGATAAGAAGCCGAGAATACTAAAGGCATAGGTCATTTATAGATAAGCCCTGAGAGGGGATCGAACCCCCGACTTCTTGTTTACAAAACAAGCGCTCTACCACTGAGCTACCAGGGCAAATAAACCTACAGAAGTCTCTACCTGAATAAATATTTATTACTTATTTGCCATCTGGAAGCAGCTGCAAATTCTACATGCTCCTGTCAGCGTAGAAAATCTGGTGCCTCTTGGGCTTAAGATTCTCCACAACAAAATCGAATGCGGCTTTAGGGTCGCTGTCAGAACCGCATGTGTATATATCGAGCGTAGCATATTTGTATTCATTCCAGGTATGCAGTGCCACATGGCTCTCTGTAACAAGCGCTATCACCGAGACGCCGCCTTTCTTCCCTCCGAATGCCCATGCCTTTCTCTCCACAAGGTGCATTTTTGCAATATCAACCGCTTTTAGAACTACCTTCTCAAGGAATTCCTTGTTTGTGGCTACTGCGGGATCTATCTCATACATATTGCCAAAGAAGTGGATGCCTACAATCTTTTCTTCCTCCTTCACGCTGACTGGTAAGTTTTGAGTCTTAATAGAAGGAAGCCCAGCACTCTTTACAGCCATTTTCGAACGTTGTTTTTGTACGCTAGTCATTATATATCCAATCCAACGATATCAATTTTCGTTCGACTTGCACAAAGATGTGCTTCACAGAATTACATTAATGTAATTGATATTTAAATATATCTGTCAAAAACCCCACGATAAATATGCAATCGTATATCGCCTTATTAAAATATTTATTATGATTAATGAATTACCGAGGCAGCCACACAAAAATTGACTGGATCTGCTGTGGTAATAAGGATGCTAATCAACGAAATCAGGGGCAAAATACCTGAGGAGACCATGCTCTCAATGTCAAGGAGAGGGATAAGGGAGCTCACGCCTCCTCAGGAGACTGCGGTAAGAGCCGGACTGCTTGAGGGGAAGAATATACTCGTAGCTGCCCCAACAGCTAGCGGAAAGACTCTCATATCGGAGCTTGCTGCTACAAAGTCGATAATCCACAGGCGAAAGAAGGCAATATACATAGCTCCAATGCGTGCATTGGTCAGCGAGAAGTTTTCCGAGTTCAAGGAAGAGTATCCTTTCATAAAGGCTGCAATGTCGATAGGCGATCTCGACTCTAACGATTCATGGCTTAAGGATTACGAGATGATATTCGCATCAACAGAAAAATTCGACAGCCTGATGAGGCATGGTATAGAATGGCTGGATGAGATAGGGTGCATAACATTCGACGAGATACATATGCTTGGCGAGAGCGACCGCGGCCCCACCCTTGAGATACTGATAACCAGATTAACCAAGCTCTGCGAGTCCGCACAGATAATAGCCCTGAGCGCAACCGTGGGGAACGCAGACGAGCTTGGACGATGGCTAAGGGCAGAAGTCGTGGTCAGCGACTACAGGCCAGTTCCGATAAGACGTGGCATAATCTTCAAGAATGCCATATATTCAACTGAGGGCGACAGCGAACTTGAAGGAACCTCGCAGCTGCCTGAGATAAGGGTAGTAGAGGATACCATAAGGATGGGGAAGCAGGCGCTGGTCTTCTACAGTACAAAGAGAAACGCAGAAGCAGGCGCCGAAAAGATTGGGAAGATAATAGGAGAGAGGAAATCGGAAGAGTACAAGGCAAGGCTTGATGAGCTAGCGGATCAGATTCTCTCAGTACTTAGCCGGCCCACGCTGCAGTGTGAGAAGCTGGCCGATACCATAAGGAACGGCACGGCATTCCACCATAGCGGTCTGGTGAACGAGCAGCGGAAGCTCATCGAAGACGCGTTCAAGGCAAACCTGATAAAAGCCATATGCTCAACCACCACCCTCGGCTTGGGGGTGAACCTTCCGGCGCATACGGTGCTCGTCAGAGATACCACCAGATACAGCTCCGGGGAAGGGTCATCAAGGCTTGGGGTCAACGAGGTAATACAGCTGCTAGGGAGGGCAGGAAGGCCTAAATACGATACAGAGGGCAGGGCGCTGCTCATAGCGAAGACGAAGAACGAGGTGAACGAGCTGTACAGGCGTTACATATCCGCGCCTCCGGATCCGATAACATCCAATCTTGCAATAATACCCATACTTAGGATGCATGTGCTATCATTCATAGCATCAAGGTTCCTAATTACAGAAGAGTCCATAATGGGTTTCCTTGTAGATACATTCTACGGCAAACAATATGGTGATATGTTCCAAATGAAGAAGATAGTTGGAATGGTCCTTAAAGATCTATCTGAATGGGATTTCATAAAGAAAAGCGGAAATGCATATACACCTACAAGGGTAGGGGAAAGGGTAAGCGAGCTATACATAGATCCTCTATCTGCAAAATGCATCATAGATATGCTCCCAAAGGCAAATGGCACCATACCTGTGCTATTCATGATATCCAACACTGTGGAGATGCGGCCTTATATACGCCCTGTAGAGAAGGCGGAGGAAGAGTTCGTCAAGTACGCTCCAATAGCAGAGGAGGGCGCAGCATACTATCTTTCAGACGAATACTACTACGATCCACTGCCCCCTTTCTCAACGGCGCTTATGCTTAATGACTGGATTGAAGAGGCAGGAGAGCGTGAGCTTGCTGCAGGTTACTCGACAACCCCTGGGGTAATATACAACAAAATAAGGAATGCGGACTGGCTTCTCTATGCGAGCATGGAACTCGCAAAGCTTACACATGTTCAAAGCCTGTCTCTTCTTGAGATACGCGTAAGGATGCGCTACGGAATAAAGAAGGAGCTCCTTGATCTCGTGCGCCTGGAGCAGGTAGGCAGGGTTAGGGCACGTGCCCTATATAATAGCGGGGTAAAAAGCGTAAAAGATTTGCGTTCAGAAGAAGGACGCAGAACGGCAGAGAGGATATTCGGGAAAGAGACTGCAAAGAGGATACTCGCGCAGCTGGATTGAATACATGCAAATTCATTATCGCGTCAGATAATCCCTAAGCTTCCTGAAGGCTACGGCTCTTGCCGATAATCTATTCTTTTCAGCCATGCCAAGTTCAGCAAAAGTCCTACTCTCCCCTTTTGGGATAAATATAAAATCCCATCCAAATCCTTCTGTGCCACGTGCCTCCTCAGAGATGCTCCCTGCAACTCTGCCGCTGAATAATTTCGTAGTATGTCCGTCGCAGTACGCCACTGCCGTTTCTGAATAAGCATTCCGGTTGTTTTTGCTTACCAAGGCCACTATTCCTTTGTTGCCTATGGTCGTCTGCATGTGTTTTGCAAGAGCTCCAGGGAACCCATTCCAGCACTCTAAGAAGAAACCCGTATCTTCCACGATAATCCGCATCTTTGTCATATCGTAAGCCCTGCGCGCCTTATCCGCGGCAACTGCCTTCACATCCAGCGACTGCATCTCATCAAGTTCTTCAGGAACAACCTTTAGCCTTATACCCGAGCCATTAAGAATCATCCTAGCTTCGCGTACCTTATTCTTATTAGATGTCACAAAGACTATATCCATTGAATCCTGCCTCAGATAAATCCTCAACAGAATATTATGGGCATATCCTAATAAATTGGTTCTACCTTGACGTAGAAGATGATAGGCGCAGCGCTTACTGCAGCTTCTGCTTCGATTAGACATAAGACGTTGAAGATAAAAGGCGTATATATAAGCAAAACCAAAATAAGATTATCAAGGTGATGCGGATGCCTGAAGGAAAGTATTGTTCTGTTGCGCGGTTCTGCGCTTCATTGGTCATCAAGCAATTGGATCCGCGTGCAGGAAAGCTGGGAAGGAAAGCGCATGGTAACAGGGCGTGACTGCGTAAGTGGCTCTTCGCCTTAGCTGTCCGTGTGCTTAACTCTTGGCGTTGACCCTCATGTGCAGGCCATCTGGTCCTGCAATTTATTTTTTGTATTCTGCAAGAACGAGACTAGTGGGATGATATTACTTCTGCAAGAAGAGAATAGCTTCTCAGTGAGTCTTCCTTGCTGACTACTACTATCGTCTCGGTGTAGCAGGATATGAATTCTACTACGTTGATATTCTGCTCTGCCAGAAGTGATGCGAGGAAGGCTATAACACCTGAGGCGCCTTCAATTCCCTCCTCAGAATATATTATAATCGCAGAACAGCTATCCCTTACTTTTACAAGGCTTTTCCTTGCTTTCTTGTCCAGGGACTTGAGCACGTCTTTCCTTGTCAGGTATATGTAATAGTCGTCCATCTTCACTTTGGCATCGCTCTCAATCTCCAGATCACCAGTGGATATTATGACCCTCACTCCATCAAGGAGTGCCATCCTGTTTTCCCTGAGTATGCCAAGGGCGCGCATCTCTATGCCCTCCCTAAGAACTTCTCTGTCCTCAGCATATCTACGTATTGCCGCTTTTATAGCCTGATAGTTTTTAATCCCGAGCTGCTTCTGCATTAGCCTTGAAAGAGCGCTGTAATTCACTATCCCGCTATCCAGCGCCTCAAGCGTGTAGGGCTTGCTTTTCAAATACATCCTTACTACATTGGATATTGTCATGCATTCACTGTATCATTTGGTACACATATATACTATTTATTATTAAATGGTGCGGCAAACTTATTAATAATGAAGTAGTCATCTATACGGGAATCTTATTACGAAACCCGGGCAAATAATGCGCACACCTTTTCCAATGCATGCAGAAAACTGGATGGCGTATCGGTATCCATCTAACTTTTTGATCTTTAGTCGTTGGAGGATGTCACCTATAAATTACACTTCGCAAGATGAGAACTATGGCAAAAAAAGAGAAAGTGGTCCTGGCATACAGCGGCGGTCTGGATACATCGGTGATACTGAAATGGCTTGTAAATAAAGGATATGAGGTTATATGTTTCCTTGGCGATGTGGGTCAGGAAGAAGATTTTGAGGCAGCCAAGAAGAAGGCCATTTCTCTCGGCGCATCGAAAATATACGTAATAGATCTGAAAGAGGAATTTGTCACCAGCTACATCTTCCCCGCAATGCGCGGCAATGCCATGTATGAAGGAAGGTATCTCCTCGGAACATCCTTGGCAAGGCCCCTCCTCGCAAAGGCGCAGATAGATATAGCCAAGAAAGAGGGCGCAATGTACGTTGCGCATGGTGCAACAGGCAAGGGCAACGACCAGGTGCGCTTCGAGCTTACCTACTACGCACTCAACCCGGAGATAAGAGTAATATCACCATGGAAAGACCCTGAGTTTCTTGCGGAGTTCAAGGGAAGGAGCGACATGATCAAATACGCTGAGAAGTACAATATACCGATAAAGGCCACAAAAGCAAAGCCTTACAGTGAGGATGAGAACCTTATGCACATAAGCCATGAATCAGGGGTTCTAGAAGACCCTGAATACAGGCCGCCTGAGCATGTATTCTCAAGGACATCATCAATAGACAGCACTCCCGACAAGGAATCAATTATAGAGATATCATTCAAGGACGGGAATCCAGTAAGGGTGGAGGATAAGACCGCCAATGTCACGGTAACAAAGCCACTTGAACTATTCACGTATCTGAACAAGATTGGTGGCAAGCATGGGATAGGCAGAGTGGACATGGTTGAGAATCGTTTTATAGGCATAAAATCACGTGGGGTGTACGAGACGCCTGGCGGTACAATATTATGGATCGCCCATAGGGATCTCGAAGGCATAGCAATGGACAAGGAGGTGATGCACATCCGCGATATGCTTATGCCCAAATTTTCCGAGATAATATACAATGGCTTCTGGTTTTCACCAGAAATGGATTTCCTGATGAATGCATTCGACAAGAGCCAGGAAGCTATAGACGGCAAAGTGGCACTTTCGCTTTACAAAGGCAATGTGAATGTAATAGGCAGGGAGGCCTTCACCCCGCTTTATAATAAGAAGCAGTCAAGCATGGATGAGGAAGGAGGATTCAATGCAATCGACTCAAAAGGCTTCATAAACATAAATGCCCTACGCCTCAAGGCACATTTCGTTGCAATGAAAGGCAAACTGCCATACAAATGGGCAAGAGAAGATAAATGAAGGTAAGCTGATGAAGGCGAAAAAGCTCTGGTACAAAGGCTACTCAATAAATGGTGAGATAGAGGATTACATAGCAGGCGAAGAGTACTTGCTGGATCTTAAAATAGCAAAGTATGATTGCATAGCATCCATTGCACATGCCAAAATGCTTGCCAGAATAGGCATACTGACTCCGAAAGAGGCTTCCAAGCTTGGTTCGTCCTTAAATACAATAATAAAACTCCTCGAGCAGGGAAAGTTCGAGATCTCAAAGGAGGACGAGGACTGCCATACGGCAATCGAGAATTATCTGACTAAGAATCTGGGCCAGCTTGGGAAGAAAATCCATACGGGAAGGTCGAGGAACGACCAGGTTCTAGTTGCACTCCGGCTGTACTCGAGGGAGAACCTCACGGCATGCATATCCCTGGCGAAAAAGCTGACCGCCGCCATGCTTCATTTCAAGGGGAAGTACGGCAGCATAGAACTCCCTGGCTATACCCACACAAGAAAAGCAATGCCTTCATCAGTAAGATTATGGACGGATGCATTCATAGATGCAATCAACGATGACATATCACTTCTGGAGGCAACATTAATGCTAATCAATCAGTCGCCTCTCGGTACAGGTGCAGGTTACGGAAGCCCGATAAAGCTTGACAGAGAATACACTGCAAAAGAGCTAGGTTTCTCAAGGATACAGGTAAATCCGATCTACGCACAGCTCAGCAGGGGAAAATTTGAAGCCACGATACTCCATGCCCTGAGCCAGGTGATGCTGGATTTAAACCGCATATCCGCAGAACTGATAGTATTCACCATGCCTGAATTCGGTTATTACGAACTTCCAAGGGAATTCACAACCGGAAGTTCGATGATGCCCAACAAGCGCAACCCGGATTTCCTTGAGCTTATGCGCGCAAAGTATCACATAATACTCGGCTACGAATTTCAGGTGCAATCCCTCCTAGCCAATCTCCCTACGGGCTACAACGCAGACCTATCCCTAACGAAGGCCCCTCTGATAAAGGGCTTTGAGATCACAAGCGCCAGCCTTAAGATTGCTGCGCTGCTATTCAAGAACCTAAGGGTTAACAGGCAAAACTGCGCAAAGGCAATGTCCGACGAGCTATACGCTACGTCAAGGGCGTATGATCTTGTAACTAAAGGCGTTCCGTTCAGGGACGCATATAAAAAGATAGCAGACGAATACGGGAAAAATGTATAATTTGATACATATTTCTCCTATTTTATAACAAATGTGTCATAAACTATTTATATAATCCCGCACTTAACTTAATCAAAGGCAGAATGGTAAAAATGAACAATAAGATAATTTCTAAAAACTTAGCTGGCGCAGGCAGCGGGTACGAAGCGTTGCAAATGGTCGCAAGGCGGCAGGAAGTGGTTGCCCCGATGTGGCCTATACCAGGCGAATCAATCCAGCTGCAGGCGAGCAAGCAGACATTCAAATTCATGCTTACAGAACCTTTCGATATCGATGCGATACTCAAAATGGTTCACTCTGCAAATGGCACAGGGGCTCTCATAGAGAAAGGACTGCCAGAAGAGCTGCAGGCATGGGTGAAAGAGGGAATGTCATTTGTAGTCAAGCATCCTGAAACAGGGAAAACAGTTGCACACATGGCAATAGATGCATGGTCAGGATGCTTGGAGTTGCGTACCGTAGTAACACACGAAGACTTCAGGAAGCAGGGTATTAACGGTTCTCTCACCCACATGGTTCTCGACCTTATATTTGCCAAGTGGCCCGACGCTGTAGTCGTCGAAGTAAAGAATGATGCAAGCATGGGCGAGGCACTGCTTAAAAATGCGATAGGCTTCACAGAGATATCGATAAAAGAGATCGAATCGCTTGGCGTTAACGTAAAAGAACTTGATCAAACGTGGCATTTCTACAAGCTGACAAAGGCCCAGTACATCGCAGGGCCTCTAAACAGCTCAAAGCGGGACTGACGCAGATGCCATCCAAAAATAAAAGCGGAGCAGAGCACAGGGAAAAACTAGAAAAGCTTTTTTGCGATCTTGTTAAGACAAGTTCTCCAAGCGGAAAGGAGCTAGGTATAGCTACGCATCTAAGCAGCTATCTCTCCAAAAACGGGGTCCCTAACCACTTCGATAATGCCAACAAGAAAACAGGAGGCAACACGGGCAATCTCATAGCAAAGCTTGAAGGAAAAGGACCAACAATAATGTTCGTTGCACATATGGATACAGTCGAAGACGGCAAAAAGCCAATAAGGCCTGTCATTAAGAATGGGAGAATACGCAGCGACGGGACAACTATACTTGGGGTAGACAATAAAGCATCTATAGCTGCTCTGCTCTATGCTATGCAGGAGATTAAAAAGGAGCACCACTGCACAGTTATATCCGTATTCTCTGTTAACGAAGAGCAGGGCATAATGGGCGCCAGCAGCATCAACATATTCCCGCGACCAGACTACACCTTCGTAATAGACGGTTCTGGTCATCCGGGAACATTCATGAACGAAGCCCTAGGCCACTCAAGCTTCAAGATAAAAATAATTGGCAAAGACGCCCATGCTGCTTTCGCTCCAGAAACGGGCAGGAATGCGCTCAAGGCTGCAGGGCATCTAATCACAAAGCAGAAATTTGGCTCATACCCTGATGGCAGCATAGTGAACTTCGGTACGATAAGCGGAGGGACCCGCACCAACATTGTTCCAGGCGCAGTCGTAATTGAGGGGGAAGTGAGGGGCAGGAGCATCGAGTCAATGACCAAGCGACTGGACGGGATAAAAAGTGCGCTGGCGGAAGCATGTGACGCAACAGGGTGCGGATTTAAGTTTTACGGTGACAAAGATCCCAAGCAGCCGTTTAGTGTAAATGCTGGCAGCCAGATAGCAAAGCTTGCAAGCAAAGCCTCAAAAGCCGCAGGCCTGAATTTCGAGATTCACGGGCTCAAGGCCACTACTGAGGCAAATGTGCTATGCGGCAAATATCCAAACATACTGATAATGGCAAGCGGAGGTGCCAACCCGCACTCCAATTCCGAAAGTATAAGCATACATGAATTATACCACTTAAAAAGTCTGATAATTTCGTTAATTGAGTCCGCATCTTTATGAACTGCAATCCTGTGATACATGCACTTAAGAGGAAAGAAAAGAGGATCACGCCAGCGCCGGCCCAAATGCTCTCAAAATGCGTGCACAGGCCAGTTACAGTAATCGTTAAATAGGAAATTTTTTAATAATAATATGTGGGAAAATGAATGTCAAAGAACTACGAGTTAGTCAAAACAGCGTAGCATTCCCAAAGGACCCATCAATGTCAAAGCCTGCTACACAGGAAGAGATTATTGCACGCTTCAATCAGATACGCTCAAGCAGCGGTAATGGAGGGGCATGGGGAAAGCAAAAGTCTGCAGAAGAAGGAAAGCCGCTTGAAATGCAATCCTGCAATCCTATTGCCGTAAAAGAATTCCTGAAGGAGTTGGGAAGGAAAGCACAGGACAGCGGTTTGGAAAAGGCATCAGTAAAAATAAAGCAGGCAGATACAATTGCTATAAGCACGGCAGTAAATGATGGATTCTCAATTGCAGACTGCTCGCTCGAAAACGGCCAAGTAACATTTACAATGGTAAAGCCAATAAACGAAAACCCAATGGCATTCGACCATGACTATCACCTTTCCAATGTATTGCTATCCAAAATACCTGTAATGCAGGATACCCTGGCAGCAAGTTCATCATATCCGAATAACCCGGAGGTTGCAGTAAAGTTAAGCGGCAGCCCAGAGCATCTGCGCAATATATGCAAGCTCCTCCTGAAAGAAGGGTATCGCGGAATAGACTACATAAAAGAAAATGGCAACGATGGGCTGATAATATTCAGGCGCTCCGGAACAATGCCTTCTGTAGCACACCTATCATTGCCATTAGAGGTAAGGTCAGAATACCAGGAACTTAAGGAGGCTGTTGTTAGCTATACCCCAACCATAACTGCTCGGGTGAAATCTACACGTGAAAACAATAACGTTTCGCGCTCAACCGCGGAGATTGTTGATACCGTCGCGCTGGGCGCGGAGCACATTGCTTTAGTGGATGCGCTCAAATCAAACGGCGTAATAGTCAAGCGGTCAGGCGCATGGACCAGCGATATAGAGAGGGATGGCATGTTCCCAAGGGATCCGTCATTTGTGATTGGCGATACTTTAGTCATAGGAAAAATGCGCCCAGAAAACCGGAGGTACGAAACAGATGCGGCAGAGAAGCTTCGGCATAATGGCAATGTAATTAAGCTTGCAGGTGATGGTTCGTTCATAGAGGGAGGCGACGTAGTAATCCTGCAGCCGAATGTCATAGCCGTAGGGATCGGTCAGAGAACTAACATGTCAGGGTTCAAGGAGCTTGCCAGTGCCTTTCCGCATATAACATTTTTGGCCGTGGAGCACGAGGAGCTGCATCTTGATGTCTTATTCACTGTCATAGGCATGAAGAAAGTCCTTGCAGATACTAGCCGACTGCCAAAGGCATTTCTGGATTACCTAAAAAACAACGGATACAAAGTTGTTGTCGCAGATCCATCAGAGCAGCAATCGCTCGGATGCAATGTACTTGCAATAAGCGAATCTAAGGTAATAGCGGTAAAAGAAAATGAGATTACAAATCAGAGGCTAATGGCCGCAGGAGTAGAGGTTATTGAGGTCAGCATGCCAAATATAATCACAGAAGGTGGCGGTCCGCGCTGCCTGACATGCCCTACAAACCGTGGCGGCATAAGCAAGCACGAACTTCAAATGAGGGCATAAGAAAGACCTGCAACATATGCGCTGCCACAGCGACAGGTCTTCCTAATAAGCCGAATGCGCTGCAACAGAGTTCTAAGCATTCAACTAGGAATTTTTATATGTTTATGTACAGAATAAGGAGTGACACGGGTCCGTAGCTCAGCTTGGATAGAGTGGCACCGTCCTAAGGTGATGGTCGCGGGTTCAAAAACTCATTGAAAATCCCGCCGGGCCCGGTTATGGTGAATAAAAATGCCTGTGAAAAAGACTAAAAAGAATAGCAATGCTGCAGAAATCCTAGTAAAGCCAGTAGGCAAATTCGGCGGGCTTGATAATATACACATAGCGCTGATAGCGCTGGTGGTGATAATGGCTGCAATACTTGTAGTCTCCAATTATCTGGAGCAACCTGTAGCATCTATAACATCTAATACATCATCTACATGCACTTATGGGTCACTGAATGGAACATGCGTATCCCCAGTCCATAACACTACCCAGGTAAAGAATGCAGTCGAGAATTATCTGGCAAATTATGCGTCTTCCAATACATCCCTATCGGTTCTTCCTTTCATATCTAATACCAGCCAGATGGACATTTCATATATTCCTTCAGCAAAAGAATGGTATGTGCAAGTACCTTTCAAGGAGCCAGGAAGCAACCTGCAGTATTATTTTTCAGCCTTAGTCAATGACAAAAATATGAGCAATATAACTCCATACATAGAAACATCAAAGCCTGCTTTATCTGGCAACAATACAGTAGTTGGCTACGGCGTAGTACGCTTGGGCAGCGAGGCGATAGCCTGCAATTCTACTAACGCAACAAGCGTTTACTGGTTTGTCGATCCATATGCACCTGGATCAATATCAAGCCTGAATAACTTCACGCAGCTTCGCAGCAGATTCGGTTCAAGGATAAATGCGTCAATAAAGATACTCTTTACCCAGTACTCGCAGCAGGTTGCAAATTCCTACGGTGTGCAAAACGCAGACCAGCTAGGCGAGTATATCCTATGCGCGTCAGCGCAGCCTGGTTTTGGTTCCTTTGAGCAAAGCCTGAATAGGATATACACTGGCAGTTACATATCAAAAAACGAACTCGCATCAATAGCCAACGATTCCGGGTTAAACAACACGCAGCTGGGCACATGCCTGCAGAACTCAACAACTACGATAAACTTTCAGCATGATCTTGCACAGCATTACGATGTGATAGCCACACCGGAAATAGTCACAGCATGTAAGTACCTCGCTATACCGCAGACTGCATCATATTCTGTATGCTACGCACATCCTTCGGCATGCGCATCGTAAAACTACACACCAACAAAATGAGAAAATGCGAGTAATAATGCTTGCGGACATGGACTACTTCTTTGCAGCATGCGAAGAGGCGCGGAACAGGGCGCTTTCAGAAGTACCACTAGTAATAGGCTCCGACGAAAAGATGCAGAACGGCAGGGGCGTGGTAATGACTTGCAATTACAAGGCAAGGGCATTCGGGATACATAGCGGCATGGCGCTCTCCAATGCATATCGTATTAAGCCTGATGCTGTATTCATGAAGATGGATTATCCATATTACGAGCGTGTATCAGCAGAGATAATGGCGACACTGCGAAGTTATGCCGAAAATTTCGAGCAGGTCAGCATAGACGAGGCATATCTCGATGTAAGCTCGATAATAAAAGCAAAGGATAGCGCTGCACAGTATGCGCGAGAGATTGCTTCTGCCATCAAGGCAAAAACTGCGCTCAGCTGCTCAATAGGGATAAGCAACAACAAGCTCCTTGCAAAGATGGCATGCGAAGAGGCAAAACCTGCAGGCATATGCACAGTATGGGAAAAAGACGCCAAAATCTTTCTAAAAGACCTCCCAATAGGCAAGCTATACGGCGTGGGCAAGATGACAGAGCAGAAGCTAAAAGCAGCAGGGTATGATACTATAGGAAAGTTTGCATCTATAAGCCCCTCTTCAGCAGAGAGGTTGCTTGGCAGCTACGGGCTTGTAACCCTGCAGTATGCAAACGGGATAGATCCTGAAGAGGTGTCCGAAAGCACAGAGATTAAATCAATAGGGAGGGAACGTACATTCGACTTTGACACTTCTGATATAGATCTAATCTCAGAAACTATCCGCAAACTTTCATCCGAGGTTGCGGATGAGATAAAGAAGCAGGGGCTATCCTTCTCTACAGTAACAATTAAGTTGAGGTATTTTGACTTTTCAGATGCATTCAGGTCAAAGACCATAAGGAGGTCCTCTTCAGAGGAAACAATATCCAAGGTTGCTCTTGAGATAATGCTCCATTCGCTGGATTCATCAAAGAAGTTAAGGAAAGTAGGGGTAAGGGTATCCTCCCTATCCAAAAATGCCAGCAGAAGCCTTTCGCAGTATATAAAATGAAATCCAAGCAATAACGCAAGGATTTAAACCCTTTAGCGCAACTATATGCGATTGTGTAGCAATGCACCGCAAAGCCCAAAGCGCAATGGAGTATCTCACCACATATTCGTGGGCCATATTGATTATAGCAGTGGTTCTCGTTGCTCTTTTTGGACTTGGGGTGCTTAACCCGAACTCATCAACAGCTTCGCATCCAGAATGCATAGTTCCAAGCGGTTTCTCATGTCTGAATTACTACATGACAAACAACGGCATGCTTTACCTCAAGCTGCTTCAGACCACAGGAAATCCCATAACAATAAATTCTGCGAGTTGCAATTCAAATTCCTCTGCACTTCAGTCATCATTCCAGGAGCCGTTTGCGCCTCCTTCATTCTCGTCGCAGTCAAATTCTATACTCATAAAGTCAGGTTCAAGCCAATCATTCGTAATACAGTGCTATTCGGGTTCCTCTGCCTTCAACGCTCCAAGCGGAAGCTATTTTTCGGGAAGCATGGACATTAATTATACGGAAGAGAACACCAATTTTTCTACGCAGCTTACAGGGAGCATAAGGGCGCAGATAATATCATCGGCAATAGGCACATCGGTATCCACCTCTTCATCAACTACTGTATTCACTACATCTACAATACCTCCTCTCTCTACAATACTCCTCTCATACAATGCAGTATTTGTGGAAAGCGGCCTGCCATCTGGCACTTTATGGCAGGTTACATATAATGGCTCTACTGAAACATCAACAAGCAATACCATAGAATTCACAGGAACAAGCACAGCGTCGCATACATTCAGCATCGCAGTAGTAACGCCTTCGGTATCATCGGGCTGCCAGGACATATACGTCCCATCCCCGTCATCCGGATCCCTCTCTCCAGGAAATACGCAGTCTGTATCATTTTCAAATACGCAATACTGCTTCTCCTCCCAGCTATCCGATGCTGGCGGTTCCCAAGTAAGTTCATTGACGTTGGACATGCCTTCAGGATACTCTTCTTACATATCCGAATGCGCATCAGGCGCGCCGTACATATCATCCACCACGTATACCATACAGGTCGCAAGCAGCGGCGGCACGCAAAGCATCTGCGATACTGCAGGCAACAGCTGCTCTGACATAGGTTATCAGACGAGCCCTACGGTCTCTTGCTACACTTCTGGAGACGATCCATGGTATCAGTCTATAGGGAGCGTCGCGCTTAATGCACCTGTAAGCAGCGCAGCAGTATATACTGCTGTAAATTCATCTTCAGGGAGTTCTCTAGTCCTTAATTTCCCAATTACCCAACCCGGAAGCTTCGTTATATTGATGGGCGTGTCAGGATGGGAGAATTCATATCCGCCATACGCATATACTCCAGGACTCCCATCTGGATGCACGATGCTAGGGTATCTAAACGAGACCGGACAGGATAGCGCGTTCGCAGCAGAATGTATTATAGACAATCCAGGTACATATACGGTTAGCACAACGCCGGTATTAACACCTATACAGGGTTCACTGGCTGCTTATGTGTTCCCTCCATGAGGCTTCAATCGCTATATCTGGCTATGCCTTCTCCTCAAAACTAGTGCTACAATCACTATTACCAGAATGACAATCACTGCGTAAAGTACAAGATTGGGAATTGCGCTTGCTTGGGTTGTGGTGATTACCGTCGAGCTCGCTATAGCGACGCTGCTGGTATTGGCCGTATACGTGGAAGTCAGAGAAGCAGACACAGTTGTCGTGGCGTTTACCGTAGTTACTGTTATATTCTTTGATAATATAGTTGTCGTGGCGCCAAGCTCACCCAACGCTACCATAAGCGAAGCCAATGCCAAAAATCTCCTGTAAGGGCGCATACCAAAACCTATATTCTATGCTGATATAATAACCAACTGAATATAAAATATTATCCAAATATTGCTGTCTGCTTGTCAACTCCGCCGCCGGACTGGTAGATGCTCTTGAGTATACGATATTGGTTAGAGGCTGCGTTGTCAAAATTCCTATAGCAGAATGAACCTACAATTATCTCTCTTATCTCCATCCTCCGCATCCGCACGCCTGCAACCTTTCCAAGCTTTTCCATAAATTCCATCTCTCTGTCCTTGTTGTCCATAGGCGATATCAAGATTATGCCGTAAGGATTCATGAGATCCGCCTCAAGAACATTCGTATTGACAGCCCTTCCAGATTCAGAGATTATGAAGCTCAGCAGCTGTGATCTACTTCTCTCAAATGCAGCTGTGTTTAAAATCTCCATCAGGCTAATGACAAGCCTGTCGTTTGCAAACCTATTCTCCGATATTGTAATTCTTTTGATCATGCCCTTTTCCATCAGTTTGTAATAGGAGTACTGTGCATTACCATCATTTAATGAGTGCCTTCTATCTATCTCTGCAAATGGGGCTGCACCGTCCACGTTAAGCTCACGAAGCGTTGCATATTCCCCATAGTAAAGCCTCCCATCTTCATGCCTGGGACTATCTTTGCTCCTGTGCCACACCTTGCCTTTCATCTCATTGAAGAAAACATCCCTAAGCGGAACGAATCCGTATCCTATAAAACACTGCGATATCATCCATTCGCAGTCCTCTTCAGGCAATAATTTCTTCCTAAGCTCATACAGCCTTAAATTGGCTCTTCTATCGTTTTCTGCAAGATAATAAACCATTAGGTCATATCCTCCGCGGAGCGTGGCTGCCAATTGCACCATCGGATCACCAGACAGAATTGCCCCTACGCGCTCCATGTCCATAGACTTTGCATTGAACTTCAGGAATATCAGGTAGCCTGAGTAACCCAATTTTTCCTGATCTACTTCAGCAATATATCGTATCTCGTATTTGGCCTCCAGCCTCTTTAGCCTGTTAGTCGTTGCGGTTTTCTTGAGGTTCAGGGTTTCCTCTATCTTTGAGACACCTACTCTTGCGTCCATGCTGAGCATGCGCAGCAGGCGTAGGTCATCAGCACTATCCCCGCCTCCTTCATGGTCCGCTGGCACTAACGAATCTACTGAACCGTAGCTGTCAATTGCATGTTTTCCCTCGATAAACTTCCCGCTATCGCTTATTCTGCCGAAGTATTCAGTCTTCTTTACCCGCTTGCCATGCTTTCTGTCCCAAATGCTTGTTGACTTGAAAACGTAATAATGCCCATTTATCTTCTTAAGCTCAAGGTAAAATCCGCTCAGTTTTCTCAGTTCCTTGACTTTTGAAAGGAGGAACTTTCGTGAAACCATAAACTCGCGCCTGGTATGTCATCAAACACTATGCAGTTAAAAATCCTTAAAATCTACGGAAGACTTCCCTTCAGGGAATGCTTTTGCATTTGCCGCTTCGACAGGCAGTCCAGTCTCCTCGGCCACCCTCTTTATCTCTGAGATATCTATTACCCTCTCGGAAAAAAGCTCCACATAAGTTATATTGCCAAAGGCCACCCGCTTTACGATGAAAGTTACCTGCTGTGCAATACCGCCCCTCGAAACGCGCATCTTTACTGCACCATCCTCCAGAATCTTCCTGGATCTTTCATCTAGGTCCATAGGCTCACTTCATTACCAAGCCAAGATGTGCGAATATGAGGGGTAGTATTATGGTCACATCCCCGTCTATTGTTGCGTACTTTGCCTTCTCCTTCACCTTGCCCCACGAAACTGCTTCGGTGAGCCTTGCGCCTGACAAGCTTCCATCATACTGGCTTGCGGTTGTTATATATACTGCATAATCAAGTCCGCCCTTGAACTGGTTCCACCATATCACATGGTGCTTGCTTATTCCCCCTCCTAGCATCAGTGCACCTGTTACTTTATTGTCAAACATAAGGTTGCTGAGCAGCAGTTCGTCCTTTAGGAGATTGAGCTTGAATTTATGATCCTGCGAGAATATTGCAAGCTGCGTTCCAAATGCCCCGTCAAGTATACCAGGGCAGAATACAGGGACTTTGTGCTTATAAGACTGGTATAGTATGGAATTCCTGTCCTTTATCCTCTTGCCAAATTCGTATATAAGCTCGCTGGGACTATACTCCCCCCTGTAATCCCTGCCAGAATATATATCATTCATTATTTCCGTAAACTGCTGCTCCACAGCCTCCCCGTATTCCTTATGCTCTATGAATACATTGCCAAGGCGATATATGCTCATGCCATGCAATCTGCTGTCATCCGCTTCGAAACTTCCCACGCTGTACTTGCCTCCGTGAGCTCTGGCAAGGTCGTGGTCAAGTGTACCTCCGGTGGTCATCAATGCGTCAAAATAACCTACCGAATCTGCAATAAGCCCTCTTACACCAGTTGATATTATATTTGCTGGGAAAGAGAGGAAATTGAATGAGTCCCTATCCCTAAGCATTGCATCTATTATGCCGATGCCATGAACCATATTCTGCGCCGAGAAACCGCCGATGTTCTTCATCGCAGAGATGAGCTCCGAGACGCTCATGCCTTTTTTAACGTGCAAATCCTCCACGTGCCTTTTCAGCAGCTCAGATTTCCTATAATCAACCAATAACTCACCGTATTGTATAAACATGATATCTTCTGTAAACAACATATAAAAAGTATTGTATCCCTGCAGAAAGCTTCGGCAGAGTGGGATTGGCGCCATTAAGCAAACCTGCGGATATCCAATATGGCGCGATGCTACTCTGTCCACAAGCCTAGCTATACGCAAAGCATTTTAACAATGACACAAATAAATTTAGTGAATAACTGGCTGAACAAATGGATGACATACTAATAAGGATAGACAAGGACCTTATGAAATTTAAGGAGAGTGAAAGCAAACTTGAAGGTGTCGCCCTCACACCAAAAGAGGCCATGATTGTAAACCTCGCAAAGATGTACGCAAGCGATTCAAAGAGCTGGATGGACAAAAGAGATTACTATACCTCCTTCTCATGCATATCCTACGCCCACGGTTTAATGGACGCTGTGCTTATCATACATGACAAAGGCGAATTCTAACTGATTGCATGGTTTTTTTTACAGAGCATGGCATAAGGATAAGGCAGGAAAGGGGCGTCTTCTACAATCCCAAGATGGAAGAGCTGCGCGACATATCTGTCATAATGGCAAAGGCATCAGGTATAAGCAAACCAAGGATACTCGATTCGACATGTGCAACAGGAATAAGAGGAATAAGATACGAGAAGGAAGCTGGGGCTATTGTAGATATGCTTGACATAAATGCAGGGGCTTCATATTCAGCTTCAAAGAATGTAGCTGCAAATAAAGCCAGCGCAATGGTCATCAACAAGAGCATACAGGAGTTTGCCAATACAACTGAAAACAAGTATGATATAATAGACCTCGATCCATTCGGTACTCCAGCTCCATATATCTATGACCTTATGAAGATAGCCTCAAAAGGCGCTATGCTTATGGTAACGGCAACAGACGGCGCTGTACTATGCGGTGCTCATCAAAAGGCATGCGTTAAGCTTTACAATTCTGTGCCCCTGCACAATGAACTCTGCCATGAAGCAGGAATACGGATACTGCTCTCATTCATATCACGCATGGCCTCACAGTTTAACCTTGGCATATTCCCTATCCTCTCAATATACAAGATTCATTACATGCGCGTCTTTCTTTACCTCCGCAGCGGGGCGCAGGAGGCATCCTCATCAATGTCTGCTAATGGATATGTATCTTACTGCACAAAATGCCATGCATACTATACAAATGCTGGCATAGTTGCCATATTGGATAGACTTTGCCCAAATTGCGGAGGCAGACTTCTCCACTCCGGCCCGATATGGGTCGGCGCGATGGACGATAAGATCACGATAAACAAGGCACTTAAGGCATATGGTAGCGAAGAATATCAGGAAGCCTCTCTTATCCTGCACAAAAAACTACAGGAGTTAAGTGTTCCCTTCTTTTATAGCATACCACGGATAACGCAATCAGCAGGGATAAGCTCTGTCTCACCAAGCCTAGTGATAGAGGAACTCGGCCGAATGGGCGTAAGGGCCACAAAAGCAATGTTCGAGAAAGACTGCATAAAGTCTGCAGGCGGCATAAGGGAAGTAACTGCGGCTATAAAGTCAGTTGCTGCTGTAAATGACCGTGCAGCCGGAAAGTGAGAGGGCGCTCTCAGGCTTGAGCAGATTGGCTATAACGCCTATTCCTCCAGTCCTTTCGGCGAACCTTGCAGCAGCTGACACTTTAGGTTCCATGCTGCCCATTTCCAACTCTCCGCCTTCTTTCATATCCTTAGCTTCCTTTGCAGATATCCTCTCTATGAGCCGCTGCTTCTTTGTTCCAAATCCCTCGTATACGCCATCAACATCCGTAAATATGTACATTATGCTGCTCCCAATCTCCTGCGCTATCATTGCTGATGTGTAATCTTTGTCGACTACGCATTCTGCTATCTCCCTTCCCCTGCCGGTTTCAATGACCGGCACACCGCCTCCTCCCCCGGCTATTACTATATCATTGCATTCAAGAAGTGCGTGGAGCGAATCTGGTCGTGCAAGCCTAAGAGGTTCAGGCGAAGGGACAACTCTGCGATAACCTTTCACATAACTCGCGAGCGATACGCTTCCAAGCTCGCCTAGCGCTTCCTTCCTTGTCTTGTAATAACTTCCTATGGGCTTGACGGGCTTCATGTCATGCCTGGTCTCCTTAACAAATACTTCGGTTATAAGCACATCTATCCTCAAATCCTTACGACCGCTATTATGCTCAAAACCAAATAGCACTCCTTCCTTGAGGCGAATTCCTATCTCCGCCTGCGTCATTGCTGTAGCTACGCCAAGCTTGGTCTCCGGCATAGCAGATTCTATGGCTCCCACTTGCGGTCCATTGCCGTGCGTAAGGACAACTTTCCCATTGCCAATTATCCTGCTGAGAAAAAAAGCGAGTTTTGACATCTCCGCGTGCCTGCCCTTTAAGGCATTACCTCCAACAGAGACAAGATAAGGCATATCTAACCAATTAGCTTAAGGCTCTAAAATTTATAAATATGCCATAAAATTGCACTGGGCAAAAGAACCCAGCGCGTTAAAGTAAAAAAATAAAAAGACAAAAACTGCATTACTGCAAGGAAAGTCTGACTAATAAAATATTACTCCGCTCCTCCTTCAGGTACATCCTCTTCCTCTGCCGGTTGCTGTTCGGCACTTCCGACTAATTCGCCTATGGCGAATCGGGCTCTTACTTCAGTTATTTTTACCTTAACTGACTGGCCCTGCTTTGCATCTTTCACAAAGATTACAAAGCCGTCCTTCTTGGCTATTCCGTCGCCCTTAGAAGCTGTCGCTTCTATTGTGACGTCAACCTCATCTCCTACCTTGACAGGTTTGGGCAAGAAATAATTGGATTTTATACCAAATCCATGTCTTCCGCCTTCCCTCCTGCCGCTGTCTCTGTCATCCATTCTTCCGTAATCTCTTGGCATTTTATTTCCTCTGTAGGCTGGCCCGTATGCCGTGCCTACTCACTTAACTATCCCTACCCTCATTTATAAATGTATCTCCTCGAAGGTGCACGTAAACAAAAACGACATGCTGGTCAACGCGTGTGCGTTCTGGCTCAAACCGTCCATAACCATTACATGCCGAAACGTATGCGCATGTGCTACGCTTCCAGCTTTCTAAGGAATCCGCAAAGGCTATCAAAAGTAAAAGTCGGGTTTACCTTATCTATCGTTTGCGATGAATCTACCCCGTCCAGCAATGCGCATGAGTCTATTCCTGCAAGTTTTGCAGATATGATATCAGAAGCCATATCTCCTACATACAGGCAATACTTCTTTGGGATTCTGAACATGCGCTGTATGAAAATAAGCCCGTCTGGTCGTGGCTTGAACGCATGGATTGAACCCGCGCTGAGTATAAAATCAATATATCTTATTGAGTCATTCTCATCAGCTTCCCTGGTGATCCTGTATCTTGCCGCATCGGTAAATATCGCAGTTCCCTTACCTCGCCTCTTCAATGTCCTGAGTGTCTTCATTGCACAATCCTTAAGCGTTGGCATTGTTGCATATGAATAAAAATCATAAAGAAGCGAATAGAGCTTTCCAACATCCTCATCTATACTGATCTGCCTATTCCTAGGCATCCTATACCTGTCAAGATTGGCACTTACATGGCTTACATTGTACCTGGTTTTGAAGAGGCGCGAGAATCTGACAAGGAATGTGGATGTGCTCAGTGTACCATCCCAATCAAAAATAAACAGCCTATAATCCGAGATATGCATAAAATTATTAATATTCCCAACAAATAAAAGTTCATATGATGATCCTGGTGATCGCTGAGCTTTTGCTATGAAGATAGGTAGGCGGTCTGATCTTTCCAGAGGATAATAAAAATGAACGGAAAAATAGAACCCGCGCTCGCCAGGCTGCATAAACGATCCATCTCGGCTACTGACATATGCAGCCAATTCTGGTGCGAGAAGCAGATGGAACTGAACTACCTGAAACCTTCACAACCGACCAAAGAGATGGTTGGAGGATCAAGAATACACGAGAAACTCAAGGAAGCAGTCTACACAAAGCTTGACGCGGAGCCGGTTACCTACGGTGATATGTTATACAAGCAGGCATATGAGAATTACATGTCATTGCTATCGCTCAGGGAGAAAGGCATCTGCCGCGAACTCAAAATCTACGGTTCATTCAACGGGTACCGCATATCTGGCCAGATTGACGAGATACGCATAGAAGATAACAAATCAATGATAGTAGAGAGGAAAACAGTAAAGGACAACAAGGCTCCAAATCCGTACACTGCACTCCTGCACCAGATCCAGATAATGCTGTACAGAAAACTGTTGGGCGATATACTTGAAGGATTGTACACGTTCGATAACTTCCGCAATTCATATGGGATAGAGAAGATACGCATGTCTGATCAATTTGCATTAACACTGGCCACAATAGGGGTAAAGGAAGAGTTCATGGGCCTTACTAACATATTCAGGATAATGTTCAGAGAGGCGTCGTCAATGCAGCGGCTCAGCGACAGGCTACTGATAAGCTACATGAATAGGGGCGACGGGAAGGAGGCAACCGAGGTTTTGATAGATTATGACAGATCATTCATAGACGGAAAGCTGGCCTACGCTATGGGTTACTGGAATGGTGAGCGGGAAGCCAGCCCTGTAACAGAAGAGGAAAAATGGAAATGCAATTTCTGCAGGTTTTTCAGGAACGAGTGCACTGTATGGTCCGCTGGCGTATCTGTCGGCGGAGGTGTGTAAACTATGGCATTAGAATCTGGAATAACCAGCAAGTCAGACCTGCGCAATAAATTTTCAAAAGACTATTCAAAATATTATTCGGTAAAGCTCTTTGAGGATAAAGGATTCAAGAGACACAAGTGCAGGATATGCGGCATACCTTTCTGGTCAATCAAAGACAGGGATGTATGCGAAGACCCTGCGCATACTGAGTATTCCTTCTTCAGGGAATCTCCCAGGCAGTCTACGTATGTCGAGTTCTGGAAGAGCTTTGCTGATTTCTTCAAGAAGAATGGTCATGAGGAGATAAAAAGATATCCTGTAGTAAGCAGGTGGAGGCAGGATCTATATTTTACAATAGCAAGCATACAGGACTTCCAGCGCATAGAGAACGGCAAGATGTCTTTCGAATACAGCGCAAATCCTCTTGTAGTGCCGCAGATATGCCTTCGATTCAGGGACATAGAGAATGTCGGGATAACCGGCAGGCATTTCACCGGGTTCATGATGGCTGGGCAGCATTCGTTCAATGCTCCAAAGGAGGGTTACTGGAAGGATAGAACCATAGAACTTAACTATAAGTACCTTACGGAGGTGCTCGGGGTAAAGGCGGAAGATCTTGTGTACACTGAGGATGCGTGGGCCATGCCGGACTTCTCCGAGTTTGGCCCGTGTCTTGAGAGTTTTGCGAACGGAGTTGAGATAGTAAACAGCGTATTTACTGAATTTGAGCTTGTAAACGGTTCCATAAGGGAACTTGACGGGAAAGTGGTGGATGTTGGCTGGGGGCTGGAAAGGCTTCTGTGGTTCTACACAGGGATGGACAATGCATACAGCGCAGTATTTGGAAAGATTGTTGAGAGGCTTGAATCCCGTATCTCTGCCGAGATAGACCAGAAGCTCTTCGCTAAATTCTCAAGATACTCTGGGGAGCTTAACATAGACGAGATAAAAAACCTGCGCACAAAGGAGGCAGAGCTGCTGAACAAGGCAGGCATAACCCAAGATGAGTATGCCAAGAAGATCAGGCCGCTCCAGGCGCTCTATGCGGTTCTTGATCACATAAGAACGTTACTCTTCGGGATATCGGACGGCTCTCTCCCTTCAAATGTGGGTGGCGGCTACAATCTGAGGATAATACTAAGAAGATCAATGGACTTCATAGAGAAGTACGATTTAGGCATAGACCTTACCGAAGTTGCCAGCGAAATAGCCAGAGATCTCAAGCCCCTATATCCAGAGCTTGAGTCCTGCATTTCTTCTGGGGAGTTCTCAAGGATAATAAAAGTCGAAGAGGACAGATATGCAAAGAGCAAAGCGAACGCTGGCAAGACAATCGATGCAATACTCTCAAAAGGCGGCACGGTAAGCATAGACCAGCTTAAGGTAATGTACCAGAGCAATGGGATAACTCCGGAATTCATAATCAACGCAGCCGCATCAAGAGGGAAGAAGATATCACTTCCAGAAAGTTATTACGAATCGCTGATAACCGGGGACATAGTGAAAAAGGAGAGGCAAAAAACCGCGGCATTAGATGTTCCGGAATCAATGCCGCACACTATACCTCTATACTACAAACTTGCCACGGAATCGAGATCCAAAGTGCTATATGTTAAAGAGCAGTACGTAATATTAGACCAGACGCCATTCTATCCTGAAGGCGGCGGCCAGGCAGCGGATACGGGAACGATAAGCGGCATAAAAGTTGTTGATGTCCAGAAGCAGAACGGAATAGTAATACATACGCTTGAGAAGGGCAAAAAGGAATGGTCTATCTCAGAAGGCATGTACGTAGAAGCAAAAGTGGATGAGGATGCACGGATGCGCCTTATAGCGCATCATACGGCAACGCATCTTATAAGTGCCGCATCAAGGAAGGTACTCGGTAATCACGCATGGCAGGAAGGCGCAAGGAAAGAGACTGACAAAGCACATATAGACATAGCGCACTACTCTGCTCTTACCGATGAACAGCTGGAAAATATAGAATCACTTGTCAACACTTGGATATTCAACGGAATAAGAGTCAAGGCAGAAGAGATGGATAGGGGAGAAGCAGAGAAGCTATACGGCTTCGAGATATATCAGGGCCACGGAATACCATCAAAGAGAATGAGAGTAATAATCATAGAAGATAAAAAAGGAAATCTAATAGACGCAGAGGCGTGCGGCGGGCTTCATGCAACCGGCATAGAAAATTATCTGGGCATAATAAAGGTAACAAGCTCGTACAGGCTGCATGACGGAATAGACAGAATAGAGTTTGTAGCAGGCCCAGCGGCGTTATCATACTTTAGGAAAGAGGACAGGGAACTTAAGAGATCAGCATCTGCAATAAACTCCAGCGAATTCTCACTTGCGGATAAGGTTGAGGAGCTGAAGTCAGAGAGCCGGTCTTTTTACAAGAAGTCAGAACACTACAAGGAACTCTTGGCAAGGCAGGTGGCAGATCAGTTTGCAAAAAGCGATGCGAAGCACGCAGAGCTTGACATGAGCCGCGATATGCTGCGCATGATAGCCAACCTCGCCATGCAGGGCGGCAAGGACATAATCCTCCTGTACAACCCGCAGGGCGATGTGGTATGTGCATCATCTCCAGCCTCAAAAATAAACGCTAGGGAATTCATAAGCGAAAAGCTCGGGCAGAAAGACTTTGTAGGAGGAGGTTCCGCAAATTTTGTCGAAGGAAAAATAAAATGAGCTGAATGTATGGGCATCGAGGATGCATTATACGCGATAATCATATATCCTGTAATATACATACTTCCCGCTTATGTCTCAAACGGGGCACCGGTGATATTCGGCGGCGGCGCGCCTATAGACATGAATCACAAATTCCAAGGCAAGCCCATATTTGGCAAACACAAGACAATACGCGGCCTTTTATCAGGCATTCTCTCCGGATTCGTAATGGCCCTGCTGCTCTCATATTTTATACCTGGCATATTCCTTGCAGGAATCTCAATGAGTGTAGGGACGCATATAGGTGACCTCACAGGAAGCTTCATCAAGAGGCGTCAGGGAAAGAGATCCGGGGAGAGAACACTGCTCCTTGACCAATACCCATTCCTGATATTCGCACTGTTATTCGCCCTTCCATTTGGTGGTTTTCCATCCATCTGGGGGATAATCTTCCTAGTAATACTCACAGGACTGCTGCATCGCTCTACAAATGCTGCAGCCCATTCGTTAAAGATAAAGGACGTTCCATGGTAAGGACAGGATTAGTTGTAAGCGCATACCTGAGAACACCTTCTGATTCGGTGCAGAATGCAAAGCTATAAATTATTTATTTGGAGCCACTGTTAGTTAAGTGGGGTACCATGGTCGTTTCCTCTCAATAACATCCTTACCTCTACTGCTTTGAGCTCGTTCACAAACTTCCTTGCCGCTTCCTCAAGCCTAACTACATCTTCCCTGCCTGCACCAGAGTCCCTGACGCTTCCTATCGCTTCAGCAAGAAATTTTACTGCAGTATGCATCTCTCCAAGCCTTTCCCTTTCTGGATCAAGCCCCGTTATTACCTGCTCTATAGCAAGCTTCGCCTGCGATACTCCGCCTGCATCAGCCGGCCTTGTATTCTCTATGAATTTATATATCTCCATGATTGCATCCACTGCCTTACTCTCTCCGCCGTTCCAGGAGGCAGAGATACTTACGTAATGAATCCCAGTGTAATTGTCTACGCCGTACGCTCTAAATCTAATGCCTTCTTTATCCATTCTGGCTTCCAGCCCGCCAAACACCTTTGCTACTGCTTGCAGGTCTCCTTTCTCAGTCTGCACCCTCAGATGGAAGCTACCTTCCGCCTTCTTTTCTGAGATGCTCAGGGCAGCAATAGGTACGCTAATAAAAGATCCGTCGTTCATCACTTTCATATGCAACTCTGAGAAGAAGTTCTTATCCTGCTGCAAATTTCTCATAGTATTTGCCATAAATTCACCATTACAAACATGAAGGCAAAGAATACTGCACTAAGTCCATAATCTCCAGAAAGGCAGGCAATCTACTTGAAAAAGGCCCATCAAAGTAATGGCTTGCAAATCTCACAAAGAGGCGCCTACTAACAGGCAAACATGGAAACAAAGCCATGGAAAGATCATCTTGCGCCCAATATAAGAGCGCCGAATTCCTTTAATCAAATAATCTTTAATCTTATATTTAAGCATTGCCTCACGATAAGCCTGTTCACCTTCAACTCTGTTGCGAAAGGTATGAAGGAGGTGGAGAAAATCAGAGACGCCTAAAGATCCAAATTACAGGAAGAAACGGACAACAGAACGTATTTTCTTAAGACTTAAGGAAGTCTTTGGGATGGCAAGTAACAGGGTTGCAGGTCTGAAAAGACTTGCAATCCATACGTCGTTTTGCCGTCCTGCCTATCCAGCAAGTTATGTAGTGGCTTTTATTCTGACGTGGTGTTGGAATATAAATGTCAGCTTCCAATCTTTTACTTACTAGCAAAAAAGTTTATAAATGCGGGCTTTTATATATTGCTGATTGCATGGCGTCAAATGGCCAGGAGTGGTTACTTGTGATTGTGCTTGCTGTAGCATTAATTGCAGTAATAGTTATTGCAATGTACTTCTATCTTTCATACTCCTCTATTTCCTCAGGTCTCTCAAAGCTTGACGCTCAGCTTTCAAATGCCTCAAATCAGACTAACTACTATAAGAAACAGATTCCACCCAACGAATCATTTGAAAAATATTACAACCTTTCAATTGATGTTAATACATCAAAAGGTCTGACATATTCGTCATACCTGTTAAATGCAACTTATTATAATTGTACGCTTAATCGGATTGTAAATGGCACTTTTGAATACTACTATACCAGTGGATACGGGCAAACGGAGAACTTTCATAATGTAAGTTTTACTGTGCCGCGCTACGGTTATCTAATCATAAATATGTTAGTATCCAAGTCAAAAGGAGGCAGTGCTTCATCAGAGCAAGTTGGGGTTACACGGGAAGCCTACAACTATACTTTAGGCACGTATGTATACTATCCGCCATGCGCCTATAAAGCTTATTACGTGGCAAACCCGTACTACAACCAAACTTACTTCTCAGGAAACTATACTCTTATGTATGTATACGAAAAGAATGTTACAAACATACTTGACTACAATTCCACATCTGCATATTTGTATCCATATGGGACAGAGATTGCCTCTGTTCAATCAGGCCAGACAGAACTAGTCCCAGTGCTTAGCGGAAGGGTAACACTAGAGATACAGGATTTAGGTTCCGGTACTGAGCAGATAAATGTGTCTACTAAGTATGTCAGTAACTGATACGTTTCCGCTCAGAAATCAAATTGCATTTTTTTAGTGTACGATTAGCATATTAAATGGGCCAGACCACACTGATTACCGTTAACCTGCCATAAATATTGGATTCCAAATAAATTACACTAAACAGTCCAAAGCCACGGAAGAATATTAAGTATAATGGAAACTATAACTATTGCCGAAAGGTACTTTATCAGGTTCTTGTTCTTCACGTTTATGCCGTATATTCTCCACGCGTCGAAAAATGGCGCTGGGAGAAGGTTGAATATACCAACAAAGAAATTGAGCATGAAAGAAAGCGCAAAGAGCTGGTAAATAAAGTAGATCGCTTCGTATCCCGTACTGTTGGATATGGGCACGGTTTCAGAAGAGAGGTAGACGCCTATCTTGCCGCTTTGGTTTGCCCTCATTGAATAATTACCAAGGTTGGTCGAGAGCGAGACAAGGCTAAAAGGCCCATCATCTGCCGCTGCATTCTCAAGTGACGTTATATTTCCAACCGGATGGCCATCCCATGAATATATGACTGTACCGCTGCGTATTATTCCGTTAGCCGGTGTATTTGGTATAACCCCCGAGACTATTATCCTGTTTGTTGTAACTGTTGGCATCACATATAGAAGCATAAGAATGACGAGGACCAGAAATACGGCAGATAATATGAGGTTGGAAGAGACTCCTGCTATAAATATCCTGTTTTGCTTAATGGCTGGCAGTTTGGTGACTTGTTTCTCGTCAGGCTCTACGAATGCGCCCATGGGTATTATGCCAAACAGGACAACGCCTATTGACTTGAGTTTAACCCTGGCTCTCCTCGAAAGAACTCCATGAGAAAATTCATGCGCAACCAATATTATTACAAGCGCAATTATCCCAGATATGAGCGGTATGGTTATTCCCGGTATGACTGGTGACGCACCAGGTATCTGCGAATTCAATATTGTATAATTTGGCTTCGCGGTTGTTATGGAGATGAAGATAAAGCTGGATATCCCATAAAGTATCTCCAATGCACCGAATGCAAGGAACCCTACGGAAAACATGGAATATCCGCCAATAAGAATAAAAACTGCGCCAAGGATTGAGAAAGTGCTCGTAGCATAATCGAGCACAAGGCCAAAAAACTCGGAAGGTGTCGCACTTATCGGTATGCTGCCCAGCCTGGAGGAAATCTGTGGGATATTTATAAACTTAAGAGAGAAGAAAAGTGCAGGTACTGCAAGGTAAAGAATCACCAAGTCGGAAACTATGCCGATTGCTATCATTCGCTTGCTTATTTTGCCTTTGAAGAGGAAGTAGGCCAAAATGCCAAATCCTGCGGCAAGGCCCCAGTCTGCCATTACTTCCCAGAAATTATCTTTTCTTCCTGCAAGCCAATCCACGAATCCCGTTCCGTGCCTTGAGCCCAGCAGGTAAAGGCCAAAAGACCCGTTAAATCCATTGATTTTTGATATAACCATACCAGCTATTGCAAGAGTTATTATAGCCATTCCCCACTCGACAAGTACCCCTGTCTTGGATAAATACAAAGATACAATGGATGCTATCGCTATGATAGCTACAATCAGCGTAATTGCGGTGATGGTTCCCCTTCTTCGCAATACGCCTTTATTTGTTTTATCCATGATTAATAGTACAGGGTAAAAAGTAATAAATGGTTGGTATCATGTCTGACTGCGAGATTTGCGGGAAGGAGATGAAGGATGAATACGAGATAGAGCTGGAAGGCGCACATCTGACAGTGTGCGAAGATTGCTCTCGTGGGAAGCCTGCGCAGAAGAGGGGAACTATTCAGCACGCAGTCTCCCATCGCAGGGATTTTGGCGATTCCGAACAGGACGAAGTAGTTGAAGGATACGGGACCATAATACGAAGGGCACGCGAATCGGCGGGCATGAGTCTCAAGGAGCTTGGCGAGAAGATTAACGAAAAAGAGAGCATTCTATCAAGAATAGAATGGGAAAAGACTACGCCTCCGGACAGCATAGCAAGAAAGCTTGAGAAGGAATTGGACATAAGGATAATCCAGAAGAAGCCTGCGGTAAAGAGAGCATCTACGACGACCCAAGCAAGAGAGGCTACGCTTGCTGATTTCATAGAGAAGAAAGAGGGTAAGTGAAGTGGCAGTCGATATAGGCAAGCTTGTATCCGAAGCAAAATCTGTGATAAGCATCGATGCGCTGAGCGGGAAGACCATAGCGATAGACGCATTCAATACCATATACCAGTTCCTTTCGATAATAAGGCAACCCGACGGAACACCGCTTACCGACAAGGATAACAGGATAACAAGCCATCTCTCAGGCCTCCTTTACAGGACGTCAAGGCTCATAGAAAATGGCACAAAGCCTATTTTTGTTTTTGATGGTATACCTCCTACAGCAAAGAGAAAGACTCTCGAAGCGAGGATGAGCAGGAGAAGAGCGGCCCACGAGGCATGGGAAAAGTCAAAATCCGAGGGCTTGCTAGAAGAGGCGAGAATGCATGCAATGGCAAGCACCTCAATAAACGAGTATGTGATAGGAAGCTCGAAGGAGCTCCTAAGGCTAATGGGCGTGCCATTCATACAGGCACCAGGCGAAGGGGAGGCACAGGCTGCACAGCTCTCAAGGGCAGGTCTCGCTGACGCGAGCGCAAGTCAGGACTACGATTCGTTCCTTTTCGGTGCCGAGATAGTAATAAGAAACCTGACGCTTACTGGAAGAAGAAAACTGCCAAGGAAGAATGTCTATGTAGATGTCTCAATAGAGCGCATAGAGCTCAAGGAACTGCTTGGAAAGCTCGGCATAACGCTGAACCAGCTTATATGGCTGGGCATGCTTGTAGGCACGGATTTCAATCAGGGAGTAAGCAAGGTAGGGCCAAAAACAGCGCTTAAGATAGCAAGTTCGTGCAAGAGCCTGGACGAAGTGGTATCACTAGTACGGGAAAAATACGGGTACGACTTTGAGACGGATCCTATTGAGATTGAACACATATTTACAAATCCTGACGTAGAGGAGATAGGTGCGGCAAGGTTCTCAGAGATATGCTCATCTTTCTCGGTCGACAAGGAAGGCCTGGTCTCTTTCATGTGTGATAAGCACGGGTTTATGGAAGACAGGGTATCAAAGATAGCAGATATGCTCTCATCTGCAGGTGCATCGCGAAAACAAAAAGGTATAAATAGCTGGCTGTAAATAGAAACTTACAATCAGGTATATGGCGATTAAATGCAGAAAACAGTCGGAAAGAAGAAAAGGAGGGTAGGGCGCACGCACAGGAAGATAAATGGAAAGCGGATACTGAAGCGGGTAGCAAGAGCCAAGCTCAAGAGAGCCAGGAAGCTAGGAAAGATCTGAGTAAACCTTATCATCGAATTCGTAAGCAGTAGTCCCCTCTTCTCCTATTCCTATATCTGCGAGAAGTTCATCTCTGTCAGCATATGCTTTCGGTCCCATCTCCAGATCCAGCGAGATTATTCCCCCATTCCAACCAAAATAAACATTCGCACTGGTCTTTCCAGGCTTTATACATATCACCACCTTCGCATCAGTGCTTCCCATTGCTATTATCATGCTGCACAATAGTACTGCTTTGTCAAGAAGATCACCAGCCATATGCTTAAGTGTCTCTTCCGGTGACTGCCAATAATCAAGCGGTATGGAAATAGTGTCTATGTTCTCATTCACATACGACCATGCCTTTGCCGCTCCATCAGCAAGGTCTTTTGACGGCTCATACGAGCCAAAGGACCTAAGCAGCTCCATCACCACCGCACCAACATTCTGGTCCTTTGGCGATACGAATTCAGGCAGCTGCGATACATATATTGCCTCCTTTTCCTCTATGTAGTCTTTATACTTCATCAATATCTCAAGATAGACCATGTTATATTTCTTGGCAAGATCGCAGTCGTTCTTATCCATACTGAACACTTACTCCAAGACTATTGCAGTCTTTGTCTTAACAACCCCGTCCTTCGAATCTATATGGTTGAGAAGTATGTCCTTAAGCTGCCCAGTATCCCTTGATATTATCTTAAGAAGTATGTCCGCTTCTCCCGTAATCACATGCCCCTCCACAACATATGCCAATCCAAGAAGCTCCTTCAGTAACATCTCCTGCGTCTTCTTCATCTTCTTAAGAAGATCAACATCTATATTCACGAAAACATATGATATTATAGGGAATCCGCACGCAGCCCAGTCTATATCGCCTACATACCTACGTATGACCTTAGACTTCTCGAGCTTCTTCATCCTGAAATGTACTGTGGATACCGGTATGCCAAGTTTCTTTGCAAGCGATGTATACCTGACTATGCCTGAGTTCACTGCAAAAAGTATCTTGTAATCGGTATCATCCATAATTATGATTTACATTTTGGTATTAATAACCATTAGCCATGCATTAAACACGCTTGAAAACCTGCGAAGAAGGGCAAGAGCCGCAGTTGGCGCTGTGCTAAGAAAAGAATATAAATCAAGCAATACAATTACCAATAAGAATATGCTAATTTTGCAAGTGGTCTATTGGCATCTTATACAAGCATATCTGAAGCGGCAAAGGAAGGATCTCAGGTAATAATCAGAGGCTGGGTGCACAGGAAGCGAGAGAGTGGAGGCATAATATTTCTGGTAGTGCGTGATAGGACCGGCATCATTCAAGTGGCAGTGAAGAAGGACTCTGTAGATGCAGCTTCATGGAGTGCAGCCCAGCAGGCAACAATAGAATCAAGTGTTATAGCCGGCGGGACCCTTAACTTGGATAAACGTGCCCCTACAGGATACGAAATAAAAGCATCAAAAATGGAAGTTGTAGGAATCGCAGAGCCATTTCCAATTACCGAATATCAAAGTACAGAGCTGTTGCTTGACAAGAGGCATCTATGGCTTAGGAGCCAGAGGATGACCGCAATAATGAGGGCACGTTCATACCTCTTCAGGTATACGCGCAGATTTCTCGACTCGCAGGGCTTCTACGAGGTGACCCCACCGCTAATAACAAAGGCAGGCGGGGAGACAGGCGCTGACATGTTTGAGGTTGACTACTTCGGCCAGAAGGCATATCTCACAGAATCATCGCAGCTATACGCAGAGGCCATGTGCTTCTCTCTTGAGAAGGTATACTCATTTGTGCCTTCGTACAGGGCGGAGAAGTCAAGGACTGTAAAGCACCTTGCCGAATACTGGCACCTTGAACCAGAGATGATATATTACGACAACTCCAAGAGCATGAAGCTGCAGGAGAAGCTTATCTCCTATCTCGCAAGGAATCTGCTGAAGGAAGAAGATATGCTTAAGGCAGTAGGCGTTGATGCGGAAAGGCTAAAAAAAATAAGGCCTCCGTTCAAAAAAGTGAGCTATGAAAAGGCAATATCGCTTCTAAACGAAAAGGGAAGCAAGAAGCAATGGGGCGATGACTTCGGGGTTGAGGATGAGAAATTACTCACCCAGGACGAGGAAAAGCCTATGTTCATATATAACTGGCCAAAGGAGATAAAGCCATTTTACATGCCTATAAATCCAAAGGACGAGAGGACCGTAATATGCTCAGATCTGCAGGCGCCTGCGGGCCACGGCGAAATAATCGGCGGCAGCGAGAGGGAATGGAGATATGACGAACTTAAGAAGCGCATAGCGTACGTCGAACAGGTAAAAGGGGTCAAATTCAACATGGACAATTACTCCTGGTGGATGGATCTCCGCAGATACGGGTCTGTTCCTCACGCAGGCTTTGGGATGGGGATGGAGCGCGTGATAAAATGGCTCCTCAACCTTGACCATATACGCGACGCAATACCATTCCCAAGAATGATCAATAGGATGGAACCATAATGTGATGAATGTGCCTGATAATATCGAGGCGCACAAGCCTCCAAAAGTGATAATCTCGTGCATGGACCGGAGGCTCAACGAGTATCTTGATGGATACAAGGGCCCGCATGATGCTGTATTAAGGAATGCAGGCGCAAACGTCAAGGGCCTTAAGTCTTCAATAGAAAAACTCATGGCAGAAGGCTACAAGGTTTTTGAGATTGCGGCGCATACAGACTGCGGCGCAATGAAATATGCAAAGGCAGCACTCGAGGGATCGATAATACCATCAGACGCTGAGAAAGAATTTCTGATATCACAGTTTAACGGAAAGGATCCCGCATCATTGGAAAGAATAAACGCATCTGTCCAGTTCGATGAGTTCAAGAGAATGCTGGACAATAAGGGAATAAGCAATGTCATGCTGACATCAAGGACAATAGACCTTGATAAAATACATTTCGACAGATCCGACAACCAACCGCACTTCCTCTCCATAATAATGGGGACATCCCCTGTAAGATACCTCCAGCTCCAGCTTGACATGTCTGCTGGAAGCGCTTCCTCCTACTTTATACAGGCTGAAAGAATTGCAGAGGTGCTACCAGACATTGGGATAGCAGTGGGTGCCCTCCATCTTTCAGATGTAAGGCTCATAGAGAGCAAACCAGTAAACAAGGAGAGCCTCAGGGAAGCAGAGAAAATATTGGCTTCAGAAAGCATATTCACATCAGGCAAAGCTGCCCTTACTGTGGTAACCCTGAACGGCAGAAAGCTTCATTCATAGTATAACAGATATAAATCCATGCAGCATAAATCTATTGCTGCCTAAAGTGCCAGGGTGGCAGAATCCGGTAACGCGCCGGTCTTGAGTTTAACTCAAGAGCTGATCTCGTGATGTTAAAAGGCCAACCGGTGCCCGCAAGGGCTTTAGGGTTCAAATCCCTACCCTGGCGCAT
>JAJZKO010000025.1 GCA_021850805.1 Microcaldota archaeon | reverse complement strand
GGAGAGTACTATACATATGTAGGCAGTAGGATTGATGCTGCTAATGCATCGGAAGTAAACATTTCAAGGCTTCTTGGTGTCTTCGGGATACGCTATATCATAGTGCAGGGAGACGCAAACCAGAGTGATCATAACGGTGCTTTTTCTTTTAATGACATATATTCTTCCCTGAATGGCTCTAATGACATAGTCTTAGTTGGAAAGTATGGGAACTCCTCGCTTTACGAGAATAAGGGATACGAGCCGATTGTATATGCCGCAAATGTGATAGACTTGGGGAATGCAAGCGAAGCGGAGCTGTTCGGCAAGATAGGTTCTTCCGGATACGGGCTTGAAACCGCATTTTATACAACCAATGAACTTCTCGACAGTTCTATGGGCTATAATACCACTGGAGAGAAATTATTCAACATAGGCGGATTTGGAAAGCCTGTGGTGAATGCTACGCGCATATCTCCTACCATGTTCAAGGTTACGGTAAATGACTCATCTTCTCCGTTTTACATTGTTTTCACGCAGACTTACTCGAATCTCTGGAGCGCTTATTATACCAGTGGTGAGACAATACCGCAGAAGATGCATATAGCGGTAAATGGGTTTGCAAACGCCTGGTATCTGAACAGGACGGGCAATTACACAGTGTATATACACTACACGCCCCAGAATTATATGTGGGGCGCGTGGATTCTGAGCTTCGCAGCGTTGTTTATCCTGGTTGGCTTAGGCGCCATGTTTGTGAAGAGAAGGAAGGACGCTGTCGCAGGGTTGCTAAGCCTGCTTGGCTGAGAGATTTTGCAGTTTATCAGATTAGAAGCAGCTACCCTGATTTCTTTGGAAATGTCCTAGCCATATATTCCGAATATAGGTACTGGGTGCCGTAAGGCACTATGAATCCGTATTTCGCGTATGCGCTTACGTTCCTGGCTTCTAGTATTGAGGGTATGCTTATGTTATATGGTTCCTCAACTTGGGTAGCGTATGTCCCGTTTATGGATAGTGATATCCTGCTGCTTACCCTGGAGAGTACGGAATAGTATATGCATGTGGCATTTTCCGAGGTGTTGAGCTGGAAATGCGTTGAATTTAATCCATAGTTGTGGCTGTATATGAGGAAGTTGTTGAAGTATCTCTGGTATGAGGTGCTGTTCCTCAGGGCTAATGAGTATGAGCCTGTGGAATTGAAGAGGAATACGCTGACGTACTGGCTTGAATTTATGCTTATCTTAGTGTTTACGTTTTTACCTGGATAGCACTCTGACCCGAAGTATTCATAAGGAGCCATTGAGAATGAGAAGTTCTTCCTTTCGTTGTATAGCGCTGCCTTATATCTGTACAGCGTAATGTTGGAGGTTTTTCCTTCTGGGTTGAGCATCTGGCCCATGCTTACTACGGCAATGGAACCCATCTGCCTTGACGGAATTCCCGAGGCCGCTGCCTCTGCGGCCCTCTCATAGGAGTAGTTGCCTCCAATCGCATAGGGGAAGAAATATGCTGAGATGTTTATCTCAGTTCCGCGGCTCGTGCGAAGCCCGCTCATGTTCAGTATGAATTCCTTTTCCTTGCTATTGTAGATTGCGCTTATCGGCATGTTATTGTAGAAGAAGCGTATGTTTGACATGCTCCCGCTCCTGTTTTCGTAGTATGAATAAGGGCTTAGGTTTGCAGGGAATATGTAAGCTCCTGCTGCAGAGTAATTTATTACCTTGGCCTCTATCTGAACGCTTGGGTATTCACTTAGAATTGCATGCGGGGAGACAGGCCAGAATGGGCTGATTATGGCAAGCACAGATATTACTGCTGCATATGCGAGCATCCTTTCCTTGGGAATTGCGCTTGCGGCTGCTTCGTTCAGGCGCAGGATTGCGCGCCTTGCACCTTCCCAGAGGTTTGCGTAGAGGAAACCAAAGATTGCGGAGAGGGCCGCTGAAGCGAGAAAGTAATATCCGAGTATTGTTATGTTGTTTGGGATGAATGGTGCGGAGCTTATGTTTATCAGCTGGAGGATTACAGGCACATATGCGGCAATGAAGAGCACGGGAATGTGCCTGTTCTGCATGCCTTCCTTCAGCGCGAATATGACCAGTATGGCAGTTGCGATGTCGGAGTACACGGCTAGCGCGGCAGTAGTGCCAAGTACCCCCATATACGTGATCTCCCCTACGATTATGATGGCTGCGCCGATCTCAAACAGGTACATGGTCCTTTCATCATGCCCTGCAGAGAGGAGGCCAAGTATTACGAATAGGGAAAATGAGAAGAGTATGAAGTATGGATTGCCGATTACGACAAAGTACGAGATCAGGAAGAGAGATAGGGCGCCTATCGCCAATGCCTCGATGTAGCGCATTTTCCTTGATGATCCTTTTTCTGCTTTTGTTTTCTTCATCTAGCCATCCGTGAGTTGCATGGCATTACCATTGTGCGCATGCGTATCCAACCGCTTATTTGCAGAAAAAGCTTAAAACCATATTATGTTCATTCTGGATTGGTTGAGATGGCAGCGGCTACGGTATACGCGATTCCGCTAGTGCACACTGATGCTAATGAGTATATGCGGATACGCAGGGGCATCGAGATTGCTGGCGGGGGAACCGCGGCATATGAATTGCCAAAAAATGCGCTCACCGAATACCTCTTCAGGGACGTGCTTGGCAAATCAGGAAGGGAGCTGGACAAGGAGATATGCAAGGTGCTTGGATCCTTGAGTGTTGAAGAAGGCTTTATGTCTACTGTGATCTCTGATCTGGAGGAGCTGGACAGGGCAAGGCATGACGGAAAGATAAGCAGGATATATCCGATAGATGCTGTTATAGATGATAGTAGTTTCAGGGATTTGAGGGTCAAGCTCACACGTGCGCACGAGAAGCTTTTTGAGTCAATAAACAATGGAGGCCCGTTCTTGGATGTTGTGAAATCTGTACGGGAGGTGCTGCTCTCAAGCTCAATGATCCATGAGAGACGGGAAGAGGAGATGAAGGATAACATTGAGAGGCTTGCATCGAAGAGTGGCAAGCTTCTGATGATGACCGGTGCTATGCATCTGCCAAACATGGAGAAGATGCTTAACAGGGACGGGATAGCAGTTGTGGAAGTGGATATGCCTGAAAGGGTAACTGGATTATGGTGGCTTGCATTTACTGCAAGCGCTGAGGCAAGGAGCCTTGATGAAGGTAGCTACGGCCTCGGCATTATAAGATACTCACTTCTTCTGGGGCTTACGACCATAAAGGAGGGGATGGGGCTGCACGGAATAACAGATACAGAAGCAAGGGTCCTGGAGGGCGTCGGCTCGCTTGATGAAGCCTCGGCTTTTTACAGCATGAGCAGGAGGATTTATACCGAAGGAAAGTGGGGGGATGAGCTTATGATTAACAGGCTCTTAG
>JAJZKO010000018.1 GCA_021850805.1 Microcaldota archaeon | reverse complement strand
AGGATCAACAGCGTGATATCCGCGCTCTTCTTTACTGTGGTGACAATATCAACAGTAGGCTACGGTGACATATATCCTGTTACAAAACTCGCGCAGATATTTGTAATCATACTTATAATAGCTGGGCTCTCTGTATTCCTCAGCGCAATAGCGGTTATATCTGGTGAATTCATGAACGAAAGGATATCAAAAATAGAAGGCAGGCTCTCAAGTTTTGAAAAGCGGTTCCTCAAAAATCACGTGGTACTTATAGGAACGGATACCATAAACATGCATATAGCCGAGAAGCTCAAGGAGAAAAACGAGAGGTTCATAATTGTGACTTCAGACAAGGTAACCGCAGATCACCTGAACTTCCAGGGCTATAAGGCATATGTCGTCGATGCAACATCGGATTCTGATATGAAGGAGTTCGCCCTGGACAAGGCAAAGGCCATAGTAATAGACATGAGGGATGGATCGAGGGCCGTATACTCGCTACTTCTGGTGCGCGACCTTGCCAAGAACCAGAAAGTGATAGTGATAGCCCCAAATGCCGAGGCGGAGCACCATCTTAAGAATATAGCTGCCAAGGGTACAGTGATAGTAAATCCGTCAGAGCTGGCAGCCAAAGTAGTCAGCGACAACCTTTTCAGGCAAGGATAAAATGAAGACCACAGTACTGAAGGTGGACTGGAACCACCCTGAAAAGGATAAGATATCTATTGCATCATCCGCAATAACATCCGGCGAGCTGGTTGTGTTTCCCACAGAGACCGTCTACGGAATCGGCGCAAATGCCCTCGATGCGGCTGCATGCCAAAAGATATACAGGGTAAAGGAAAGAAAAAGCGACAACCCCCTAATAGTTCATGTCTCAAGCATGCAAATGGCAGATAAAATCGCCATCATACCTAAAAAACACCGCAGGCATGTAGAATCTTCCTGGCCCGGTCCGATAACCTTTGTAGTCAAGGCAAGGAAAGTGCTCCCAAGAACAGTTACAGGTGGCCTCGATACTGTGGCTGTGAGAATGCCACGCTGCAGGATAGCGTTAGATCTTATTAACGCCTCAGGAGTTCCTATTGCGGCCCCAAGCGCAAACATATCAAAGAAGCCATCTTCCACAAAGGCGAAGCACGCGCTAAAATATTTCATGGGCAAGGTCCAGATAATAATATCATCTAAGGATTCCAGGTATGGGATAGAGTCAACTGTGCTTGATCTGGAAACATTCGAGATTCTCAGGCCTGGGTCATTCAGTGCAGAACGGATAAAATCAATATTCGGCAAAGCTCCGCAGGCATATACTCCTACCCTCACAAGCAAATCTCCTCCTAGGAGTCCAGGGTTGAAATACAGGCACTACTCTCCATCCACCCCTCTATTCGCATACGCAGGTGATTCCACAGCTGCAATCAACAAAATAACTTCAGGCATGAAAAACTTCTGCTTTATCGGCTCAGCAGAAAGCTGCAGGATAGTAGCGGCTCCGCACAAGATAAGCCTCGGCAGTCGTAGGCAGAAAGCTGCCATAGCAAGAAATCTCTATGCTACGTTGATAGATCTCGACGACATCGGCGTAGATTTCTGCATAATAGAAAACTTCGACATGAAAGGGATAGGCGCGGCCATAGCCAACAGGATAGAAAAAGCGACAAACCATAGGTCGTTCTCCACAAGGCGCGAACTTAATGCATTCTTGCATTGAATATTTATCTCTTTCAATCAATATTCAAGCATGCAGTGGGACGCTTTACTGGAAAAGATGATAGCTGGCAGATGGATTGCTGGGATAAACACCAGCGATGCAATAGCAGCCGCAAAGGAGTTCAACAGGCACAGGATAACCGGAATCATAAATTACCTAGGCGAGGAGATAAAGTCGGAAGACGAAGTCGAATCTACGGTCAAGAAATACATGGAGGTAATTGATACCATATCATCCACGCACACATCCGCAGATATATCACTGAAGCTAAGCCAACTAGGCCAGAACATTGATGAAAGCCTGGCGCGCAGAACATACAAAAAGATACTCTCCCACGCCTCTTCCAGCAACATCTTCGTATGGCTTGACATGGAGACATACGATAAGGTAGAAGGCACGATTGATATTTTCCTAGACATCGGGAAGAAGGGAAAGTCAGGGATATGTATACAATCATATCTGAAACGCTCGGTATCTGATATAAAGAGACTTTCAGAGGAAGATGCGATTGTAAGGCTCGTGAAAGGCGCCTATAATGCCCCATCCAGTATAGCATACAGCAGCAGAGAGCTCACAACTAAGAACTATTACAAGCTTATGGATTACTTATTCAGGAACCTGCACCGCTTTACCGTAGCAACGCATGACAAGGAGATCACGCTCAAGGCACTGCGACTGAACAAGGAGTATAAGCGCGATATTACCCATGCAATGCTTAAGGGAATCCACAACCAGTATGCAGTAGAGCTGGCGAAGAGCGGCGAAAGCGTCTCGATATACATTCCTTTCGGGGAGAAATGGAAAGAGTATGCCTTCAGGCGCATATCTGAAGGTTCAAACATGCACCTTGTGATAAACTCATTGTTCGAAAATCAGAGGATATGACTAATGGCCTATATACTTAAGCGTGTCTGTGCTGCCCTTGACATTCGGCGAGCCTGATATAACAAGATATCTGCGCACGCCCATATCCTTCGCTATGCCTTCAACGAGTTCCAGCATGCGGTCTACAGAGGAGTACTTGCCTATTGCATGGCTCTCTATGCCATAATACATGCACATTCTCCTGCGTACTTCAGGCCTGCCGCTCAGGGCTATGACACGCGCCTTCGGCCTCAACGCTGCCAGCCTTGCCGGAGTATATCCGGTCTGCGTAGGAGCGAATATGCATTCTGTCATATAATTCTGCGAGAGACTCGATGCCGCAAAGGCTATCCCCTCCTCAATGCTCTTTATGCCGCGCCCTTCTCCTGAAGCAGTAAAATTACTCTCGGCCTGCTCCGCAGTCCTTCTCATCACAGAGACGCACCCTTGCGGATACTTCCCAACTGCGGTCTCCTCGCTAAGCATAAGGCAGTCAGCACCTTCGAAAACTGCATTCGCTATATCATTGACCTCTGCGCGGGTAGGCATAGGATTTTCTGTCATGCTAGCCAGCATCTGCGTTGCAACAATAACCGGCTTCCCTGCTTCGCGCGCTGCTCTTATTATCTTCCTCTGCGCTATCGGAACCTTCTCAACCGCAATGTCAAATGCAAGGTCCCCACGCGCCACCATTATTGCATCCGATGCCTCTGCGATGCTCCTTATGTTGTCCACTGCGATCTTCCTCTCTATCTTCGCGACAATCCCCTCGCCTCCCAGGAGCCCTCTGATCCTCTCAATGTTCTTTGAATGCCTTACAAAAGAGGCCGCTACAAAATCAAAGCCTTCTTTTCTTGCGAAAGAGATAAGCTTTATATCCTCTTCTGTAGGAGGCTCAACGCCTACCAGACCGCCTGAGACATTCACTCCCTTCCTGCTCTTTATAATACCTGCATTCAGTGCCTTGCAGTATATCTTCCCCTTCCTCAATCCCGTAACTACCAGCCGCATGTACCCATCTCCAAGGGAGACGTGTGCTCCCACCTTAAGTTCAGGATACAAGTCATACTCAAGCGGTATGCTCCCTCCGCGCCCGCCATAAGCAAAAGATAAGGTCTCGCCAGGCTTAACTTCAATCTCGCCCTCGAGCTTGCCTATCCTTATCTTGGGTCCGGGAAGATCTGCGAGTATTGCCACTTCCTCATGCGCTTTCTCCGATACGTCCCTTATCCTTTCTATATACGAATGCCACTGCTCCTGAGATCCATGCGAAAGGTTAAGCCTGAATATGTCTACTCCCTTGATAAGGCGCGTGAGAGTCTTATCGTTGTCAATCCCAGGCCCGTATGTGGCTATTATCTTTGTCTTCATCATGTCACTAGAATTTAAGTATCGAGAAGACATTGCCGCTGAGCCTCTCCCTCCCCTTAAGATCTACAAGCTCTATAAGGAATGCGTATCCTGTAACAACGCCGCCAAGCGACTTCACTATGTCATTCGCTGCCTTAGCCGTGCCTCCAGTGGCAAGCAGATCATCAACCACAAGGACACGGCTACCTTTCTCTATTGCATCCTTATGCATCTCTACAGCCTCCATCCCGTACTCAAGCTGATACTCCACGGTAACCTTCTCGAATGGCAGCTTGCCCCTCTTTCTCAATGGCACTAATCCTTTATGCATCTTATAAGCAACTACCGATCCGATGAGGAAACCCCTCGCCTCTATCCCTACCACATAATCAAAATCAATCCCGCTTACCGCATCGCATATTGCATCTATTGCGGAACCAAATGCTATAGGATCTTTAAGCAGCGGAGTTATGTCTCTAAATACAATCCCCTTCTTAGGATAATCAGGTATGCTTCTTATGTGCTTTATCAGCGTGCTATTCATATCCTTCAAGAAACCACGCTTCAGACAAGCTCAAATTTGTAATGGTAATATATCAGGCCCTCATCTCCTTCGACGTACATCTTCCTGAATACCGCCCTTACCCTGCTACCTATCTTTACCTCTCCTCCGCTCTCCACCACATGGCCTTCCACGGAGGGGCCTTCATCAAGCTTTACTATTGCTATTGTATAAGGCGCCTCGTCCTTAAAAGAGTCAGGAGGCACGCGTATATTAGTGTAAGAGCTTATGACCCCGTTGCCGCTGAATTTGGCCTCTGTTATCTTGGAGTCCCTTCCGCACTTCCTGCATACGACTCTCGAAGGAAAGTAGAGCGTGCCGCAATTCTGGCACTTGCAGCCTACAAGGTTGTACCTTGAGTTTATCTTCCTCCATAGATTTGCTGAGGATCTTTCCATAAAACCATCAATTATATCTCTCAAATATGTGCACTACTGCAGTGGCCCCACTTCCTCCCACATTATGCGTCAGCCCTTTCTCGATTCCGTTTACCTGCCTTCCTCCAGCTTCTCCCCTAAGCTGTGTTGCTATCTCCACTGCCTGCTTTACACCGGTTGCACCTACCGGATGCCCGCATCCTTTCAATCCACCGCTTGTGTTTATTGCTATCCTACCTCCTATCGCAGTCTCGCCATCTTCCACAGCCTTTGCTGCTGTGCCTTTCTTGTAGAAGCCCAGGTCCTCCATTGCAAGTATCTCGGCTATGGTGAAGCAGTCGTGAACTTCTGCTGCCCCTATGGCAGATGGACTTGTCTTTGCCATGGCAAAAGCCTTCGCCGCGGCAATCTTTGTCGCCTTGAGCTCTACAAGGCTATCCCTGTCAGCAAGCCTGAGCGTATCGCTTGCCTGTGCGCTGGCGCTTATCTTTATCGGAGTATCGTTATACTTTTTTGCAGTCTCAAGCGGGGCCAGTATAACTACTGCGGCACCGTCCGAGATTGGCGAACAGTCAAGAAGCTTAAGCGGGTCGGCAACGACTTTTGACTTCATCACCTCTCCTACGCTTATCTCTTTGTTGAATTGCGCATACTTGTTCATTGTCGCATTGTGGTGATTCTTTACAGCCACAGCAGCAAGCTGTTCCTCCGTAGTGCCGTAATCATGCATATGCCTCTTGGCAATAAGTGCATAAAGCCCTGGAAAGGTTATCCCTTGGAATAACTCCCATTCCTGGTCTCCAGCGCCTCCAAGTGCCGTGGCAGCCTCTCCAGAAGTGACATCTGTCATCTTCTCAACGCCACCTACAGCAACTATGTCATGCATGCCGCTTGCAACCGCCATGAACCCCTCGCGCAGTGCCGTTCCTCCAGACGCGCATGCGTTCTCTATGCGCACTGCAGGTATATTATGGAGCCCGAGCTGGTCTGCCATGAGTGCTGCCGTATGTTCCTGCCCGACAAACCTGCCTGAGGCCATCGTACCCCCATAAATCATCTCTATGTCCTTGCTGTTCAGGTTTGCATCTCTTATCGCTGCTATCCCTGCTTCGACCATGAGCTCCTTAAGCCCGCAGTCCCAGCGCTCGCCGAATTTAGTAAGACCTATGCCTATTATAGCGACATCTCTCAATTAAAAACCTCATTTCTTCCTTATGGAGCTTCTGTTCTTCAGATAAGTAGAGTAATTCACGTATATCTTCCTCTTCTCTATGAGGTCCCTTACCTTAACCGACCTCCCTCTATTCTTTTCGATGTTCTCCGTAACCTCGATTGCAAAGGAGTCGCTTCCTGCACCTGATCCAAAGCTGGTGACAAGTATCTTCTCTCCCGGCTTTGCAATGTCAAGTGTAGCCGCAAGCCCTATCATCGAGGAGCCTGAATATGTATTTCCTATCATTGGGGTTACCAGCCCGTTCTCTATCTTCTTCATATCAAATCCCAGCCTCGCAGCCACATTGATCGGAAACTTCCCGTTCGGCTGGTGGAATACTGCATAATCAAAATCGGATGCCTCCATTCCAGTGACCTCGAAAAGCCTCTTTGTCGCACCTATTATGTGCTTGAAATATCCAGGTTCCCCAGTGAACCTGCCTCCGTGGGAAGGAAAACTCGCACCTTCTCTCCTCCAGAAATCAGGGGTGTCCGAAGTGAAACTTAACGTATGCGTTATCTCCGCAATCACCTCATCCTTTCCCCCTCCTATCACATATGCGCCGCCTCCTGCGCTGGCCGTATATTCAAGCGCGTCTCCGGGCCTACCCTGCGAAGTATCGCTCCCAACAGCCAAGCCATATCTTATCATGCCGCTCTTCGCCAGCCCCATGGCAATCTGCATCCCCGCAGTGCCAGCCTTGCATGCAAACTCAAGGTCAGCTGCCATGACGTTGTTCCCTGCTCCTATAGCAGTCGCCACTACGGTGGAAGTGGGCTTTACAGCGTACGGGTGCGATTCAGAGCCGCAATAAACGGCGCCTATCTCGCCTGCATCTATCCCCGCATGCGATACTGCCCTGCGCGCAGCCTCAACAGCTATGGTTGCAGCATCCTCATCTATTGCCGGCACGGTCTTTTCAGTTATATTAAGCCCTTTCTTTATGCTTCCTGCATCCTCATGCCAGACACTTGCAATCTCCTCTACCTTTATCCTGTAAACAGGAAAATAAACACCATAACCAACTATCCCGTACAGCAAAAACACCTATCTATTCTCCTCAAGTATCTGCATTACATTCTCCTTGCTCGGCACTGGCTGGTCAGCTAGCGGCCCGTTCTTGAGCACAATATCAGAGTCTTCGTAGGTCTCCCCTTCCTTCTTGTAAAACAAACCTATCGGAACCTTATCCCAATTGGTTACTTCTGTCTCCATTGCCCTCTGCATGGCCTTGCCTATATCAGAAGGATCGTGACCATCCTTATCAAGCCTGTAGATCCTCGACTTAAACCATTCGTAAGTGTTCAGCTTGTTGAACGTCACGCACGGGCTGAAGACATCAATGAGCGCAAAGCCCTTGTGCAGTATGCCATTCTTTATGAGTTCTGCCATGTGCATCGGATCCCCGGAGAAGCCCCTTGCGACATAGGTGGCGCCTGCAGCTATGGCAAGAGAGATAGGGTTGATTGGGTTTTCTATATCTCCGAAAGGAGTGGATTTGGTCTTAGCGCCTCTGAGGCTGGTTGGCGAAGCCTGCCCTGTAGTAAGACCATATATCTCGTTGTTCATGACAACATAAGTGATATCCAGATTCCTTCTTGCTGTGTGTATAAAATGCCCGCTGCCTATTCCGTATCCATCCCCGTCCCCTCCTACGCCTACAACAGTAAGCTTTGAATTTGCAAGCTTTACGCCAGAAGCTACAGGAAGAAGCCTTCCATGAAGGCTGTGTATGCCGTAAACTCCAAAGACCTGCGGCATGCTTGAGCTGCATCCTATCCCGGATACCATGACTATATTGCTCCTGTCTATCTTCAAGTCCATGAATGCCTTATTAAGCGCAGCCTGCACTCCAAAATCCCCGCACCCCGGGCAGAATATCGCCTTGATTCCAGAACTATAACCTACCATTACACTACACCCTTAATTATCTGTTCCGCCTTCCTGGCAATCTCATCGCCTGTTATTGCCTCTCCATCGTATTTGTTTATCCTATAATCCACATCTATCCCTGTACAAAGCTTTATTATCTGCGCCAGTTGCGATGTATAATTAACCTCTACATCTATCAGCTTCTTGCCCTTCAGCGCATCAGCAGTTGCCTTGCTGTCAAGAGGGAGCAGATAGCTGAACGATACTAAACCTACATCTATGCCTTTTGATTTCAGTATCTTTACCGCCTCCCTTGATGCCTCTGTTGTAGATCCAAAGCATACAAGAGAATGGCTCCCTGCGCCGCTCTCTACAGTTGGAGCAAAGCAAGACTCGTTCTTGAGCATGGTCTCGAGTTTCCTCATTCTCTTCGAGTGCATTTTGTTGCGCATCTCTACATGCTCATCTATCCCAGATAAAACATCACTTACGAGATCCCCGTACTCGTTATGCTCATCGCTCGCAGCCGTGAACTCGAGGTCTGGAGTTCCCGGTATGGACCTTGGAGATACGCCATCTTCGGTGAGCAGATACCTCTTGAACCTGCCCTCTGATGCAGCAGTTGCTATCTTTCCCCTATCTATACTTACCCTATCGATGTCAAATGACTCTATGCTCTCTATATGCTCAGAGAGGAAGAGATCCGACATTATCACTACGGGGCACTGGTATTTCTCCGCCAGATTGAAGGCATGTTTGCCAACATAAAAACACTCTTCTACATCTCTTGGTGCCACTACTATACGTGGGAATTCTCCCTGCGATGCGTTCATGACAAAGAGAAGGTCTCCCTGCTCTGTCTTCGTAGGAAGGCCCGTGCTCGGTCCTGTTCTTTGGGATTCAACAACAACTATCGGAGCCTCTATCATTCCCGCAAGGCCAAGACCTTCTACCATAAGTGAGAAGCCTCCTCCACTCGTCCCGCACATCGCACGCACGCCCGCGCTAGCCGCTCCGATGGTCATGTTTATTGCCGCAATCTCATCTTCTGTCTGCTTAACGAAGACCCCTTTGTCCTCATGCGCAGCAAACCAATGCAATATGCTGCTTGCAGGAGTCATAGGATAAGCCGCATAGAACTTGCACCCTGCAGAATATGCGCCTATGGATAGCGCAGTGTTTCCATCCATCACATAAAGCTTCTTATTATCTGACTTGAGGCTGAACGCAGTCTCAACACCCTCATAACCATATCCCTTATCAGCCGCTTTGACATTCTGCTCGACTATTTTGTCTCCCTTCTTCCCAAATGTCTCCTTCAGTATCTCGTGCAGCGTATCCGTCCCTATGCCCGTTATCTTCATTACGGCTCCAAGAGCAACCACATTCCTGACTATCGGGTCTCCGCTTGTCTCTACTGCGATGTCAAGGAGCGGTATCGGGAGAAGCCTGAATCCTTTTCCCTCAAGCTTGTCGACCTTTATCTTTCCCGAGTCATATATAACAAAAGCATTTTTGCTAAGGTGTGAAGCCTGATGATCTACGGCATCCTGGTTCAGGGCAACAAGTATATCAATTGTTTCTCCATGGTCATATATTTTCTCATCCGCTATCCTGACGCTGAACCAGACATGGCCGCCACGTATTACCGATTGGTAGCCACGGTATCCAAATATATGCAATCCTTTTCTTGCCGCTGCCTTGGCAAGCAGTGTCCCGCTCGACTCGATTCCGTCGCCATTTGCCGCCGCAATCCTAACAGAAACGCTAACCATTATAAACAACACTCTAGATATTGATTAGAGCCTACACTTTAAAAAACATGGGGCGGAGTTATGCATCTGACGTTCAAACAAAACCACATGCGCCATGCAGGATGCAGAATTCGCCAGTATTCCACTACACAGAGCGAGGCCAAGGGCGTTTAATATAGGGTACCTTACGGATGCGAGAATAGGAGGAGCAGCGAAAGATAATGCGGCAACGGATCAGGAGCATGCCTAATTCAGTAACTCATATGTATACTGCCGCCACTTGCATGCCTAACAATCCATGCGCCACGTTTCAGAGCTAAAAAACCAAAACGAGATCCAGAACATATGCGTATTCCAAATGAATACACAAACAGTCACATATAAGAAGTTTTAAATAAGGCAATATTAATAAACTAATTAAACACCCTATATAAACAATTGATAAAATGGCAAAAAAGAAGCTCCCCATGACCATAGCTATTATACCAGACGGCAACAGGAGGTGGGCACGGGCTCACAAGCTCTCAATACTAAAAAGCTACAACAACGGGGTAAAAAAATTCGTGGAATTCAGCGAATGGTGCAGAGCCTACGGAATAAGGAACGTAACCGTGTGGGCTTTCTCATCGGAAAATATAAAGAGATCAAGGGAGGAGATCAATGCGCTCTTCTATATTTACAAGAAAGCCGCAACAAGCAAGTCACTCGCGTCAAGATTGCATAAGACGCAGACAAGAATCAAGATAATAGGCAACAAGCAAATGCTGCCAAAGGATCTGATACGCAGCCTCTCAAAGCTCGAGAAGGAGACAGAAGGATACAAGGACGGCATAATAAATGTGCTTATAGGGTATGGCGGCAGGGAAGACCTGATTCATTCTGTAAAATATCTTGCAAATCACGCTACTCTGAAGATAAAAGACATAGAGAAGGAATTTGAGAAACACCTCATATCAAGCCAGATACCAAATATAGACTTCATCATAAGGACTTCAGGAGAAAAGAGGCTCTCCGGATTTATGCCATGGCAGACTGGATATTCTGAGCTTTACTTCTCAAAGAAGCTCTGGCCGGACTTCACCAGGAAAGACCTGTCAAACGCCCTAAACGACTATAACAATAGGCAACGCAGGTTCGGAAGGTAAAGCCTAAGTGTTCGGATGCCAAAAGATACCTACGAAATAACAAAATACGCTGACATATTCAAAGTAGTAAGCCCATCAGCGAAGTCTCAGGCAATCGCGCTTATCCTTGTAGGTATATTAACTGGCACAGTAGCAAGCCTTGTAATACACTTCAATGCCTCAAGCGATCCATTTAGCATAGCCTCACTGGGCTCAGCTACAGGGATAATGATAATCAGCATGCCAGCCATCATATCCTCTATACTGATAAAAATCTACAAGCCAAGGATGACAATGAACAGGGCACTTCTTCCAGTACTCTTCATAACAATAATATACGCCGCGGAAATAATGATAATGGCCATACTATATCTCTTCACAAAAAGCGAAGCGATAGCATATGTTGTACTCCTGCTCTCCAACGCATCGATATACGAGTACTGGTTCTTTGTAAACAAGGTTGCCGTAGGGCAGAGGAGGGCAGCTCTCTTCACCGCCGCAATACAGCCAATGCTCAATATAATGTTCTTTCTCCCATTTGGAGGGTATATATTGGACATAAGCCTGCCCATAAACACGATACTCATCAAGCTTTATTTCGGCACGTTGGTTTTCATCATCGTTGGCTATGCGATAATATACCTTGTAGACAGGCCTGCAAAGAAAAAACTGGACATCAGCGCAACAGAGCTCTTCACCGCAATGGTAAGCCAATGGCTATATAATATAAAGGAGGAGGCGAGTGTATTCAGGAAAGGTGGCGTGAAGAGAAAGATAAAGATGCGCATGCTCGTTCTAAAAAACAAGGGCGGAATAAGTGCGATATTTGTAAATCCAGGGATACATTATGGTCCGTTCTCCAACGTCGGCGGCAGCGTAACAACCGAAAGGATAGGGGATTTTGTAAAGAGGCATTACAACGCGACTCCATTCATAGTCCACGGCGCTGTCAACATATCAGACAACCCTGTGAGTGCGTCGCAGATATCCGGCATGTGCCGTACGATCGGCAGCAATATAAGCAGCATAAAGGACTCAGACTTTGCAGCAACAGCAGGAATGATTACAACAGGGCAAAGCGGCAGCTGCAAGGCAATAAACATAAGGATGAACAATACAAGCCTTATAACGCTAACCAAAGCGCCTGCAGTAACAGAGGACATAGAGCGCGAAGCTGGGGAAGAGATCGAATCAATCATTCCAAATAGAATAAACCCCATACTGATAGATGCACACAACTCAAGGTTTGAAACCGCTCCTAAAAATGAGCTAGTAGGCGTATACAAAGGCAGCAGATACGTCCAGCACTACAAGAACGCGATACTCGAATCCATGAATCACAACAACTCTCTGACAAAGCTGCGGTTCGGATCTTCTTCAAAGAAGCTCAGGCAAGCCCTCAAAGGCAACCAGGATATGGGGTATGGATACACGAGCGTAGGGATATTCGAGACAAAGAGAAGCAAATTCTGCATGATATACTTCGATGCAAACAACATGCTGCCAGGCTTCAGGGAAAAGGTGATATCCCATGTGCGCAACAAATACGGCATAGAGCCGGAGCTTTATACGACTGATACCCATGCGGTTAATTCCATAGCCCTATCGGCCAGCAATGCGCTTGGAAGGACAACAAAGCCCTCAGAGATATTTCCAATAATAGACAATCTTATAGAAGATGCGCAGAAGAACATGGCAGAGGTGCGTTCCGCATTCAGGGAGTTTTATATAGAGAACTTTGCAGTATGGGGAGACGATGCAGCTGACAAGATTGTCGAGGTAATACAAGACATAAACAAGAAATCGCGCAGGCTAATACCGGTTCTTATAGCAGCTGCATTCATAATAGCAGCATGGGTAATATATGTAGTTTAATCCGCGTGATCCAATGCCGGATATACTAATACTCGCGCTGCAGTTTTTTGTTCTAGGCGCATGCGTCTATGCATATGCCTTTCGGCTTGCAGCAGGAAGCAGCAAAGAAAAAAAGAACCTCGTGCTATTCCTTGCTGTAGCACTTATCCTTTCATACGCAGAGACTTCTAGCGGGCTGAAGGCGTTTGCAGTTGCAATAGGGTTTATGGTATTTTCCACCACGGCATTCTCAGAGAAATTCCAGTCTACGATAGCATACCTGGCACTTTCCATATTATTTATCCTCTCGGTTTCCTCAATAGGCATTCTTCTTATATCCCAGTCCCTGCTTTTCGGAATAATGGCGAAGGCGTTCTTGTCAAAGAAGCCCAGAGAGCCTAAAAAGAATCCCGGACGCGAGATACGGCGGGATTTTGTACATATGGTATCGGGCATACTATTTGTCTCGTTGTTCCTTCTCGCTCCAAGCCCTTATCCATATATAATGCTCATTGCTTTTATTCTATGCGGCATATTCTTTGTGTCCTATGCAAATACGCATCCACAAGCACACATCTCAAGGTCAATCTACTCCCTGGAGAGAGAAGGAACTGCAATAGGCTATGGGGCAGTCTGGCTTGCCGTAGGAAGCCTGATATCGGTATCTTTCATAAGCCAGATACTCGCCGTGGTGCCACTTGCAGCAATATTCATAGGCGATCCAATGGCAACCATGGTAGGCCTTTACTTCAAAGGCCCGAAGCTTCCATACAACAGGAAAAAGAGCGTATATGGCACAAGCGCATTCTTCATCTCAACGGTGGCAATATCCTATCCTATAATAGGGTTCTATTCAATTCCTGTAGCATTGGTTGCAGCGCTCGCAGAGAGCATGCCTACATCAATAGATGACAACTTCTACCTGCCAATAATTGTGATAATTCTGCTATTGCTTCCCCTTCTCATATAACATCTAGTCATATGAAGACTCCAGGAAGAACGCCAAATAGTATTACCCCTGCCGCAAGTATTGAGCATCCAAGCACCACGCGCCTGTCGAATACGCCTGCAGGCTCGACGTTGACGTAAGGCATCATTACCTTTTCTATCACTAGGAAGAGCAACCCTCCCATGACAAGGATAGAGACAAGGGGGATTATCCCATACAGGCCAAAGGCGCTAACCGATCCGTAAAATATCAGAATATCAGTTATAAATCCAGTGGTTATCGGGAAGCCTATTATCGTTATCATTCCGAAGATGAAAAAATAAGCAAGCTGGGGATAATTCCTTATCACGCCGCTTATGCTGCGCATGTCAAGGCTGTCATACATCTCCTTGAGCGTACCAGCAACAAGGAAAAGTATCGCTATGGCCAACCCGTGGCTAAGCATGCCGTAGAATGCACCATAATTGCCTATCAAGGTGAAGGTGCCCAGCCCAAGTGCAACAATACCCATGTCAGTTATGCTGGTATACGCTATAAGCCTTTTTAGGTTTGTCTGCTTTATTGCTGCAAACGCAGCGTATATTGCCGAAAAGCCAAAGAGAACCGCAAGATATGGCGCCAGGGACGTGCTCATCCTGATTATTTCAAATGTGAGGAAGAGCCCGTAACCTCCGTATTTAAGCAACACCCCGGCAAGTATCATGCTGCCCGTAGTGGGGGCTTCGGTATGTGCGTCCGGAAGCCACCCATGGAATGGAAAGACAGGCATCTTTATCATAAAGGCAATCAGGAAAAGGACGAAGACTATATCCTGCACATTGGTGCTGAGCGCAGAACCCTGCGAGATTATTGATTGTATATTAAAGGTATGCACCGGAACAGATACGTAAAGCATTATTACCCCTATAAGAAGCATAAGGCTTGCCACTACCGAATATATGATGAATTTCATTGCGGCATATCTCCTATTGTTGCTTCCGAAAACGAATATCATGAAGAACATTGCAACCTCGCTTATCTCCCAGAAAATATAAAGGAGGAAGAAGTTAGATGAGGCGAAGACGCCCAATCCGCCTGCCTCCGAGAGAAGCAATACAATATAATACAGCGATTTGGAGGATTTTATGAAACAGTCGCTTACAAGCGTGGCAGCGAAGAATACAATGGCAGTCATCAAGAAGAGCAGTAGTGTAAGCTGTCCAAGCGAGAAGCTAAACCCTGCATTTATCTGCTGTATATATGCGCTGCTGAAGGTTAGCGCACCGTATCCCTGCGTTATCGCAATCGCTCCTGCAATCACCGCAAGCACGAAGGAAATCGAGGAAGCAGCAATCGCAATTTTCTTGGCATGCGTGTCGCCAAAATAAAATATAGGCAGAGAAAATAATATTGGTATTATGACTATTGCCGGAAGCAGAGGAATCATGCAAACCCTAAATCATAATGATGCAGAAAAGTATAAAAC
>JAJZKO010000006.1 GCA_021850805.1 Microcaldota archaeon | reverse complement strand
GCTTTGTATAAGAGCAGGAAACATGCGTAGGAACTCTTACTTAGTCATGTGGCCTCCTTTGTATATCTGAGGGCGATCCTCCTTTGCAGCTTTAGGCTCTTCAAGTCTACGTATCTGCTCTTCGATAGACTTCATTAATTTCGTAGTGAGGACTTATGGCGGATTACAACCTGAGGTCATCTATCTCTCCTTAGGTTTGTCCATGCGCTGGTGACAAGAGATAAATGTGCATCGCAACGGTGGTTGAAGCTTTAGGCGTATTTACACAATGCATGGTATCTTCCAATGTTGTTCTCTGCTTTCACCTTGCTCTAAAGGAGTTGGTTTTTCCTCCATGTCTTTATAAGTTTAATATACGTAAAATAAATGATGGTAACATGGAAAAGATAGAATTCGATTTTACTAAGGACGGGCCGATATTGGTCAAAAAAGATGGAAAGATAGAGTTTGCTTTGTGCAGATGCGGGCATTCTGCAAAGAAACCTTTTTGCAATGGAGCACATGTTCAGGCAGCATTCAAGGCAGATGAACACAGGCTAGAGCTAAAGTAAAAGAACCGTCTAGTTTTTGCCGCCTGCGCAAGATTATTTTAATGCAAAACTTGCTATTCTTTTCCAGCTTTCGACCTTGCCAGAGGTATTGAACGCACATAGCCTATTGAAGGATATTAAATGGGTTCTATAGCCTATGAGATTTATCGCTTTTTCCCGTTCTCGTATGGCAAGTCTGCCATACAATAGGCTTATGTGGGGGTTGAATTTTCCTGCGCGAATAGAAAAGATCTCGCATGCAGCAGAATAACATCTGCTGAGTTCTTTAGCGTGCTCCACTTCTATAAATACAGATTTGAAGTATGAAGGCCCTTCTGATATCCTTGGCGCATGCACGCGCATTTTTCTCATCTTGTCGGATAGCATGGATGCTCTCTTGATTACTTCGCTTTTGTCCATTTGTATAGAACCCAGCAGGGTCATATGCGGCTTAAACGAGGGGGATGCGTAAGTCCGCGATAACTTTTTTATGATATGCCCAAGTTTATTTGATGATAAAGGATCCGGCATAAGCCATATAGAGTAACCCATGCCTTCATCATATGGTATTTTTTCCTGGCTCATGGATTATCACTGCTTACGTAGAATGCCTTTTAATGCGTCGCAGACATTATCCCCAATTCCGGATATTGCATATGTTGATGCATCTATAATGTATTTATCAGTTTTTATCGGTTTAGGGCTTGCTTTCATAACATATGTGGGTTCATTTCCATACATTATTGAATAGTGTGCCACTCCTGCAGGCACTATTATGATATCCCCGGGTATTGCCTTTGTCTCTTTTAGCTGCCCATCTTCTGCAGCATATATCATTTTCATGCCGCCGAACGTTACAAATGCCTCCACTGCATGCTTATGCATATGGAAATCCTGCGGGGATGTAGAATTGCCCGCGGAAAACTCTTGGTTTTCAGGTCCCAGAAATATGTAATTGCCTTTTCCACCTGCAACTGAGCCCTCTTCAAGAAGCATCTCATTGCTCATGTTTTCCGGGACGACGAGCTTGTTTGGTTTGCCGGGCATGAGGTTGTTTGTTATGCCCCAGTATGTAAATCCCACGGGTAAACGCATTTTTGTATCTTTGGATGCGCCTTCCGATATGCCTGATATATAGACGGTATTTAAATGCTCTATTAAACATTCTGACCCTCCTGGAAGCACAGCGGCAGAGACATTCATCGAGTAGCTTTTCCCATCTGTTTTATACGAAAGACTGAATTCTTCTGATCCGAATATGAAATAAAGTCCAGAGCCGCGTTTGCCTTCCCGTATCCTGTTTTTTCCGCTGCCTGATATCTTGTTGATCCAAAATTCGTTTATCCTTATTGTTTCCTTGGATAACCTTGCAAGTTCCCTTATTCCTGCATTGTTGCTTGCCTCTCCCTGTCTTATTGTTACAATTTTGCCAGCCATATCTCACACTCATATTTTATCATATGAAGTAATATTATTAGTATTAGATATTAATACGTTTTGGTTTGTAGGTATGGTGTTCTTACAGGGAAGCCTAGATGCAATATGTGCCTAATAGAAGTACTATTTTGCAGGATGGTGCATGGTAGATGCATTGCAGATGGGCAGTTATAGGATGGTCTTCCCAGCGGGGAAGGTCGTCAGTCCCTCCTTAGAAGGCGGGATAGTGAGAATCTTCCTGAGGCTTTTGCGGCTTCCGGCTCTGCTTCGGCTGGAGCAGGACCTGCAGCATCCACTCCGAAGCTTCTTGCCTTTACCGCATGAGAGTCTGAGAGAGTGCGCATACGGAGGTTTTCGGGAACATTGTGCCTGTTGTCGTATATGGTTTTGCCTTCCACAGACACAGTCCTTATTGCGGCGTTGAGCCCTACAAACGGTATCTGCACGTTCTGCGTTATCTCCCTTCCGCGTGAATCCTCTTTTACTTCGATTCCTATATGCGAGAATTCCTTTACCTCCCTCAGTTTCCCTGATGCGGAAGCAGGATTGCCGAAAAGCACGTATTCCACCTTTACGTCTGTCCCTATGCTCCTCTGGAGCGCAGTCATGCCGTTCCTAACCGAACCGACTTCGGATAACACCATCCAACCACTTGAAGAAGACGTCTTGTCTTAGGTATTAAAAGCTTATGTACAAAAATTGCAAAATGCGCAAATGAAACACATTACTCTCATTGCTGCTTAAATATCCACGTGTCCAAGTATATTTTATAGAATCGGCCTTAGAGCATGATTTGATGAAGGATTCAAAAGGCAGCTTTTGGATGTATTCCGTCCTGCCTTATCAGATAGCGTATTCTCCCATCAGCACAATAATAGCACTCTTTATACTGCAGCTGCACGGAACCGTCATAGACGTCTCGTATGCGATGGCGGCTTTTTATGGCATATCCATACCTGCAGCCGTATTTTGGGGGTGGCTCATAGATACTTACAATGGTAGGAAGAGTTTTGTCATCCTCTCTTTTCTTGGCGTGGCAGGCGTGCTCCTTGGACTGTCGCTTACAAGCAGCGTCGCAGAAGCGATTATTCTTTTCGGAGCTCTATCTTTTCTGGTTGCAGCAAACGCAACTCCGCTAAGCCTGCTTGTAATGGAAAGCATGGACGAGAGTTCGTGGTCTGCGGGATTCTCCAGATTGCAGCTCCTTGGAAGCGTCGGAGGCACTGTAGGGTTGTTTTTGGCAACTGCGCTTGGTTTCCTGCCGCTGAAGCTATTGATGCTGCTCCTGATTCCCTTTTCCATATTTGCGGTCTCTATAGCAACAAGGATAAAGGAGCCGCATGAGGAGATGGGAAGGAGAGCAATAATAAAGAACAGGGTCGCGTTGAAAGTACGATTCCTTATGTATCACCTGTTTTTTATACGCATACCTGACAAAAAGTTCCTCAGATCCCTGGTAATACGAAGGGGCACTGGAAGGAGCCTGCCCAACCTTACAGTATTATACATAGCTTTCTTCGCTTTTTACCTTGGAAGCGGGATATTTAATACAGCATATGTGCCCGGGCTTGACCACGAAGGATTCCAGAACCTTTTTGTATTCGGCATAATATTTGCAGGCTATGCTGTTCAGTCCCTCTCGTTTTATCTTTATGGGCGGCTTACGCAGCAGAGCGGCGAGCACAAGGCCATAATGAACTCCCTTGTTCTGAGGGGAGGCGGATACGTTGCAATAGGGCTTGTCTTCCTCGTGTTCAGCGGCATGACCAGCCTCGTCCTGAACCTGGTAGTTTATTCGATGACGGCAGGGCTTGCTTATGCAGTCTTCTACATAGCGTCAAGCACCATCCTGTTTGAGACCATAGGAACGGAGAAGCGAGGCAGGAAACTGGGCCTGTACAGCAGCATAATAGGGTTAAGTTACCTCTTCGGCTCTTTGTTTGCAGGTTATGCATCTTACTACATAGGCTACGGGTTCTCTTTTGTGATATCAGGTATCCTCGTCCTCAGCTCCATGTTGGTGTTCGTCAAGTTCTACAACAACGAGAAGAAACTGCCTTTTAGCCATATAATGCAGCTTGGCTATGTAAAAGGCCAGAGTCCGTAGTGGCAAATGTGCGGCGCGTGCGTATGACAAGATTTATAGCTGCCGTATCAGAATTCATATCATGGATGGCAGGCTAAGTCTTGGAGAGATAGGGGAGCGTGGAGTGATAAAGGAGATAAGATCCATGTTCGGATACTCTTTCGACGACGATGATTGCGCAGCTATCGAGTATGGGGATATGCTTATGCTTCTTACAACAGACTCGATAAACAGGCAGTCGCATATCCCTGATGGAGTGGCGCCTGCGGCAATAGGAAGGTTCCTCGCCGCGGTTAATCTTAGCGATATTGCTGCCATGGGTGGCAAGCCGCTTTACTTCATGACCGCCCTTGAGCTTGAGAGAGACACCCGGATACGCTGGGTTAGGGAATTTGAGACGGGAATGAAGGAAGTGCTAGACAGATACGGCGTAAAGCTTGCAGGAGGAGATACAAAGGAGGGGCATGATCTCTCGCTTGCCGGGTTTGCGGTTGGCGAGGTCGGGAAAAACAGAGTCTTGAGGAGGAGGAACTGCAGGAAAGGGGATGTGATATACGTAACAGGTACGGTTGGAAAGAATGCAGCCGCATATTACATGTGGAAAAAGTCTAAGGGCAGGAAATGGGCCAGATGCATGCTTGATGTGGAACCTAGAATTAAAGAAGGACTCTTTCTTTCCGGGATGGGAGCGACATCAGCCATAGACTTGTCAGACGGCCTGTTTGCCTCTGTAAAACAGCTAAGCGAGGCCTCTGGGACAGGAATATCGCTGGATTACAGTAAACTGCCTATAGACATGGCAGCAGTCTGCGCAGCGGAATCATGCGGTGTGGATCTTATGCATATTGCATGTGAAGTAGGAGGCGAGTATGAGCTCCTTGTCGGAGTGCCGAAAGCCAGGGCAGCGAAGCTTGAGAAGGAAGCTGAGCGCAGGGGAATGGCACTTACAAGGATAGGAATTGCCAGGGGAAAAGGATGCACTATTGAGACTGACAAAGGAGCAGAGGAGATAACAAGCAATGGGTACGAGCACTTTTCGGATACTGGCTAATGACGAAATCCTCCCAAGCTTTTTATTCTAGTGCGGGGTAGTAAAGGTGGTAATATGCAGGTATTAATCAAGAATAGGCACAGCCTTAGCCGTATACCTGAAGGGATCTACGGCATAACCTCAAATGCTTATGGAATGGACAATGTTGACAGCGCAAGAGCCCTTCTTGCAGCTGGAATAAAGGTCGTCCAATACAGGGAGAAGAAGGCAGGTTTTGATACAAAGCTTGCCGAGTGCGAGGTAATAAGGAGAATGTGCAAGGATGCAGGAGCAATGTTTATAGTAAATGACGATATAGAACTTGCAAGGATCTCTAGCGCTGACGGAATACACCTTGGGCAGAAGGATATGCCGCTGGAAGAGGCTAAGGCGAGGCTGGGAAAGTGGCTGGAAGGGAAGGAGATAGGAATATCAGTAGCTAACGCCATGCAGTCGGCAAAGGCCATTGATGAAGGTGCAACATATCTTGGGGCAGGGGCCGTGTTCCCGAATAACACCAAGGAGGATAGCGAGGTCATAGGATTAGAAGGGCTTGCGGAGATAATGGGATTTGTGACAGGGAAAAGGCCCGAAGTGCCGGTAGTGGCAATCGGCGGGATAAAGTACGAGCATATAAGGGATATGAAGACCGGATATAGGGTACATGGCATAGCAGTAATATCAGGCATACTGAATTCGGCGGATCCTGTGGCTGAGGCACGCAGATACTCTGCCGCATGGAACTCATTCTGAGCCTTAGAGACACTTACTGAATCAGCAGCATTCAGCGCAATTATTCTGTTTTTTCAAGGTCTTCCTTGTAAGTCTCTTTTGAGAGATATGCAGATGCGAAGAGGAGAACCTCGCCGACTATGATTAGTGACGCGGTGACAATCATCAGGGTGCCTGTCTTAGGCACGCTGGATAGAAAAGCATCTGATGAGCCGGCTATTGCGAGCGCAACTACCGAGCTCCATGACCCTATTATGAATCCGCTGTTGAACGAACTGCCCACCCCGGTGTCCCTCACTTCTGTAGGGAACTTCTCTGAGAGGAATGCCGGGATAACCCCGTATATTCCGGTAGTTACGAAGGCTAGCACGCTTGCCATTATGCCTATCGGGACAGCCCCATAGGAATGGTTGAATAGCACGTATACAGATGGAAACGCGAAGATTATGCCAAGGGCCGCAAATATGTATATTGTCTTTTTCCTGCCTATAATGTCGCTCACGTACCCTGAAGTGAAGTATCCGGCAAATGAAGTCAGTATTGCAGCTATTACTATGTAGATTGTAGTAGGGAATGCTATCGACGTGAATATAGGGAGTATCGTAGGATAGTAGCCCAGCGTAAGGGAATAGAGCCACGCTATCCCGGTCATGGCAAGGGCGCCTGAGAGGAATGCACCGATGTATTTTTTGGAGAATACTATTCTTATTGGAGATCTCTTAATGTGTTTTTTCTTCTTTGCATCCGACCAGAGCTGTGACTCGGGCATGCGGAGCCTTATTGCCAATCCGATTATCACAGGCACCACTCCGATAAAGAACATGAATCTCCAGCCTTCCGTTGCAAACCCTGATGCGCCGTAGGATACCCTTAAGGCGAGGAATGCGATGGCGGCAGTAGTGTAGCCTATGGGATAGCCGCCCTGGAGGAGAGATCCTATGCGCCCCCTTGACTTCCTTGGGGTGCTCTCCATCATTATTGCAGAGCTGTTGCCATACTCGCCTCCGGCGAATATGCCGGTTACCATCCTTAATAGTATAAGTATCATCGGAGCAAGTATGCCTGCCTCAGCGTATGTTGGAAGAAGACCAGTTAGGAATATAACTATCCCAAGGCCTATCAGGGTTATTACCATTGATGTCTTCCTTCCATATCTGTCCCCGACATGGCCGAATATTATGCCCCCAAGCGGCCTGAATACAAGGCTTATGAAGTATATGCTGAATGCGCCTATCAGGGCGAACGTGAGGTTTCCCGAGGGGAAGAATATAGCCGCAATTGTCGGAACAAGCAAGAACATCATGCTTAAGTCAAACGAATCCAGAAACCAGCCTGCGAACGCGCCCCTGAATACTGACCAGCCAGTACTGGTAACCCCAAACAGCCTCAATCTTGGCAACCCAACCACAATAATTGAATACAGGTTATGTTTATATTACTTCGTGCTGCCGCTGCTGGTTGTTGCAGGAATATTTTAGGTTGCCGTGATATTCTCCCACAGATGGAAGCCCTCTGTGCCGAATATAGCGACCCTGTAGTTCGTACCGTTTACAGGATGGACCGTTATGTGTCCATTCCCGAACCTTATCTCACCATTGTAAGTAAATGTAACATCTGCGCCAGGCTTGAGCACATACCCGGGCCCTATGCCGCTTCCCACTGCTTCTCCTGTAAACGGCAGCACCATGGACCCATTCTCCGTTACTATGAAGTTCAGCATGCGGAAGAGCCTTATCTGATTGCCTTCCCTCTCAATCCCATATGCCAATGCATCATTCCTGTTTCCTAAGACGTAAGCATTTATAGGTGCATGTATGCTAGCCTGAATCCCCATGTTTGCTGCTTCGGAGCCTTCCCCGTGCGTGCCGGCGCCGATTGAGATGTTGGCCGTTGTGTTAAGGCCGGCTACGTTTCCGGTAATGTAGCCGAAATTGCCTGGGAATCCTGCAGACGCGCCTGAATCTGCATTTCCTTCAGCCATGTCATGTGAGCCACTTCCCTGAGATCTGTCAGTATGATTTACACTGTAGTTTTGCTGCGAATAGGGCTGCTGGCTACTTTCTGGCTGCTGCGCCGTCCGGTTTATGCGCATGTAGACTGCAGGAGTACCCATTACAAGTATATGGTTTATCGTCACGCTCCTGTTTCCCGTATTCGTGAGGGTTACTGAGAAGTATGTGCCGTTCTGCGCAGTAGTGTTTATTGCAGAGGTCTTTAGAGTTGAGGATAGCACCTTAACTCCTGATGAGCTGTTTTCCAGTTCGGATTCGGTAACTTTCTGCAGGTGGCTCCTGTATCCTATCTTCGATGAAAGATTTGATGATCCTATCACTATTGCCTTCACTGAAGGCACCATTACAAAAACTGTGGAATTGTTGGTATATATCGCAACCACAGTTGGAGACATGTCTATGAGAATGCCCGAGCTTTGGTTAACCTTTGACGGTCCTGAGACAGGAACCGTGATTGTACTGTTTGGAACAGTCACTTGATATTCAGTTCCATTAACTATTATGTTTGCGGATGTTATATAGAATCTGACAAGGTTCACCGTGGAGTTCGCCGGGACTTTTGCAGTTCCAAGCATCTGGCTTACGTTTACAAGCTCCATGAGATTAAGGCTCCCGCTGGAGTTTCCGACAACCCAGCCTGATTTGTTTCCGTTTATGTAGTGCGCCTCGAGTGAGGAGTATGAGATTATAAGTGAATTAGTGCCTGAAGGGACTATTGGCGGATCGGTAATCTGGAAGGCCAAGGTACTGTACTTTCCCGACTGCAATGTGAGAGTGGAATAGGACAAGTAAAGGAGGAATACCGCAGCGGCTGCTGCTATGACAAAAAATGTTATCCTTGGTATCGAGCTTTTTTGGCTTGCAGATGCGACTATCTCTGAAGCGGGTCCTTCAGCCTTGTATCCTTCGTTGAGTTTGTAGTATTTCCATTTGCGCGAGTACTGGTTATCGACCTGGCTTATTGCGCCGCGCGACTCCAGTTCGCGGAGGTGCTCGCTAACTGTAGATGCTGATAGGTTAAGCTTTTCGCTTATCTCGCTTAGGGTATATGGTCTTGAAGAAAGCATGCGTATTATCCTATTTTTTGTCTCCCAAGTCTTGCTCATGTGATCCCTTTTGCATTAATCACTTTTACAGCGGTTTTAAAATATGTTTCTAGATGTTTCGGTTTTATTTCGCTTTTCAGGCGTATAAGTTCATTTTCTTCCCTTGAAAGCCTTCTTGCCAGTGCTCTCCCAACCCTGCGTTGCTGAGACGTATGAGTATATTCCATATAGTGAGACGGCAGCCCATACAATCTCCAGGAAAGCGGCAGGGATAGCCCTATAATACAGGACGTTTGCAAGAACGCCGAGAGAACCGAAGAGGTTCATGAACAGATAGGATATGCTGCTGCTTTTCATTCTTCCGGACACGGACATGAAGAAAGCAGCGAGTATGAGGCATGTTCCTGCCCATCCGGATACAAGAATCAGAAGCTGCAGCATCATCCCTGCCTTTTTATTGTCTTTTTAACCCGTGCATGCCTAAGGCTTGTCTCCTTTCTGCTGCCGCAAGTTCTCTTGCTTTCTCAACAAGCATATCGGAAGTTCGGAACTTGCCGCGGTTCTCCGAGTAATATTGGGGGGTTTTCCCATTGTAATCCTTCACCCTCGGATCAAAGCCGCATTCGTTGAGCAGGTATGAAGTCATCTCCATGCTTCCTGAATATGCAGAGAAATGAAGTACAGAGGCACCTTTGTTATCGGTTATTGTAATGTCAGCGCCTTTTTCGACTAGAAATTTAAGCGATGGGAGTCGATCCGATCTTGCTGCAACATGAGCCATCGTAAGGCCGTCAATATCCTGCATGTTTATTGATACATCCCTCTCAAGTGCCTTCTTTATGCCTTGCAGGTCGCCTATCTCTACGCAATGGAACGCCTTGGATAGCTGCCTACTCATCCTTTCTGAGACTGGGCGTACCGCCCCTGCATCTGTATTGTGTGTTCTGGTTGCTTGCGGCCCAGGGGCGTCTGTTTTTGTCTTGTGTACCATGCCATCTGCCTCATGTGTATTGTATTTTGATTCTCGGAAAATTCTCATTAATATGCTTTTGCATATGGGCAGATACTGGGCAGGGGTACATTATGTGGGCTTATTTAATCTTTCCTGAGAATAGTTAACAGGTCGTATTATGGCGTCAAGGAAGGCTTCGCATACTGATCGCTTCGCATACATACTCACTTATCTTTTTAGTTTTGTATCGGGTCTCGTTGTATATGTTACCTTGGGGCAGTCTGACAAGAGGCTTAAGCTGCACGCTGCGCAGGCGGTAGTTTTGGGGCTGGCAGGGCTTGTGATAGCTGCTGTGTTGGTATTCCTGCCTCCTCTGGGATCGCTCATCGAGCTGCTTATATGGATCTACGGGCTTTACATAGGCTATAGCGCTTCTGAAGGCAGAGATATAAGCATACCTTTTGTGACTGACTGGCTGCAGAAGCTTCTTTGAGGAGTAATGCCATTATTGTATATGCAGTTGAGATAGCATGGATGCTTCTTACGGTGAAGGCTCAAATGTTCGTATCTTGGCTAATCCTGGGACCGGGAAGACGGAGGCGATAGCGAACGAGGTCATCGCGCTTATCTCCAAGGGTGTCAAGCCCAGCGAGATACTCTGCATAACGTTCACTAACAAAGCTGCGGCAGAGATGAGGATGAGAGTACTTAAGAAGGCATCAGACGCAGGAATAGAGTTCAACGCAGATGAGCTTAGTGTGGATACTTTTCATGGATATGCCTTTGGCTACCTTCAGGACAACGATAGGGATTACGGAGTTGTTAGCAATAGATTCATAAGGTACACAATATTCAGGCACCTCATGGAGGCAAATGCCCTTAATTACAGCAGGGAGTATATACTTGAGGAGTTCGTGCCCAAGATGGAGAACGCGATAAGGTACCTTAAGAGTTTCGGGATTCTCCCTGGGGCGATAGACATTGTATCGGCAGAGAGGGCGCTTGCTGAGCTCCACTCCGGGATGGAAGATGCAGGACTGGAGGAGCATGCGCAGTTCCTCAGGTATTTTTTGGACTCATTCAAAGCATATGAGAAAGCAAAGCCTGAGGGGATGATAGACTATAATGATATGCTCATTCTTTTCAAGAGGAAGTATGACAGGAGAAAGAGGCACTACAGGCATGTACTTGTTGATGAGACGCAGGACGTGAATGAGCTTGAAGCCGAGATAGCCGAGATGAGCGGGGACAGGATATTTGCAGTAGGGGATAGGAAGCAGTCAATATTCGGATTCCAGGGCGGGAGCTTCTCTAATTTCTCAAGGTTCGGAGGCGAAGGCGCAAAGGAAGAGAAGCTCAGGCTGAACTATAGAAGCAAGGATGAGATACTTGAATACGCTAAGAGTTATTTCCTCTCGAAGACCGGTAGAAGGGATGGTTATGAGCCTGAGCTGGAGGGGCTTAGAGGGAGACGCGGATCCGGAGGCGTAGTAAGGATTATGCCCTCAGATGACCAGGATGCGGCATGCGTATACAAAGCCGCAGAATTGCTTGGCTCCCTGCGAGACGGGGACCGTATTGCGATAATTACCAGGAGCAGAGGGCAGCTTCTTTCCATCTCGCGCCTGCTTGATGAGCATGGAATACGCTACTCAAGCACCTCAGGAAGCTTTGCTTCGTTAAGGGCAAGAAGCGAGATAGCCGCCTTCCTACGAGGGCTGATATCCACAGATGCAGATGATATCAGGAGGGCGCTTTACACCCCCTTTTCCGGGCTGACACTCAGGGAAGCCTTCGAGATAGCAGGTGAGGTTAAGCATGGTGGCACGGGGCTCTCTCAGAAGAGATTTGGCAGCGGCAGCGGGAAATTCGAGGAGCTTAGGAAGAAGGCCTCGAGGATGGATACGCTTATCGGGTTAATGGACAGCTGCGTAATACCAATAAGCATCTCCATAAGCAGGGATTATTTTGAGGCTGCAAAATCAATAAGGAGGAGCATTGAGGAACTTGCCGACTTTCCTTCCGCGGTCTCATCCATGGAGGATTTCGTCGATTATATAGTAGCGGGAGAGGACGAGCAGGAACCCGCTGCCGGGGAGAAGCTTGTTATCACTACTGTGCACAAGGCAAAGGGACTGGAATTCGAGAATGTCATATATGCTCCGCGCGAACCGCGAGAGAACCTCAGCCTCGTCGATATGGCGGTATACTCGATAATGAAGGCCTGCAAGGGCATAGATGTACGGGAGGAGCTGAGGGAAGAGAACCTCAGGGTGGACTTCGTCGCGCTTACGCGGGCAAAGGATTGCCTGTATATTATTGCAAGCAAGAAGAATGCGTGGCATTATAAGGCTGGGAGCGCCGAGGTGGAGGATATTGATCAGGGCGCTTACCTGCAGAGGCATGGTGCTACCCGCGCCGAGAGGGCTTATTCGCTCTTCGCATCGGGCAGAAAGGAGGAAGCGGAGACTGAGCTTGCTGCAGAAGGGAAGTGGCTTGAAGGCATGATAAATAACTATTTCAATGGGGTCGAGAGGCTGTCATATTCCATGGTCAACACCGTATCCGACAGCTACGAGTTTATGAAACGGTACATATTAGGGCTAAACGAGAGCAGCCCTGCGGCAGCGAGAGGGTCGCATATCCACAAGATTGCTGAGAGATTATTCAGGGGAGAGCTTAGGGCTGATGAGCTTAAGGGAGAGGATCTTTTGCACATGAGTAACATAAATGCCATATCCAAGGAGCTTGGGGAGAAGTATGGGGCAGTTCAGGTAGATGCAGAGCTTAGGCTGAGCACCGAGACTGCGAAGTTGTCGCATGCGGTGCACGAGAACCTCCAATTTGTCGGTGTTATAGACGCACTTTTCAGGTGCAGTGACGGAAAGTTCATCATACTTGATTATAAGACTGACAGGGACACGTCAAGGGCATCGGAGCACAGGAGGCAGCTTGAGGTTTACAGGAACCTCTACGCGGTAAGCAGGGGAATCGGGCCCGGGAATATCATGGTTGGGATAGCGTATATCTCGCTGAGAGGGAGGGTAAATACCGGGGTTATAGGATATGAGCTTGACGATGTGCAGCCCAGGAAGGGGCAGTTCGGCACATTCGAGAAGGCGCTTGCGAAGTTCTTCCAGTACAGGGAAAATCCGCAGAAGTTCATAGACGACTTTCTAGCTTCGGATGCCGATGACCTTCTTGGAAGGATGCTCTCTGCAGGGCTTGGCTGATGCCCAGCATGTGTAATGGATTATCCGAATATCTCCTTGAGGGCGTTGTCTATTGATGGGTATGAGAATCTGTACCCTGCCTTCTCCAGCCTCTTTGGAAACACTCTCTGGCTGGTGAATATCATTTCCTCGGCCATCTCTCCTGCAGCTGCGCGGAGAAGTGCTTCGGGAGGCTTCAGGAGCCCCTTTCTTCCGGAATATTTGGACAACTTCTCGGAAAACTCCAGATTTCTTACAGGATTGGGAGACGCCAGGTTATATGCACCTGCGCAGCCCTTAGAATCGATCAGAAATTTTATAGCCTTTGCTTCGTCATCCGCATGTATCCATGGCATCCACTGCTTTCCATTGCCGAATTTCGCAGAGACAAAGTATCTGAGCATCATCTCCATCTGCCTTATCATCCCCCCTTCCCTGCCAAGCACTATCCCTGTCCTTGCAAAGCATACCCTGGTTCCTGCACCAGAAGCGGCGTGGGCTTCTGCCTCCCATCTCATGCAGACTTCTGCAAGGAAGCCTTTTCCGCATGGAGATGACTCGGTAAGCTCCTTCTCCCCGCCATTGCCGTAGTAGCCTACTGCGGAGCCTGATACGAGAACTTTTGGCGGGTTGGATGCCTTTTTTATTGCCTCTGCAATAGCCCTTGTTGCCTTAAGCCTGCTGTTCAGTATCCCGTCTTTTTGCTTTCTGCTCCATCTCTTCCCTGAGAGGGGCGCTCCTGAGAGGTTTACCACCGCGTGCGCGCCGTCTATGCACCATGACCAGTCCTTTTCCGCTTTGGAGCCTGGAGACCACTTGACATATTGCAGAAGCTCGTCGTTGAGCTTGACTTCCGACCTGCTCAGCACTGTTACCCTTGCTCCGCTCCTGAGCAGCAGTTTTGTCAGTCTGTTCCCCACGAATCCGGTACCTCCGGCAATTACTATTTCCATATGAGTCTAGGCACCCGTTTACAGGCTGTATTATAATTGCTTTCTGTTTATATATTCCTTGTGCGGGCAAGAAACGGAAAGGATTTTGAGAGAAGAATAATAGAATCGGAGACGCTCACGGATTTCCAGAAGGATGTCCTGCTTGAGACCATCAAGGTGCCGAGAGGGACGGTGATAACCTATAAGGAGCTCGCACGCAGGATAGGGAGACCGAGGGCTTACAGGGCAGTAGGAAATGCCCTCAGGATCAATCCTTTTGCTCCTGAGGTGCCGTGCCACAGGGTAGTAAGAAGCGACAACAGCATAGGCGGATACTCGGGAAGGAAGGAGAGCAGGAAGAAGGCTAAACTACTTAGCGCTGAAGGTTTTAAAGGATTTGCAGCGATGGATTAAAGCGTGATTTAATGTCAAGGCTCGTTAAGCATAACGCGAACCATCCTTTCGTAATAAGATTAGGGGACATACCTGGCTTCGAGAAGCTAAGCAATGATGAGAAGGTTAAGAGCTACCAGATACATGTCTGTGCATGCGGCCTATCAAGACACAAGCCATTCTGCGACGGCAGCCACAAGCGCACGGCAGACGAGGATAGCTCAAAGGTATACGGTTACGACGTTGAAGGAGGGAGAAGGGAGCTTAAGGACGATTCCGGATTGCAGAACGAATATTGAGCCTGAAGTGCGTTCCGATGCTTAAGCTTGCGATGTTTGACATAGGCGGAGTGCTGATAGCGTACAAAGGCTCTTGGTATAGGGAGTACCTCTCCTCTATCTCAGGAATGGAAGAGGAGGAGTTCCATGCGGATGTAGATGCAGGGATAACAGGCATGGAGCTCGGCTCCTTGAACCTGGAGCTTTTTGAGAGAAAGATCGCTGATAGGCTTGGGATTGCGGCAAAGGAAGTTGACTATGTCGGCTTCTTCGAGAAGAATTCTTCGCTTAACTATGAGCTTCTTGACTTTATAAGGGGACTGCACAGCCGTGTAAAGACAGCATGGCTCTCCAATATAGATCCATACAGGTACGCTTCGGCTGAGCGGATGTTAGGCGAGAGGAAGGAGTTTTTCGACAAACGCTACGCATCTTTCGCGATGGGTGTCAGGAAGCCTGAGCGGCAGATATACATATCCGCAGTGGATCCCTTCGCAGTGCGCTATGAGGAGGTCTCCTTCGTCGACGACCTAGAAGAGAATGTCGAGGCTGCAGCAAAGCTGGGAATAAACGCTGTCAGGTATTCGGTATTCAAGGACGCGGAAAGCTGGCTTGAGGAGAAGATAGGTGCGATGCTTGGAAGTTCGGCATAAGCGTTATACGCCGGGACTGGGAGATTCATGCATCTTGCTGATGCATTTTGAACCCAGAAAGCCAAAGGCCACCAGATCTCGAGTTTCGCCTGTTTTTTCTGGCGCATTTACCTGGTTCTGCCATCCCGGCGCACAGATATATTACAAAGTTTTATTAATTAATATTGCTGTCAGATTATCATTTCTGTGTAGCATGGTGAGCTTCTGAGGTTTGATGATTTCGTAAGGGCAGTTACCATAGGGCTTTTCGTGATGCTTACGGTCTTCGGCATCGCTTTTTCGATATACCTGCTATACAATTCCACCAACATTTACCTTTACATCATAGCAGTAGTATTCCTCCTGCTCTCATCGATATCCGGATTCTTCAACATATTCTCGTCTTATTCCTATTACAGGTCGAATTTCTATGCAAAGAAGATAGAAGCAATAAGGAAGAGCCTGAGGCCCCTGGACTACACGCCGAAGGTTGCTGTTGTTGTGCCGGTTTACAATGAGGATCCGGTCATGGTGAAGAACAATTTCCTGAAACTCCTCAAGATGGATTATGAGAAAGGCAGGATCTCGTACTATCTCCTGGATGACTCTGACAAGAGGTACATAAACGATTTCCTGAGGAACTTCTGCGCGTCCGCAGGAATACAGTATATACACAGGAAAACCAGGAAAGGCTATAAGGCGGGAGCTCTGAACAATATGCTGAAGATATCAGATGAGGAGTTTATAGCGATATTCGACGGGGATGAGAAGCTCATAGACAGGGAATTTGTAAAGGATATACTTCCTTACTTCAATGACAGAGACATAGCATATATACAAACCGAGAAGAGGTACTCAAAGGGCTCGTTCTTCTCTGACACGGTGAACCTGTTCGACGCGTTCTTCTTCAAGTTCATACAGCCTTCAAGGGCCCTTAACAATACCGCGATATTCGCCGGATCGTGCGGCATGATAAGGCGCTCAGCAATAGACAAAGTGGGTGGCTTCCCCGAATATGTGACAGAGGATACATTCTTCAGCTTCGAATCTGACAAGAAGGAGTTCAAGAGCCTCTATGTGCCCAAGGTGTATGCGCTTGGCAAGCCGATAATGAAGTTCAGCGACCTTGTGAAGCAGCAGTGGAGGTATAATTATGGTGACACGCAGTTCCTGCTCTATTTCCTGAGGAACAGGCACAACAAGGATAACAAGAGGATGGGCGCCCTTTCCAAGGTTGACTACTTCACGCATGGATTCGGGCTTAACTACATATCAGTTATACTCATCTTCTTTACCGTAGTATCGATCCTCATCGTATTCTCTTCGCTGCAGTTCGCCAGTATGAGCGCAAAGCAGCTGATAGAGGCACGGTATCTCGGAAACTATATAGAGATTGCGGGATTCGGAGTATTTGCGCTATCGCTTGTAACCCCTGTTATACTCACAAAGGTATACTTCAAGTCGGTAAAGAAGGGGTTCATGGTCCTTTTCCTTAATTTCTCCCTTGCCTTTGTCAGGGCTAATGCAGCGCTCTCGGCTATTACCAACTTCCGCAGGAAGAATGCCTGGAGCGGGGATTACAGCAAGTCGAGCAGGAGGCTTCCGCTTGCCTTTAGGAATTCATTTACCGAAGTTGTATTCTCTGCTGCATTATTCGGACTTGGAGGGATAGCGCTTATGCTCAATAACCTGTCCGGCGGGCTTTGGCTTATCTGGTACGGTTCCCTTTATACTTCCACATTCTATTTCTTCTACAAATACGGGTAATCATTTGATCCTTGTCAAGGTACACGAGACTCCGAACGGGAAACTCATAGCGGTATGCGATGAGGAGCTCCTGGGAAAGAGATATGAGGAAGGCAACAAGGAACTTGACCTGGTGAGATACTCTGACTTCTACAGAGGCGAGAGGGAAGACGAGGATGTATTTGCAGAGGAGCTGGACCCTGAGGACTTTTATACGGTAAACGCCATAGGAGAGAGGGCCACGGGGGTATTCATAAAGAAGAGCATAGTTAAGAAAGACCAGATAGATTCCGTGCAAGGTATACCTTTTGTGTACATATGCAGGGCATTCGAAGGCATATTGGACGATTAAGGTTCAGGATATTTGGTATTGCCTCGTGCATAACATAATTTATTATTTGTCTGCAATATATTAGGGATTGAATGATGCCTAACATAGACCCTAGAGCGCTTAAGAGCATGATGGACAGGATGGGAATACACAGCGAGGAGCTGGAGGCGAGGCGCGTAGTGATAGAGTGCGAAGGGATGGATATAGTAATAGACAACCCTTCCGTAACGCTCATAGAGGCGCAGGGCTCGAAATCGTTCCAGGTTGCAGGAGAAGCGAGAGAGGTGAAGAAGGAGGTCCACGCTGAGATAAGCGAGGAGGACGTAAGTATGGTCATGGAGAAGACCGGCGTTGGGGCAGAGGAGGCAAGGGAAGCGCTGAATGCATCAGGCGGGAACATAGCCGAAGCCATACTTAGCCTGACGGGGAATGCCAGGCAGGTTTAATGTCGTGAAGGCATAGCAAGATTTAAATAGCTTACTATACATATACTATTGGCTTACATTTAGCTTTAGGCTCTTTTATCAGGAGTGATTCTAGGCTTATTATATGCTTTATTAGGTGAAAATATGGCTGAAAAACCGCACATGAATTTGATCTTCATAGGTCACATAGACCATGGAAAGTCAACGACAGTAGGAAGGCTGCTTTATGATACAAAGACGATATCTGAGCAGGATATGAAGAAGCTCAAGGAAGAAGTAACCAAGTACAACAGGCCCACATTCGAATTCGCTTTCGTAATGGACCAGCTCAAGGAAGAAAGAGAGAGGGGAATCACAATAGACATCATGCACAGGGATTTTCAGACTCCGAAGTACTACTTCACTATAATAGATGCACCAGGACACAGGGACTTCGTAAAGAACATGATAACAGGCGCATCGCAGGCTGATGCCGCTGTGCTCGTGGTCTCATGCGCTGACGGAATACAGTCCCAGACAAGGGAGCACGCTTATCTTGCCAAGGTTCTTGGAATAAGCCAGCTTATAGTCGGGTTGAACAAGATGGATGCTGTCAATTTTGACAGGGCCAAGTTCGACGATGTAAAGAACAAGGTAAGCGAACTGCTCAAGACCGTAGGATACGATATAAGCAAGATAACATTTGTTCCTTACTCTGCACTTGAAGGCTCCAACGTCTCTTCAAAGTCAGATAAGCTCTCATGGTATAATGGACCAACGCTTCTAGGTGCGCTTGATACGCTTGTTGCGCCTAAGAAACCTGTAGAGAAACCGCTCAGGCTGCCCATCCAGGACGTATACAGCATTGCCGGATTCGGAACTGTTCCTGTAGGCAGGGTTGAGACAGGAGTGATGAAGCCTGGAGACCAGGTAATCATAATGCCAAGCGGCGCCAAGACAGAGGTAAAGAGCATAGAGATGCACCACCAGCAGCTTCAGACGGCGGAGCCTGGAGATAACGTAGGATTTAATGTAAAGGGCGTTGACAAGAAGGACATAAAGAGGGGAGATGTGGTAGGACCCGCATCAAACCCGCCAACGGTAACGGAGGAATTCACCGCGCAGATAGTTGTGATAAACCACCCAACTGCAATAGCTCCTGGATACACACCGGTGTTCCACATACATACAGCACAGATAGCAGCGACGATAACCGAGCTTCTGGAGAAGAAGGATCCTAAGACAGGGCAGACCATGCAGAAGAACCCTGAATTCCTGAAGAACGGAGACGTAGCGCTTGTGAAGATAAAGATCTCGAAGCCAATGGTAGTGGAGAAGTACAGCGACTTCCCGCAGCTCGGCAGGTTTGCCATAAGAGATATGGGTCAGACCGTTGCGGCAGGAGTTGTGCTTGACGTAGTAAAGAAGTAAGTGGTTATTTGCCTACGGCACGCATAAAACTTATAAGCAGGGATCCTACAGCGGTGAGCGCCATAGCCAACCAGATAGTGGATATAGCTAAGAGTGCGACTATAAAGTATAAGGGCCCTGTGCCTCTGCCTACAAAGAAGCTCAAGATATCTACAAGGAAGACCCCATGCGGCGACGGTTCACATACGTTCGAGCACTGGGAGATGAGGATCCACAAGCGCCTTGTAGAGATAGAAGGGAGCGACCAGGCACTAAGGCAGGTAATGAGGCTTCCTGTGCCGGATACTGTGCAGATAGAGATAACCCTGTCCTGACTCTTCTTTTTTATTGATGCAGGATTTCCTGCATTATTTTTCTTAAATCCTTAGCCTGAACGCCTTTGCATTCTCGCTTATGCGCGTCAGCTTTACCATTGATTCTATTTGAGGAGAAGAGAACCTCTTCCAAGCGTTGCCAGATCTCTCAGATATCTCAAGGAACGGATCCTCCTTCTTGCCGGATGATCCAGGTGCAACGCAGAGGGCACCGTCGTCTATATGGAATATGCCGCCCGAGTATATCACTTCCGTAGTCTTCTCGCTTATGCGCACTTTTATCTTTTCTCCTTCCATGAGTGCTGCCTCTGAGGCGGTAGTGCTCAGCTTCATGTTTCCGTACCCATCTACATGCGCCACGAGCCATTTGGTCCTTTCGGGAATGCTTTCAATATCTATCTTATCCCCTAAAATGGAGTAATCGGAGCGCATTATGCTTGCCAGCGCCTGCGGGAAGATATCCCTCGATCTGAACTGTGAGCCTTCGTTAGGGACTGATATCTCCCTAAACTCCGTGATTATTGGCTTAAGATAGGAGAATGATTCACCGGACATTACCCCCACCACTTCCATGCCATTGTAGAGCTTTGCGTATACGAGGGGCTCTCCGGCATTCCCTTTCCTTGGTTCGGAGCTGTCCTTCCTCGGGGCAGTGTTTAGGAAGAGATAGGATCTTGAATGCCCATCCCTAAGTAGCCTTGCCAGCTCATTGTGATTAAGCACCATCTGGTATGCCCAGAAACCTGTCTGGACCGTGCTGAAAGGCGCAACGGATATGTTCTCTATGCGCGGATTTCCGGCAAGTGCGGCTATCCTCTGGTTTACTTCCGCAAATGCAGGATCTCCTATTCCATAATCAGCTATTACAAATACGCTTGCGTTTTCATTAGCCATTCAACCGCCTTGTATGGTTGCATACAGAAGATTGGCAATTGCCTTCAGAAGGCCTTGTACTTCCCAAGAAGTATGTCCATCGTGAGGTCAGTTATCCCGTCAAGCCACGAATCGGCAACCCTGCGTGCCTTTTCATTGACAACGCTGAAGTCGGATCCTTCCTCGTTTATTATGTCTATGTTAAGGTTATGCGGCTGGTCTATTGGCCTCCCTATCTGCGAGAGTATGGCTATGTTGCAGGCCTTTACCTCGGGGCACTCCTTGACTATGTCTGAGGAGAGCTGCTTGGCGAGTATGTTGTATATCTTGCCTATGTGGTTAACCGGATTCTTTCCTGCAGCTGCCTCGAGGCTCATGGGCCTGAAGGGCGTTATCAGCCCGTTTACCCTGTTTCCCCTTCCCACGGAGCCGTCGTCTCCGGCCTCACAGCTCAACCCTGATTTGGTAAGATAGACGTCTTCGTTCTCTTCCGAGTCGCCATAGTTTATGTAGACAACGACCTCCTTATCGGTTATCTTTGATGCAAACTTGTGCACATCTTCCTTTATCCCTTCCTTGACCTTTGAGTACGTCTCTACGGAATCTATGAGCTTGGCCACAAATGCTATTGCTATGGTAAGGGTTATCTTATCGCCTTCCCTTACACCCATTACCTTTACATCCTCCCCTACGGAAGGCGCACGGTTCTTGTAATCCCTGCTATTCAGGTAGTTCTCCACTTCGAGGACCAATCTTTCCGTATCGGTAAGGGGCGCGAAGCCTATACCGAACGAGGTATCGTTTGCAAGCGGCACTGCGCCCTTGCCCCTCTGGAATATATTCGTGAGGTCGGCGCTGCCCCTGGCTATCTTTGACTCAAAAGTGACTTCATTCTCAAGATCGAGGAATCTCGTGTTTGACTTCAGGTACTCTGTCGCGACCCTTGTTGCTATCTCGTTTACTTCTATAGTGGTGTTCTCCAGCCTGTCTGCAGCCCTTCCCGTAACTATTACTTCTATCTTTTTTGTTATCTCCCCATGCCCGAATCCCACCTTTGAGGCTCCCCCTATTATCAGGCCTTTGTCGACATTGTGGTGAAGTATGTACCCGCATTTGTCAAGGTATTCCCTTGAGAGCGCATGGCTCGTCTCATCGACTATCCCGTCTATGAGGCTGTCAGGATGCCCGAGGCCTTTCCTCTCAACGTATTCTGTCTGCTGCTCGCCGACTGCCTTGGTAGTCATCTTGTTTACGTAGATGTTTCTAACCATTAGATCATCTGCTTTATCTATTGTTGCGAATATTATTTAAACTTATATGTAATTATTTAATGTAATAAATTACCATTGGTAATAATTTATGATTGAGATAGAGTCACTCGAGGCGGTCTCGATAAAGATAAGGAACCTCAGGAAATCCGCAGGAATAAGCCAGCAGGCTCTTGCGAAGCGTGTAGGCATAAGCCAGAGCGCAGTCGCAAGGCTGGAGAGCGATATAGATGGGATTAATCCGAGCTATGCTCTTGTGTTCAGGGTTGTTGAGGAGCTTAACCGACTGGAGATGGAGGAGGGATCCGCAGGGCTGCTTAACAGGACAGCAGAGAGCATAATGCACCGCAGGATAATAGCTGCAAGGCCTAAGGACAGTGTCGCAAAGGCGATAAAGCTCTTCAAGTATTACGACTTCCCGCAGCTTCCGGTGATAGACAAGGACGGGTATGTCGTAGGGGCGCTTTACCAGCAGGAAGTGCTTGAGATAGCCAGCAGGGACCCTTCCAGGATAGGCAAGATACTGGTGGAAGAAGTTGCCGATACCGCTTTGCCGCAAGTGAGCAAGGATACACAGATATCTAAGATAAAGCCGATACTCGAGAACTGGGGCGCGGTAATAGTTATGGACAGAGGCCATGCTGTTGGGATAATAACCTCTTACGATGTACTAAAGCTCCTTTAGACGTTACTTTCTTGACTTCAAGAAGTAAAATATTGCAGCTATTATTACAACCAGTATTATCACGCCTACTACTATAGGTACGCTGCTTGGCTGTGCCGGAGGTGCAGGTGGTGAGGTTGTGGTGTTTGTCTGCTGCACGGTAGTTGTTGCAGGCGCAGTTGTGCTTGTTGTGTTAGCAGTAGATGTGGTATTCCTATAATAAAGGCCCACTACAGGATCTGAAGGAACCTGGAATGTCACAGTGCATGCTGTCGCATTTACTGTGAATGGGGTTATGGCTTCCCACGTGTCGTTTACATCTATGAATGGCTTAAGCACAGATGCAGGGATTCCGCAGTTGTATGGAATGGTAACGTTAAGCAAAGTGGTCGTATTTGCAGCAGTGAGGTTCAGATCCAGCACTGTAATCTTCGTGTAGTTCTTTAATGTGAAGTTTAATGCGGTCTCGTTCTTTACCAGCAGGTATGCTTTGTGCGGAGTTGTGCTGTTTGAATGTATTGAGATTACTATACCTGTGCTTCCGAAGTTGATATCCGTGTTATGGTTGGTTATGTTAAGATGCAGGTTCATCTCTGTGTTATTTGTTGAATTCTGCGGTATAGTGGTTGGAGGAACCGTGGTTGGTATTGTTGTGAATATGGTTGTAGGTACTGTAGATGGTACGCCGACTGGATTGAATCCTGTGTTGCCTGCCTGCTGCACAGTAAGTGAAGTGGATGTAGAGTAGGCCTTGTACAGGATGCTTCCAGGGTTAGAGAACGTGAATGTGTACGTTCCAGGAGCGTTCTGTATGCTCCATTCTATCGTCCCATTCGTAGTAGTACCGTATAACTGCCCGTTTACGTAAAGGCTCCAAGGCAGACCGCTTACCACTGTGCCAGTGCATGTCACATTTGCTATCGCATACTGTCCCACTGTGCCAGGGCTTGAGCATGAGGCAGATAATGGAAGAATCCCTACATAGAATGTCTTATTCAAGGATAGGTGATAAGGCACTGTGGTGTTGTTGTCTACTATGGCTATGTTGAACACGTACGTGCCATTGCGCGGATCGGTTATCTTGTAAGTTGAGAAGTTGTTAAATACAAGGGCATTGGTCGCGTTGGTGTAGCTGAATAAGGTGTTTGTAGTATTGAATGCCCTTACATTCCAGTCAAATGTAAAGTTCCCAGAGCCTCCGCTGACTATGGCATTTGCTATAATGCTATTTACTCCTCCGTTTATTGTGTCGTTTGCAGAAAGCTGTGGAGTGAAGTTTAAGAGCGCATGTGTCTGGTTGTAGGCAATGAATAATGGGTTGCCGTCGGCGCCTGAATTCCCATAGTTTATGTTAGAGAATGATACTGAACCGTTGAATATATAAGCTGCGAGCGCGAATGAGCTCTCTTCGCCAGTGCCTTGATCATACATTGTGAATCTATGCAAACCAACTGGCTGGTTCCTGCATATTGCAAAATACACAGTATCGAACGTATCCGTGCCCTGAAGGTTCAGCTTCTGGGTGCAGCCTGAAGGAAGCGATACGGCAGTGCAGTTGTAATAGCCGCAGGCGCCTGCAAGAAGCACTGTGGAGCTTGCCGATGGCACGTTATAGGTTAATGAAAGGCTGTCCAATAAATTCCTATTTTCCGAGTTTTGGTATAGAGTATATGTATTTGAGCTCACGCCTATTATGGCGCTCTCAATCTGCTCTCCTCCGCTCGTAGTATTCATCATACATACATTCGAGATTGAGTTACCTGCAGAGCTATAGGTGCCGTTGGACTGGGCGTTCCAAGAGAAGGATATTGGGTTATTTCCTGATGACCCTTCGCATATGTAGAGAGGGTATCCAGGCGTCCCGCTGATTACCTGGAATAGGGAGTTGTTTTCAAATACGTATTGTGGTGTGTATGCATTGTCTTTACCGACAGCATAGAAGTAATATTTGCCAGGTGATGGTGCGAATGTGTAATGAAGCGTTGCGTTTGGTCCTGCATTGGTAAATGTATCTACTAGCGAGTATGGGGATTCGCCCCCAGACCTGTTTAATAACTGCATGGTATCATACAGGCTTACGTTCACTGGAGACGTGTTATTTACCAGCCTTATTGTGATTGAGGTGCTCTGGCCAAAATCAAGGGCAGTATTGTTGACTGTCATACTCATCTTAGGAGCATTTGATGGTATCGGGAGTATTGTGATTGGGACGGAGTTGCTTATTGAGTTATAAGGCGAGCTTGTGCCTTTATCTGTGCTCTTTACCGTTAGTATGTAATTGCCAGGGTATTCTATTGTCTTATTGACTACATAACTGCCGTCAGGCACCTCGTATATAGTGTCTATGGATAAGTTTAAAAGGGACGACTTTCTGTATATATTCTCAATAAAAGGTCCTGTTCCTCCGGATATCGTTACGTTTATAGGAATTGTCTCGTTTACATAGTATACATTTGCAGGCGTTGAGAGCGTTACATTAGGATGGGTATTAAATGTCACGGTACTTGATGTTGAGTTGAAGGAATAATCGGTAGCATTGCCTGTATCAACCACGCTTATGTTGTACTTAAAATGCCCGGTTGAAGAGGGTGTGTAAGTATAGGTGATTGGAGAGAGTGCATTTGTTGTTACGGTATCTACCACGTTCCCGTTTATCATTATGTTTGCCTTGAATGGATTCTCACCGTCGGATATAGTTGTGTTTGAGTAAGTGACGCTCTGCCCAACATCGAATATGCTTCCTGATGCAACTGGATGCGTTATGTAAGGCGTGTTGTTTATGTTTATCTGCTGCGATGCAGAACCGGCAGTAACGGGTGTTGATGCAGAATCAGTTATCACGACATTGACAGAGTATGGTGCACCCACATAGGTGAAGTTGATGGAGTTGAAGGAGAATGCATTAGAGGATGATGAGCTTGAATGCAAGACGCCCATTGCATTTGATACTATGAAGTTGTAGGTAAATGGGGATGTTCCTCCGACTGCGATGCCTCCTATTTCAACCAGCTGGCCCTGCTTTATGGTGTTTGACTGAGGAACGTTTGCCGATAGCTCTGCAGAGAGCACATTATTCACCTGCATCGTGCTCGTAGGCGTAGAGAACGTATAGTTAGGGGATACACCGGTATCTGCAAATATGGCATTGTATGAGAAACTCCCTGTATTGGATACTTTTATGCTTATGGAGTTGGAGCCTCCTGGTGATGCTATTATGAGGTTGCCGCCAACTTGCGTGTTCCCAGTTTCGTTGTAAATTCCCACGTTGAATGGGCCCACGCCGCCTGATACACCTACATTGAATGTCTCTACCTGACCTTGATCCAGGGACGAGTTGGTGATCGAGAGGGTTGCGGAAGGCGCGGATACTGATATGGTCAGGTTGTTTGAATCGAATGTGTAGATGTTTCCTGATCCGCCATTGTTCTTCTGCTCATCTACAACTACGAGGTGGTAATTGTGGTTTCCTGAAGAATATGGAGTCTGGAACGTTATGCTGCCTGAGGAGTTGGGTGATCCTATCGTCACTGTGTTGCTGACCTTTGTGCCGTTAGATGCGTATACGGCTACGGTAAACGGCCCTATGCCGTTATGTATCACGAACCCTACGCCGACATTCTCCCCGCCGGCATCAAAGCTTGTCTGAGGTACATTTATCGATACAGTCGGCACCTGCGCTGTTACAAGATCCGCAACGCTGGAATAAGTTGTCTGCGATGAATTGTATGAGCTGTCCTTTACTGAACCGCAGTAGTAGTAAGTTCCTGTAGTGGATGGGGCATTGAATGAGATTGTTGCTGTGCCTACGGTTATGCCATTCTGTGATAATACGGGATTTGAGGTGCTGCATCCACTAGAAGAGGTACTATATATTACTGCATTGTAAGGTGGTGTGCCTGTCTGGTAGTCGGTTGAGTTTATCCATGACATAGTAAACGAAACTGTATTTGATACGTATACTGTACTTGCAGACTGGGAAATGCTAGGGTCAATGAGCATTGGGTATATGTTTACTGATGAATTTGCATAAAAAGTGTTGCGCGTGTTAGGATTTGTTACTGATACATTTACTTTGATAGTCTGTAACGGGATTAACGGTATTGTGCCGGTAAGGGTGCCATTAGGGCAAATAAAATTGCCCGCATCCGGTACGCGTGGTAGCGGTAGATTGGTAAGCGTAGTACTTGATGAAAGCCCTAACTGCTGATTGCTATAAGTACAGTAATCTGACGGACTGATCAGATACGACACAGTATAGATATAGTTGCCACTACTATCTGATGCGACTGCAGTATAGCTTACTGTGCAGTTTCTAGTGACACCGGAGCTGTTGGTGCACAGCGTACCGTAGTCGATGCCTATTTGCGCTTGTGATGGTACAAGAGACAAGCTTATGGCATGGAGGTTGCTTACAAAAAAGAATGATAACAGGAGGAGAACCAGTGGCGCAGTGCCGAGTGTCTTTAGTTTATTCATACAATACACGAACCTGTGGTTTTGTGCGTCTGTCTTAAAACCAAGTATTACAACTTAGTTATTTAAAGCGGATATTTATATACTTTTCTCTTAGGCGGCTTTAGTGCCTCTTTGCAATGGCAGATGTGCATCTCAATGAGGTACTTATCAACTATTTGCCTTGTCTGCAATCATTCAGCCTTATTGCAGGAAGAGGCTTTTGCAGTTCTGCAAAGGAGAGCATTAGTTGTATTATGCATCTGCCCGGCAGCTCCAGGTAGCGTAATCGCAGTTACTCCCTTCTGTTCGCTATTCCTGGATGCAGGAACATGTGGTGCGGATCCGCGTCTCCCTTGTAGTCATGCTTCTCAGCGAACCTTGCCTCCATTATTCCTGGCGGCCTTCCGTGCCACTGCTCGAATTGCAATGTCCACTGGTATCTATCCGCAAGCCTGTCCTGAGTTTCTTGTATAGCATAGGCCTGCCTTCGCATCTGGCCTGCTGCGCGCTTAAGCCCTATGAGATCCATCAAGTCTGCGCCATCTCGCAGGTTTGCAGCTTGAACGCCTCTCTGGTCATCGCCCGAGGTACGCTCTATGTAAGGAGGAGTAAGAAAAGCCTTGGCAACTTTGAATATTTTCATAGTATTTCCCTTTTAACCATAAAAGGCATAGGCCGCAGCCAGATGTTTGGGGGGAAATGGGGGAAGCTGCGCGCCTTAGCCTCTCTTTAAGCCTTTAAGCAGAGATGCAACATCAAGCCTGATAAGGCTTATCAACTCTATCTTCTGCACCTTTACCTGCTTTACTGATGTTCCCTGCATGATTAGATGTAATGCCGATGAGGTATTTAAAGCATTACTTATAATGCACTTTTATTTGATGTTTTTTGTTATTTTGTCTTATGCAGCGTGATTCGTGAAGAGGGAGGGACCTGCTTCTCTAATCATATAAAATAAGCCAGGCAATGCATAGCTAAGGTCTTGAAAAACAGAAAAAAAGAAAAAAGGCCAAAAAGGCCTGAAATATTAAAACAAACCAGTGCGCTTCTTCAGGAAGCCTTCATGCTTAGGTTGTTGATGATGCGCTGTTCAGGAGGTCCTGTATGAAGGTGTTTCCTGCCTGCACTGTCTGTTGTGCGGTGTATCCTGCTACGAGGATCTTGTCGCCGAATGCCTGTACCACTACCGGGTTGCTGCTCGTCGCGCTTATTGTCGTGTTGAGCTGAGGGTTGCTTGCCAATATCTGCTGCGCTACTGAGTTCACATACCAGCTTCCTACCACTATCTGAGCCTGTGAGCTTGACGCGTTCGTGTCAAGTACTACAAGCGGAGTTGTAGCAGTGTTCAACGGCACCCTTGTATAGGTCGTGTTCGGGGTTGCAACCGCTGTGAGGTTGTCCAAGCCCGTTACCGTGCAGCTTGCAGAACCCGATGGGAAGCTGCATGTTGCATTGACCTTGGATACGGTCAGGTTAGGGAAGCCAGGTACTGTCTGGCCTACTCCGACTGGACCGACCTGGTGCGTCGAGGTCACTGATGTGGTGTTGGTTGATACTCCAACTACGAACTGCAGCGTGTCTATTGCCTTTGCCAGGTTGAACTGGACAGAGTCAGGCGATATCGACTCTACAACAGAACCCTTCTCAGTTGTGAAGCCCTGCTGCGCATTGAACGATGCACCACCTACTGCGGTGTATGTAACGTTGTTGTGCGTGTACTGGCTTCCTGAGTAGTTCAGGTTGAAGAGCGGCGTTGCGTCCACTCCTGATGTCGCGTTCACAAGAGCCACTGATAGGCTGTCCTGAGCAAGGGTGTTGTCAGGCACTGCGACTTCAGCTACATTGTATGTGAAGAACGCGTGCGCCTGTGATGTTCCCACTACAGGAGGGAATGCCGAACCAGTATCAGGAAGTGCACTGAGCACGAAGTCGCTCGTAGGCTGCCCATTCTGCTGGTTGTAGACAACATTGCCTGCTGCGCTCACCGACAATCCCGAATATGTATGCCCTGGAAGTGGGTATATTACCGCAGGACCCAATGAGTCAAGCCTTGCAAGATCCGTGCCTACTGTATTCGCCGATACTTCTACTGTAAGTCCAGGCAATGCCCTGTCAGGCTTTATGCCGGTTACGTTGTAGAGGAAGACACCAGTCTGGTTCTTCGCTGTATTTCCGGACAGGCTGTTGAATGTCACTGTGACACTCGTAGGCGATGACGCCGTGTTGCTTGTGTATCCGCTTACTGTAACAAGCAGAGGGTTGTTGTTGTTTATGAAGTTCCCTGCCACTGTGTTAGGCACAGTAAGAGTCACCAGAGCGTTGTTGTTTGCTGCGAGAGCATTTACCCCAAGGGCGTTGGCCTGTTCGGTCAGCGTGTATGGAGTCAGGTCGTAGGTTACTGTGTTGTTGACCTGTCCAGCATAGCTGAATGCGTTAGGGATGCTGCTCGTCACTGTAAGCAACTGAGCCGGCTCAGTGACATTCGTTATGTCAAGGCCTGTCGGAGCGCTTGCTGATGCGTTCTGATTCTGGTATGTCCAGCTGCTTGAGGTGCTCGTCGTGAGTGTCAGAGGGTCAAAGCTTGAAGGGCCCAATGTCTGTCCCACGAAAGTCAGCTTGTATGCAGACGGATCCTGTATGAACGAGAGGCTCTGCCCAGGCGAGAGATTCGTCGGGGTTGTGTTGTACAGGATTATGCTCTGCAATCCATCCGCATGTCCATGCGAGGATGAAGAGTTCGTCCAGAGCAGCGTTGTGTACCATCCAGGGTCGTTCGTCTGGTTGAATGCCTTTCCGCTCGTCACGTTGTAGACGTTCGAGTAGAGCTGCATTTTCGCCCACTTCTGGTATGCGTACAATCCTGCAAAGGTCTGGTTGACCTTCAGGAAGAGCTTCGTCCCTGTTACGTTGAAGCGCTCTATTGATCCTGGAGCGACTGAGCTCTCGTTTACCTGCACTCCGTTCTTGAATACAGCTACTGCAGCATCTGATGTGCCAGCAGAGTTAGGCTGACCAAGGTCCTGGAGCTCTACAGAGTAGTTTGCACCATTTACATGCGCTGTCAGGTTCTGTCCCACGTATACGGTCTGCATAGGGCTCAATGATGATGCGAGCTCCAATGCTCCGCCCGCAGTAGTATTTGTTGAGCTTACCTCTGTCGCTGCGGCTACGTTGGCTGTCAATCCTGATGTGCCAGGGAGTTCATAGTTTATTATTGTCCAGTTCTGGCCAAGGAGGTTGAATGCAGCGTTGTTTACTGTTCCGCTTGAGGCGCGAGCAGGCACAGGCTTGTTGAAGAGTACCTGGTATGCTCCTGCAGCGTCAAGAAGCTGGAAGTTCTTCACTCCGCTTGCCTGGTCGTATACAGGGAACCCGGTTACCCAAAGGTACTCGCTCTCTCCGTTTGAGCCTGCATTGCTCAGCAGTGAAGGAAGGTTCGCTGAAGATACTCTTAGTATATTATCTTCCTTGTTCTGCGTGAACTGCGTAAATGATACGCCGCCTCCGTTGTTGTTTGCGGTTACTGATGTTGAGATTGGTACGAAGCCCGCGGTCGTGTATGGGCTTGCGGCAGGTGAGCTCTGCAATGAGGTTGTCTCTGGGTACGCATACTGCGTTCCAGATCCGCTCTGCAGACCCTTTGTGTACTGAGGTGAGCTCAGCTTGACTGCCCTGTTGAGCACGGAGCCTATCAGCGCCGTGAATCCATATGATCCTGCAGGTGTTGAGACGCCCTGCTCATTGAAGTAGACCTGCTGGTCTGTCAATGTGCATGTAGGCGTTGTTACAACGCAGCTTACAGCATTCTTGTTCGAGACTGTTGCAGTTACAGGCGTGGACGTGAATGCAAGGTTTCCTATCACTGCAGCTATGTTGGCGGCTACTACACCGTCGCTAGGCTGAGCGTGGGATCCTACTACAATCTGCACGGATGGCGTCCCCTGGCCATTTACTATTACTACATTCTGGAAGGAGACTTGTCCTGCGTACGCAAGACCTGTCAACAGTGTTGCTGCGATTGCAGCTATCTTCTTCGCGTTTAGGCTTTTCATTCTATCACACAAATACTAATTTCTGGAGTTATGATGAAAAACAAAGTATTTAAAGGGTGGTGTTTTGTTTATCTTTTTAAATATAAATTAAAGATTAATATTCGTTGATCATAGAAAATGCGTATAACGATTGCCGGGATTTTGCCTGTTTTGACGATTGAATCGCCTACACCTGTTTCCATGCAATTATCATGCATATTAAGGGTTATATACCTTCGCTGTTTGGCTAACTAATCGTCTTTTGACTAACTTTTTGTGCCTGAAGAAAAGGAGTAGGAGCTCTTGGCCAGTACCGCTTACGTTGTTGCCTTTGTCTCTGCTTCGGCGCGGGTCAGGGAGGAGAGCGGCTTTCCGCACGCGCACCTGAAACGGTACTCGAACGCGGTCTCGAAAGGAAGTATGCTCTTATCTTTCTTATAGCAGACTTCGCAGAAGAAGAAGTCGTTGCAGTTCTCCGGCAGGTGCTTCTTCTGACCCTGGAGGGAAGAGTTCTTGCGCAAAGTATCGGCAAACTCCTGAAGCTTCTGGTCTTCCACATGCCACCTGAATATGAGCCATCCCTTTGAATCCTTGTTGGTGTCGTATCTTGTTATGCTGTGCCCGTTTAGGGCGTTGAGTATGCGCCTTACGTCATTTATCTTCAGGTCCAGCTTCGCCGCGAGTGCTTCGTCAGTCTGCGGTCCGCTCGCGAGATACTCGAGTATCTTGAGCGACTCTGTGCCTATGTTCGTAGTGAGGTACTCCGAGAAGTAGTTCTCCTTTATTATATTGTTTATTAGCGCTATATTGTTTACTATCTGTATTGTGCCCTGGACTTCCTGTCTCTTTGCCTGCTGCCTCTGGACCTTGGGCGCGGGCTTAGGCAATCTCTTTGCTGCGGGGTTATGGGATGTGTGGCGTGTGGGCTTCCTCCCCATGGCTGCAGGGCTGCGGGATGATCTCTTTTGGGCCGCGCGGGCCTTATTTCCCATGCCGTGTCTTATGCTCTTGGTGCTTCCTTTCCTGAATCCCGAATGTGAAGCAGGCTTTTTTGGATGTGATTTTGCATTGTTTTTGCGCGGTTTTGGCTTCTGATGAAGCTTGATTCTTGAATTACCCAACTTTGAGGACTTTGACTTTTGCTTGTTGTTTTTTCTTGATATGGCCATTAAAAACGCCTAGGAACAGCGGCATACGGAAATATGCTATAACTGATATATATAGTTATTCCGCCCTTGATGCTGCAGAGACCCATACTCTTCTTTTGGCTTTTTTGGTTTATATGGGTTGCCCAATATGAAATTATGTTTGGGCGGTTTTGTTATTTTGCAAAGGCGAGCGGGATTTGTAGAAAAGAAATAAATACGGTTACATATGCTTAGATTATAAGCGGTTTGATATAAGGGGTTGGAGTGGCAGTAATACGCGTCAGTTCTGATGACGGAGGCAGGAGAGAGATACCTGTCAAGGTGTACGGGAGTAGCTTCGCTTCCCTTGGCACGGGTGAGCAGTACGGGAGCATGGCAAAGAAGCTCTCCAAGGAGGCGTCTGAGGCCCTTCTCCGCGGCAGGAAGGATGCGTACAATGACATAAAGCAGAGAGAGTACGAGTGCCACATGAAGGCCATAGGCGAGTACTCGGCCGTACTGGACGGATTGAAGGACAAAGTCAGGATGGGGGAGAAGATGGTCGCCGAATCGCTCGGCGCGGTGAGGAGGGATAGCGCAGATGTAGCAAAACCCCTCCGCGAGATGGCGCGGACATTCTTTCTTCTCGGAGAAGAGTACCTTGATATTGGGAACGTCGCCAGGTCTACGGCGTGCTACTACAGGTCCATGAAGGCTTACGAGAAGCTTGGACTCGATTACCTTACGGCGTTCGCAGCCGAGAGGGCTGCATACGGGATGGAGAAGCTTGGGAGAAGTTCAAATGCATTTAAGTACAGGGTTACGGCTGCAGCGGAGTACGACAAGGCGGCTGAGAGATATTTTGAGAGGGGCATGCTCAAGCTGGCAGGAGCGCTCAGCAAGGCTGCGGACGATGTGCTCTTTGGGATAGAAGGAAGGGAAGCGAAGGCCTTCGAGGATATGAACGCGAGGCAGAAGGGGATAATGGAAATAGTTGCGAATGAGGGGGGAGGATACTCGGGAAGGATTGACAGGCAGAGCGTAGATGATAATGCTCTGCTTGCGGAGACGGCGAGGAAAGCGGCGGAGAGGGGAGATATACGCGAAGCGGCGGTGCTTTACGAGGACCTGATACTTGGGATGGAGCTATTTGCAGACAAGATTTCCATGCAGATATTCAGGGAGGGCAGCCCGTCAGAGATAGCGAAGCTGGATCAGCTCATGAAGAAGGAGGAGACTGATAGGCTCATAATCAAGCAGGTAAGGCAGATGCTTGATGAGATCTACGACAGGATAATAGAGGATGAGGAGTTCCGCGGGATCCACAGGGGGCATGTAACTGAGGGAAAAAGCGCGGCTGAGATATGGAAGGAGAGAAAGGAGCGCAACCTCGAGATGCTAAGGCATTCGTAAAAGCTCAGAAATCGCCTTGGGCGCAGCTACATGGGAGATGGCAGCGGACCTGAGGGGATTTGAACCCCTGACTTGCTGGTTAAGAGCCAGCCACTCTGACCAAGCTGAGTTACAGGTCCAGAAAAGCACTTTTAATTATTTACCTCCTTGATTTAAAGCTTTTTGCAAAAGAGAGCACTCTCTTATCGAGCTCGCCGGTAAGAGGCTTGAGGTCGTAGAAGACCTGCACTATCGGCTTGTTGGAGTTTACCAGCGTGCGGAGATTCGTTGGCGTTCCCGATACGACAACATCGCACTCTGCAGAATTTATCGTAGCCTCGAGATCCCTTATCTGCTTCGGACTGTAACCCATTGCCGGGAGCTCCTTTGAGAGACGCGGATACTTCTCGAATGTCTCCCTTATCAGCCCCCTTGCGTATTTCTTTGCGCTGACCACCTCACCTGCGCCAAACTTCTCTGCCGCTATTGTTGCAGCTCCGAATGTCATCTCGCCATGGGTTATCGTCGGGCCATCTTCCACGAGGAGGACCTTCGCCCCTTTTATTATCCGCGGATTGTCTACGGATACCGCAGACTCTGCGAGCAGTATCCTCGCGCCAGGATTTATCCTGGATATGTCCTCCTTGACCCTTGAGACGTCAGCTTTCTCAGCAGAATCAACCTTGTTTATCAGCACTATGTCAGCCATCCGTGCTACTATCTCACCGGGATAGTAGGAGAGCTCCGCGCCTGCGCGGAGAGGATCCGCAACTGTAATCATAAGATCAGGCTTTATGAACGGAGCGTCGTTGTTCCCGCCGTCCCATAGGATGACATCGGCTTCCTTCTCTGCGCTTCTTAGTATCTTCTCGTAGTCCACTCCCGCGTAGACTACTGTGCCGTTCTTTATGTGCGGTTCGTACTCCTCACGTTCCTCTATGGTTGCCTTATACTTGTCAAGGTCCTTGAGTTTCTCGTATCGCTGCAGTATCTGGTCCTTGAGTATCCCATACGGCATCGGATGCCTTACTGCAACAGCCTTAATCCCGTTCTTCCTAAGCAGCGATGCTATGTATCGCGATGTCTGGCTCTTGCCGCTGCCCGTCCTTACGGCGCATACGGCTATTACAGGCTTCGATGATTTGAGCATCGTATGCTCAGGTGATAAGAGCCAGAAATCGGCTCCTGCTGCATTTACCAGGCTGGCCTTCTCCATGACTGCGCTGTATGGAAGATCGCTGTATGACATGATGCATACGTCGGCCTTTGTCCTCTTTATAAGGCCGGGAAGCTCTGATTCGTCGTATATCCTTATCCCTTTTGGATAGAGTCTGCCGCTGAGCTCCTTTGGATACGGCCTGTCCGAGATGAACGGTATCTGGTTTGCGGTAAATGCCACCACCTCGTATCTGTCGTCTTCCCTGAAGAGCATGTTGAAGTTGTGGAAGTCACGCCCTGCGGCGCCGAGTATTATTACGCGTTTTCTTTGCATGTGAAAGACCCGATATTTTTTATATATTCCCTGCGAATGTATTATATCTTTTCGCTGGTGCGCCGGTACCGTGGTTTTATGGCAGATAATGATTATGATGCTTCAAAGATAGTCGTCCTTGAGGGGGCACAGGGCATACGCAAGAGGCCGGCAATGTATATCGGCTCTACCGGGCCTGCGGGGGCACTGCATCTTTTGTACGAAGTGGTTGACAACTCTGTGGACGAGGCGATGGCTGGGTTCTGCAAAAATATATACATAAGGCTCACGCAGGATGATACGGGAAACATAGCGGAGGTTAGCGACGATGGAAGGGGAATACCCGTAGGGATCATGGAGAAGTACGGCAAGAGTGCGCTTGAGGTTATAATGACAACCCTGCACAAGGGCGCAAAGTTCGAGAATGACGTGTATAAGGTATCCGGTGGGCTGCACGGCGTCGGGCTGACGGTTGTAAACGCGCTCTCGGAATTCACTATAGTTACAGTTAGGAGGGACGGAAAGGAGTACAGGCAGAGCTTCAGCAGGGGCTTGCCGACTGGCGGGCTTGAGATTATAGGTGAAGCAGAGGGAACGGGCACTACGATAAGGTTCAAGCCTGATGCGGAGATATTCAGCTCCCAGAATTTCGATTCGGGTTCGCTCAAGGAGCGGCTTAGGGATACGGTATTCCTAAATCCCGGGATAAGCATAACGCTTGTAGATGAGAGGTTCGGCTTAAACGAGGAGGAGAAGTATTACTCCGAGAAAGGCGTTGCGGATTTCATAGCCTACCTGAACAAAGGGAAGGAGGCGATAACCGAGATAATAAGCGGGAAGAAGGCGGAGGGAGGCATAGTTGTGGAATTTGCCATACAATACAATACCGGATACGAGGAGAAGGTCGAATCCTTCGTGAACACCATAAGGACTGACGAGGGCGGTACTCATCTTACCGGATTCCACTCTGCCCTGACTAAAGCGGTATCAAATTATATATCAAGGAACAAGGCATCTGCGAAGCAGGCAGAGAGGATAAGCGGCGAGGATGTCAGGGAAGGGCTTGCAGGGGTAGTCAGCGTTATGATGCAGGACCCGGAATTCGAGGGACAGACGAAGGAGAAGCTCGGGAACATACAGGTGAAGGCATTGGTGGAGAGCTGCGTCTACCAGCAGCTCTCGAGATATTTTGAGGAGCATCCGCAGGATATAAGGATGATAATAGAGAAGGCCTCAAGCGCCGCAAATGCAAGGGAGAGCGCACGGAAGGCGAGGGAGCTTGCCAGGAAGAAGAGCATATTCGATGACAACATACTGCCTGGAAAGCTTACCGATTGCATAGAGTCTGATCCTGAGAGGACCGAGCTGTTTATAGTGGAAGGGGAGAGCGCAGGCGGCTCTTCAAAGCAGGGAAGGGACAAGAAGATACAGGCTGTGCTCCCTCTGCGCGGCAAGATACTCAACGTGGAGAAGGCGAGCAGCGAGAAGATATTCGACAATGCGGAGATAAAGGCAATGATAGCCGCTTTCGGGACTGGAATAAACGAGAGCTTCAACCCTGACAATATAAGGTACAGGAAGATCATCATCATGACGGATGCGGACGTTGACGGAAGCCACATACGCACCCTTCTCCTGACCTTCTTCTACAGATACATGAAGAGGATAATAGAGTTGGGTTATGTTTACATCGCGCAGCCGCCGCTCTTCAGGGTATCGAAAGGAAAGGACGAGAGATACTGCTACAGCGAGAAGGAGCTTGATGACCTTACTTCTTCGATGGGCAAGGTCGATGTGCAGAGGTACAAGGGGCTTGGGGAGATGAACCAGGAGCAGCTCTGGGAGACCACAATGAATCCAGATACAAGAATACTTAAGCAGGTCGGGGTTGGGGATGCGGAGAAGGCAGATGAGCTCTTCACCATACTCATGGGAATCGATGTATCTAAAAGAAGGAAGTTCCTGCACGAGCATGCGGAGGAGGTCAGCTCCCTTGACATATAGCCGGCTAGCTGTAGAATACTATTGAGCCCTCTGCGAGGGCGAGGAGCATTATGTGGCTGATGCCCGATGCCTCCTTGGAGAGCTTCTTTGCTGTCTCTTCCACTGTGGTATCTGAAGCCCTTAGCATATCCTTTACTCCTGATACGCTTATCCCGCTGTTCCATAGGGAAAGCCGTGATAGGTGTGTGGCTTCACTGTCGCGCAGAGCGCCCTGGAGCGGGCGGCTTCCATTCGAGAGTAGTGCAACCAGTTCCAATGCGGGAACCTCTATTACTTCGAGTATGTGATGCCCAGATGATTTGTAGTTGGGGCTGTTTATTTCCCGTGCCGCGCTTAGGACAGCGGAATTGATCATTGAAACGGCCATGGACTTTTCTCCGGTGCCTATCGTCTCGGAGAGGAGGATTGAGGAATAAAGGTGCAGTATCGATTCGTTTACCCTGTATATGTCGCGCGCTGAAGGATATGAGAAGGCTGCTCGCCTTGAGATGCTCTCGAGTGAATCGGATATTCGCTTTATCTCAAACGGCAGGTCGCCTTGGGCGGCGCCTTTTAGTTTTTGCGTGTAAACAACCTAAAAACAAAAATGATTGTCTTACTGTGATTCTAGCTTCCGTTTGTTTCTATAAAAACCTTGCCTCGGTTACGTTCTCCTACGTCTCTTCACGAAACATGTATCAATGTTTATAAAATGAGGCTTTGCGCACATAGCGCTCCGCCGGCGCCGGCGGATTTTCCCATCGGCTTGAATGGTTTAAATACTTTTTCTGTTATTAATTGCCTGTAAATCCACACGACGCAGAATTCCTGTCTTTCTGGCTCTTAGGCTGCGGTGGTTGCATGGGCAAGATAAACAAAGTAATGCTTGAAAATGAGCTCCAGACGAGCTATCTTGATTATGCAATGAGCGTGATAATCGGCAGGGCTATACCCGAAGCACGGGACGGATTGAAGCCTGTGCAGCGCAGGATACTATATGCAATGCATATGATAAAGAATTTCCATAACCTGCCAACCAAGAAGAGTGCCAGGATTGTGGGAGAGGTCATAGGCAAGTTCCATCCTCATGGGGACATTGCCATATACGACTCCCTGGCAAGAATGGCCCAGGAGTTCTCCATGAACCATACCCTGGTGGAGGGGCAGGGCAATTTCGGTTCCATAGACGGGGACCCTCCTGCGGCGATGAGATACACTGAGGTGAGGCTCGCCAAGATAGCTGAGGAGGCTCTTGCGGACATGGACAAGGAGACTGTCGATTTCGTTCCGAATTTCGACAATACGGAAAGCGAGCCTGCTATACTCCCGTCCAAGCTCCCGAACCTCCTTGTGAACGGCGCCTCTGGAATAGCGGTTGGAGTTGCCACCAGTATACCTCCGCACAACCTGGGTGAGGTCTGCGACGCTGTAGTATTCATGCTTAAGAACAGGGACTGCACGGCTGAGCAGCTGCTTGAGATAATAAAAGGCCCGGATTTCCCTACAGGAGGGATAGCGGTAATGTCACAGGCGGCCTATGCGGGATACAAGCTGGGAAGAGGGCAGCTGGCGCTTAAGGCGCGCGCGGAGATAAACGAGAAGAAGGGTACGATAAGGATAGTTGAGATACCATACAGCGTCAACAAGGCTACGCTGATAAAGACCATAGTGCAGCTCGTCAAGGACAAGAAGATAATAGGCATAAAAGACATAAGGGACGAGAGCGACAAGAACGGAATAGAGATAGTTGTGGAGTACAAGGATGGGTTCCAGGGAGAGCAGGTCCTGAACCAGCTCTACAAGCATACGCAGCTCCAGATAACCTTCCCGCTGATAAACCTTGCAATAGTAAAGAAGAGCCTGAAGAACCTCACTCTCCCGCAGATGCTGGCAACATTCATCGAGCACAGGAGGGAGGTGGTGCTGCGCAGGAGCAGGCATGAGCTGAAGGTGGCTACAGAGAGGCTGCATATAGTTGACGGGCTACTTATAGCAATAGGCAGGATAGACAGCGTGATAAGGGACATCAAGGCCAGCTCTGATATAAACGAAGCGCGTACGGTGCTTATAGGGAATTATTCCCTCTCTGAGAAGCAGGCGAATGCGATACTTGAGATGAGGCTGGGCAGGCTTACGCACCTTGAGAATGAGACCCTTGAGAAGGAGAAGGCGGAGCTGAACGGGAAGGTGGATTACTACGGCAAGGTTATAGGCGATCCCGTGCTGGTCGATGGGATAATAATAAATGAGACAGAGGAGCTGAAGAAGTCCTATGCGCGGCCGAGGAGGACCGCAATAGAGGTGTCCGAGGAGGCTGTGGACATTACCCAGGAAGACATGATAAGCGACTACGATGTGACGGTTATAATGACGAACAGCGGGTATGTGAAGAGGCTAAGCACGCAGAATTACAGGGAGCAGGCGCGCGGAGGGCATGGCATAATAGCGATGAATCTTAAGGAGGGCGATTTCGCGAAGCAGATGATAGGGTGCAGGAACAAGGAATATGTCATGTTCATCTCGAATACCGGCAGGGCGTACTGGCTCAAGGCTTACAATATACCTGAGAGCGGGAGATATTCGGAAGGCAAGGCGATAGTGAACCTCTTGAACGTAAAGGATGAGAAGATGGTGCTAATGTTCAATGTCAAGGACTTTACAGGCTCCAAGATAGCCTTCCTGACTTCCAAAGGAGTCGTAAAGAGATTGAATGGGGAGCTCTTTTCAAGGCCGAGGGCCACTGGGATAAAAGCAATCTCCCTTAACGATGGGGACGAGATAGTAGATGCCATAATCTACAGGGGCGGGAAGTATTTCCTTATAATGACCAAAAACGGGAAGGCCATAAAGTTCCCTGAAGAGGATGTGCGCATGATAGGCAGGTCTGGGATAGGGGTTAGGGGAATACGCCTCAGGAAGGGGGATGCTGCGATAAACATAATATCCGCAAGCGATGCCGGCAGCGTGCTCACCGTAACGGAGAAGGGATATGGGAAGGTCACCGACGTTAATAAATACAGGGCGCAGGGAAGAGGCGGGGGAGGAGTCATAAATATAAAGGCAAATGAGAAGACAGGGAAGGTGACAAAGTCACTTTTCGTGAAGGATGAGACCTTTGTGAGGCTGATAAGCTCAAACGGCGTAAGCATAACCATACCCATAAGCTCAATAAGGGTTACGGGAAGGGCTGCGAGCGGAGTCAGGCTTATGAAGCTTGACAGCGGTGCGGTTATAGTTGATGCTGCGCTTGCTTACAGCAAGGATTAGCTTTATACCATCGCGGATATTTTGTCTGCGCCTCTGGCCAGTGCTGCGCGTATTATGGCCGCGTCAACAGGGGTCATCTCGGAGAGCGTGGATGCACATATACCTGAGAGCGCTATTGCCATCTTGCTTCCGGGGATGTGTTCTGTATTCCTTATGGCGCCATATTCCTCTGCGGTTATCCTCGCGATGAGCGAGTGTGAATTGAAGGTGCCTATGTTCGTCTGCACACTCATCTCGCCAAGGTGGCGGAATTTCATGCTTCTTTCTATTCCGGTTTCCTCTATAAATTCACGCACGGCTGCGGCGCGCCTCGTCTCGCTGCCGTCTATATGGCCTGAGGGGCAGTTGAGCATGCCTCCAAAAGTATCTTCAGGCTTCCTCCTGAACATAAGGAGCAGTTCTTCGCCGCTCCTGGGGTTCCTTAGGAGCGTCATTATGTGTACGATGTTGTGTACTTCGGAAATTGAAGGAGCTACCTTTATCATTGCCTGCGGTTCAGGAGCCTGGCTAAGCAGGATTGACATATTATCCAATCTTTATTAATCAGTTACGTGTTTATTAAGTCTGGAATTTAATACGTTGATTGGCGTAGGTGTTTGATTGAGGATTGCTTTCCAGGGGGTTCATGGCGCTTACAGCGAAGCTGCGGCAGAGAAGCACTTTGGCAGAAAGAACAGGTTTATAGGATGCTATAACATAGCAGATGTCTTCAGCGCTGTAGAACGCGGCGATGTTGACTTCGGCTTTGTGCCAGTTGAGAACTCCATAGAGGGACCGGTTACTCAGACGTACGACTCCCTTGTCAACGGCAAGCTCTTCGTTCATGGAGAGAATATAATCAGAATATCGCACTGCCTTATCGGGTTTGGTGGCAGAAAGCTAAGGAATATATCAGGTGTATACTCGCATCCGCAGGCGCTTGCGCAGTGCAGCAGGTTCATACACCGCAACAGGATGGTTGAGATACCATTCTATGATACGGCAGCAAGCGCAAAGCACATAAAAGATGAGGGGTTGAAGGACTTTGGTGCGATAGCAAGCGAGAGAGCAGCCAGGGCTTACGGCCTGTCGGTAATAATGAGGGGCATAGAGAATGACCGCATGAACTATACCAGGTTCTTTGCCATATCGAGGGAGATGGAGGCTCATGATGGCAAGGGTACGAAGAGCTCTTTCGCATTTGTAACGACCAATAAGCCAGGGGCGCTCTACAACGCCATAGGCTGTTTCGTGAAAAACGGTATAAACATGACTTACCTCCAGTCAAGGCCGATAATAGGCAAGCCATGGAATTACATATTTTATGCAGAGTGCGAGGGAAGCATGAAAAGCCGCCCGATGTCAAGGGCATGCGAGGAGCTCGCAAAGAACGCAAAGAGCTTCAGATTCCTTGGCTCATACGCCAAGGCAAAGGTGCGTGTATGAAAATCGCCATAATAGGAGGTGGAGGGCAGATGGGCGCATGGTTCGCCAGGTTCCTTTCCGAGAAAGGTCATGAAGTTGTCATATCAGGAAGGAACAGCAGGAAATGCAGGATAGTGGAGAGGCAGTGCCCTGTGTCAGTGGCACGTGACAACATAGCCGCTGTAGATGGAGCCGATCTTGTAATCATCTCTGTTCTTCTGCAGGATTTTGAGGGTGTGGTAAAGGAGATAGCTCCGCATATAGGGAGCGGGCAGAAGGTCATTGATATAACTTCCGTGAAGACGGTTCCGGTAGAGATAATGCACTCCAATATAAGACGTGCCACGGTTCTTGGCACTCACCCTGTCTTCGGTCCGGGCTCTTCCGGAAAGGGCGAGAACTTTGTTCTTACTCCGACCAATGAAGAGGAGCGCAGATTTGCTGGGAAGCTTGGAAGCAGGCTCACCATGATGGGTTTTAACGTAGTACAGGTAACTCCTGAGGAGCATGACGAGGCAATGAATGTCATATTGGGGCTTACGCACTTCGTGGCCTTCGCCACTGCGGATGCATGGAGCAGGATGCATATAATGAAGTACATGGGGCTGAGTGGCCCGAGTTTCAGGAAGCTGAAGTCTTTTGTTGATGATATAATATCTTCTGACCCTAATTTTTACTCTTATCTCCAGACGAGCCTGCATGGGCTCGGGAGTATTGAGGATACATTTGCCGGGTCTGCAGGGAAGATTGCGAAGATGGTCAAGGAGGGTAAGCAGAAGGAGTTGATGGAGCATATACGCAGCTTGTCGGATTCGGCGTATTCCAGATGAATCATGCCCAGTATTTCTTGTTCTTTATAAATTTTTTCTGCGCATCGAGGAGGTCCATTATGAAGCTGTCCTCCTCTTTTCTCAGCATCCTGAGCACCCTTGCAGCTGTGTTTGGCCCTATTCCGTATGTGGAGAGCGCAACTACAGCGCGGTCGCCATAGGATGCGATGAGCCCGGATTCCTTCACCATCTCCCAGTATATAGCGGATTCCTTTGAGGAGAGGCGCGACCCTGCTCTCTTTTTTGAGAGGACCTTGCGGTATTCTTCCGAGTAGATTGCGAGAAGCGGACTTCCGCAGTTAGGGCATTTTATCTGAGTGGATCCATCGAACGATATCCCATAAGGAGACTCGAAGGAGCAGTATGTGCATATGGTTGTTACCCTCTTGCCTGAGAGCCTGTCCCTGAAGTCCTTAATCTCCCTGTCCGTAGGGAGGTTTGGCATGAGGAACTCCTTGTACAGATAGGCACTGCTAGCTATCTCTGCGGCAATCGGTGAGAGCTTGCCTTCGATGTATTTTATTTTAATCCTTCCTGCCATTATGCCTTCCATGAATTCGGATATGGCAGATGCATCGAGGTAGTTCTTGCTGAGATCGCGCATCACTTCGGCCTCTATTATTGAGCCGGAGTAGAAGGAGATTAGCTTCTCTGCCGCACTCTTTGTTATTGTCGCATCTTTGCTAACCACTCCGAATGTCTTGGCGACCTGGACAAATTTATACCTGAATATCTCAGACGATGTTATCGCTTCCCTGCTCTCGAAGTACCTCACTGATGCTATGCGCTTAAGCATCTCTGCGAAATCAGGAGGCGTGCGCAGCCTGCTTATATCGAGTACTATTGAGTATGGGGTTACCCTTGCTGTAATCTCCTTTGACATGTATGATCTGGCGAATGAGGATATGAGCTTTGACAGATGCTGGTTGGCAAGCGTGCCCAGGTAGGTAGTGATCATGACCAGATTCTCACTCTCCTCTATTACAACCTCTGATGTATCAGGTACGAATGCTGCATTCTGCGCTGATATGAATTCTTTTACTGCTTTCAGCGTCGCCCTTTCATGAATCGATTTGGCTATTGCATCAGGTTTTGAGAAAGCCGAGGCGCATGCATGCACCACCTCCCTTGAGACCGGAATGTCTTCCCCTTCCCAGTCTGGTATTGCCGCTTCGAGCTCTGCGGAAGGCTCCACGTATATGGTATCCTCCTCTATTGTTATGACCCTCCACGGTACGCCCTTGGTTATAAACGTGGAGCCTGAATCTATGTTGTTATAGACAAATTTTTCGTCCAGGAGGGAGATTATCTTGTTTGATGAGGTATTCCTTACCCTGAAGTATTTGTTATCCGGGAGTATGCTTATGTTCCTTATGAAATACTGCCGCCCTTTCCCTGTCCTTGAGATCTTTCCTTCGGAATAGTTTATTATCCTGTTATCCGATAAGAAGGATAGCGTTGACCTGAACCATCCGTACTCCATATCCAGATAGGGAGACGCCCTCCGGATTATATCGTACGCCTTTCTCTCGTCCAATACGCCATACTCAAGGGCCATTGCGGCTATCTGGTTCGCAACGACATCGGCAGCCGACCGCTCTATTGCCCTCTTTTCAAGAACGCCGCTCTCGGACAGACTTATTATTGCGGATGACTCGATGCACTCCATTACCCCGGCCACTATTATGATGCCGTTGGAGACTGCGCCTTCGCGGTGGCCCGCGCGGCCAATCCTCTGGATAAGCCTCACCACCTGGCGCGGGGAGCCGTACTGCATGACCAAGTCTATTGCGCCTATGTCTATTCCCAGCTCCAGCGAGCTTGTTGCTATTATGCATTTTATCTCGCCTCTCTTGAATGAGTCTTCCACAATTACGCGTTCCTCCCTGTCTATCGAGCTATGGTGCACGCCGACCTTCCCGAAGTCGTCCTCCCTGCTGAAGTACAGCAGCTTGCTACCCAGGGATTCCACGACCTGACGCGTGTTGGCAAATAGTATCGAGGCCCTTGATTCCCGGATCAGGTAGCTGATGCGCTCTATCCTTGCAATCGAACTCTGGTCTATTGCAAACATCGCCTTAAGCTTGGTGCCTTTATCACCAGGCTGCATTGGCATCTCCACGCTCACTGAGTATTTCTTCGAGGTGCCTGATGATATATTCCTATAATCTCCCCTGGGGAATAGGAACGTCGCAGCTTCGCTGCTGTCTGCAAAAGTCGCGCTTATTCCAATCCTTTGGTACTCGCCAGATATTTCCCTTATCCGCTCAAGCGTTATGGCAAGCTGCGCTCCGCGCTTGTTGAAGTATAGCTCATGCATCTCGTCGACTATCACGGTGCGGAGATTCTTCAGTTTTGGGCGCAGCCCTGAGAGCAGTATGTTCTGAAGGGTCTCAGGAGTAGTTATCAGGAATTGGGGCGCTTTCTTGACCTGCTCCCTGCGCTCCTGCGTGCTTGTATCCCCATGCCGCACGCTTATGCTTATTCCAGTCTCTTTTGAGAGCCACTCCAGCCTTGAGAGCAGGTCCCTGTTAAGGGCGCGGAGAGGCGTTACGTATATAGCGCATATCCCCTCTACGTTACCTGATGAATCAGTATCAATTATTTTCTTCAGCGTTGGTATTATTGCGGCTTCTGTCTTGCCGCTTCCCGTAGGGGCAGATATCAGGCAGTCGAGGCCCTTCTCTATCGCAGGAAATGCCATCTTCTGTATATCTGTCAGGCTGCCAAACCTCTCTTCAAGGAGCGCGTACGGGTCTTTCATCTCAGGTGCCTCTGCTATTTCCTGTGGCAATTAGAGTTGATGTGATCTCACTTGAACCGTAGTCTGCTGCATATATGTACTTCCCGTCGGGCGAGACTGCTATGCCTACGGGAAGGCTGCCTACGCGTATGGTCTTTGATACGGTATAATTTGAGGTGGATATTATCGATACGGTACCATTAACGTGGCTTGATACGTAAAGATCAGAACCTGTTTGGGATAACGCAAGCCCAACTGGGGCAGGACCGACGCTTATAGTCCTTAAGGTCGAGAGGCTTGTGGAGTTCAGGACAGAGACGGTGTTCCCCATGTTGTCGGATATGTAGATACGCCTGCCGCCAGGGGAGAGTATAATATTCACAGGGCCAATCCCTGCTGGAGCTGAGTTTGTGATGGCATAATTCTCTGCGGATATCTCAGTTATTGCATTCTGATCGTTCTCCGCAACGTATATGTAACTGCCGTTCTTCGAGACAGCTATTCCGCTGGGATCGGGGCCAACGCTTATGTTTGCAATGACCTCCCTGGAAGCTACGGATATGGCATAGACTGAGTTGCCCTGGTTATCTGTGGCGTATATGTAACTGCCGTTCTTCGAGACAGCTATTCCTACAGGGGTGCGGATTCCGGTTATTGTACCTATAACCGTGTCTTTTGAGGTAGAGAGTATGGCAATGCTGTTGGATCCGTAATTGGCTATGTAAAGGTACGAACTGTTTGGGGAGAGTGCCATCCCATCAGGCCCCAGACCAGCGGTTACGGCACTCTTCACTAAGCCGTTTGACGGGTAGAGCACCGACACGGAGCCTGTGCCGAAGTTGCTAAGGTATATCCTGCAGCCAGGACCGAATATAACGTATGCAGGGTATTCCTGCACACTCGCATTCCATGCTCTCTCGTTGCATGAGGATGTACCTCCTGAAATGTAGATGTATATTGCCGCTATTGCAAGCGCAACAATAATGGCTATTGCAATTGGTTTTATTGTGCCATGCCTGCCGTCTCTTCTTTTCTTTGGTTGTTTCATTTTGTTATGCCTCTTGGAATGATCATGCAGGCATGGAAGCCAGGCGCTTGACATAGTTGCATGCCGTGCCCGGATGCGCTGCTGCTTGATGGCACCTACGCCTGAACACCGCTTGATATTGCATCATGTAAATATCTGTATTCATGTTTATATCGCTTTGTTAGTTCCTCTGCACATGCAGGCATGCTCAGCTGCATATCGGCACATACGTGGCAGGTGCACTTTGGGAGAACTGACGATGGCAGTTTTATACAATATAGGCATTGCCTGATGCAGAGTATTGCTTCGTTGCGTTTGGCTTCGTATAATTGAGCTGCAGGTCAAGAGTAAGACCGAGGGGTATTCCCTGCAGCGGCTCAGAGTGGTTGTAGCACGTGATGTTTAGCGGTGCTTTGCCAAGAGTGTGGTAATCCTCCTTCTCTACTGTTGAATTGCCGTACAGGGTGCACGAGGCGGATACGATGGTATAGTTCTGGCTCGATGACAATACTACGGATAGGGTGTTTCCGCTGAAAGAGGCGTTTGTGCACGCAAACAGGTTTCCGAATGAGCAGGTGTTCGCAAATCCAGAAGAGAATGCTTCTGATTTGCCAGTTATTCCCAACTCATTTATGTAGTTTATATTCTCCGAAGGCTGCGCGAGTATGAGTGCCTTGTTCACTGGCGAAAAGATGCTTATGCTGTAGTTGCCCAGGTATGCCTGCGTCTCTATCATTGATAGGTTCTGCAGGTAGGAGTAGTTTTTGCTTCCGTAAGGCTGCAGGTAAGTGCTGCAGTATGAGCGGTTGTCAGATATGCTTATTATGCCGAAGCATGTCATGTTGGCGCTGCTTGGCATTTCCTTCTCTATGCGGTAGCCCAGATATGACCCATTAATGCCCAGTACGAATGCTGTGCCGTTGGAGAAATTATAAATTGATTCTATGTCTGAATTGGCAGGGTAAGTGAGCCTTGGGAAGGTACGCACTGGAAGACTCTGCGTGGCGTTTGTGTAGTTAAGTTCAGATATACAGTTCCCACCGACATATACGATTCCTTTTATCCAGCCTCCGCTGTACCTTGTGCAGAGCGTGGTTGTGGCATTTATGCGGGAGAAAGAGACTGTGGAATTATCTATAGTGTAATTTGTGTTATAGAGCCCCTTGGCCTGCGAAGCTATGCTGAATACGGAAGGCGAGAGGTAGCCGTCCAGCCAGAAGGACATTATATAAGAACCATTTTTATAGCCGGCATATGCCGCATCGAGGTTGGCAACGTACGGTGACGTTGTGTTGAGCAGAGGGTATATGTAGTTGTTAAAAGGCTGTATCCCGGATATCGAGAATGCACTCTGGTTATACACCTTTGACAGATATATTGATAAAATCAGTCCGAGAGTGCGGTAGGAGTATGTCGAGTAGAAGCTTCGGTTTGCAGAAGGCAGATCAGATGCTGGATTCGGCTGCTCTGGAGCGGATACGCTGAAGTTTTCATAGGCTACTGTGGATGTCCTGTTTGGTATGTTGTACAGGTGCCCTGGATCCGCTATCGCGGAGAAGGAGTATGAGCCATATCCCTGGAAGGTGTAGTTGAAGAAGAGATCTGCGCTCCTGCCAGGGGGAAGGTTGCTTATTGAATAAGTCTTGTACAATGTGCCGTTTACGAAGAGTCCTATATCGAAATTGCTTATTTCCGCAGAGCCCGTATTCTTGACGGATATGGGAAGAGAGACCTGCTGGTACTGGTACACGCTGCTGGAGAGATTCTGGTTTGAGAACCTGACTGATATGCCTATCTGCGGGTTTGATGAGATGCTCCTATAGTATACAGCAGCTGTGGCTACCGCAACTATGAATATTATCCAAAGATATCTTTCTTTCATTTTAGCTCGCCAATTAATGATTTTTTGTTAAGTTCTTTTATTACTTCGCTTACGTTTACTATTATCTGGGATACGCTTGAATCGAAGACAGAGCGGATCCAGTCCTCAGCCTCAAACTTCTCTCCCTTCTGGGGAGGGGAGAAGTAGAATCTGCCCTGCTCGTTCTTGATGAGGCCCATCTTCTTCATGCGCAGGAGATGATACCTTAGGGTCTTCTCGTTTATCTCCCCGTAGTTGGAATTTATGTAAGCCTCTATCTCCTTCGCAGAAGGATCCCTCTTCTTTGCAAACTGGAAATATACAAGCGCGTCCAGCACTGATATGACGCCAAGCCTCGACTCCCCCGGATTTATTATCCCAATGGTCAGCGCAAGCCACCGGATTGCAGACCTCCTTGTCTCGAGCACCTCTTTCGTAAGCCTCATGTTCCTTATGGTCATCTCTTTCTCTATGAGCGAGGCCTCGTTTATTTCCATGATATGATGCCTGCGTAGGATTGCGATATGATATCATGCTTCTGTTTTATATTGTTTTCTGAGACAGTTATATTTAACGATGGTTACTATGCCAAATGAAAATGAGGGCGGCAGGGATGTTGAGAACATGCTTAAGGATTACCAGGTCCTGCAGGAACAGATGAAGGCGGTTGCAATACAGATAGAGCAGCTGCGCGGGCAGAAACTTGAGGCTGAGAAGGCGCTGGATGAGCTTGAGAAGGCTGCGGGCAAGGTCTACTTCACCGTTGGAGGAGTTATAGTGGAGACCACAAAGGAGAAGGCGCTGGGCGATCTCAAGGATCGCATGGAGTTAAATTCAGTAAGGATGCAGTCTGCAAACAAACAGTATGATGAATTGAAGAGCAAGGAGAAGGATCTCGGAGACAGGATAATGAAGGCTTACAAGCAATCGCAGTAAGCCTATCCCATTTCCAGGGAGCTTCTTGCTGAAGATCCGTTTCTGTGCAGAGGGAGGTTGCCCGTATGCATTACCCATTTGACCTGCTATCGTATGCCGAGGATGACTCCGGGCTTGTAAGGAGATTGGGCCTTGAGCGTATCGTTGTGCTTGGCAGGGACGTGCATCTGGCAGAGGGTACTGCTTTTGAGGGGAAGCACATATACCTTGTGAGGGGTAGCAGCCAGAAGATTCTCTCGAGGGCTGTGAAGAACCCCAATGTGGCAGGCATAATATTTGAGGGCAGGGAGATGCCCCTGCGGGCCATACAGGACAGTGCTAGGGAGAAGAAGGTAATACTCTTCCCTTGCACGGATATTGTAAGCGCCATGCTCTCCGGGGATTTCGGAAGGATATACTCTGTCAGGAAGGCTGCAGCCATATGCATGCGGGAAAATGTGCATGCTTGCGCAGTTACCATGGCAGCATCCAGAGACGGCTTATTGTCTGCTGCGCAGCTTGCCGCAATGAATGAGTTTATAGGGATAGAAAGAAGGCATTATGAAGAATCGGCATCAGCGTTTGGTGAGTTGTTTGATAGTCAAGGCTAAGCGGAGATATGTTGTTGCAGAGTGCTCAGGCAATGTGGATATGTCCTCCCATGAGATGCAGAAATCTCTGAGGCTGTGCCTGCTTAAGCTCTTTGGAAGCATAGGATACTCAAGACTGGGCTATAAGTTTATTGCAAGGGTTGAAGGTAACGCATTCATAGCAAGGGTTGCACGAGGGGAGGAGAAGGAATTCATACTTGCGCTCTCATTCGCCAGAGGGGAGTGGGGAGGCATCTTTAGCATTGCAACATCCGGGACAATAAAAGCAGCGCTTAGGAACTACAGGGATGCGGTGCAGCGTGGAGAGCGCGGGTAAATGTACGGCTTCACAGGCATTAGCCATATCTGCGGGGGCTGAATTATTCAAGGAGAAGCCCGTATAGTTTCCTCTCCTTGAGATTCCTGAATAGATACCGCGCTCCGGAAGCCTTGAGAATGTCCATATCGTTCTGCGTCGCTGATAATCCTATTGTAGATATCCCTAGACCGCTCGCTGCGCTTATTAGCTTCGGAATAGAAGTGATGAGCCACGTTCCTTCAGGCTGCACTCCGGCCAGTCCTGCAGCCTTAAGCATTTCGGAGCATATGTCAGGGAAGGTGGCGTTGTTTGTTCCTGAGATCATGCCTGCAAAGAGGTTCTCCATGCCCGCCCTCTTAAGCTTGTTCTCGATTATCTTCTCCGGCTCTCCAGATACCACGTATAAGGCAGACGAATCATTGGAAAGCTTCATGACAAGATCCTTGGCTCCGGGATTGAGTATAATCCCGTCGTGCCCTGCAGTGTTGTAGTAGGAATACTGGAGGAATTCCATTGCCATGCCTATCTTAGGCTTTATCTCATCCTCCGATATGCCCTTCGCAGCGAGTATGGCCCTGACGCTTGCCTGGGCAGTATCGCTTATAAAGCCCTGGACTGTTGATTGGGCGTCTATGCCGTAGACATCCTTTATTGCCTCGGCTATGTAATTGTCCACGTTTTTCTTTTCTGAAATCAGCGTGTTTATGTCTAGGAATATTGATTTTTTCATTGCCATGCCACTCCCAGTAGATAAGCTGTCAGATGAAATTTTTACGAAAATATTATTATACTATATGTTTTATTGCGTAACCGTTCCGCTAAAACAAAGTTTTTAAATACCAGAGTATCGGTAAGAGAGATGTAGGGAAAGTTCATATTAAAGGGTGGGGGAAAATGGATATGAATGAGGATAGCCTAGAGGCTAGTGGCTGGAACGCCACAGTGGGAACAAAGGTTGAGAACAGCTGCATGGACTGCGGCAAGGAATTCGGGAAGAATGAGATACGGGTAATTCCGCCGCGCAGGATGCAGGAGAGGGATCGCTACGTGCAGGCAAAGCTGGTGAAGAGAAGGATGCTCTGCATGAAGTGCTATAACATAGGCTGCGCGGATTCGTCCATGAAGTTGCAGACGGAGAAGATAAACATAGCGAGGCTACTGAGCTCCACGCATGGATAACTCATGGTCTGCACGCTTTTATGAAGAATTCGGCTGACTTGTGCATGAGCACTATGGCGCAGCTTACTTTTAGGCAGATTGGAAAGCGCCTGCGATGCCTGTGCTTCTTTACTTGTTTGATCTTTGCCCGTTATGGCACACATGCGCACACATTAAGCAATGCCTTAGAAGGGTTCCTCTTTAGATATGTGCAAATATCAGTTCCTGAAGATGGAAAATGAGGATAGAGCAATGCTTGCAGAAGGGATAGATTCTGTGACATCAGAGCCGTAACGTTCCAATAGGATCAGGGCTGCGTATACCCGCTCTCCCAGTCGCTTAGATATATGTCATTACTCGCGGTCTTGCCGTTATTGTTGTTTCCCGAATAGTCATTTGCATTTCCATTCAGCGGCCACCACCCAACCAGGTTCTCAAGGTTTATGGGAGCGCCTCCTATTCCTTCCTGATAAAGCGAGAGGATGTCATTGGCTGACAGGCTCCCGTTATAAAGCTGTACGTTTGACATCGTTCCGTTGAATTCATCTGCGCAGTTCGGCTCGTAGGATCCAATATTAAAATCGCTTATTCCGACAAACGGCCCACTCCAGCTTGAAGACGCGACCTCGTATCCGTTCTCAAACAAGCTGGCAGAAGTCTTATTGAATCTCTCCGCAAAAAATGACCATGACCCTATAGGCAATGCAGGAGCACCAATGCCCTTGTCTGGCACATTGCAGCTACCAAGAGGACCGCAATAAGTGCCCGCGCCTCCAAGAGTGGGATTCGAAGAGTCTAGATGCCATATAACACTCCATGGATAAGCCCTAGGTTTAAACCATCCTGTAATTGTTACATTATAGGTATTTGCCATGGTGACATTGGATACATAAATTGCGTCAGGATTAGTTACGCATCCGTATGCAGGATCGTAAGAAACTTCGCTTATAGCGTACTGCGGCAGCGCACCCTGGCACTCGCCCTCCAGGTTTATTGAGCCTACGGTCCTTGGCCCGTAAGGCCTGAAGACATGGCACGATCCTGGAGGTACATGGGGCATGAAGAAAGTTCCGCTGAAGACGCCGAGCTCGAAGAGCGCGCCAAGAACCACTGCGATAATCAGTATCGCCCATCCGT
>JAJZKO010000024.1 GCA_021850805.1 Microcaldota archaeon | reverse complement strand
CATATATAACAGGGGAAGATCGGCGCACCAAGGTACAACTTAGTGGCAGATAGCTACATTGAATTGAGAATACCCAAGGCTTTCTCTTTAGGGCAGGAAGGGCTTATACAGACGGATAAGTTTGGGCAGTATCGGATTCTTCGGTGCGGCTTTTGGCACATTTCTGCAGGATATAATATATAAGTTTGATATGCGTAATATAGTAAGGTATTAACATGGAAAAGATAGAATTCGATTTTACCAAGGACGGGCCAATATTGGTTAAAAAGGATGGAAAGATAGAGTTTGCCTTGTGCAGATGCGGGCATTCTGCAAAGAAGCCTTTCTGCAATGGGGCACATGTGCAGGCAGCATTCAAGGCAGATGAACACAGACTGGAACTCAAGTGAAAGGATCGCTTAGCTATATCCGCCTTTGCAGTATTATTTTAATGCAAAACTTGCTACCCTCTTCCAGCTTTCGACTTTGCCTGAGGTATCGAATGCGCATAGCCTGTTGAACGATATCAGAGTATCATTGTAATCTATCAGGTTTATTGCTTTTTTCCTTTCGCGTGCATTCAGTCTGCCATACAAAAGGCTTATGTGCGGGTTGAGTTTTCCTGTGCGGATGGAAAAGATCTCGCATGCGGCAGAGTAATATCTGCTGAGTCCCCTATCCAACTCAGCTTCTATAAATACGGATTTGAAGTATAGTGGGCCTTCGGATGCCCTTAGCGCATGCACGCGCATTTTTTTCATTTTGCCAGACAGTGTGGATGCTCTTTTTATTACTTCGCGTTTGTCCATTTGTATAGAGCCAAGCAGGGTCATGTGCGGCTTAAATGCAGGAGATCCATAAGTACGTGATAGCTTTTTTATAATGCGTTCCAGTTTATTTGACTGCAACTGATCAGGCATAAGCCATAGAGAGTAGCCTCTGCCTTCATTATACGGTATTTTTTCTGGGTTCATGGATCATTCCTGCTTGCGCATGATGTCTTTTATCACATCTCCTATATTATCGTTAAGCCCGGATATAGCGTATTCCGAAGCATTTACAAGATGTTTGTCAGTTTTTATAGGTTTTGGGCTTGCTTTCATAACATAGGTGGGTGCATCTCCATACATTATTGAATAATGCGCCACGCCTGCGGGAACTATTGTTATATCCCCAGGCATTGCCTTTGTCTCTTTGAGCTGCCCGGCTTCTCCGGCATATATCAGCGTCATGCCGCCAAATGTTACAAACGCCTCTACCGCATATTTATGCATGTGGAAATCCTGCGGCGAAGTAGAATTGCCTGCTGAAAACTCCTGGTTTTCAGGTCCTAGAAATATGTAGTTGCCTTTTCCGCCTGCAACTGATCCTTCCTCAAGAAGCATCTCATTGTTCATATTGTCAGGAACGACAAGCTTGTTCGGTTTGCCATGCCTGAGGTTGTTAGTTATACTCTCATATGTGAATCCTACAGGCACACGCATCTTTGTATCTTTGGATGAGCCTTCCGATATTCCGGATATGTAGACTGTGTTTTGATGCTCTATTAAACACTCCGACCCGCCAGGCAGCACAGCTGCAGAGACCTTCATCGAGTAGCTTTTCCCGTCCATTTTATACGAAAGGCTGAATTCTTCTGATCCGAATATGAAGTAAAGCCCAGAGCCACGTTTGCCTTCCCTTACCATGTCCTTTCCACTGCCCGATACCTTACTAATCCAGAATTCGTTTACCCTTATTGTATCTGTCGATGTCCTTGCAAGCCCCTTTATGCTTTCATCCGCTTTTGTCTCCCCCTTTCCCAGTGTAACAATCTTGCCAGTCATATCTCACACTCATATTTTATCATATAAAGTAATATTATTTGTATCAGATATTAATACGTTTTGGTTTTTTGGTGTTGTTCTAGTAAGAAAAGCCGGATTTGCGCTGCGCCCAATGAAAGTATTATTTTGTGGGATTAGTGCGTGCTGAAGCTGGCAAGCACTGATTGGCGAAGCTGCTTTACAGCAGGGGAGATCTTCAATCCCTTCTTAGAAGGCGGGATAGGGAGAATCTTCCCGGAGCTTTTGCAGCAGTCTGTTCCGCATCGGCTGGAGCAGGACCTGCAACCTCAGCTCCGAAGCTTCTTGCCTTTACCGCATGAGAATCTGAGAGTGTGCGCATGCGAAGATCTTCAGGCACATTGTTCCTATTGTCGTATATGGTTTTACCGTTTGAGGATATGGACCTTATTGCGGCGTTTAGTCCTACGAATGGTATCTGCATATTCTGCGTCTTCTCCCTTCCGTGTGAATCCTCTTTTACTTCGATCCCTATATGTGAGAATTCCTTTACCTCTCTTAACTTCCCTGAGGCAGAAGCGAGATTGCCGAAAAGCACGTATTCTACCTTTACTTCCGCACCTATGCTTCTCTGTAGCGCGGTCATGCTGTTCTTAACAGAGCCGACTTCGGATAATACCATCCAACCACCTTAAAGGAGATGTATTATCCCTGGTATTAAAAGCTTATGTACAAAAATTGTAAAATGTGCAAATAAAACCTGCTCCTCTAATCGCTGCTTAAATACCCACGCGTGCAAGTATATTTTATAGAATTGGCCTTGGAACATGATTTGATGAGGGATTCAAAAGGCAGTTTCTGGATGTATTCCGTCCTGCCTTACCAGATAGCGTATTCTCCAATCAGCACGATAATAGCATTGTTCATACTGCAGCTGCACGGCACTGTCATAGACGTCTCGTACGCGATGGCGGCTTTTTATGGCATATCCATACCGGCAGCCGTATTCTGGGGGTGGCTTATAGACACTTACAATGGAAGAAAGAGCTTTGTCATCCTCTCTTTTCTTGGAGTAGCAATAGTGCTCCTTGGACTGTCGCTGACAAACAGCGTCGCAGAAGCGATTATTCTCTTCGGGGTTTTATCCTTCCTTGTCGCGGCAAACGCAACTCCGCTGAGCCTGCTTGTAATGGAAAGCATTGAGGAGAGATCGTGGTCTGCTGGATTCTCCAGGCTGCAGCTCCTTGGAAGCGTCGGAGGCACTATCGGACTGTTTTTAGCAACTGTTCTTGGTTTCCTGCCACTGAGGCTGTTGATGCTGCTCCTCATTCCGTTTTCTATATTTGCAGTATCTATAGCAACGAGGATACGGGAGCCGCAGGCGGAGATGGGAAGGCGGGCAATAATAAAGAACAGGGTTGCTTTGAAGGTAAGATTCCTTATGTATCACCTGTTTTTTATACGCATACCTGACAAGAAATTCCTTAGATCCCTGGTAATACGCAGGGGCTCAGGAAAGAGCTTGCCCAACCTTACAGTATTATACATAGCTTTCTTCGCTTTTTACCTTGGAAGCGGGATATTCAATACCGCATATGTGCCTGGGCTTGACCACGAAGGATTCCAGAACCTTTACGTATTTGGCATAATATTTGCGGGCTATGCGGTGCAATCCCTCTCGTTTTATCTTTATGGGCGGCTGACACAGCAGAGCGGCGAACACAAGGCAATAATGAACTCCCTTGTCCTGAGGGGAGGCGGATATGTAGCAATAGGGCTTGTCTTCCTTGTGTTCAGCGGCATGACCAGCCTCGCCCTGAACCTGATAGTTTATTCGATGACTGCAGGGCTTGCTTATGCAGTCTTCTACATAGCGTCAAGCACTGTCCTGTTTGAGACCATCGGAACGGAGAAGAGGGGCAGGAAGCTTGGCCTGTACAGCAGCATAATAGGGCTCAG
>JAJZKO010000023.1:2047-3972 GCA_021850805.1 Microcaldota archaeon | reverse complement strand
AAGAGGGGCCATGGGATAACCGAGATTTACGAGAGACTCATAAACTGGGTGGAGGAAGACGGGAAGGTGCTCATAGTCGTATTAGACGAAGTGGACATGGTGAAGGACCTTGACGATATGATATACACGCTTACACGCTCTAACAGCGACATCAAGGCAGGAGGCATCACCATAGTGGGAATATCGAACAACATATCTTTCAAGGATGAGCTGGATCCCAGGAGCTTATCGACCCTTTATGAGAATGAGCTGGTCTTTCCGCCTTACAACTCGAATGAGCTCGCCGCGATACTCAAGGACAGGGCCGCAGCAGGTTTTAAGGAAGGCCGGATAGACCAGGAAGCGATAAACCTTGCCGCTGCGATAGCGGCCAGGGAGAGCGGAGACGCGAGGCTGGCGCTTAAGATCCTCTCCGTGGCGGGCGAGCTCGCGGAGAACAAGAAGGCGAAGAGCGTCACTGCGGATGATGTATCGCAGGCGGCAAAGAGCGCGGAGGAGGATATAGCTTATGAGCTGCTGAACACCCTCCCTGAACACCAGAAGCTGGTCATATACGCTGTCGCGCTGCTCACCATGCAGGGAAGCAAATACAAGAGGCTTATAGAGGGCACTGATACTTTCATATTCAGCGGGGAGGTGTACAGCAGGTACGCTTCGCTTGCGCAGAGCATGGAGAAGGAGTGTAAGACTACGCGCTGGTACAGGAAATGTGTGATAGATCTCGAGATGCAGGGGATAATATCCACATACGAGTCGGGCAAGGGCATACGCGGGCACACAAAACTTATAAAGCTCGTCTATCCTGCTGATAAGATAAAGGCGACTGTGGAGAAGAGCTTATTCAAGGAAGAGATGGTCTAGAGCCTTGGATGGTGTCTCATTCAGGCCCTGAGGAAGGCGAATGGATCTTTTCCCTTTGTGGCAAGATATGCAGCAACATACATTCCTGCACTCCATGACTGGCCGTCCTGACCCAGCGCTTCCCCTGACAACCCATGCAGCCACTCGTTGAATCCAACTTCCCCGGATGCGCGCTTTATGGAATTGGCAGTTGCGAGGTTCTTCAGCTCCCTGGCAGCTGCGCCGTTGTTCCTTCCCACCAATGAGATTACGTAGAAACCGCCCACGAAAGGCCATATCCCGCCATTATGGTAGCAGTACTCGTCGTTCCTCCAGTGCTTGGGCTTTGCATCAGTATAAGCCTTGTCGAAGAACTTGTCCCCTTCGCGCATGTTTGGATGGAGCACTTTTATCGGATAAGGGCTTGCGACTTTGTTGGAATCTATGTATGAGAGTATGCTTGATGTCATATCCTTGTCGCTTATCCCGGCGGCGATGCAGAGAAGATTTGATAAGGTATCGAAGTGCATGTCGACATGGTTGAACGTTATGAAGTTGGGGTAGAATGGCATCTTGCCTCTCGGCGGGTTGGTTATGTAATCCTTGTCGGTATCTGCAATATTTGGCCAGTAGCCGCTTCGCATGTATTCCTCTTCCGGAGCGAAGAGCATGTTGAAACGCTGCTTTAGGACTTCGAAATCAAGCGCGAACCTCTTATCCATTGTCTTCCCCGATTCTTCGCATAGGTAGTTTATGCATTTTGTTGCGATGAGGAAAAGAGTATTGTTATAAAGGGTCTTGCCCTGCCTTATCACGGTATTATCCATCCAGTCTGCAGCAGGATGGCTGTCTATCAGCAGCGCGCCTGTAGTATCCTGGTATCTCAGCCAGATATAAGCATCGATTGCGTGATCAAGGTTCTCGCCAAGGAGAGACCTGTCCTGCGTCGTATGGTAAAGGTTGGCAAGACCTATTATGTACCATGCGGATGCGTCAGTAGCGCCTGCGAAGAAGAGCCTTGGCTTTCCTCTTGAGAGATCAAAGTTTACAGGGATCATCCCTGTGCTGGTCTTGGATCTGCCCAG
>JAJZKO010000023.1:0-1947 GCA_021850805.1 Microcaldota archaeon | reverse complement strand
CCTTTGAAGAGCCCCTGTCCATAATGGCAGGTACTCGCAGGTGCACATGCAGGCTCTGTAAGAATGCCCCCGTAAGTAAGTTTTTCCATGCTTGAATATGCCACGAAATTGGCAACTTGAAGCGCCTTGTTGTTTCCTGTTGCAGTGTAGAAATACGCAAGCGCACCTATGAGTTCGCCTTGATTATATGTCCACTCTGTCCCGCCATTGTTCCTGCATGAAGCTGTAAGTCCATCGTTTATCAGCCCGTTTCTGTTTATCATCCCGCTTCCGATAAGCCATTTGTATTCCCTGTTGGCCCAGTCCAGATAATATGTGCTGCCTGTTTTCATGTATAGGATGCTTGCGTCCTTAAGGAAGAGCTCGTTTGATATCGCATTCTTGTATCCGGTGTTTCGGCTCCACACAAGTCCGCCGCCGCATGATCCGGTCCAATTGCTCTCCATCTTACCGAATAGCGCTTCCGATTCTTGGAGGTATGCTTCTGAGCCCGTAAGGGAATATGCATTGGCCCAAGCGACAGACCACCACCCGTTATCGTCACTGTAGTTATCCGCAAAACCTGATCCGGAGTTTATGTTGAATGTGTTGCGTATCTCCCAATCATATCTTCTGCTGTGCGTAGATGCAGCGTAGGTTACTATGGTGTTGAATATCCTTGCATCCTGCCACCAGCTTGCACCATTCCACAGCCCTGATGAAGGATCATAGCTCTGCTGCAGAACGGCTATGCCGGATTCCGCCTTTGATAGGGGAGGCGACGCTATTTCCTGCAGATACTCGAATGGGACGTCGCCGCGTGGGGCAAGGGTGGACGTGGATGGTGTTATAAGCGCTATTGAGGCTACCGCAGCCACTGCGGCTCCGCGCTTTAGTTTTGTAAGAAGGCTCTTTTTGTGGCTCTTTTGCTCTGGCTTGTGGAGTTCGGTAATTACAGCATCAGTGCGGGTTCTTTGATAATTCTTAATGTCCCTTATAGAAATTGCCATTACTCTGTGTATTTCTTACTCATTAATATAATTTACGGCTTTTGGGAGATGGATATTATTGATTTTATTCGAAACGTCGCGGCTATCCAGAAGTAAACACACTGTCACAATGATTATAAACTCTTCTTGGTCACTCTATACGGTTGTATGGCTAGAACAGATGCGAACGTTCGGAAAAAGAAGAGGAGCGCGGTCAGGCGGATTATATTGGCACTGTTCGCACTGATCATTATCGCAGGTGCATACCTGTTCTTCACATACGGATCATTGCCTTACGCAGTAATCACAGCAAAAAACCTCAATTCAAGCACGCTTATCTCAATAATGACGCAAAAAGTCAACTCAGCAGCCATCGTAAACCTTTCGTATTCAGGATCCATAGTAATAAATAACACCGATCCGCAGTTTAACTTCAGCTACAGCAAGAATGGCAGTCAGTCGTGGTCTGACCTTAAATTAATGGGTGTGCCGAATGTTGAAGACCTTGAAGCAACTACGTATCTGAACCAGACTTCAGGAAATGGGCGTGGGTGTGTGATATACAACTTTGACAATCAGAACGGCACGGCAACTTCGATATGTAATGATTCGGCTTATCCATACTCTGCTTACAAAATAGTCCTTGGTTACCTATTTAATCTGACAAGCATTGACGATGTAAACACGACCCATTACGGGTTGGGCAGTTTTGACGGGCAACCTTGTTATTTGGTATCTGGAATTGGAACAGTTATGGTTAACGGGGAAATATTTAACAGGACAGGGTATGTCCCTTCAATTTTCCTTTTTGACACGTGCCTTTCGGCCAGATACAATGTGCCCGTATATGCGAATGTGACTATCTTGCCGAGTGATGAGTTTGATTATGCTCTGGCTTACGGGCTAAATAATGTAGATTCTATCAGCTTTAAAATGACGAATTCAGACATGGTATTGCGTGGCAGTTGAAAAGTGCACT
>JAJZKO010000017.1 GCA_021850805.1 Microcaldota archaeon | reverse complement strand
TTTTGCCTCTGCCGCAACGCCCCTCCCAGTCTCAACAAGGTCGGTCATCATAGCCGCCTTCCTCTTCAATTGTGCAGTCAGGTTGTAAAATCTGTCAGAGTTCCTGATTACGGGCTCTGCGGCTTCTATAGCATCTGCGACTTTGGTTATCAGCCTTCCATCGAGCCCGCCTTTCTTCATGAGGCTTCCAAGCTCTGATGCGAGTACGAAATTCTGCAAGGCACTGCTTGAGACAAGCTCGGGTATACGCTGCGTCAGCCTGTCCGCATCACCGTCTGCCTCATCAACCATAAGTATTGTCTTCACTATCCCAAAAAGTATATGTCCCTTCAGACCTTCTGTATTAGGATACATGGCTGCAGCTCCTGCATAACCATATTTGGTACCAAAAAGATACGTGGCATATATCTTCTCAACTACGCCTGAGCTATCAGATGTTAGCACATCATTAAGCATGCCATGGTACGCATCTGATATTCTTCCATCCATGGCCAACTGGCCCAAAAGCATCTTGCGTTTTTGCACATCTCCTGACACTATATCTGCAAGGCGCCTCGCAATATCATCATCATTTATCCTTCCAACCCTTTTCAGCTCAGTTACAGCAGCCCTGAACATCTCAAGCGGCTCGTCTTTAAGCAAGGCTATCGTATCCGCAACTGCGCCACTATCGCCATGAACCATCATCGCCTGGAAACCTCTGAACCGCACATCCTTAGACCTCGAAGCACAGAGCGCATTTATGACATCCATGCATTCTACCTCTCCAGCATCCGCAAACCTCATTGCAGATCCAAGAGATATCAGAACCGTCTCTTCACTGGAAGACGCAAGTATCCTAAGTGCGGTCTTCCCATCAAGCTCTCGCCTAGCTCCAAGTATACCTATCGCAACCATCCTGACATCTACGCTGGGATCGTGTATCGCGGCATCAACAAAAGCATTCTTGTACTTTGCAAAATCTACGGCCTCTGCAGTGTAGAATCCTACTGCCCTCACACCTCTGTCTTCATGCCGCAGGGCGACTTCTACAATCTCATTATCTAATCCGTATGTCTTCAGTGCAAAAAGCCCTGACAAAAGCAGCGGTACAGAGTCCTTACGATACAGATTTCCTGAGTTATTAAGTCCTCTAAGCAGTTCCTCTTCCCTCAATTCTTTTGTTACGGAAAGTACTAGATTCTTAAGCTCTATCATGGTAGGGTCTGTGTAACTCTCCGATTTTATCTTCGATACGAATGCTTCCTTGTTCTTATCATCCATCGCAGAAATCAGGGCAATGGCTATAAAAGCTCCATAATATCCAGAAAAATAAGATATGTCAAGCGCAGAGGCATAAGAATGGCTGCTTCCATTGTTGTTGAGGAATATCGGGTTTATTCCGTGCGCTATCAGGTAGCTGTTCGTCACTATCCTGTCCGTCCTACCAACGCACTCGTCAAAAGGATGCAATTTCACGAAGCCGAGGAAGAAATCAACTGCATTGGAAAACGCATCTATGCCGTTCTTAGCAGGTTTATTCAGCAACTCTACCAGCGCATCCATACCTATGCTTACCTCCTCAGTAGGAGCGGTTATATAATGGCCGGATCTGTTTCTGAATCTCCTGAACCCTGAGCCATCTATGCCAAGGACCCCTTCAAGAAGCGTGCTCCTGAGATATGCTATGTCATGCTTGTTGATCTCTTTAGCTACAAGTCTCCTTGCGACATCCAGTATATCACGTACATTTATCATCTGGGTGTAATCCTGCAGCCTTCCTTCCTTCGCGGCTATCTCCCCATCGACTACCATGCTCTTTATGCTCCTCCTGTGATAATCTATGCCCGGGGCTGAGTAGAAAATGCTTTTCATTATGTCTTCCATGGAGATGCTCTCCGGGCCTGAGGAGGGGCGCGACAGATATGCGAGGACCCCGAATTCCTCTAAGGCCTTCCTATATCTATCTTCCATATTTGCACCCACCGCAGGAACAAAGTCCAGCTGCAAAAATCTTAGAATAAGGGAACATATCATGTATTGCTTTTACACATTTATAAACCTTGTGCAGCGTATCATTCCTGCAACAGAAAATACAGAACAAAATAACAAAAAGCGTATATATGGCATGCATTCTAATTAATTAGGCAAAATTGTAGTATTCAAAAGAGCGATTTCATGCTAAACAAATTCCATAATGAAACGAAGATAAAAAAGGACCATTCTGAGGGCATCATAAAGCATATGCACACATTGTGCTGCCAGACAAAGTGCGGAAAAGAGCATTATAGAAACGCGGCAGTGAATTCCCAAACTTCGCTTTGGCGGAGGTGTCTCGGATGGACATGTCTCTTTATCTAGGTTTAATAGGGAAGCTGCTCGTAGACTGCATCTACTCATGGTCCAGGATGTTCATAGCGCTGGGGATATCCGTAATAGTAAGCATAATCCTGGGAATATACATAGCGACTTCCAGAAAAGCGGAGAAATTGCTGTTGCCTGTGATAGACATATTCCAGACGCTGCCAATACTTGCATTCTTTCCCATTGTGATATATGTTTTCGTAGGGTACCTGCCGGGATATATAGGCATAAACGCCGCTGTAATATTCCTGATTATAACAAGCATGATATGGAATATAATATTCGGAGTATACGAGGCCATAAAGACTATCCCTGCCGAGTTCTTCGAGATGTCCGAAATGTACGGACTTACAAGCATGGAGAAACTCAAGACAATATATCTTCCTGCTGCAGCCCCCAGGATAGTGCAACAGTCAATACTATCATGGTCAATAGGGCTCTTCTATCTTGTCACAAGCGAGATATTCTCAACAGGCACGGCGCAATACAGCGTTAAGTATGGGATAGGTGCAGCTCTGGCAAGCGCAGCCATAACTAGCAACATCACATATTACTTAACCGGCATAGCCATGTTCGTGGTTTTCGTTATAGCCACAAGGATGCTCTTTTTCAAGCCTCTTGAGGATTATTACTCAAGATACTACAAACCCCAATCAAACGTGAACAGGTACTTGAACTGGCGCTCAATAGTGAAATTGCCAAACAGGCTTTTCACAAGAATGCAGCCCGCACCCAAAACAAACACTCCTTCCAGGGAGAAGACCTATCCAAAGGGCGGCGTATACATAAGCAGGACGCTGCCATCCAAAAAATCTACTGATGCATCTTCCAAAAAAAGGGCAGCACTCCTGCTAATAATACTAATAGCAGCTGTCACTTTGGTTGCGTATGCATTCCCCACAGTAATAAAAGACGAGGCATTTGTTGTTGAGAGCATATCCTTCTCATTTGTCAGGATATGGCTCGTTTTCGTAGTTATACTGGCAATATCAGTACCTGTCTCAGTTTATCTTATATTTATATCAAAGAACATCTCCAGGTATATAATCGCCTTCCAGATAATAGCATCAATACCATCAACAATACTGCTTCCCGCAATAATCTCAACTCTCAGGACTTACCCGCATCCTGCAGAGCTTACCGCAATAATGGTATATTTCATAAGCGGCATATGGTACCTGATATTCAGCGCAATAGGTGCGAGCAAATCTATGCCATTCAGGATAGACGAAGTCAAGAAAGTATTTGGCATACGCGGTCTTGAAGCATGGAAGAAAATATACATACCAGCAATAATACCAGGACTTATAACAGGCGCGGTTACAGCAATAGCTGCAGAGTGGAATGTAAGCATAGTTGCAGAATACTTCGTGAGCGGGAATTCTGTTACGCAGGTAGGCATAGGGATAGGCAAACTACTTAATCTGGCACTAAACTCCAATAATCTTCTGCTCATGCTTATAGGGCTGATAAACCTCTCTGCAATGATAATTCTTATTAATACATTTTTATGGAAAAGATTATATCGCAAGGCGACAATAGTATATAGGTAGTAAAATGCCAATGACAATGATCAGGCTTGAAGATATATCGTTCTCATTCGATGAGGGTGAGGCAAACCTGATCGATAAGGTATCATTCAGCGTAGAAGAAGATGAATTCATATCCGTAACCGGTCCGAGCGGCTGCGGGAAAAGCACCCTGCTCAGAATAATAGCCGGGCTTATAATGCCTAACTCGGGTAAAGTAATATGCATGGACAGTGAAGTCAAAGGCCCATCCAGAGGCGTCTCGTTCGTGTTCCAGGATTTTGCGCTCCTGCCATGGCTCACAGTGCTTGAGAATGTCAAACTGGGGTTCTCAATATTGGACATAAGCGAAGACGAGAAGACTAAGAGGGCAACGTTACTTCTCGATACATTCGGGCTTAGCGGGTTCGAGAACTCTTACCCGAACATATTAAGCGGAGGAATGAAGCAGAGGGTAGGCATCGCGAGGGCTCTGGCCTCAGCCCCAAGCGTTCTCCTTATGGACGAACCATTCAGCTCACTTGACCAGCTTACCGCAGATACACTGAGGAACGATATACTATACCAGCTAAAGAACAAGGATCTCCCAGTAAAGTCTGTCATAATGGTGACCCATAATGTCGAAGAGGCTGTGGAGCTTTCAGACAGGATAATAGTATTGTCAAAGAAACCCTCAACCGTAAAGGAGATAATTACCGTGGATCTCAAGCGCCCTAGGACAAAGAGGAGCAGGAAATTCACAGCCACTATGGATCAGGTATATGCCGCACTTGCAAACGACTAATCAGTAGCTTCTGATGCTCCAGGAGTCGTTCTGCTCATCGTATGAAAGCAGCCTGGTGCCTGCACCCCAGTTGCGCAGCAGCTTTCTGAGGATCTGGACGTTGTTCTCAGGCATCTGATCTATCACAATCCCTTTACTAATAAGATAATCGGATATCTCTTCAGTAGTCTTCTTGTTCTTTGCTATCGCGGCAATGGTGCTTCTGAAAGGCTCTACCTTCCTTATGCTCTCCCTAAGTATCTTGAAAGGGCCGGATTTTACCATCCTCGCCCCTTTTTCAGTTATCCGTATCTCAGAGTCTTTCACTGAGGCGAGCCCCATAAGCTCGCACGCGTCTATCAATGGCAGTAAATCGTCGACATCCTCTTCAGCCTCCTCGGCAAGTTCGGATATGGAGACAGCGCCTTCATTCTGGCTTATTATCCTGACGATGCCCCTGACGTGGCTCACGCCCGCACTATGAGGAAAAATATCAACCATATGCATATCTTATCTCCAAACCTTTATTAGTTTTGTTTTTGGTGCGGGCTGCAAATAAGAATATTTATAAATTAAGCGCAAGGGACAACGATAAAGGATAAATAACCATATGCGTAATTAGTATCGGGGGGTAAAATGCAGAGTGGGGAAAAGAGTTTTAACGTATTGGTTATCTCTGATGTCGGAGGGGGGACGGAATATCTGGGAGAGGACAATTTTATTGGCCTAGCGCACTATATAAATCAGATTCCAAATTCTGAGAAGCCCAATTTTCTCATAATAAACGGAGGCCTGATACCGGAATTTCCTATGACTGGATCCTCCAGGTACAGGGATAAACTGCTCTCAATAAAGAAGGGCGGCGTATCAAATGCCAATGATGCGGCAGCTATCGTAAAGCCGCATGTCGAGAGACTTGTCAATTCACTTCCAAGCACAGCAACCGCGATATATGTCCTCGGCAAAGCAGACTTCGAGAACATAAAGCTTATAGAAGATACGCTGAACAAGGAATTCGCTTACAGCGCCGAGAGCCTTGCGTCACGCCTTGACAGCACAATAGAGGGGATACGCGCACAGCGTACCAATATCCGTGCATACACATCTTCAAGGCGGAGCCTTGCAGAGCAACAGGGCTCATCGCCAGGGATTGCACGTGAAGTGGAGATAAGAAAAGTTGACATGAAGCTCAAGGCGGAACGCGCAATTCTTGATGAACTCACCTTCAGGAAAGATCTTCTCCAGAGACTCTACGAGATGAGCCTTGACAAGTCATCAAAGGAAGAGATAAAGAAAATGATAAAGAACGCAACAGCAAGGCAGGATGACATCCAGCGTCAGCTTGAAGACCCTTCCACGACGCAGCAGCAGGCAGAAACCCTGCGCACGGAATCAAAGCGTCAGGCAAGCATCCTCAAGGCGCTGAATTACAGATACGAGCACGCAATAAATACAGAATCTACTAATGCAATGTCCCAGCGGATGAAGCAGGCGTACACATTCACAAAGAACATCGTCGTCTCAAAGGAGGCTGTCGACCTTATACGCGAAACAGCACTCTCCTACTACGAATCAACAATACGCGATGCGCTTGGAAGAAAGCGCGATGTCGTAGTAAACATGGAAGAAGTCGCATTGTATGAAAAAAGCAGCGGAGGATACGAGTTCAACCTCGTTGTAAGTAACTCAATGAATATGTCCTCGCTGTCATATCAGAAGACAAGCAACTCCCAGATGCCGGACAGGTTCGAGCGTCTCCTCAAAAACGGCGGGATACTAAGCTACGACAAGCTGCTTTCAAAACCACTTACCCTGCTGGTAAGCGGAAACAACACCTATACTTCATTTAGCATAGATCCAATAAAGGACAACAGCGAAGCTCTCCTGGCAGTGCTCTCGCAAGGTCCGTTCTTCGATATAAGCGGAGTCGCAAGCCTATGGAACAACAGGATAAAGACCAGACAGACCCAGGCCTTCGAGAAAGGCTACCTAGACTCTGGGGCGAGCATGGTGAAGGTGAACCCTGACGGCACGGTGCAGTTCTCTATAATATCTTCAGAGCTCCTGAAAGCAGAGAGGCGCGCAAGCGACGTAGAAGAGCTCGGCGCAGCCACAAAACTAATCACAGGTGCCAAACCCGATTCCAACACTGAAGGTTCGACAAAACCAGGGCTGGATCTGCTGATAGCATCCAACAAGAGGCCTTCAGAGCTTACTGAGAAAGATGCGGCTGTACTGGGAAACGAAGGCATAATGCAGACGATACCGCATCACGCCGAAGGACCGCCTCAGGATCCGCGCCAGATGAAAGTAGCCGTAATAAGCGACGTACACTTCGGGAACTACAGCGATGCGAAGCTGTTGCAGGAGAGTGTAAAAGACGCGCTGGCCCGCAAGCCTGACGTTCTCATATTCAGCGGTGACATAATAGAAGGGAACCACAACAACTACAAATACGTGAACAGGCCAGAGTCTGAAGTCACATTCCCAAGAGACTATGAGAAACAGCTCATAGAATCAGGAATCAGCGGAGAGGAACTGAAGGCAAAGCTGCTCGAATCTTACTACTCAAGCAAGAGCAGGGTCATAAGCAACATAGATGCGCAAGCAAGACCTTTTATGGAGATAGCCATGCCCCTGATAGACGACGTCATGATGCGCGGAGGCAGCGTGATATTCGTCTCAGGCAACCACTACAACAAGACTTACTCCGACTGGCAACTCGACGAATCCACAAGGCTGCGTGACATGACTGCTGTGCATCTCATGGCGCACGAAGAGCAGGGCAAGCTCGATTCAGGATGGAAGGACCGCCTCTTCGCCGTAAGTGGAAGCGATTACGGTGCGGAAAGTTTCAAGATAGATGGAATACGCATAGCAACCAGCCACAAGGTGGGCCCTACTGAGTCCGCAATGATAAGCTTCGCAGAGAAGAAGAAGAGCGATGTAGAGCTCAGCGTAGGAGGACATTTCCACAGCTTCAAGGTTGTAAGCGCAAACGGGATAATAGTAGCTGAATCTCCCGCAATGCAGGAAGCGAAGGATAATCCTTATCTGAAAAGGATAAGCATACCCGTGGGCGATACCACCGGCTATATGTTCCTCGATCTTAGGGTAGACGAGGAGAAGGGAAAGATAGTCGCAGCCGAGATATCGCCTGTCTTCAGAAGAAACCTTATAAAGGAATCGAAGGGAATCGGGCCTGTTAAGGTGAAGACAGCATAAGCCGCGTGCAAGCATGCAAAATAAAGCAAAACAATATATAAACCCGCCTTTAATATAAAATCGTGTGGGTGGCAATGTGGCTTTTATAGACAACCTTGCATTCTCGCTCTTTGCAATAAGCTTCGCAGGCTTCTTGCTCCTTTATACAATATCGTCAATGTATCTGATATACAAAAAGAAGAAGAATGCGACCTTCTCAGATACGCTTAGGAGTTCAAGCGTACCACTCGGGCTCCTCGGCATCTACATGTTCCTGATGGGCATCTGGGGTCAGTTCACGTGGCCGCTCCCGGGAAGTTACAACATACTTTTTTACGATCCTCTTATAGCATTCGGGATAATACTCTTAGGATATGCCGTATCTGTGGTGTACAAGTCCAAACTCGAATACATAGGCGCGCTAGGTTTCTTTGTCGGCTTAATGGTAATCATATACGGAATAGAGGGATACGGGATAGGCCTCACAAGCGAACCTGCAGCACTTCTTGCGCTGTATTTCCTTTATGGGCTTGCAGGAGTATTCTCGTATCCTGTCTCACTTATAGCTGACAAACTCCCAGGGCTTCACAAGAATCCATGGAAAGGATGGCACACGATACTCGTGATATTCTGGCTCCTCCTTCTGCTTGGGAGCATACTCTCATTCGGGATAGCTGCAATAGCAATACCTACACATCTGGTATCAGCACCGTAAAGAATAAGATAATCAGCGCTTTGCCTTGGCATTTCTGCCTGCTCTTTTCTTGGTTGATTTCCCATAGACGCACGAATCCGGCATGCGATACAGGTAATATACAATTACAAGCAGGTTTAAGAAAAGGAAAAATAGCAGTATTGCAAACGCGTTGTCTGAGAGGAAGTTATTAAGATACGTAGCCTCGCCTACTCCTACAAACAGGCTAAAGCCGCCAAGTATAAGAGGTGCGGTGCACCCGCATCCGCTCAATATCCCTGCAACTACTGCGCTTGCACTCCCCAATACGCCACCATATGCATTCTGCGGGCTTCTCCTGGCGAATACAGTATAGATTGCTATCGTCATAAGTACAGAAGATGTAATTACCACAGCATATATCATATACAAAGGAACTCCCAGGACAAGGAACAAGCCCCTGTTCTGCAGCAGCACAAGATACCTGAACAGGTAGTAGTAGACGGCGATGAATGCAAGATTAAGGGCTATATATCTGGGCCTTTTGTATATCGCTTTCAGCGCCAAGAAGAGTCTCCCAAAAGAGCTCATATCTTCATCCTCGCCTCAATGCCTGTTATTGCAGGAAGGCTGCAGACGCTTGCTGTATTGTTTATGGATGCACACGTATACGCTATGTATACATCAGCAGCAGCATACTCGCCCCACGCAAACTGGTCATTAAAACTGCTGAGCTGCTGCAGCACCTGCGCATGTGTCATATCTGTCAGAGGCAGGTTCTGCGAAGTCGGGGTGGAGTTGCCGAATACTATTCCGTCAGCTCCATCTATCGCATACTTTCCCCAGAAAGTAAACGGCGTTCCCTGGAAAAGCCCGGTTTTGTTCATGAAGCTCATTGCTTTCTTGTACGTCTCATTCGGGGCATTCTGTACAAAATACGAGAGCGGCTGCACCTGGAATCCCTGAACTATCGGGGATTCATAATCGGCAGATACAAAATTAAGATAGTTGCTCGAGTAATAATTTCCATATCCGACGCCTGCCTGCGTGGTGTAATTATCGGCCATCCAATACAGGGTAGGCAGATCATGATCCCCAAAACTGCTATAGCCTTTGTATAGCTCGCTGAAGTTGCCAAACCTGGAGAGGGCAAGCGCCATTGCCCACCTGTTCTCCCCGCAGTATACGCATGAAATTGCCCCTATGTAAATGACAGTAGGCTTGCCGTTCACCACTATCGCATTAAACGTATCAGAGGAATTAGGCACCTGTGGTATTATCGGGTCGGCCAATGTCCCATTGAGAAGCTTCTGCCCGGCAAGCTCAAAGTAGCTCTCAGGAGCGTTGTTTATAACAGAGAGTTCCGTTGCGTTCAATGGCTCATCTATGTTCGTGAGCCTGCTCCCGAAACTATTGCTGCTTGTTCCTGTGGAGTTTTGCGTCACGTTTACATACGAGACTACATTAGATCCGCCCAGATGGTAAATAACGATTGCCAATGAGAAAAGTATAGCTACAATACTTATTATCAGGGAAACTGTGCTTATCAACTTTAACCTCGATATCACTCTCCTATACCTTTCTAGAGTATTGTCTCTAACCGTCTGTTTTTGTGCAGAAACTGCCATAATAAGTGCCTTCTATGTTATCGCGCATCTTAAGATATAAATATCTTTCTAGGCAATAAATCATATGTTAACTTTTTCTGATGTGGGGCAGAAAAGTAGGCAGTTTGTTAGGCACGGGGCGCAAGCCTCTGATTTACCATGCCTGAGGCCTCTTTCGACCGAAACCCAGACCAAGAGCCAGTACGAGGAGATGATAAAGAAGCTGCTGATAGAGCGCAACATATTGACATACTACGAGCTCGTGACATTCCCTGTAAGCAGGAACCGCGGATACTTCCCTGATTTCATAACAAACATGTTTGTCGATGGCCGCCAGGTCATAATAGAGCCGCACGGGCACTGCGACGCAAAATGGCTGGACAAGATGAAGGCCTTCAAAGAGGAATACGGAAACATATTCTATGTAATAGTAATATCACAGATAGAGGAGAAGGAGCTCGCATCCAGGCTAAACGCGAACATAAAACCCTACATGGATGAATACTGGCATATACCACATCTGAACGGAAACCCGAAAAACGACGGGATAGTCAAATCAATACTGGAGAGTAAAATGTCTGAATTTATCAGAAGGAGGTCAGACAACCCCAAGCCAAGCAGGGAGGCGCCTATGGACCCGTTAAAGTACATGGGAATAGCCCATGCCGCGCTAAGGGGTTAAGGTCTGCTATCGTGCGCCTGGCATTCATCAGAGATCCCTTGCCGCCCAGGCAAGCAGCGGAAGCATCAAAGCCGAGACTAATGCCAGCGCTACCATAACCCACATGCTCGTGCCTATGGCGACGTAATAAAGCAGGATCGTAAAAACGCCTATCCCTGCAGATCCTCCTACGGTATTGCCTATATTCCATACAAGCGAGTTTGCCCTAGTCGAGTATTCTGCCGGGACAACCTGCCCAACATACCCGAGGAGCACAGGGAATCCGTTGAAGGCGCCGAATACAAAAATCGCGTATGAGATAACGTCCATTATAAACAATTTTCCCGAGAGCATGAAAAGCACAAATGCGGCAAGAGCGAGCACTGCAGAGACAGAGAACCCAAAGAGACCTCCTTTTCTCGAAGTGACAACTCCGAAGAAGAGCTGTCCGAATATGGCAGCAAAGAATCCTACGGTAAGGAGGATGCCCATCAATACCTCAGAGCCAAACAGACCAATCACGTATTCCGGGGTAAAGGTCATCACCCCCTCTATAAACATAGACCTAACGAATACTATCCCGACAAAAACAGCAAGGAACGAATAATACCTGCGGAATCCCTCCTTCCCGCTCGCGATGCGCTTGCCTCCTTTGCGTTTCCCTGTGCTTCTCGCAGTGCGGCGTATACGCCTGAGGCCAAAGAATATGGCTATTCCGCAGACAAAGTAAAAGTAAGCAATAAGGAGCATTCCATTAAACAATCCCGCAAACCCTACTGCTGCTATTAATACCGTAGGCATTATCGCCCTTCCTATACTTCCAAATGAGCCATTAACCCCCATTACCTCGGGAGATTTGTCCGGCCCGTATTCCTTTTGCAATATAGATGCACCTATAGGGTGATAAAACGCCCTCCCAAACCCGAAAACAAAAGTGCCTGCAAAGATCAGCAGATAAGCAAACTGAGGATAAAAAAATACAGATGCGAAAATCACTGCGCTTGCTCCTATTACCAATATGCCAATTGCCATCAGTCTTCCCTCAGCCTCGCTCCTGTCTGCCATCCTGCTCACCGGAACACCAAGAAGCCCGGAAAGTATGTTATACATGAAGGCCATGACTCCAAGGAACAGGATGCTTATGCCAGGCACTGTAAGGAAATATGTTATAAGGACGGGGAAAAGCAGGCTTGAGAAATCATTTGAAAAATGCCCCAAAGAGGTAAAAGCCAGGGCTGTCCTTTTCCTATCCACAGAAGCACCACGTGACAATATACTCTAATCAATAATCCCTTTAAGCCTGCCTATGGCTTCCTTCGCATCTTCAGCCGAAGATAGGTAGCTTCCGACCACGAGTTGATCCGCTCCTGCATTAATTATCCTCATCGAATTTTCCGGTTTCACCCCACCATCTACAGCGATCACAGTCCCAAGCTTCTCTCTTTCTACAAATGCCCGCGCTTCTTTTACCTTTTCCAAGGTATTATCAATGAAAGCCTGCCCGCCTGAGCCCGGATGAACACCCATTATAAGAAGAAGGTCAAATAAACTAATGGCATCCCTTACCAGCCCGAATCGCGTTTCCGGGTTTATGGCGAGGCCTGCGTTGCACCCTGCACCTTCTGCAGATCCTGCCAGATGCCTAAGATCTTCAGAGCATTCGTAATGGAAGATAAGTGTATCCGCCCCTCCATCCGCAAAGCTTGGTATGAATGACTCTGGCTTTTCCAGCATCAGATGCACCTGCATAGGTATATCGAGATGCGCATGAAGCGCGCGCACCAGTTCCGGGCCGAAAGAGATGCTCGGCACGAAATGCCCATCCATCACGTCTACATGTATGCTGTCCGCTCCAGCCCGCGCTAATCTTACCGCTTCTTCCCGCAGAGCGCCTGAATCCGCGGATAATATCGATGCTGAAACAAGAGGCATAGCCGGGACGCCATCAATAGACCTCAACATAGATGCCCACTATTCCCTGACGAGTATCGTTATCTCGGGCTTGCGGGAAGCAATCGCAATAAATGCATTTATGTAAGCAGCTTCAGACCACGCAAGGTCGGTGACCATGCTGTTTCCATTTCTTACGAAGAATTCGTATGGGTCCTTCCCAGGAGATTCAGGATTAACGAGTTCCTGCTCAGGAAGCATTCCATGACCATCTGCCAGATACTTTGCATTTACGTATTCGAGTATGGAGGCTGCCTTTTCGCGGTTCCCATTATTCGTGTACCAAACAGCGGCTTCAAGCCCTAAGAGCAGCCATCTTCCACCGTAGAAATAATCATCATGCCTGTATCTCAGCGGCAGCATATTGCCTCCAAAGAGGTCGGATTCTATCTTTGCCATGGTCTTTATCTCAATCTCTCTGCTCAGCTCTGGAGGTTTGAAATAGTTGAATACCAATATTGCAGAAGCATCTACCTCCTTTACCGGGTCTTCCATGAGCTTTCCTTCTGCGCACTCGCTTGCCTTGAACATAACCCCATCCCTGACGAAATGCTCAAGCAGCATACGGCCTGCATTGTGCTGCGCATCCGAGAGCTTAGCCCTGTCCAGGTCCAGTCCAAGCATACCGTCCAGTTCCACAAGGCTCTTAAGGCCCCTCTGTATCGCAGCAATGTCATACGAATGGAAGAAGTTATCATCAAGCTCCCATGCGTTTGCGCATGGCGTATGCAGTGTCGATTCGACATAGGCAGCTACCACTTTTGCATTCCCCCTCAGCCAAGCTACGGCTCCCTCTATGCCCTTCTCGCCGAACCTGCCCACATAATTCTCTGTAGCAAGCAGCAAGAGTGGTATACTATCATGCTGCCTTATAAGGACATTATACCCTTCCCACACGTCGTATCCTGCCTTGTCGGTAAACACCGTGCCGTCAATCTCCATGTGAAAAATTTTCCCATCTTCGCCAACTCTTGCAGGTATGTGCCTGCTTTCGTCAATGCTTTTAGGATCCGTGCCCTCGCCATTCTGCCCGATTCTCCATGAATTCTCTTCCACAGCGCCCCAAAGGAATCTGAGTATCCTCGCTGATACTTCGCGTGGCGTATCCTTGTCTATACCAAGCTGCTGTAAGCTGGCCGTCCCGCGGCGCCCTTCCCCGCCAAGCTCCGAGGCGAGATTTGCCATAGAGATGCTTGTCATAGAGGCATCCCTGAACCAACACGCATAATAATGCGGATATGTAAGCGAAGCCTTCATGTAGCCGTCCTTATTGACATGTTCCGCAAGTTTGAGGAATACGTTCTCCAGAGCCATACTGCTCTTAAAGGCAGGCGCACTATCAATGTTCTTGACAACAGCAAATGCGCTAGCCATTTCACCAACCTTGCCATAAACCTATAATTCTTGAATATATTTTCACATTTTTAAATATTCCCTACGAAATACTGCTGTATAAAATGCTGCAAACAAAAAGAGCTTACACGGAAAAAGAGATAAACGGGTTGCACCTTAGGATATACGCAAGCCATCAATACCTGTACAGCGACGCAGTAAAGATACTATTCAATCATCTCTCCACATCAAAAAACAGGAACATAGGTCTTGCAACAGGTGCCACATTTGAGCCCTTCTACGCAGAATTAGTCTCCCAATGCAAGGCAATGGGCAAGGAAAGGCTTGAGGTAAACACGTTTAATCTGGATGAGTATCTGGGCTTAAGCAGAGACGATCCAAATACCTATGCGGCTTACATGCAAAGGCACCTATTCTCGAAAATAGCCGTAGAAGGATCGTTCATACCGAACTCTAACGCTGCAGATCCTGAGATAGAGGCATCATTCTACGAAAACCTAATAAGATCAAAAGGCGGGATAGGGCTACAATACCTTGGCATAGGCACGAATGGTCATATAGGCTTCAACGAACCCGGAACGGCAACAGACACCATCACCCATACCGTTGAGCTCAGCGAATCTACAATAAGCTCAAACTCGATATACTTCAAAACAGCCAGGATGCCGCATAAGGCGATAACCATGGGGATTGGTACAATACTCTCTGCAGATAAGATAGTGCTTATAGCCACAGGGAAATCCAAGTCTGCCGCCATAATGGGGTCTGTAATGCAGGATCCTTCCCCAGATGTGCCAGCCTCAGCATTGAGGATGCATGGAAACGCAACAATCCTTATCGACGCTCCCGCCGCCTCCTCACTTCGGCTTTAGCCTGTATCTTTCTTCTCGTTAAGCAGCTTCGGATACAGATAACCGCTCAGCGTCTGGAGAATAGCACCTGCAAAGAGCGGCGCAGGCAGCGACACCTCTGCCAGGTAACCGCTTATTCCGCTGCTTGCCTGCGAGATATTTCCAGCAAGCCCCTGTATGCTTGTAGCAGTCCCATAATCCTCGCCATGTATCCCCTTCACGCTTACAGCACTTATCGACGCAGATCCGAATCCAGCGGCAAATGACCTGCATGAGTATACGAAAGCCGCCGCGTCAAGAAGAGGTAGGTAGACAAGGAAGCCATAATATTGCATGAAGAATATAACACCGAGGAGCCCGAGAAGAAGGCCGTTTGCCATCCTTGCTACGGAAGCAACTTCCATAATGTCAAGCTTTCCGGAGAGCTTCTTGGATATGTTCGAACCTATCGCGGTAGCTATGTATGAAGGTATGTATATCATGCCTATATACAGTGCCGTGGTATCCGCAGGAAGCTTGAAAGCTATCGCAAACATTAGCGGAAGCAGCGGCAGGGACAATCCCATGCCTGCGCCGTTGAGCACGCTGAGCGCAGATATGCGTATCATATATCTCATGCTCTCCGGCTTCATTATTCTGGTTGATTTTGCAGGTCTCGGATTCTCCTCCAGGGAGAAGAGGCATAAAAATGATACAAAGAGCATCAGCGCCGCGACACCAAAGAGCGCCCTGAATGCGCCAGCAGCGCCTAGAATCGGTATTATGTAAGACTGGCTGAGGAGAAGAATAGCACCGAAGACGCTTGAGACCGAAGCGGCTATGACAAGAGTTCCGAGCTTCTTTACCCTTTCCCCATGGTTAGGATATGTGCTTGCCGTGTATGCCGTCATGCCGGGCGAGAATGCGCCTCTCATTCCGCCAGCAACGCCGCTTATGCCTGCTATGGTGACACCTACGCCCACAAGCCATATGTTCTGCGACAAGGCTAGGACTGCGGCGCCTGCCATTGGAGCTATCTCTCCCAGTATAAGCGATTTTTTGTATCCAAATCTGTCTCCTAGCATTCCAAGGCCTACGGAGAGGAATGCGGTAAAGGCCATAACTCCGACATAGACAAGGCCTATCTCGGCTAGGCTTAAGTTAAGGAGCGCAAGATACAGTGGAGACCCCAAGGTCATGAAGATCAACGCGACGCTCCTGAAAACACGTGAGTAAACTAGATAAGCAAATCCCTTGTCATTTTTCATATTCACACTTGAAAAACTAGGTCCTCGTGAAACCAAGTATATCCAAAATCTTCACCGAATCCGAGGCCTCGCTTCTTCCTTCCGAATCAAGAAGCTCGCCTAGGATTTTCAGTACGGTGACAGTATCCATGTCATTATCCATCGCGTCTGTGAAGGCCTCAAGGGCGCCTCCATAAGCAGAAGTATTCCTCTTCCCGAGCTTGCTTATCAGGCCGGAATAAAATTCAGCCTCCTCAAGTTCACTCTCATCATATTCCCATATCTTCCTATAGTGATGCGACAGCAGAAGCCATCTTATTGCATTTGGCGTATGTCCGTTCTTGAGCAAATCCGAGACAAGGATGAGATTGCCAAGGGACTTTGCCATCTTCTCCCCCATGTGCATTACCATTGCCGTATGCACAAAGTAATTGGCGAAGGGGCTCTTGCCAGTGAAGCTCTCAGACTGCGCAATCTCGCTCTCATGATGCGGGAAGATAAGGTCCCTCCCGCCGCCGTGTATGTCTATCTGCTTCCCAAGATACTTGTGTATCATCGCAGAGCATTCTATATGCCATCCGGGCCTGCCATTGCTCCAAGGAGACTTCCAATATGGCTCTCCTTTTCCAGATCTTTGCCACAAAAGAAAGTCAAGTGGGCCTCTCTTGCGCCTGTCATCAGGGTCGCCGCCGCGTTCCTTAAGAAGAAGCTTCATCTGTTTTTCATTGAATCCGGAGAGTGCTCCGTATCCGTGGAAGGAAGCCACATCGAAGTATACATTGCCTTCACTTTCGTATGCAACCTTCCTTTTTACAAGAGCAGAGACCATGCCAATTATATCAGGAATGGATTCTGTGGCCTTGACATAGTGTGTGGGTCTCTCGGCATTCAAGGCCTTCATGTCATTAAGGTATCTCTTTGTCCAGAAACTGCCCAGGCTCCTCCATCCTACGCCATTCTCCTTGCTTTTCCTTAGTATATCATCGTCTATGTCAGTAACGTTTTGCGTATAGTTTACCTTAAAACCTAGGAATCTCAGGTAGCGTATAAGCACGTCAAAAGAGACATATGTGAATGCATGTCCAAGGTGGGTAGTGTCATACGGCGTAACCCCGCATACGTATATCTTTACTTCTCGCGAACCTTTGGAAAGGGGGGCAAAAGGTCCAGTCTTCCTTCCACGCGAATTAAAGAGGGATAAAACCATCAGAGTCATCCTGGGAGATCAAGCTTGACGAATCCCTCTGCATATTTATATCCGCTCTCTTTTCCCGCCATCTTAGCCATCTCCCTTATCCTAGAAACGCTTTCCGCAGATATCTGACTTCTATGGCACTTCAATGCTGCTATCTTAAGGTCTATAGTATCGCTTATGTCAACGATCTCGTTCCTGTTCTCGAAATTCGTAAGGTAGAGGGTCTTTACCACATGCGGCTTCAGGCCTTCCTTCTCAAGCTCCTTGAAGGTGAGCCTGTCTCTGGCAAGAGGATATACTGCATCTATAGTCGCCTGCCCCGCAGCCCTATGATCCGTATGGTTGACAAAGCCCCTCTTGGAATATACAAATGTAGGATCCATGGTTACTACCACATCGGGTCTTATCTTCCTTATCATCCGCACTATCTCTTTTTTGAGCTTCAGATCAGCCACAAGCTGCGTATCGTTGTGGCCAAGGAAGTATACTCCCCTGAGCCCGAGTACCTTGCCTGCCTCTATCTGCTCCCTGCGCCTTATCTTTACCAGCTTCTTCTCTGTCATCTTTGGATCATCAGAGCCTTTGCAGCCATTCGTGCAGATTAAGTAGTAGCAGGCAGCGCCTTCCTTAGACCATTTTGCAAAAGTCCCAGCCGCGCCAAAATCCAGATCGTCAGGATGCGCAGCGACTCCAAGTACCTTCATCAATAATCACCTAAAAGTGTCATCACCAAAACAAGTATATGCATATAAACGCAAATAACAATTTAAGCCTTCCCTAATAAGCACTGCACAACTCAATACACACTTCTACATATTGCACTCGATACACAAAAAAGCAGACGTGCTAAAAAGTCTGGGGTTGCGGGGATTTGAACCCCGACATGCAGGTTGCTTCCATATTTAGTCTTATTTCCAGAATTTCATCACAGCGTAAAACGCTCAAAATAAAATATATCTGGAGCCTGCCGCGCTGCCAAGTT
>JAJZKO010000016.1 GCA_021850805.1 Microcaldota archaeon | reverse complement strand
CATGGAGGCACAGGGAATCGAACCCAGGCTTGCGCCGTGTAAAGGCGCCGTCCTACCATTAGACTATGCCTCCTTATCTATTATTTTGAATGTCTTTCGCAGAAATCTATTATTTTTTCAGAAGCATCAATTATCGACTTTTTATCCGGAAGGGTTACTATGCGCACATGGCCGCTTGAACCGAACCCAGATCCCCTTGTCGTGTGCACATTCTCTTCCAGAAGGAGCTTGTGGACAAACTCCTTATCGTTTCTTATATCCAATGCGCTGAAATCTATTCTTGGGAATATGTAAAATGCCCCGCGCGGCTCCACAGCTTTCATGTAACTGCTCTTGTTTAGTATCCTCACAGCGGCATTCGACTGCTCCTCTATACGAGAGTTCATGAATTTTATCGCCTTGGAATGCTCCTTTATATTTGACATCGCCTCCGCCGCTGCATACTGCGCAGGCGTGTTTGAAGAGAGGCGTACCCTGGCAAGCTCCACGCACTTGTCTCTTGCAAGCTTTGAATACTTGTCCTTTCCAGGGAATATCATAAAGCCTATCCTGAATCCGGTAGCATCGAAGTTCTTCGAGGCCCCGTTCAGTATTATGTGCGGAACTCCCTGCGCAATTTCGGATATGCTCGTGAAGCTTGCGCCGTTATATACTATCTCATCATATATCTCGTCGCTTATGAGCATAAGGTTGTAATTGTTTGCTATTTCCACTATCTCCTTGAGCGTTTTCCGGTTAAGCACCGTCCCTGTGGGATTGCTCGGGTTAGTTATCAGCAGATATCTGGCTCTGCGCATTGCTTTGTGCTCCTTTTTGATGGATCTCTCAAGTTTCTCAGTGTCTATCTCCCAGCCGTCCTCTTCAACATAATTTTCGTATATATTGTTGCCTCCAAACATCATCGAGTAGATATGGTATAGAGGATAATACGGCTTGAATATCACTGCCTTGTCCCCTTTGTTGAGGAAGAGGAGATTTATAAAGAGCAGCGCCTCGCTAACCCCCTGCGTCACTATAACATCTGAAGGATCTATACCAACATTATACATCCTCCCGTATCTCTCGCTCACCGCTTCCCTCAGTTCCTTTATGCCTATCGGACTTGAGTAACCGGTCTTTCCGCCTCTCAGCGCCTTTATATAGCTCTCCACGATGTATTCCGGTGTGGGAAAATATGCAGCCGTATCCCCCCTGTTAAGCTTAAGGACCTTCTTGCCCGAGTTTGCAATGGCCTCTGCGGTGGGATCCTCTTCCTGTATGGGATTCTGAGCGTATTTGACTATCGATGAGAATTTCATCCAATCATTATTTTCTTATCTCTCTGTTTTAATATTCTTTCTTTTCTGCAAGAGCGGCTTCTTCTATCATGTAACGGCCGCGCATTCCGTCCTCCTCCTTCCTTGCCCTTTTTATCTCTATTGATCTTGAGAAGAGTGGTGCATCGAGCACAAAGCTTTCCGCTTCTCCGCCCTCGAAGAGCATGTTTATCCCGTACCTTGCGTTTGCTTCTTTTAGTATATTTATAACCTCCTCGTCTATTCTCCGTCCGAGAAGGGATGTCTCGAGCCCCTCCGCAGATACGGATGTTATTATGGCGTTATACGAGGCAGAGAGTTCTTTCAGTTCCTCCATCGGTTCTATGTGCCATATTGGTGCAAGATGCTCTATCCCAAGCTCAGTGCATATCCTGTTTATCCTATCTGCCTGGTACCTGCTATATGTAGCCCCAGTTATCAATACATCTACATCGTTTTCACTGAGCGCTTCTTTAAGGTCCTCCAGTTCTTCTTCCTTCTTCCCTTCAGTGTCGAAGAAGACATGCTCCTTTCCCATTGCCTCCGCCTGGAGCTCCGTATACCTGACATTTGGATAGTGAAACATGTAGCTGTCCGCATTCTTTGATACTGTTGTTATAAGAAGATCAACTTTTATCCCAAGGGCTTCAGCCTTGTGTATCGCCATGGTGGAGTCCTTGCCGCCGCTATAAAGGCATGCAGTAACCATAAACGCCGCGCCTTTGCATATCTACTTGCTTTCCTGCGCCTTGCTCAGCCTGCTCTTTACGTGCTTCAGCGCAGAGAAAGAGTCCCTGTCAATCTCCTCAAGTCGCATCCTTATGTACCTTGACTGTTCAGTCATCCCTGGTATTACACGGTAGTCAAGCGCATTGACGCGCCTCTTCGTCTTGTCTATCTCAACCACCAGCCTCTTGAGCCCCTGTTCCATCTGTGCCACTTTTATTATCGAATCTGTTGTCTTTGTCAGCTTTGTGTTAATGTCGTCTACCGCAAGGCTGTAATGCGCAAGATTGTATGCCTGCTCGCCTGCAGAGCCCAGTCTGCTTATCTCAGGTATCCGCACCCCCATTATGTTCTTTATGCTTATCAGGACAGGCGCGGCTTCGGCCATCTGCATCGCTGCTTCCTCAAGTTCGAATGTGCCGACATATGTGGAGGCTATGGTGACCGTCTTGTAAGATTGCTGGATCATCTGGTTCAGCATTGACCTGCTTTCCTTGGATTCCTTAAGGAGCTTGAGGAACTCTATCACAAGCACCTCTCTCTTCCTCTTGAGTATGCTGTGCCCCTTCTTGGCTATCGCTATCCTCCTCTTCAGGTTTATGAGGTTCATCCTTGTTGGGTTGATGCGTGCCATTACTTCGCCTTGTGCAGCGTCTCCTTCTTGTAGTACTTCTCTATGTACTCCTTCTTTATCCTTGTAAGCTCTTCCGCAGGGAGCATCGAGAGAAGTTCCCATCCGAGCTCCAGCGTCTCCTCTATGCTGCGCCTCTCATAAAGGCCCTGGCCTAGGAAACGCTTCTCGAACTCATCACCAAACTTGAGGTAACGCTTGTCGCTCTCGCTCAGAGCCTCAACCCCTACAATGGCGCTGAGGTTCTTCGCATCCTGCGCCTTTGCATATGAACCGTAAAGCTGGTCAGAGACGCCCTTGTGATCCTCCCTAGTCTTTCCAGCCCCTATCCCATTATTCATGAGCCTGGAGAGCGATCCGAGAGGCTGAACTGCAGGGTATATTCCTTTATTGACCAGGTCCCTGCTCAGGAATATCTGCCCTTCAGTTATGTACCCAGTAAGGTCCGGTATGGGATGTGTGACATCGTCGCTGGGCATGGTTACAATATCCAGCTGGGTTATGCTCCCTTTCTTCCCCTTGACTATCCCTGCTCTCTCGTACAGGCTTGCAAGGTCCGTGTACATGTAGCCAGGATACCCCCTTCTTCCAGGAACCTCCTCCCTGGCGCTGCTCAGCTCCCTCAGCGCCTCTGCGTAATTAGTCATGTCGGTAAGTATTACCAATACGTGCATGCCTTTCTCATACGCAAGGTATTCTGCCGTAGTAAGCGCCAGCCTGGGCGTTATTATACGCTCTATGCTTGGATCGTCTGCCAGATTTATGAATGCAACAGCCCTCTTCAGCGCCCCGGTCTTCTTGAATTCGTTTATGAAGTAGCTGTAGTCATCGTATGTAACGCCTATGCCTGCAAACACTACCGCAAACTCCTCGCTTGAGTTCTTCACGTTTGCCTGCCTGGTTATCTGTGCCATCAGCTGGTTGTGGGGAAGCCCTGAAGAGGAAAATATTGGAAGTTTCTGGCCCCTTACCAGGGTATCAAGCCCGTCTATTGCAGATATGCCGGTCTCTATAAAATCGCTCGGATATACCCTTGAGACAGGGTTTATAGGCTCGCCGTTTATGTCCCTCTTCTCCCTGTAAGCTATCTCTCCGCTGCCGTCCCTAGGCCTTCCCTGACCATCGAAGACCCTGCCCAGCATCTCCTCGCTTACGCCTACCATGAATGTCTCCCCGAGGAAGCTTACTGACGTATTGTCTATGTTTATCCCGTCCGTAGGGCCGAAGACCTGTACTATTGCTTTTGTATCGCTTGTATCAAGTACCTGGCCGAGCCTCTCTTCCCCATTGTGGAGCTTGATTCTTACTATCTCATTGTACTTTGCGTTGCCAACCTTTCCTACTACCAGCAATGGCCCGGCTACGCTCTCGAGTGTCTTGTATTCTATGTCAAATTTCATTTTATCTACCATTTTCGGATAACAATTCCTTGCCTTCCTGCCTGTACTCCTTAAGCAGCGAGCTGAATTCTGACTCTATTTCGTGCTTAAGCTTCTTGGACGCTTCCTCCATCTCCTTCTCTTTTATCTCCTTCATTCTTGCTATCTGCTCCCTGACCTTCATTGAGGCTATCCTGTCTGCACCGGCGCCTGCACTGACTGCATCATGCGCCAGCCTTCCGAAGAGAAGTATGGACGAGACCATGAACTCTTGCTTCTTCATGCTCGTGTATGCATCCACCTCGTCGAATGCACTCTGCCTCAAGAAGTCTTCCCTTATCATCCTGCCAACTTCCAGGGTAACCCTCTCCTCGCTTGGAAGGGCCTCCGCCCCTACCAGCTGCACTATATCCTTGAGCTCTGCCTCCTTCTGGAGTATCCTCATGAGCTCCTTCCTGTTCTCAACAAACTGCTCTCCGAAGTTCTTTATGTACCATTCTTCCAGGTCGTTGTGGTAAAGCGAATAGCTCGTGAGCCAGTTTATCGATGGGAAGTGCCTTGAGCTTGCAAGCGCTGCATCGAGGGCCCAGAAGGTCTTCACAACCCTTAAGGTTCCCTGAGAGACAGGTTCGGAGAGGTCTCCCCCAGGCGGTGAGACCGCACCTACTATAGTTACCGATCCAGTCTTTCCTGCAAGCGATTCTACAGTACCGCTTCTCTCATAATACTCTGCAAGCCTCTTTGGCAGATAAGCCGGATATCCTTCCTCTCCGGGCATCTCCTCAAGCCTTGCAGAGAGTTCACGCATGGCCTCCGCCCACCTTGATGTAGAATCGGCAAGTATGGCCACGCTGTAACCCATGTCCCTGAAATATTCTGCAATTGTAATCCCTGTGTACACGCTCGCTTCCCTTGCCGCCACTGGCATGTTGCTCGTGTTTGCTATGAGTATCGTTCTCTCTATGAGGGGCCTGCCCGTCTTAGGATCCTTAAGCGATGGGAATTCGTCAAGCACCTCCGTCATCTCGTTCCCGCGCTCTCCGCATCCTACATACACTATTATATCCGCATCAGACCACTTTGCAAGCTGGTGCTGTATGACTGTCTTCCCGGAGCCGAACGGGCCTGGCGCTGCTGCTGTGCCGCCCTTTGCTACAGGGAAGAGCATGTCTATTACCCTCTGCCCGGTTATCAGCGGAACGGCAGCCCTGAATTTTCTTGAGAAAGGCGCAGGCTTCCTCACCGAACGCCTCTGGGAGAGCCTTATCTCTGTCTTCTTTCCCTTCTCTTCCACCCTGGCGATTACATCGCCAACAGTGTAAGTCCCGTCCTTTAGGCCGCTTATCTTGCCGTTTATGCCTATTGGAACCATTATGTAGTGCTTTATGTACTCTGTCTCCTGTACGTGGCCTAATATCTGGCCCTGCCTGACGCTGCTTCCCTCCTTCACAGAATTATCTGCCACAAACTTCCATTTCTTCTTCCTGTCAATTGCGTCCGCATTTATCCCCTTGCCTATAAATGTGCCGCTCTTCTCCCTCAGCACCTCAAGAGGGCGCTGTATGCCATCGTATATGTTCCCGAGTATTCCCGGACCAAGTTCCACTGAGAGTGGCAGGTTTGTTGACTTTACCTCCTCCCCAGGCTGAAGCCCTGTTGTATCCTCATATACCTGTATCACTGCCCTCTCGTTTCTCAGCTGTATTATCTCTCCTATAAGGCCCTCTTCGCCTACCTTTACCACGTCGTACATTCTTGTTCCAAGCATTCCTTTTGCCACTACAAGCGGACCTGATATTCTCTCAATATTTCCCATATGATTACCTATCTAAACATTACCTGCTATGTCTATGCCTATTGCCCGTAATATGAGCTGCCTGAGCGTATCCTCCTCTGTTATGTTCTCGTTGAGCTCAGGTATCTCTATTATTATTGGCATAATGCTGCTGCTTATCGCCTCTGAAAGCTTCCTGTCCTTGACGAGCTTCCTTGCTGAAGATGTAACTATTATTATACCGACATCCCCCCTGTCCATTATTGACTTCAGCTTCGCCTCGGCTTCCAGAGTGTTATCTACCGAATGGGCCTCTGTTACCCCGGCTATCTTGAACCCCAGGCTGAGCGTACCGTTGCCCATGTATGCCACCTTAAGTCCTTTCTCTACTCTGCCTTCCAAATTATCAGCCTCTCAGTCTCTTCCCTGCTAAGCCCGTAAAGCCTGCTGTTTATCGCTATCCTCAGGGTGTATATCTCTATCTCCTTCATATAAGCGTAAGCGAGTATGGCGCCGAACGAGAGTATGCTATGGTTGAGGAGCCTCACGCTGCTTCTGAATATCTGGTTCTTCATGCTTATCTCGAATGCGAGTAGCTGCCCTGTCGACTTATACACACCCGTTGCATCCTTTAAATCGTATATTTTCACCTGCTGCACCAAAGTATCAATGTCTCTTGCCCCGTTATAAAGCTGCTCAAGCTCAGGGGATGAGATGTTGCCGTCTGCGATAAGCCCGCTCCCTATCTCCTGGAATTTGGCTCCGGAAACTTTACCGCGTATAAGGAGCATTATGTTCTTCATGTCAATTTCCATCTTTATTATCCTTGCAGCCTCGTTCTGTATCACACGGAGCCCTGTTATTACGCTTCCTAGGGATTTGTAATAGGCCTTGTCTACCTCGCCTATTGCGTGAAGAAGGTTCTTCTCCTTCTTGTAGACTTCCAGTCCTGAACCAAGTATATCCCTGTAGGGTGAATTAAGCATGAGCTTGCTGAAGATGTTCTCAACTGACTCTTCCCGCATTATCTCCTTCGCAACTGATGAGTTGTATACACCGTAATCTATCAGCTTGCCCGCTACTGCATCGTATTCAATGCCTCTTACCTTTGCCTCAAGGATGGTTTTCGCGTTGTAGAGATCCCATTTGCCGACTATTGATCTTATCAGCTTACGCTCCGTGGTAGGAGAGACCTGAACAAGCTTGCTCACGTTCCTCGCAAGGTTTCTGCTTAGGGCGAAGTCTATCAGCTCGTGCTTTATCCCCATGCCCCCAAAGTCCTCTATATCCTTCTTGAACTCGGTCTGAAAGAGCATGGTTAGTATAGTTGATACATCCTTTGCATTTATGATATCGTGCATAAGCTTCTGGTCCAGTATCTGGCTCTCCATCGACTTTACCCTGGCGCTTGAGTAGCCGTAATGCCTGGCCGCACCAGATCCCGCAAGCATTATCTCTTACCCCTCTTTGCAGGCTTAGCCTTCGCAGCGGCCTTCCGCTTCGGCGTTTCTGCAGGCTTTCCGAAGAGCTCCATGTCTATCATTCGTAGCGCATCCTCCTTTACCTTGCTTGTTACGCTCTCCACAGTAGCATCAAGGGTAACGGTGCCATCCTTATTGCGTATGGTAAACCCATTTATATCTGCAGCCTCGTGCTTTGCGCCTGCGGTCTTAGCAATGTGTTCATTCTCCCTGCTTGATGCTACCACTGCACTCTTGGGATCCTCTCCGGTTAGCGCATACTGCTTCATGGCATCGTGAAGCACTTCTTTCATGCGCTTCTCGCTTACCATCTTTGCCAGATTCGACATTACGGATTCAAGCTCTTTCTGAAGCACCATGCTCTTGGCCTTTATTGCTTTTGAGGACGCCTCTACCTGAGCGCCAGCCACCCCCTCGCGGATTATTCTCTCGGCTTCACGCTTCGCCTCTTCCTCGGCTGCCTTTATCCGCCTTTCTGCTTCGGAATCGGCTTCGTGTATTATCTTTCGCGAGGACGCTTCTGCCTCTGAATCTATCGCGTGCACCTTTGCTTGAGACTCTGAGAGTATGCTCTTCCTTATGCTATCCAGCGACATCGGATATGCACCTTATATTATTCCGGCCTGAAGCATTATCAGTATTGCTATTACGAATCCGAATATCAGCAGAGTTTCTGGTATGACGAAGAATAGCAGGACTATCCCAAGATTCTCCTTCTTCTCCGCAATCAGTCCGAGACCTGCACTGCCTATTCCAGACTGTGCTACTCCTGTTCCTATTGCGCCGCCAGCTATTGCCACTCCAGCACCTATTGCCGCTATCGCAGAATTCATGTCTATTGTCACATAATTCACCAATTTTTAGAATTATCCTTTGTGTAAACCCTCTTGTATCCAAATGGCCTGAACCTTATGCCGTTGCCTATGTAAAACTTTGAAAAGAACTCCACGAAGTTGAGCCTTACGCCCTGTACTATGCCCTCGAATATCGCGAGTGTCATGTTCAGGAACTGAAGGACTACAAATATTATCATATATAGAACGAATATTACTATCCCGCTGCTCAGATGCGGAGTGAATGCCATATCTATAAGATAGGCTATTATGACGCTGCCTAATCCGAAGCCCATGAGCCTCGCATAGCTCATTGGGTGTGTTATCAGGTTTGTAATCTCAGTTGCCTCTGTGCCGCTCAGGATACCTGTGAGAAGCAGTGAGACTATTGCTATAGCGCCTGAAATTTCCGTAATCAGCGCGTTGAAAGCGCCAAAGAATGCGCCTGCAACAGCAACGGTCCCTAATCCCACTACAAGCATTGAGGTGACTTTTGCTATCGCCATCTTTTTGTGCCCGTGGCTCCTCGCATTTATTGCTCCTATCCCAAGTCCGAGTATTACCTGCACGACGCCGAATATGACCGTTATGGCTATAAGCGCCGGCGTGTCCTTGAACCAGCTGAATCCCTGGAACGGGGCGATGTATTGGTTAAGCTGGAAGCCGAACCATTCGTTTGAGAGAAAGCCGAATATCATTGCCGCCACAGAATTGAGCTGCCATATTTTAGCCGCATTGTACATCAGCCCGTCAGGATCTGTTCTCTTGGTAATAAGCGTTGCCATTATAAGGGATGCGAGACCATAGCCCACATCTGTCACCATCAGCCCGTAGAATATCGGGAATGATATTATGAATATCCATGTAGGGTCTATCTCGTCGCTTCTCGGAACAGAGTAGAAGTTCACCATGTAATCGAAAGGCTGTAGGAATTTGGGACGGCGCGTATGTGTCGGCGCGAGTTCTCCTCCGGAGTCTATAAGCTCTATCGATGCATGTCCGTCTGTAACGGATGCCATCCTGCTCCTGAGTTCACCCACCTGCCGTTTCTGCACCCAGCCCTCTATTACGAACGTGGATTCGGTCCTCTTAAAATTGGAACTCGCTTCTGCCCTCTCGAGCTCTATCTCCAGCATCTCCTTGAGGTTGGTCAGGTCGGAATAATGCCTTCTGCTTATCTCCAGCATCTCCTTTGAGATCTCCGCAAGCCTCCTGCTATTCTCCTTTGCCTTCTCCAGAGAGTTTTGTATGACTTTTTCAGGAGTGCCCGAAAGGTACTTTGATGTGAGATCAAGCTCTATTACAGGCATGCCCCTGTAAATATCCTCTATAGGCTTGCTCTTGTCATATGCAATCAGCAGCGCATAGCGCTTCTTGCCGGCTTTGGCCATATGCACCTCCGAGTGCACCTTCGCATTCTCTATCCGCCTTTTTATTTCGTATGCGCTCTTTTTGTCAGACTCAAACGCCTTATAACCGATATGGCTGCCTGCCATCCTGGAGAAATCGATGCCGATGCCCCTGAAATAAGTAGCTATCCCCGCAGCATAATTGAGGGAGCGCACCTCATCAGATATTGATTTTCTCTCAGCATCTAGAGCGTATATTGTGTCCAGTTCCCTATGCTTCCCAACCTCGTCTATTATCTTCTCGCGCCGAATGTGGTGTGCCACTCTGACAGGATGCGATGTGAGAAGCTGGAGGGCTCCGGAGACCTTTATGAGTGCGTCTGAGAGATCGTTTGCATAGTCGGCAGGCTTATCATCCTGAAGATTATCTATATGCGTCTTGCGCAGGTCTATTGCGCCCATCGCATGCAATGCAGCAATCACCGTAGACTTATCCCGCTCTATCGAGATTATCCTAACCTTTTGCATAGGTTCTGTGCGTAACACATACATCAGCCAAACATCTGGCTATCCAACTTCTCGGCTATCGATTTGATCTTATCGGCAGGAAGCCTAGCGGAGCTTATCCGCTTTGCTTCCCTATCGCCTTCCTCAAGTATCGCTTTAGCCTCTTTTTCCAGCCTTGCGTAGGCAGCATCGAGTATTTTGGCTCTTGCTGCCTTTGCCTTTTCCTCAGCCTTGCTAAGTATCAACTTTGATTCCTCCTCTGCCTTAGTGACTTTTGATGCGCGCTTTTCCTCTGCTTCTGCGATAGCCTTCTTCGCCTTCTCCTCGGCAGCCTGGATATCCATTATTGAATTATTCTCTGCCATGCTGACACTATTAATCTCAAAGGAACTTTCACTATTCATATACAAGTTAGATTTAAAAGGCTTTCTTGGGGCACATTAGATGCAGATGTAAGCTTTCTTCTATTATGTGTTTATCGCGCGACACCAGTTAGTGGGATATTCTTATCGCTGCGTTGCCCTGAGAGCCTTTCTCAGGCGCCCTCCGAGCCCTTTTTTGGTGTATATGCGTGCGTCGTACAGCATCCTTGTGCCTATCATTCTGAGGATAAGAGCATCTGACTCGATTATGGGTATGGTTCTGCCTTCCTTCCTGACAAATATGCTGGCTTCTTCATCTATAAGGCCAAGGGTCCTTAAGACAACGGGAAAGATCCAGTCCTTATCGATTCCCGAATCCATCGAGAGATTAGCCATTGATCTCGGTGCTTCAAGAAGGGATGTTATCTCATTGCCGCGACTGACATCGGCGCCGTCCAGCATGGAAGCTGAGACATATGAATACGCAAGCTCCAGGGACTCTCTCCTGAAGAAGTCCTTTATAAGCTCGCGCAGACTCTCCCTGCTCCCTGATGCGATGTATTTGTGCATTGCATTTAGCACGATATCATCGTTATACCCTGCTATCTTATCCTGGTCCTCAGAGTTATATACATCCAGGGGGTTTTCTATGTAGCCTTCAAGCACGAGCATCTCAAATATGCGCTGGAGCATGAGGCTAACGGCTACTACGACCTTATGATGTATCACTGCCCTGTATAAGTGATACCTGTTTATCAGGAAATTCTCCACGGGCGATTCGTCCTTGTCGAATATTATCCTGTTCTTCTCAAAGTGCATGATGCGAAGAAGGCTTGAGATATTTACCTGCCCATAGGGCACACCTGTATTGTAAGAATCCCTTAGCATGTAATCCGATTTGTCAGCGTCTATGGCTGAAGAGAGCAGCATAGATAGCGGGTCAGATCTGTCGCCCTCTATAAGCCCGTTTATCTCATCGTAGGTAAACGTGCCGAGCTTCTCAGAGAGAAGTTTTTTGATCAGCAGGGTCCCGAATTCCACATGGCTCTTTCCGTTCATGGAATGTGTAATTACCTCCTCAAGCGTATGGGAAAATGGGTAATGCCCTACATCGTGAAGAAGGGCCGCAATCCTGAGCTTCTGCATGGTGTCATCATCTATCTGCACATCCCTGAGGGTGTTCCTTGCGAAAAGGTCCATCATGAACATCGTACCTATACTGTGCGAAAACCGCGTATGCGTCGCCCCAGGAAAGACGAGATATGTGGGCCCGAGCTGCTTTATCTCCCTGAGGCGCTGGAATACGGGCGTGTCTATGAGCTGCATCTCAGGCTCCGTTATGTTTATGTACCCGTGCACATTGTCGTATATCTGCTTGGAGTAGCGTAATGGCATAAGAGACTATTGGCTTATAGGTATATAGAGCTAAGCGCTAATGGCAGTTGCTTTCATGATTGGATTGCTCTCCTTTACACCGTTTTTTGAGAAGAGTGCATATGACGAGCTTCGCTCGGTTTGCGACTTCAAGGTGCTTGAGAGAAGCTGGAACAGGATAGTGATAAGGTGCGACGGCCTTCTTCCTGGAAGCGGCTGGGCAGAGTCATCCAAATTCATACACTACTGCATGCCTTTGCTCTCGGAGCGCGATATGCCCAAAGACTTTGGGAAGGAAGAGATGCTGGAGTTTTTGCTTGAATGCCTCGGCTCTGAACCATACTCCCAGATTGGCAGTTTCATGATAGAGGCAATACAGTTTGAGCGCGCAGGTGAAAACTCTGCGAAGGACATAGAGGTATACATCGGCACCAGGCTGGAGTCTGCAGGCTTCCCTATAGACATGAAAAAACCGCGCAGCAGGCTATTTGTTGTCATTTGCAGGGATCGTGTCTATGCGGGTTATTGTCCTTCCGCAGGGATCAGATTTGGTATGATAGACATAGGCCGCAGCTATGCCACTAGAGCAGACAAGGTAAGCAGGGCCGAGAGAAAGCTCTCCGAGGCCTTTAAGGTTTTTCAGATAGAGACTCCTGCTCCTGGTCATCATGGGATAGCCATAGACATAGGGGCAGCGCCAGGAGGCTGGAGCATGGGGCTTGCGCATTTGGGCTACAAGGTAATAGCAATAGACAACGCTAATCTTGATGCAGATGCATTTGCCAGGGAAGGAATCAAGGTTCTTGAGACTGAATGTAGCAGTGCAGAGGAGGGCATACGCCGCCTCTCATCAGAAAGCGCTGGCGTGCTCCATATACGCGGGAGTTTTGAAGAGGCTTCCGGAGTCGTCCTTAAGTCAATGGTGCACTCGGATTTTATCGGGATTGACGTAAATGCTGAACCTGAAATATCCGCCTCAGCGCTGCTGATGTACCTTCCGGCGCTCAAGGATAACTGCAAATCAGTCATGACTATAAAGTGCAAGACGAAGAATGTAGGGTTAAATATTGAAGCCTCGCGCAGGTCTTTGGGCGATGCGTGCAGAATTATCGGGCTTAAGGCCCTTCCAAGTAACCGGCAGGAGATAACTGCCCTATGCGTGAAGAACTGAGCAGATGCGTTGATGGATGTTATGGTGTGGCACGCCATAGCCTCCCTTCTGTTTTAGATGGCATTTGACTACGCGGCTTTTAAGCCTTGCATGCTCATCGCATCTTCCCCGGCCGTTTCATCCGCACCGGCACGCTCGTATTCTCATCGCTTCGTGTGCCGCAGCGGTATCGTTTCTGATCCGGTTATGGCAATTACGCCGCCTATGCTCTGCATGGGGAGAGCTTCCTCAGTCATAAGACCGTAAGCCATCCGCGTGCCACGGTAATCTTTATGCGCTGTAAAATAAATATAGGTATGGATTCACCTGCCATGCCCAGAAAGCTCCACACCGCTTTTCCTTATCGTGTTTACGAGCACATCAGGCCTGTTGCTGGCTATGGCATCAACACCAAGCGATATCGCCTTCTCGATATCGCTTATATCGTCTGCAACCCAGACTGATACGCTCTTCCCACCTGCATGAAGCACATCTACTGCATCTTTGTCTATGGTGCGCTGGCTTATCGCGAGCCTGTCGGCATCTGCGCTTCGCACAAGAGATAGCGGATCCACAGGAAGGCCTTCAAGAAGGACACCGGTCTTTAATCCTGGGAGTTTCCTCTTCGCATTGAGGAGCGTAGCATGCCAGAATGATATCAGGAAGAATTCTGAGAGCGAGTATCCACGCAGCATATTGACAACTGGATCTTCTGCCCTGATGTCCTTGATCTCTATCTGTATGTATGCACGCCCATATGCCATATCTATCACGTCTTTTAGGGTAGGTACACATTCCCCTTTTCCAGCGTCAAGTTCCTTTAGTTCTTCCAAGGTCATGCTGCTTACGCGCCCTGTTCCGTTTGTGGTCCTGTCTACTGTTGAATCATGCATGACTATTATCTCGTTATCCATGGACACCTGAACATCAAGCTCTATCGAAGTTGCACCCATGGCGATCGCCCTCTCGAATGACCTGAGAGTGTTCTCCGGCTCGTATGCCGATGCACCTCTGTGCCCTATTGCATCTATCATGATCCTGATTCTCGGCATTGGATTATATATGCAACCCTGGTGTCTGGCGGTAAGCGAATCCCAATGCGCTACCTTTTTAATGTTTTATGGGGATATTCAATCGTGTTTATATGGTACTGCCTCAAATAGGAAGCGCTTTGATATCAACGATAATTACAATATTGGCAATAGGCCTGGTAATATTCATAGTCTTCAAGCTTGGCAAGACTATACTAAGAATAGTATTCGGCGTAATCGCCAACAGCATCCTAGGGTTTATAGTGATATTTCTCCTGAATTACCTGTTTGATATGGGTATAATATTTACCATACCTGTGCTGGTTTCTGTTGCTCTCTTCGGACTTCCTGCAGTGGGAACAATAGTCATACTTAAGCTCCTAGGAGGCGGGATTTGAAAAGAAGAACCTTGGCAAAGGGCTTATTTTGCAAGCTGCACATCGGACTTTTTTATGGTCTTGCGCTTGGCATGGGCTGCAAACTTTACTGCCTTTTTTGACATTTCATAGGCGTACTTATTTAGTATCTCGCAGAGTTCTGATACCGCCTCATCGCTTACCTTGTCTGCACCGGCATCCTTGAATATCTTCTTGGCTGTCCCCTTTGTTATCCTCATCTTACCAAACTAACTTGTGCGAAGGCATTAAAAACCCTTCCGCATTAACGGAATGCTTACCCACAACCAGCCGCAATTATTAATTATGGCTCCGAAGTCTTAGCATGCGGGAATTACGTGAACTGCGCATATCGGATTGCGATTCCTTAATGGATCTCATACTTGGGATATACAAAGAATATCCGCGCGCGCTGCGTTTCTCGTCTGAACCATCGGAGGCTGAAATCAGAGCACTGATTAAGGCAAAGACTACGGCAATAGAAACTGGTGACGGAATAGACCTTGTCGTGCTGGACGGGAACCGTATTGTTGGAGAGTGCGAGGTATTCAAGACAAATGGATACGCTTTCCTCGGCATAATTGTAGACAAAAGCGCACGGCGGATGGGAATAGGCACCATGCTTGTTCGCGAGTGCTTAAGGCGCTGTGCAGAGATAGGAATAGATAAGGTATATGCCACTGTGGACAGCACAAACGGTGCTTCAATCAAATTTCTTATGTCTAATGGATTCTCATATGACGGCCCTACAGAAGGCAATCTTGTAAAGCTTTCCGTAAAAATTTAGGTATCAGTGGGTTGAGTTGTATTCCGTGACAAAGTTGCCGCTCTCCTGCGTGAGGATGACATATACAGACTGATTGGACTTAGGCGAAGAGTAGTTTACAAGCCAGATCTTGGAATAATCCTTGCCTATATGGTAAAATGTAGGATAGTATGTGGCTGTGACCAGTGTGTTTGAGTATCCTACAGAATCGACGTAGTTAATTACCTGGGGAATCTTGAGGGAGTATGAGCGTGCTATTGCAACTGGATAAGATGCCAGTATATAGCTTGAGTTCCCTACAAGGCCATAGACCACGCATCCGCTGGTGTAGTTGTTCTCAAGCCTGCTCACAAAACCGTACTTCGGGTAATCAAATGAGAGAACGGAGTATGTAGGGCATGGGGACGTGGCATTTGTGACTAGGCTTGCTACAACGTGCCAGCTTCCTGGATACTGCGACGGAGTTACATTGGTAACGTTTATTATTGCGCCAGGGTGCGACCTGCTCAGGTCTGATTCTATCAGAGAAACGGCCTGTGATGATGTTATAGGACCTGAAAGGACATGGCCTATCAGGTAGTATACAGCAAAAAGCAGCACAAATACTATGACAGCGGCAAGAATCGTCTTGACAAGCAAATCCATGTCTTTATATTGGAGAATTAGATATAAAAGAGCACTGTTTGGGCGTTAGAGAACTACTCCTGTATAAGTTCACCCTTCTGGACTGCCTTAGCTGCAATTTCCTCCATCCTCATTCTATTAAGCATCCGTGCAAATACCGTAAGCGGAACTGAAGTGGAAACCTCCCTTGAATTTATTGAGCAGACATCCTTGTATTTGAGTATTGAGAGGTCGAATGTGCCTATGGCTCTTGCTTTTGATATTATCTCCTCTTTGTCGAATCCTATTAGTGGGCGGAATATCGGCATGCTTATCCCATACTGCTCTGCCATTATGTTTGATGATGTTTGCGATGCAACCTGGCCAAGGCTCTCTCCAGTAACTATTGCCTTTGCGCCGTGCTTTTGGGCTATTATCTGCGCGGCGTTCATCATGAATGATTTGAGAAGCACTGTCTTGTACTTTCCTGCTGCCATTGTCGAGAGATCGAATTCATGAGATGGAATCAGGTATGCAGAGTAATGCGGAGAGTAATCAGAGAGTCTGCCCAGTATACCCATGATCTTCGACTTTTTTGCTTCCCTGTTGGTGCCGAATGCGTGCACGTGCAGGTATATTGGATGAAGGCCACGCTTTATGCCATACCACGCGCTTACAGGAGAGTCTATGCCACCTGAAAGGAGCATTACTGCCTTTCCAGAAGATCCAAGCGGCAGCCCGCCAAGCCCCTCTCTGTTTTCTATGGATATGAACGCCTTCTCCTTCGTCACACTTATTGAGATTACTGCATCGTATTTTCTAGGGTCAGGTATAGCCCCTGCTTCCTGCACGGATTTGGCAACAGCCCTGACAATGTCTGAAGAGTCAAATGTGTACCCCTTAAATGATCTATGCGCATCAACCCTTACGCGTATGCCCTTAAGTGCACTTGCGGATATCTCGCCTGATACAGCCGATATCGAATCCAGATTTGGTTCGGAGACGTTTGCAATGGAATATGTGCTTATTCCAAATATCTTTGAGATTATGTCTTTAAGCACGTCCGAGTCGCCTTCCCGCCTGATAGGCACAGCAAGTCTATCGCCATAGTCGATGAGATTGAAACTGCCGGCAACAGAGAGACGCTCCTGCAGGCTTGCTTTTAGCAGGTTTATGTACTTGCTCCTGTTCCTTCCCTTGAGCCAGAGCTCGCCATACTTTATTATTAGCTCCTTCTGCTGTCTCGACGGCATGCGAACTACTATTTATGCGAAGAACTTGCACGTGTAGATTCCCTGATCTCCTTCTTGTTGGGCTTTCTACCAAGCTTCACATTAAGCTTGTAGCAGCGCGTAGAGCAGTAGTACCTTACAGTACCGTTCTTCCTGACGAATTCAAGTCCGCGTCCACTCTCGACTTCAGAAGTACAGTATGAGCATTTCAATCAGTCACCTTGCGCGTATCGGCTTGTCTTCCCTGCTCGTATCAGGCAGGCGTATAAAATCCCCCACCTTTACATTGCCAGAGATGTTTCTGCGTATGGCTCTTCCGCTATCCTTGCCCTCTAGTATTTTGCACAGTATCTGCTTTATCTCCCCGTATATGCCGGTGCGGAGAGGGAATACCTGAACTACTTCGGCAAGATAGCCGTCAAATTTCTTTTGCTCTGCTTGCTCTTCAGCCATCCACATCATCCTGCTTACTCCTTCTTATTCTCTTTCTTCTGCTGCTTTGCAGGCTCATGATGCTGCTTCTGCTCGTTATGCTGAGCCGGTTTCTCCTGAGACTGCGATGGGGCTTTGCCTGTTACCCTGGAGACTACGTCCTTTATCGCTGCCTCTGCGCTCCCGTTTTTCTCTACTGCTACGGCAGCGCACGGAACATTTATTCCAACTGCTTTGCCTATGGCTTCTTTAGTAGGTACATAAACAAATGGGACCTTCTTCTGTTCACATATTGTAGGCAGATGCACGACTACCTCTTCGGGCTCGACATCCTCGGCTATTACCACAAATGTGGCAAGCCCCCTCTCAACGCTCTTGGTTACCTCGTTTATCCCCTTCCGTATGACACCATTCTGGGTAGCGAGTCGCAGAGCCTCAAGGCTCTTGTCTGACACTTCCTTTGACACTTCAAACTTCACGTAGGATTTTGCCATTCTTACACCTCATCTCATTGGTACAACAACTAGGGTTGTCTACCCATATAATGGTAATATGCTTATATAAACCTATAAGATGGCATAGCGCGTGCCGAATATGCTTAATCCCACTCGAGTATGCGCATAGACTTGAGGAGTTTTCATAGATACTGTCCGAGTCCAGTTGGAGGCATCCTGTCGCGCTGTAATGCGCTTAGCTCGTTGTACTCCTTGCTTATCACTGCAAGTACAAACTCGTCTACCGCAAGGGAGGCCAGCGGGAATCCGCTGCTATCAAGCTTTTTTGAAACATCTGTGAGTTTCTCGTATACGGCTTCCTCCCCGCCTTCGTTTGCAAGTATTCCACCGCCAGCCTTGAATAGTTCAACAGATATGGTAACAAGCATTGAAGCCTTGTTCTCGTTGACCCCCGGATCCGGCCTATCAAGAATGTTTGTAGTAGCCAGCGCTCCTGCACTTTTGAATGACTGTGCAGCATTGAAGAATCTGTCCGCAGCCTCAAAGAGCATATCTGAGGCCTTTGCCGATTCCCCCATAACAGAAAGTGTCTGGGCGGCATATGACCTTAATGATAATGCAATCTGAAGCACCTCCCCAAACGCCTCAGCAGGAGCCCTGTTGCCTACGTCCAAATAGGTGGATTCCATAGCCGTGGCGGTATTGGTGCAATAATCTGCGTTTGCCTTGAGAAGCACATTTGACATATCTGGATCAGTATCCCTGATTAGGAATGCTGCGCGCTCTCTGTTCTTAAGTGCCATCATCATCTTATCGGTCTGCACCTCCCCTTTGGAGAGTACTTCACTCGCAAATTTAGCGTACTTGCTTACCATATCCCTCTTCAGCCCCTCAATCTCAGAAACAAGCTTCGGAATAGGAACAGAATCAACTTTCCTTTCCAAAAGCATACTCCCTGCAACCATCCCACTACACCGATAGCAGATAAGTCATAAGAATGCTTAAAAAACTAATCTACAAATTCCCTGTGGAAGCAGCATGGTCTTTTTGCTTAAGGTCGCTTAGGACTTTCTCTGCAAGTATGCTGTATCCTTTTATCAGTGAGAGAAGGCGCGTTATGTTTTTTACCATACCGTCTGCCGATGTGTGTATTCCAAATCCTTCCAGGATTATGCTGTCGCTTGGGGTGAGACCATTTATATATATGCCGTTTTCGGCAATATGCCCCCTGCTGTCGAATATGCCGGCCAGATAGTTCAAGGATGCTGGAGTGGGCATGCGGAATATGTACTTGTTCCTGCTTAGTATAGAGGATATTGCATGTGCCGTCCTCGAATCGTAGAAGTATGCCGAGTCAAACCCTGCTGCGTCCTCCTCTATCTTTATGCGTTTTGGATCTATTCCTATTGACTTGACGGCTATCTCTATGAATCTTTGCTCTATATCTGGCAATTGCGTGCGTATGCATATCTTGCTGGTTATCTTGGGAAGGCTGCTGAGCATGCCTGCCAGATA
>JAJZKO010000015.1 GCA_021850805.1 Microcaldota archaeon | reverse complement strand
AATCCGGATATAACAAGGAGATGCGACCACGTGATACATATAATGGACGGAAGGATGGTGAAGGAGGAGTTCCCGCATAGGGACGCTTGAGCCTATTCACGGATAGCTTCCCTGCGATTCTGAAGCGTCAGGATACGAGGAATAGAGCAGCGCTATTGCATCGGATATTGCCTTGTCCCTGCTTGAGCCTTCCTGCGAGAGCACCTCGAATAAGTCTGAGGGCTTTATGGGCAGCGCGTACCCTCTCTTCCGCAGGTTCTCAAGGAAGAGCCTCATGCCATAATCCTTTATCGAGATGTCCTTTAGCTTCCCGCTCCTGAGTTCCTCGGCATCTGCGTCTTTTCCTATCTCTTCCGCGTCTATCCTGCTCCCTATCTCCACTATGGCAGTCTCCTTAAGCTCCTCAGCGATCCTCTTGGGCTGCAGGTTTATGGATCCGTCCTTTGGCTTCCCTGTTATCTCGACCCTTATTATAGGTTTTGAGCCAGAGGCTGCGGCTATGCTCTTAACCTTCTCTTCGATCTCCTTGCGCACCTCGCCCGCGGAGCGGTTTGACGCGTCCTCTTTTATTAGGACGAACTTCCTTGAGTCTATGTACTCGAAAGTGAATGAGCGCGATGAGGTATCGTATATGTAGAACCCCTTGCCCTCCTGCTCCCCCTCCTTGAGCTGGGTCAGTACAGTACTCCCGGGAATCAGGAAATCGCTCCCGTGTAGTTTCTTCTCCACCCTTCCGTGTATATGGCCGCATACATAGAGGTCGAAGCCCTTAGGCAGCATCTCCATCCTGAGGAAGGTATCGCTGAATGGCAAAAGCTCGTATAGGGATTGATGGAACATGAGTATGTTAAAGGCGCCGGGTTCCGGCTCGGGGTTGAGTTTGGACAGTATCTCTCCGAAGCGCTCCTCGGAGACACCTGCTATGCCGTAGATGCTTACCTTCTCACCGTCTTTTTCGAGCGTGGCGCGCCTGTTGCTTGCATCTACAACGAATCCTGCAATGGAGAGCAGGCTTACGGGATTCTCAGTATCCTGCGCCCTGCGCTCGTGCGTGCCTGGTATTACCACTATGGGCGCTCTCGCGCCTGTTCCTTCAGCTTCTGCGGGCTTTGCGGCCCAATCCATTCCGGAGAATTCCCTGAAGAGGCGCATCGCTGATGCTATAACCTCGGGTTTTGGGGTGCGGTTATCGAATATATCGCCTGGTATCAGCACTGCGTCTGCATGTGCGTGCGCCGCTTCCAGCGCTTTGCGGGCCTGGAGAAGTGCATCATCGCTGAAGCGCTCATAGCCTATATGAAGATCGGATATTATTGCAAGTCTCAATATACCACTGCAGCAGATAAGATGCAATATATTATCGAACCTGCAAGGTATATATTGATTGATGGAGATGGGGTTATGATGGATGCTGGCATACGTATAAATAGATATCATAATCTGCATTTGCCGCTTTGCATGCTTGCTTTTCTCCTGTTTTTTTCTGGCGCTGTTTTTGCCAGCAGCGGAAGTAGCATTGCAGCCAACGTGACGGTATTCTGCAGGCTCCATGTCTCCATCTCTTCAAATTCGTTTTATGTCATAGGCACTGACGCATCTTTCCCATATTCCTACAACTCGATGGGAGGGTGCACTACCTCCGAGTTAAACGGGAGCATCAGCCTTTACCGCCAGCCTGCGAACTCACTTGCATATTATAGAAGGTTCCCGCTCCCTCCAGCTTCAGGTGCTGTGGTCTCAAATACGGTAGTTGTGAACACGTCCACGCTTGGATACGGGAATTATACGGCAGCGTTTAACGTCTCTTATGTAGGCTACAGCAATGAGAGCACTGCGAGGTTCGCGCTGCTCCTGCCGGCAAATATAGTCATAGGCCCGGTGCAGGTGCCGCAGAGCATTCTCCAGGGATCGCAGCTTGGATTGGAGATAAATGAGACTAACAGGGGCAACCTCTCTTCCGCAAATGATACGATGAATATACAGGTAAGGGGGCCGGTTAGCAGGGATTATTCTTTTGCGGTTAATGGCCTGGTACCTGGAGGCAGTGGCTCCCAGGATTTTGTGCTTAATGGAGTCAGCGGCGCGACGGGCACATACGCCATTGCCATTTACATGAATTACACCTCAGGAGGGCTCAGGCTGAGAAGCAACAATTTTACTTCTTCATATGTAGTATTCAGCAACCAGCCGCAGCAGCCGAGCACTCCGCCGCCGCCACCGCCGCATGTTGAGATATTATATGCACCGTTCTACATCTCCGCGCCTTTTGGGCAGACAGTATATTCGCAGATAGAGGTTAAGAACAACGGCACTGTAGGGGAGTACATAAACATCAGCACGCCTTTCGGATACAGGGACATAGCCAATATCTCTTCAGGAAGGGGTTATCTGGCACCTGGAGAGGAGCTCTTTGTGAGCATTGCTTTTATAGCTTCCAGGCATGTGCAGGGAGTATACAGCGTGCCTATAACCGTATCGGCAAGAAGCACCTACGGGTCGTCTTACAACTCGACAGCATATTACGAATTTTACATGTATAATTCGAGCTCAGTCGGGCATGCGATAACCGAGGAGCTGAGCAGCTCCAACGGCTATACGGATGCCTCGGGAATAATGCATGTTAATCTGAGCGTTAACTCAACGAATTTGTATAATTACACGCTGATGGTTTACATTCCCCAGGCGATCACAGATTCCGCATCTAACATAAAGGCGTACGGCTTCCCTAACCGTATAGGCTACAGCAATGGCTATTATGTAATAAGCTGGAGCATCCCTTCTATTGCGGCAAATAATTATGCATACTACTCGATATCTAATGTTACTGACCCTTATCTCCTTGAGCAGTCAATCGAGAGGCTTGAATACCAGCGTGGCGTTTCCTTCGCGTCGTCCGCCAGGCTTGTAAATTTTGTTTCTGCACCAGTATACACCGGTGGAAATGGCACCATCAATTTCTCTTTTGTATATACTGGCGCGCATGAGGCAAACGTACTTGTATCTGCCGCTGCGCCAGAAGGGATATACATTGCCAACGGTGCTAAGGAGTATCAGGCTGCGCCGGATAGCGCAGTGGATGGGGGGTTTCAGTTCGTTGCAGGCTATTCGCCAGGGTCATATTCCGCATACATCAACATAACCATAGGGAATAATACGAAGAGTTATGCTGTTACCGAAGACGTGCTTGCAAGGCAGGCATACACCTCTACTACCACTACTATCCCAGCACAGCCTGGCGTGACGGTAAACTATTCGGGTTTTCTCGGATACGCTTACAGGGGCGTTCTAGCAGCGCTTGGGCTCCTGATCATAGTGGCAAGCATAATTAAGATTCGCAGCAGACCCGTATACAGAAAGTGGAGGGTTGAGAGGCTTGAGAAGATAAAGAAGGAGATGGAGGACGGAGATGAGTAGATGGGAAAACCGTATCTTATAAGGATATCGTCGCAGAAGGGAGGCGTTGGGAAGACGGTAGTGGCGGTTAATTTCGCTGCCGCGCTGCAGCAGATGGGAAAGAGCGTGCTCTTGGTAGATGCGGATTTTACCAATCCCTCCATTGGGATAGACCTGGGGCTTGAGGACATAGATGCTGGATCCCTTGAGGTGATTAGGGGCAGGATAAAGATTCCTGAGGCAGTGGTAAAGGACAGAAGGACAGGATTGATAATCCTTCCCGGAAGACTGAGCTCCAGGCAGGTTAGCCTTAATGACAGGGATGTACACATCTTTGCGGAGAGCCTCAGGAGCACGAGCTTCGATTTTGTGGTAATAGATACCGCCCCTGGAGTAATATCCGATGAAGCAGTAAAGTCCTATGATGAGGCATTTATACTTACCACCCCTGATTTTCCCTCCTGCACCAGCGCAATGAGGCTGGCGAAAGTTTACAAGAAGTTTGGCATAAAGCAGAGGCTGGTAGTGAACAGGGTGCAGAACATGAGCTACGAGCTCACGATACGCGAGATCGAGGAGATATACGGAAATAAGGTCTTCTGCGTGCTCAGGGAAGACAGCATCGTACCAATCAGCGTTTCGGAGAGGATTGCGGCATACGCAATGAAGAAGAATTCAAGGTTCTGCAGGGACATAAGGCATATGGCATTGAGTTTTTCAGGAAAGGAAAGAGTGATTGAGGGCGGATTCCTTGCCAGGATAATTAGCAGATTTAACAGATGAGTTATGCGCATGGGTTTAATTTTTTGCTGTGAATATATTAGGAAGGTGCGAGGAGAGGCGCATTCTAAATTGGGATGGGAGTAGAAGAGTATGGATAGGGTTGCGGCTTTGGTAATGCTTCTTATGCTTATTCTTGGGGCTGCTTTTTTGTTGAGTGCTGCGGGCGCCCAGAAGACAGTGCATGGCAATGTGTATTCCTTTGCGGGAACGGAAAATTCCATACAGAATTCTAGCAGCAATTATACATCCGCAGGCGCATATACGGCTTATGGGGTTACGGCGCCGAACGGAAAGGACTACAGCTCATCTATAAAGGTAGCGCCAGGATACTCAAACGGCACCGTAGATTATAGCAGTTCAGGATCACAGGCTGCTGCTGACTTCCCGCCGATGATAGAGTACTACATACCCATAAGGCTGGAAAATGCGCAGAATATAAGCACCCAGGCGCCGTTCCAGCAGGAGATTTATGTAAACAGCTCCAAATATGCGCAGATGGAGAATGGAAACCTGAGCAATATAGAGTTTTTTTATTATAATGGCACGGTGATAAACTCCTGGCTTGAGGGAAGTGCCTCGGACAATAAACTCAATGACCCGCAGAACGCAAGCAGACTTAATACCTCTACGGATACAGTATATTGGCTGAACATCAGTTCCGGGATTCCAGCAGATTCTAACCTGACGGTGTATATGGGCTTCGCCAATCTCAGCGAGGTCCTTATGAATGGTCATAGTGTTGGGGAGGCGCCGCAGCTTTCGCAGGCGTATGGGGAGTATGACAACGGCGCGTCTGTATTCAGTATGTATTACAACGGCAGCGGCACGGGAAACCTCTCTCTCGTCAATGGAGGCACGCTAAGCAGCGTGTCTATGACTGACCCGTATGGGCTCACTTCCAATGTTATACAGATAACCGGGAATGGATCTACATCCAAGTCCCCTGAGACGGTGGCTTGGAGCACCGTTCCGTTGAGTTACAACTCATTTGTCATTGAAGGCTGGGGCGACATAGGGACCAACCTGAATGCGCTCTTTTCTGTAAGGGGAAGTTCGGATTCGTCGCTCAGCAATTATATAGTAGGTGACGGGTGGATGGGAGACGAGGCGATAGTGGCTTATCTCGCTTCCGGAGCCAATACCGCACTGTGCAGTACGGGAAGCAGGCAGCCCGGCTGGTATTGGATAGAGGGGATAGTTAATGGCACGGATCTTGCCTCTTACATTTACAATTATGTACCTGAGGAAGGAGGGACGTTAGTTGCAAACTGCACAACAAGCAGCTCATTGATAGGCCCGCAGAACAAGTATGCAGGGATAATAACTTGGGCAGGTCTTACAAACCCCGCCTATTTTTCCATGATTCGCGTTAGGGCGTACCCTCCGGACGGGGCGATGCCGCAGGAGTATATAGGAAACTTAAGCGCTGTTCCATCATTAAGCGCGCAGCTGCCGGTGCAGGCCATGTATGGAGAGGGATTCATGATAAAGGCGAGTGCATCAAATCGTAATGCAGGTATAACAATAGCAATTGACAGAAAGACGGTCGCCACTGGGAATGGTACTGCGGACTATGAAGTCTGTTCAGGCGGTTCGCAGAGCTGCCTAGTTCCCGGGACGTATAATATTACTGTAATGAATCCCGGGACGGGGAGGAAGGTTATAAAGCAGCTGAATGTTTCTAGGGGAGTACCGCATCTTATGATAAACGTAGATGGCGCAGGATTTGGGGCGCCTAATGCGACCGGGAAGATTCACATCCCAGTAAATCCTTTGCAACACACTTACAGCATAAGCCTGCACCTATATTCCAATGTTGAGGCAGGGAATAAGCTTGGTTATTCATGGAGTGCTTTCGAAGGCACGCAGATTGCCGGCCAGGGCTCCAACACGACAGGCAATCTCTCAGAATACCTCAATTACAGCGACATACCGGTAGGGGACAACCTTTCCGTATACCTGAGCTCGGCCTCAAACCAGAATTACAGCGCGGAAGATCCGAATATTATGGTAGTGCCGACTCCGATAGTGTACTATGCACCTATAACTATAGTAAATAATATGAATTATGCTATGCCTGCGCCGTTCCAGCAGATGGTCGCGATAAACGGGCTTAATTATACCCCTTGGGAAGCACCCAACATGCAGAACGTCATGTTTTTTTACAGGAATGGCACGGTGATAAACTCCTGGCTCGAATCCGGGAGGCTTGAGAATGGAAATTATATATACAATTATTCGCAATCCGGAAGCCTCAATGAATCGCGGAACACTACTTACTGGATAAAGCTTCCGAATGGGATTCCTGCAAATAGCAAGAAGACCATATACGTGGGCTTTTCGTACAAGAGCACGAACCTGCTGAATAACATAACCACTGGCGAAAATCCGACGCTGAGCAAGACTTATGCGGAATACGATGACGGTTATAACGTCTTCAACTTCTACAGCAATTTCCACGGAACAACACTCAATACGAGCAAGTGGGTAAATAACACGGTAAATACAGGATATGGTAAGATCCTTGTGGACAACGGACTAACAGTGGTGAAGAGCGGCAAGACAGGCGCAATCGGCAACACGCCTGAGATCTACTCGCTGAGGAAGCTTGGGCAGGGTGTACTGGACTTCTTCGGTAATTTCTCTCCATCGCAGCCGAACTCGCAGTGGAGCGCATTTGGTTATATGTCGACAACGCCCAATCCATCTAATGGAAATACTAATCTCAGCGTCGTTGGCGGGATTGGGCTAAATCCGGAAGTGTATGGTCTTTTGACATGGAATTCTGTCACTCTAAACAGGGCTATAGGCCTGGCATTCGGCGGATATCGGCTTTATTCGATATTTGTACCTGCGAATAGTACAAATACTGTGAATGCCACTGTAAATTATACTGCGGGATTCGTGACCTCAAATTCAGGAATATCGACATTCCCACTGAATATAGGAGGATTTGCGCAGAACAGCACTTATGAGGTCAGATGGGTGAGGTTGCGGGCGTATCCGCCGGAGAACGCGCTTATGCCACATACCATAAACGGAGGCATTGAATCTTACATCTCGTATGCCAACGGCACGAACAGCTCGGTAGCGCAGAGCAGCATCTCCCTCAAGCTTCCTACAGGATACAAGACGTATTTATATGCAGCAGGCGACGGAGGGGATAATAGAAGCACAGGAATGGGCGTAAACTGGACAGTAGAGGCTTCAGACTCGGTAGTCTCCGGGAGTACTACGAAAGGTCACACTACAACGGATTATTATGATAACTCAAGCGTAGGATACTCGACATATAATGTCGGCAATGCAAGTTCCCCTTCTGGAGTGCAGGGATTCACGATTGCGGGTATTGCAATAAACGCAAGCCTTAGCAACCTGACATTCTATACCGGCAACGGTAATAATGCAGGATCGTACAACTCTATGCTTACTTATACAGTTGGGACTTCCGGAAGCGACGTTTATATAGTCGCTGCTTTTGGCAATTCAACAATAATACTCTTAAAAATACCTAATAACAGATGCGGCATCATAACAAATTCGAATTATTCAGGTCCTTTCGGATTCGCAGGCGCTTTGACCATGGAGTGCCTAAACCAGAGTGCAGGGACGTATTCTATAAATTTCACAAGCGACGGAGCCATAGTCGGAGCTCCGGGACCTCTGGGGAACGCGGCTTCCGAGCTTGCTGCAGTAGAGACGCCGAGCATAAAGAGCATATTCAATGAGAAGGGTCTTCCAAGCGGATACAGATGGAACGTAACCTACGATTCCGAGACTTTCAACGGAGTCTCCCCTGGAGGAGTAGGAGCCACCACCGTTCCCGGAAATTACTTATTCAGCATACCTGATCGGAGCATAGGAGGATTCACTTACACGCCATCTGTTAGCAGCGGGCATCTTGTCGCAGGGAATACCACAAACGTAACATTTACCAAGAGTGCAGTAGTCGTACCTTCAGGCATATCTCAATATGTGCCGATAAATTTCACTAACAACCAGAGTGCCGCGACACCTGCGCCGTTCCAGCAGATGCTTGTAGTAAACAGCTCCAACTACTCGGCCTACGAGGCAGGAAACCTACAGAATGTGGAGTTCTTTTACGGAAATGGGACTGTAGTGCCCTCGTGGCTTGAGGCCAACAATACGAACAGTTCCTTCCATACAATTTACTGGCTCAGGCTAAATCCAGGCATACCCTCCAATGCAAACCTCACAGTCTTCATGGGATGGGCATCGAAGACGACGAATCTCTTCAACGGAAATAATATCGGGGAGGCGCCGCAGCTGAGCCCGACCTACGCAGAATATGACAGCGGCTACAGGGTATTCAACTTCTACAGCGACTTCCGCGGGACGACACTAAATACGAGCAAGTGGTCAGAGACCACTGGTACAGGTGGAAGCTACAGCGTGAACGATGGATTGACGATTGGGGAGAAGGACAACTACATTACCTTTGTACAGTCCCTGACAAGTTTCCCGAATCCCGAGGTTGTAGAGACAGATGTGAATTCTAATATAATGACCACTAACTATCAGGGTGCTGCGCCATTTACTGGAGTCGGGTACAGCGGCGCTGGAGACGGTATCAGCTCAGGATACGCGTATTGGGATCTCTTTCTGACGAATACCTCTGCCAACCCTGCTTACACCTTCGCGCCTACGTGGTTCCTTGCAAACGATACAACTTACATGGACAGGTATCCTGCGCCGATATTCTCCCTTAACGGGATACTGGGCGGCGTTTGGGTAGCTACAGGTAGCGAAGCTATGTATTATAACTATAGCAAAGTCACCACATGGGGCAATACAGGTAACAAGCTTCAGCCTATGCCCATAGGCGTAGAGGCAACAGGGGTAAGCGGCGGCTCTACTAATCCGTGGTATGCGACATTCCAATGGGTGCGTGTGAGGGCGTATCCGCCGAATGGTGCCATGCCGCGCGCCAGCTTCGGTACTGTAGTATCCTCCTCGCCCCTTACCAGCTTCAAGGAATTCGGGCTTCTTGAGAACGGGGAGACGTGGAGCGTTACCTATAATGGCGTCACGGAGAGCGTGGTGGTGCCTAACAACATAGTATTTTCCACAGCACCAGGCTCTTATCAGTTCTCCGTACCTAGCGTATCTGAAGGGACTATCCAGCAGTCTTCTGGCACCTCGAGCGGGAGCCTTAAGGCAGGAAATACAACTTTTGTCGCGGCATTTTCGTGCAGAAGCACGGTCTCCACACCTTCCGCTGTGCCTTCAGGTATAGTCAAATACTTCCCGTTGACGCTGTGCAATCTCCAGAATTCTCCCACTCCGGCGCCATTCCAGCAGATGCTTACTGTAAACAGCCTTAACTACTCGCTCTACGCGACGAGCAACTTAAACAACGTGGAATTTTTCAACGCAAGCGGATCTGTAATACCAAGCTGGATGGAAGGAAATTCCTCAAACATGATGCAGAGCACCAATCTCTATACAAGCAATGATATAGTATACTGGCTTAAGATAAAGAACGGAATAGGCGCCCAGAACTCGCTTGAGCTTTTTATGGGTTTTGCGGGTAACGTTGTCTCATCCTCGAACGACCTTCTGAATGCCAAGCTTACAGGGGAGGCGCCGCAGCTGAGCCCGTCTTATGGAGAATATGACGACGGAGCTAATGTCTTTGAACTTTATGACAATTTTACGGGGACGGCGCTCAACACAAGCAAATGGAAAGAAGGCATAGGCGCTTATGGGTCCCTTTCCGTGGACAATGGGCTTACCCTTAAAGAGGCTCCTACTGCGACAGGAAAGCTAAACTACACATATATACAGTCCCTTGCTACGATATCAAATCCATCGGTGATGGAGACATATGCCAAATCGGTAGGCATGAGCGTAATTGCAGATGAACTGGGACCATTCATAGGGACCGGTTCAGTCTCTGGCCTTGTTGACGGGGTTAATGCAGGATATGCATATAACATAGAGAACCTAAGCGCAAATCAGAGGCCATATTATATACTCACCAACAGCACCAGATATGTAGCAAGCAACATAAGCTCTGAGACAGTAAACGGGATAATGGGCGGTGCCTGGCTCGGCACAGGAAACGAGAGGCAGTTCTTCGATTACCATAAGGCCATCTCCAGCACCTCTCCGGCCCCATCCATCTCTGGCGAGCCGGTAGGGGTTGAGCTTGAGGGACCTGATGCTGTAGGTTCTTTCTCCGCTCTCTTCCAGTGGGTGCGGGTGAGGGCGTATCCGCCAGATGGCGTCATGCCGGAAGCGGCATTCGGTGCAGCGACTGTTGTTTCTTCTGCTACGTGCACAATATCCCTGAATGCCACGAAGATTAATTTCGGCACGCTTGTTCCGGGAGGAGTGGAGGCGACCAACAAGGGCATACAGGATACAGACACCGGGACTGCGCCATCCTACATTTATGTCTTCGGCTCTAATTGGGTATACGGAAGCAACAGCTTCGGAGTAGGCAATACGGTATGGGATGCTTCATCGGGAACACGATACTCTATTGCAAACCCCCTCACCTCGGTTCCTTACAACACTCTTATAAGTATAGGAGCCGGAACCAGCAATGATATCTATTTCGGAGTTGGAGTGCCCAACGCACAGGTTGCAGGAGCATACGGACAGAATATAACCATAGAGAACAGCTGCTGATGGATTTATGGCATCTCTGATGCTGCATTTATATACTTTACTCACGAAGTGTATCTGGTGCATAGTATGAAAATAGGAAGCAGTATAAGACTACTGATTATGCAGATAGGCCTCACGGCATTTACTTTGCTTATCCTGGTTTATTCACAGGTAGGGAGCGTATTCGCAACGAGCAGCACAAGCAACGTACTTGCGAACGTGGTGGTAAGCTCTGTCTGCGAGATATCTCTCGCACCTAATGCGATAACATTCGGCAATGTGGCTCCTGGAACATTCCATCCTACAAATGTCTTAGTTACCGATTCAAACAATGGCAACGCGAATGCAAATTCCATAGACATCGAGGGAACCAACTGGATACTCACATCTTCCGTTAATTTCGGCGTCTCCAACACGACCTATAATATGGTCTCAAGCAGCTCTGCGATAACAGGCGTACAGCTTAGCAACACTCTTACCCCAGTTACAGGTTCTGTAGTGCCGGCAGGAGGCTCAAACACAATATACTTCGGCGTTAATGTGCCTGTAGCCCAGGCGGCAGGAACCTACACCCAGAACATAATACTGGAGAATAGCTGCTGATTCCAGAGTGTTCCTGATGAAGCATGGCAGCGCAGGCTTGAGGCTTGCGCCATTTTTATTTCTTGCATTTTCCATTTTTTCCCTTAGCTATGCGCAGTTCGGCGAGGTTGCGGGCCCAGTGAACTTCAATGTGACACTTGGGTCTTCGCAGACGCTGAACATGACCATAGTCAATACTGGCAATTCTGCAGTAAAATTTGTGGCCACGCTGGGATACCTGAGCACTGTCATCAACGAGACAGCGCCCAATATAACCATAAGCCCGTCAAACGGTACTGTTGCGGGACATACACAGGAAACCCTGGCAATAACAGTACATATGCCTTCTACTGATACGCCAGGAACATCATGGATAGGGATAGTCTCCGTAGCAGAGGTATCCAATTCAACGCCTATAGGTGGCGGGGCTTACCTGCAGGCAGGTGTCGCGAAGAATATTTCCATAGTTGCGTCCAAACCCGTGGGGAGTATAGTCCCTTACGTGATACTTGCAGTGCTTCTTATCATACTTGCAGCCGCAATATGGTATTACACAAGGAACAGAAAACAGGCTCTCCTTAGGTCCGAGAAGAAAGCGCCAATACCTGCGGCGGCTGTAGAGAGAAGGGTTAAGAGAGGCGCAACTGGCAAAGCTGCAGCGAATAAAAGAGGTGCACGCGGCAGGAGAAGGTCTACGCGCAGGTCTTCTAGAAAGATAAGCAGCAGCTCTTCCGCTAAGAGGAGTAGAGCTAAGAGGACTGCAAGGTAGCGGCAGTATGCTCCTCAGGCTTCGCCTGGTTTCTTGGCTGCCTCGCCGGCGATATAATCGAATGCATCTTCCACTGCCTTGGTATTGCCGATCCCTACCAATGCGTATTCGTTGCGTGACAGACCCACTATGCTGTTTATGAATTCTATCTCTTCAGAAGCCACTTCAGAATGGGGCGAAGCGGTAGTAAATAATATGCAGTCGTACTCGCTCAGGTTGCTTATCCTGCCGCTTATATCGTATGCAGTATCTGCAGGAAGGCGCATCGCAAGGGCCTTGTTGGAGCTTGATAGGTTCATCCTTATCTCGCTTCCCCTGTTGCCTACAAATGCGCCGCTTATGTCGTATATCTTCCCGTATGACCTGTTTCTTGAAGAAGAGCTGCCCTTTGAGCTTATGTAGCTGGGCGCATTGGAGCTGAAGCGCCTCTGCAGTATTATTCCTGCGCTCAGCAGTACCGCTGCTCCTATGTATATTGGAGAGAGAGGTGTGCCTATGACCAGGGCTGAGAATGCTATGGTAAGGAATGGCACGGTGAGTATCGCATTGCCCAGGAATACGGGCCCGAATATTTTCAGGGCGTAGAAATACAGGCTGGATCCTATCGCATAGCTCACTATACCGAGGAAGGCTATCGTAAGGATATCTGTTGAGTTAAGGCTTATCGCGAGATTCACACCAGAAGAGATGGCGAATACGCCCAGGAAGGCGAACGAGACTATGTTGAATAATACTACAGAGGATACAGGATCTGCATTGTAGACCTTCATGAGCAGGTTTGAGGAGGTGGCACATAATGCGGAGATAAGGAGCGCGGCTATGAACGGAAGCTGTGCCAGGTTAAGGGAGAGCGATGGGCCTGTGGCCATTATCAGGAATACGCTTGAGAATCCCAGTACTGTCGCGAATAGCTGCTTCCCGGTTATCCTCTGCCTCAATACGAGAGGGGAGAGAAGGGCTACGAATATCACCCAGCTCCTGAATACTATGGCAGCGACGCTGGGATTTGTGCCTAGTGTGCCTACGCCGAGGAATATCTGGGATATTGCATCGTTAAGGAGCCCTGTGATAAGTATGATGATAAGCATGTTGCGCGAGGTTGCTATCTTCCTGACCCCGTTAAGCTTGTCATGTCTGTAGCCTATCGCAAGCGCAGCTACAGAGGAGAACATGAATATGTAGAAGGCAAGCTGTATGTTGCCTATGCCGCTGGCGCCTATCTCTATCATTATGGGGAGGAATGCCAGCTCTATTACGGCTATTGCTATTGCGATATACCCTTTGGTCTTCAATCTCATGCTGATGCCTGCGCGTGGTGCTTGAATATGATCCTTTCAGTACTGCTTCTTGGAGTGGAGGTGCAGCCTTACGAACTTGTGCATGTAGTCGAATTCCTCCTCTGTGAGCCTCCTGAACTCTGCGGAGTATATGTCCCTGCTCTGGTTGTGCCTGTGCTCGAGGATGCGCTCTGCAAGCTCGCTTACCCTGTCGCTCTTCGCGACTGCGAGGTAGTAGATCCTCTTGAATGCCTCTTCCGGAGGCCTGAGGAAGGTCTTTATCGTCTGGCTTATGTCAAGATCTGACTCTATGAAAGCAAGCGTGGCGAGTATCTCCTCGGCTTCTGTCCTGCGCATCCTGTGCAGCCTGGTGAAGTAGCTCCTGAAATCCTCGAAGCTCTTGGTCTTCTCCTTGCCCATCGCTATTGCCCTTACCATTGTGAGGTTTGAGACCGGATGCATGCCCATCCTGCTCATTATCCCATATGCGGCATCAAGCATGTCAAACTCCTCAGAGGCGCGGAAGGCGAGCTCGAAGAACCTTGCGCCGGCTCCCTGCACCAGTGCGTCGACTTCAGGAGCACCTATCTTTGCGATGCTCCTCACCTTCTTCACGCTGGAGAATACCTTGCTTAGCGCGGAATCAGAGCCGGAGTAGTGGTTCCGTAGTATGTACCTGAAATACTCCCTTGCTATGAGCCCTGCATTGGTGTTCCTGTATATCGCGTAATAGGACGAATAGCTTGATATCTTTGAGGAGAGCACTTCCGTATAATTGTTTTTCTTCCAGATATTTGGGTTTATGTATATCGTATTGTCCCTGTAGTCATACTTTACAGAGAATCCCAGCTTCATCTTTAGCTTGTCCTTCCTCCTTGAATTGTCAAGGAATGCTATTGATGGGCTGCCGCTGACTGCCTTCGCATGCCTTGAGAAGAACATGCTTACGCTCTTAAGGCTTGAGTATGCGTCAAGTGAATCCCATGCAACGCATTTGTCATCGTTGCGATGGAGGCTCTTCAGGCTGGTGAGCTCCTGGGAAGAAGCAGTGCCCTGTGCGTTGCCGCCATAACTGCCTTCCGTTATGGCTCCAACTAATTCCATGTTGTTGGGTGCGTCTTGCATAAAGACCACAAATAGGTACATTTATTTTACGCCTAAGATAATATTTAAAATAAGAGCATTATAGAAGAATGTTTGCGTTTTTTTAGGATTCTGTCAAGGTATTTATATTTTGAGATATATATACTATCATGGAAATTGATGAGAAGGAGCGTATGCTCCTAAGGGAACTTAGCAATAATTCAAGGTCCACGGTTACTAACCTCTCAGAGCAGATAGGGTGCTCGCGCATAACGACATCAAGGCTGCTGCGCAGGCTGGTGGAGAAGCTGAAGATAAGGTTTACCCTGGAACTCAACACATCAAGGCTTGGAATAAGCGAGAGGCATATAGTGATGGTGAAGTTTGCCAGGAAACCTGACGTGAATGCGCTCAGGGACTTCTTCAGTGCGGACATGTATTCCCAGAATGTCTACCTTACTGAAGGTGATTACGACCTGCTCATATATGCGGTGACAGGAAACCCTGTCGACTACATAAGGTGGGAGACAAAGGTGGCTTCCGAGCTCTCCGAATACGGAGTCGTGATACGTCCATCAGAGTACGTATTTGCGCACTTTGGGTACATGCCGCTTAGCAACGATTTCGTAGGCTTTATAGACAAGTACAACAAGCAGATAGACGATGACGACAAACGAATACTGAGCCTGCTCAACCAGGATTCCAGGATGGGATACAGGGAGATGGCGGAGAAGCTCAAGATGAAGGAGGATACGATAAGGTACAGGATATTCACCCTGCGGAAGAGCGAGGTCATAAGGCGCTTCACCATCGCGGTACAGGAGCCTATTGGCCTGTACCCGATATCGTACTTCATAAACTACAGGTTCAACAAGACAACCACATCGACAAGGTTTGCGCTTGCGAGGGAGAGCTATATGAATGCGGATGATCACAATCCCCTGCTGAATACCTTCCAGTTCGTCGCGCCGATCAGCGGGAGCTACAGGTCGTTTGGAATAGCACTATTTAACGGGAAGGAGGCGGCTCTCGAAGGCGCGGTAAAGCACCATCAGAGTATCTTCAATAAGGAGGACATTGAGATCACCTATGCCGGGATAAGTGGTGTGATAAAGGGGCTCCTGCCGTTCAGGAACCTTGACATAAGGACCAATTACGTAAAGGTAGAATGGTAACTCTTATATGCTTTATCAGGGAATTTAGTATGAGGTATGCGTATGCCTGAAAACTTCCTCTCGCAGGATGACGAGGATTTGCTTAAGTTCATAGAGTCGGCCAAGCCCAAGATATATGTTCTTGGCGCAGGAGGATCAGGCTCAAATACCGTCGCGCGCATGACGGAGCTGAATATAGACGGCGCGACGCTGATAGCCACTAATACCGACGCTGCGCATCTCGCAAGGATAAGAGCTCATAGAAAAGTTCTCCTCGGGAAGAAGTCTACCAGGGGAATGGGTGCAGGGAGCGATCCAAAGCTAGGCGAGGAGTCAGCTATGGAGAGCAAGGAGGATGTCAAGCACATAATAAGCGACGCGCAGCTTGTCTTTGTCACATGCGGGCTAGGTGGCGGGACAGGTACAGGTGCTGCGCCTGTGCTTGCGCATGAGGCAAGGGAAGCCGGTGCGCTTACCATAGGCGTAACGACGCTCCCGTTCTCGGGAGAGGGAAGGATAAGGATGAGGAATGCGCTTGAGGGGCTCGCAAGGCTGAAGAGAGCTACCGATACGACAATAATAATACCGAACGACAAGCTTCTCTCTGTCGCGCCGGATCTTCCGCTTAACATGGCCTTCAAGATAAGTGACGAGGTGCTTGCCAATGCCACGAAGGGGATAGTGGAGATGGTCACTAAGCCAGGCATGGTTAATCTGGACTTCGCCGATCTGCGCGGCGTCCTCAAGGATTCGGGATATGCTGTGATAGGCATAGGCGAGTCCAACTCGCAGACGAATGACAGGGCGATGGTGGCGATAGAGAATACGCTTAAGAGCCCGCTGCTGGATGCGGATATATCGACGGCTAAGAAGGCGCTTGTCAACATAGTAGGCGGAGAGGACCTCACGCTCAGGGAGGCGCAGAGCATATTCCAGGAGGTCTCATCGAGGATAAGCGAGGATGCGCTGCTCAAATGGGGTGCGAGGATAGAGCCATCGATGCAGAAGAGCGCGATAAAGCTCATGGTGGTTATGAGCGGGGTCGAATTCCCGGAGTATACTGAATTCGGGATGATGAAGAAAAAGCACGAAGAGTTTGAGGCGACTGCCGACCTCGATAAGATCTTCGACTAATGGTGTTTTTTCTGGAACTTAATCCAATAAAGAGGCTCAAGAGATTTAATTCAGATGCCAGGCATATAATGTCCGTGAGCTACAGGCCTGACATGGACACGTTCAAGAGGACGCTTAAGATAGTCCTGCTAGGCATACTTATAATGGGAATTCTTGCATTTATAATATCCGGAGTGATAAGTTTAATAGTTTATTCGTAAAATCATATTTGGTTCAGCTGCTCTTCCCACGGGAGCAGGGTTGGATTTATGGAACAGGTAAAACTTGGAAAAGGCGACGAGAATCTCAATAAGGCATCTTTGGGAAGCGATCTGGTAGCGGCTGCATTCAGGAAGATAGTCGAGGATGATCTTAGCTTCAAGATAAGCAGCAGCGAGCACAGCAGGGAAGAGCTGCAGAATCATATAGGGAAGATGCGCGGCATACTCGGGGGCTTGGATTATGAGCTCACATGCCTGAACCAGATAGTTGCCAGATCAAAAGATATGCACAGCGCAGATATGATAAGATACATGAATACGGTTGAGGTGCTGGCAGAGATATACGCGATGAAGATAGGCAGCAGGCTCACGATGCCTCTCATCTACGGCCTTGTGACAAAATCAGATACGCCTGATGCGCTTGACAAGTACTACAACATAACGCTCCTCGATCTTCTCTCCAAGAAGGAGAAGGCGGAGGAGCTGTATGCAACTGAGGCAAAGGAGCTGGAGAGCCTCTCCAAGGAACTGAAAAAATACAGCTTCCTTCCTGTCAGGATCATACGCAGAAGGAGGTTTGCGGAAATGAAGGATATAGTATCCAGGAAGAACCGAAGGGTAAGGGTCATATCGAAGAGGAAGGATTCTTACGGCAGGATGATAGACAAGCTGAGGAAGGCTAGGAAGCAGGCTTAGCCGTATATGATGCCTGAGAGCAGGTCATGCGAGACCTCATCTATGTCCTTTATTGAGTCTACGCCCTTGAAATAAGCTTCCGGAAATTTGACCGCTCCGAGCCTCCCCTCCTTTGTAAGTGCCGTGAAGGTCGTATTCTCAAGATTGCCACGCGCTGGAAGGTATCTGAATATTTCATGAGACATCATGTAAACGCCTGCGTTCATCCAGTAGTCTTTTATAAGCGGCTTCTCGTCGAAACTGATCACCTTCTCCCCTTCCGTCTTTACGATCCCGTATGTGCTCCTTAGCGGAACCAGGGCTATCGAGGCTATCGATCCGTTGATATGCAATGAACCGATATGGATGTTGGTTATATTGTCTCCATTCAGCATTATGAACTCCTTCTCCTCCGCCAGGAGCTTCTTCGCATTCATTAGTGCGCCTGCGGTGCCCATCGGCTCCGGCTCCTCAGAATACTCCACAGCGACTCCCAGCTCCGCTGCCTTCTTTCCCATATGCTCTATGAGCTTGTTCTTCAGGTGGCCTACAAGAAGGACGAACGAGTTTATCCCAAGGCTTTTAAGCCACATTATCTGCCACTCGATTATCGGCTTGCCGCCTACTTCCACGAGCGGCTTTGGGAGAGTCGCGGTAAGCGGCATCAGCCTCTTCCCGTATCCTCCGGCGAGTATCACTGCCTTCATCAGTGCTGCACCTCGCCCTGCTCTGCATCCGGCCCCTTCTTTGGAGGCGGGGACCTGCCGAAAGGCCTGTGGAAGGAATTTACCACCTTGTTGTTTATGATCTCGAAGTTGTCAAGAAGCTTCTGGTAATGGGATATTGCGAGAAGTATTGCGAAGAGCCCCACGGCTATTATGACAATAAATGTAAGGACATAATTCAGGATGAGCTGGAACTGCAGGAGGTTGAGCTTCGCGAAGTTTATTGATATGAGGGTGACTATCGCTATCGATATGTCGACTATGAGAGAGGCGAATGCGACCCTCTCTAGCAGCTTCTTGAGCTTCTCCGCCTTCTTTATATCCTGTGGGTTCATTGAGTATCGCCATTGCATGGCGTGTGTAGCCTTGCCACATTTCCGGTTATATAGAGATATGGCAAATAATTTATATTGTTGGCTTCAGATATAGTGTATCGGGTGCTTTTTACGAGATTAGCTTATCATGCTCTTCGCTCGCATCTGCCCAGGAATGAGTCCGAGTGGGCCGCTGTGGCAGGGCTGGTGGCTGTAGGCGCATGCGTTAGGATAGCAGAGAAGGCGGGAGCTGCGCTGGTTAACAGGGCACAGCAGAGGATTAGGGAGAGAGGCCTCCGCGCTGCGAAACGGGATTGAGGATGCGTTTGCTTTTCAAAGAGTGTTAGATTGGATATAGACGAGCGCATTGGGCTGATAAGATCTGAACCTGTCGAAGAGATAGTAACGGAGGGCGAGCTCCGCACTCTTCTGGAGGCAAAATCAAGGCCAAAACATTACATAGGCCTTGAGATAAGCGGAATGCCGCACATAGGGCATGTGCTCGTTGCCGGCAAGAAGCTGAAGGACCTTGAGGCTGCGGGGGTGGAGACACAGGTTCTTCTGGCCGACTGGCACACGGTCGCGAACAACAAGCTGGGAGGGGACTGGGAGAGGATAATAAAGGCATCAGGATTCTACAGGAGGCTCTTCAGGGAGGTATCGCCCAGGACAAAGATCGTGCTGGGTTCGGAGCTTTACGAGGAAGACCCGGGATATTGGAAACTGGTTATGAAGATGGCAGCGCGTACTACCATCGCGAGGGCCACAAGGACGCTTATAATAGAGGGACGGAGCGAGAGGGATACGCTCCACGTCTCACAGTACATATACCCGATAATGCAGTCTGCGGATATAGAGGCGCTTGACGTAGATATACCTCACGCCGGCATGGACCAGAGGAAGGTACATATGCTTGCCAAGGAGCTCTTCGGCGAGATGGGAATGCGGAAGATAGTTCCCATACATCATCACCTTCTTCCGTCGCTCTCTGAACCGCCTAAGAACATGTGGGACGGAAACAAGGAGGAGATTGTAGCTGAGATGAAGATGAGCAAGTCGAAGCCAGGATCCGCAATAGGGATATTGTATACCGACGAGGAGATAAGCTCCGCCATAAGCGGCAGCTGGTGCCCTGTCGGAGTCGTTGAGCACAACCCACTGCTTGAGCTATGCAGATACCTGATAATCCCTTCCGCGGGGAGGCTTG
>JAJZKO010000014.1 GCA_021850805.1 Microcaldota archaeon | reverse complement strand
ACGTCGCCTCTTTTCCACGCATCTCCACCCATCCCTGCCTTAATACAGACGGCCTCAAGATAACCGACAAGGCCAATCTGTTCCTCAACAGGCACTGATGGCAGCAGCAGTCCGCGCTTAAATCCATACTCGACCATGAGCCCGTGCCTTCCAATGACTATGTTTCTTCTTGCAGATGCAATAGTGGTTACCTTTATCCTTTTAGGTTCGGTTAGTATGCTTACCTCTATACTTATGTGCCCGAGCTCCTCTTCCGAGACAGGTATAAACCTGTCATCTTCCAATGCCGCCGCAACAGCTGCATCTACTAAGGCTTCGCATAGTTTCCTGCTGCCCTGGGGAAATCCCACACATCCGCGGAGCTCTCCAGTTCCGCTGTGCTTTATAGTAACGAATATTCCGTGCCCCGCGTCAAAGTCCTTTATGCTGTTTGCGACTTCACGCCTGTCGAAATTGCTGTATATAACGCATAGCCTGATAGCAGTCCTTGCTGCCTTGAGCAGGCGCCTGCCATCAGCATCGCTGTAAAATCTTGCCAAATAACCACGCGTTTACATGCTACTCAGATATCTATAAATGATTTTGTATACGTCCTTGTTTACAATCATGCCAAGGTGGCTTCCGTTGACTTCGACACACTCCATGCCATCCCCAATGCAGCTACGCCAGTCAACAACGCCGTCAGTGCGTGAGTATATCGATACTGTATTCTGCTTCGGCATCTTCTCAAGCGCGGAGAAGAGGTGAATCTCATCTTCCATCATATTGCCCCTGCGCATATAGCTCAGTCCGTATGCCAATGCTGCAGCACCTAAGGTATGCGCAGGAAGCGCGAATCTCTCATGCTGCGGAGAGCCCATGCATATTATTCCTGATATATTGTCTCCAAGCTCTTCGCCTAGAATTCTTGCAAGCATTCCGCCTCTGCTGTGGCCTATAAGCACAACTCTCTTCTTGCCATTACTGCTAACATCATTTACGATAGACCTTATTCCTTCAAGTGTAGGTAAAGTATAGTCGATGTTGCTTCGTATTCCTGTCTCCCTTGTCTCAAATCCCAGTCTGCCAACCCATTTCCTGAGTACCGACACTGCCCCGTCCCCGGCATATAATCCAGGTATAATAACAACGCAATATTTATCGGTTATACTCTTGTCTACCTGCTGCGGCCTTGTAAAAATATCGCTCTTTATAAGGGCTGCATATTCAAGTACCGCCCTGCCTTCAAGATGTGCAGGAGCAAACGGTCTCCGTAATGACCGCATTGTTATATCCGCAATTGCATTTGCCTGGCCGCTGCATGCATCTGCATAGCGTAAAACTTCCGAATTGCCCTTGTCCTTCAGGCGTAAGCTAATCCTACTGGCCATGCACACCACCAATTCCGCATAAATATCTGAGCCCAAAAAGTAAGCGGGAAGCACCGCAATCCTTCAATTTCCGCTATGAATTTATAAATTTAATCTTCAATTCATTAAGCATGGCGACAGCAATTATCAGCATGGTACTTCTTCAACAGCACAAAAATGCCTAATATGGGTATGAAAATGAAAACCAGGTATGCTACATATGCCATTCCTTTCCTGTTAGCCATGCTATGCGCATCCGCATACTCGACAGCAGGCATAAGCCAGCTGCTATCGCAGTACAATATAAGCACGCAGATATCAAGCAGCATAACCTTTACGAACATTAGCTACTCTGGCGACTCTTACGTACTTTTATATCATTCCGGAAGCCCTTACTTTCTTGTAAACGTAACCTCAGGCTATTCATTCGTGACGAATCAGGGCGAGATATACAACATAATAAGGAATAGTACTATAAGCGCAGGGCTATCAAAAGCCAACTTCACGGCCCTGAGCGTTTTGATGCATCAGTACGAAAACTCATCAGCAGCACCGCTTAACGACTGCCTTGTCGAGACTGGCTTATCTCAGAGCGGCAGCTCGTGCACACTTGCTAACGAGTGCCAATCATGCAGGACCGTCCCGGTGTGCTCAAAGGTGCTCTCCGCAACAGGGGGACCATCAGACTCTTTTGGAGTGGGCATATCAAAATTCGAATCACAGTACGTTAATCTTACGAATTCATACCAGCTCTTCTATGCACATACTGAAGGTGTAAACGCATCAAATGCGCAGGAGTTCCTAGGATACATAAACTCAGCATACAAAAACATATCGTACATAACCAATAATATATACCAGAACCCGATATTTCCACCGACTTCGACAATAAATTCTTCTGACCTAACAAAATGCACTTCAAATCCCAATACCTCTCCATGGTACTGCTTCGCAGTTGGATTCTGTGAATTTACCACATATAACTATACGAAATTATCGAATATAGGAAACCTTCTGGGATACATAAACAGCCTACCGATAACTAACCAGCAAGTCGAGGGTGTGGCTTCTGATGTAAGTTCCACAGAAGCAAGATACATAGAGCCGGTAATAGACCAGCGCCAGACTTCACAGTTCAATGCGATAATGAACTCAACGCTTCTCAAATACAACTCCACCGTGGAAGAGGCAAATACTCTCCTGTCGCATGTGAATAACTCTACCCTGTCATCAGAACTCGCATCGCTGCAGGCTAATTACTCTCTGCTGCGCTCAAATTACCTATCGCTTAACCTATCAAGGGAGAACCTGACGCTAAAAGGCCAGCTCTCAAACCTTACGGCAACGTACGACTCTCTGAATAAGACGTATGCGAAGCTCCTAAACATCTCTTCTGACAACCTCGCTCTGATATTGAAACTCCAGCTTACAAAGTCGTTTAACCAGAGCATAGTGCTGAATCTCAGCAGGCAGGAAGCTGCGCTCTCGGGCGATCTGAGCGGGAGGGTCTCGAACATCTTGTATGTGCAAGCTGCTCTAGTTGGACTCAACAATAAGTCAAAGAACTATACTGCCCGTGCACTTAACGACCCGCTGGTTTCTATATCCAGAGGGGTGGGAAGGAGCTTTGCCACTGCAGTTGCGTCATTCACCGGACTTCCTTATGTTGCAAATGTGCAGCTCGCGCCGGTCTACGCTGAGGTTCCCGCGATAATCATATCTGTTATACTCCTTGGCATAGTGCTCTATGCCTACGAATATCTGAAAAAGAAATATAATGTCCATAAGAAAAAACATGCCAAAAAGAACTGGAACATTGTCTGGGCGATAGCCATCCTGCTAATACTTGCATATCTTGCAATAAGCTACTCCACTTCCGCATCCCTGAATTCAGGCGCAGGGGTAAATTCCTTCGAAGGTGCAGTAAACGCCTCAAATACCATTGCAATAGTCATAAATGGCAGTCTAACCCCTGGGATATCATCCTGCTATAATGCAATATCATCAGGCGCCAGGCTGATCAACAAGACTGTTATAAGCGCAAACTTCTCATACGGGATCTGCAGCTCGCAGGGAAGGAAGACATCGGAGGATATATGCATGAACTCGTATGCAAGCAGCGGCATACCAGTGGTTTTGCTTGAGAACAGCTCGAGGAATAATATAAGCATATACTCATTCTACGGCACGGTACTCACTCTGCGTGGAAATTCCACATACGTTGCATCGTGCCCTGTAAAGTTTCTGATAAAATGAGCGTTCTGTGGTATAATGGTAGAGCATGAAAAAAAAGGCACAACCGAAGCCAGGGGAAAAGGAGGCAGCGCATCCGCGTCCCACAATCCAAAAAATGGCAGAGTACAAGGCAGGACCTATCTCATAGTGGCAGCAGCCATAGTGATAATTGCAGCAGCTGCAGTATTCATGTCCTACGGCGGATATTCGTCAAGCGTTCCATTCTCGACTTTCAAGTCAAATCTCCAGGATGCAAAGAGTGTAAATCTTTACGTGACTTACATAAACGATACACAGTACTCAAGCGAAGGGACATGCTTTCCGCTCATAATAGAACAACTGGCCCATACGAGAAAGGCCTCAACAATAAATTTCTTCCTTATAAACCAGACCTCTTGCATATATCCGAAGGGCGGACTGGGGAGCCCTAACGTATCCCTTGAGAACACATCTGTGCAGAACTGCCTTAATGAATCATCATCAGGACCCAGCATATTTCTGAATTACAGCAGCAGCAATAGCACCAGAATAACCGCAGAGAGAATGTACATATACGGAAATACGGGATACATGTCAGAATGCCCAATCGCATCAGACTTCGGGTGATTGCATCTTCTCTTTGCCGGCTTCTTGGGCCTGCACCGATACGTTTGAATTGTGGTATCCTACAATCTCCTCGAACCTCCTGTTTATCATGAATGCTTCCTTTTTGGTAACTGAATAATTTCTCTCCCTCTTTGTGAATTCTCCTATCGAGACAAAAAGCCACTCTTCCCCGCTCATTCTCCATGCGACATAAGTCCTAGAGCCAGAGTTCCTCTCCCATTCCACCAACTTCATATAATGCTCTTCATCAAGGCTTACGCTGCTCCTGTCCCAGGCCTTGCACTCAAACGAGAGGCATACCCCGTCTTTTATTGCCAGTATATCAGGTCCCAGCGCATTAACTCCGGAGCCTGCCGCCCTAACAACCGAGTATCCACTCCTGTAAAACCTATTGAGAAGTTCCCTTTCGTTTCTTGCGCCCTTGCTGTAACGGTTCAAATCCGCACCTACATAATTATTAATCTTTTTATATTATAAAAGCTTCTATATACGGTGCATAAAAGGTGCAATAATGAGATTATATCATGCTATATCATATAAGGCGCGAAGCGTATCTCTGCGCTTATGCTGATGTGCACTCGATGCAAAGTTGTGATTCTGGTGCCTGGCAAAAGCGTAGCTGACAAGAGATACAATACTATCAAACACATCATGGATACGCTAAGTTCCGGAGAGGTTGTAGTAGAGGGCAAGCATGATGTGCGTACCCTGTCAAGACTGGGAATAAGCTCAATTACCATAGGATCCTTCGGAAAGATGCAGGGAGACGCAAAGCCCGTGCACCTCTTCATCATGATGGATCTGGACAAGGGAGGCAGCATAAAAGAGTGCGAAGCGGTCTCATTGGCGATGGAGCGGTACCCTAATTGTACTATAGATACAGAAACAGGAAAGAGGTTCCTTAAAATGCTTAATCTTACTTCAATAGAGCAGGCATACTGCCCGGTAAGGGAGATTATTGAATCTGGTGTATAAAATGGCAAAATCATATCTTGAGATAGTAAAGTACATGGTGGAGGCGAAGTTTAACATAGACGGTGTGGTAGATAAGCCTGATATAATAGGCGCGGTCTTCGGGCAGACAGAAGGCATACTGGGAAATGATCTCGATTTAAGGGAACTTCAGAAGAATGGGAAGATAGGCAGGATAGAGATAAGCCTGCAGCAGACCTCGAACAAGTCGTTCGGCAAACTATTCCTTCCGGCAAGCCTTGACAGGATAGAGACATGCATACTTGCGGCAGCTGTAGAGTCTGTAGACAGGGTCGGTCCATACGAGGCTACGTTTGCAATAGAAAAAGTAGAGGATACAAGGTCAGAGAAGCGCAGGAAGATACTGGAGAGGGCAAAGGAGCTCGTCAGGAACCTTCTCAATACAGGGATGCCTGATAGCCGCGAGCTTTCGGAGCTTGTACAGACAGAGGTGAGGGCAAGCGAGATTACCTCTTATGGCGCAGACAACCTGCCTGCAGGTCCCGACTTGGCAAAGAGCGACGACATAATAATAGTGGAAGGCAGGGCAGATGTGCTGAACCTGCTCCGCAACGACATAACTAATTCCGTAGCAATAGGCGGTGCAATCTCGAACGTGCCCAAGAGCCTCATCTCACTGGCTGCGGAGAAGGAAGTAACTGTCTTTGTAGACGGGGATAGAGGAGGAGACATGATACTCCGCACCATAATGAATTACATAGATGTGGATTTCGTGGCCAGAGCCCCTGACGGCAAGGAAGTGGAAGACCTTGCGCGCAAGGAGATAATCAAGGCCCTAAGGACCAAGATACCGATAGACCAGTATGCCGGAGGGAGGTATCAGAGAAAGCAGCATGAAACCACCACTGCGCCTCAGGAAAGAAGAGAGCCCAGAACGCAAAGCCCTGCTGCAGCATCTGAAGAACCTCGGCAGCCTCAGAAACGCCAGCCAGAGAACCGCGATGAGCGGGTAGAATCTGTAGAAGAGCCTAGGGAGATAGAGAAGATAGAGTCTGTAGAACTTGAGAAGCCTAAGCATGAAACCATAATGGACAAGCCTGCCCTAGAGGGCATGGTCCTCTCACAGCTCGCAAGCGGGCTGGACGAATTGTCAGGTACACTCAGGAGCAGGCTGTACGACAGGGTAGGCAATGTAGTCAAGGAGGTTCCGATAAGGAGCCTTCTCGCTGAGCTTCAGGATTCAAGCAATGTACATGCTGTAGTACTGGATGGGGTTATAACGCAGAGACTTATAGAATTATCCAGCCAAAAAGGAGTAAGGGCCATATACGGGGTAAGGGCAAATCCCATAACTAAAAAGGATGGGAGCATGATCCTATACACAAAGGAACAGGGAAGAATAGACTCTCAATGACCAACTCATCTATGGCTGCAACACGCGTATACCCTATCCATATGCACGGCAGTCTCCATGTGACTGGATGCCTACAAACAAGATGTTCAGGTTCAAGGAACGCATAGAAATGGACGACCCACCTCAAATAAGCATCTTGCAGCCAATAACCGTAAATTTCCAGAAGCCTGCCTTGCTGAAAAATGGCACTATTTGGCAAGAGAGTGATTAATTCAAACAAAGCCCAAAAAGCAAAAAAGTTTAAATACCATCTGCGCATGATAGATAATAAATAGGTAGGGTAATTGTCAAGAGACCATAACTTTCTATTAATCCTATTCATCCTGGCAATGTTCTCAATGAACATCTACACTTCTAGGAATGCATCGGCAAGATTGTCTTATTCCTCGCAGTCCTCCCAGCCTTATGCCGCACAGGCATCCGGAGACCCTACAGCCACTGTAAAGATATCAGGGAGCATTGTTACGACATATAACCCACCGTATACAGGATTTACCAGTACAACTGGCGGGACGCAGCAACTCTCGCCAGCAGGCACCGTGGCAAAAGGCAATTCAAACTCTGCAGGTTGGCTTGTAACATGCCCGCAAGCTCCTGAGTCGCATCCTACCAATGACCAATACTTCTACACGGGAAGTTCGCCATATATCGGTGGAGACGCGTGTCAGGCATCGTCTTCTCCGTTAACCACTTCTTACAACCTGCCTACTACGATAAGCTGGTCCACAACAAGTTTCGCCAGCGCTTCTGTAGGGCAGTTTGTAATATCCAATCCTGCAAGTGTTGCTATAACACCGTTGGCGTACTCCCCCGAAGTGGGAAATTCTGTATCGAGCAGCTATGGCAGCGATTTTTACATATTCCAGAAGCCCCCTACAGTACCTCAGCAGTCTATATGGACATGGAATGCAAAGTATGCTAACTTTGGCAACATACCGCCGCAGTCATCAAGCTACTCCGGCACGTTCTCATATTCCGAACAGGTCAATGGAAACACATGCACCTATACCTACTCGTATTCCGAATCCACGAACCTACAGAGCGTCTCAAATTATCATATACCATTTATAACGCAGGCATCAGCAAGCAAGCAATATACATTCAATACACCAGTGCTTCCTTACTTCACTTACGGATTCAACATAATAACGCCGTCACAGATACCGACACTTAACCTTACCGGATCATATGACATATACAGTCCTGACAACTACTACAACCCTGCTGTAAGGACTGATCCGTTCACATTCGATACCCCTGCGCTCTTCTATGCAAACTCAAAAGGCACTCTTAAGGCATTCAACAGAAGCAACGGGGTAAGCGTTGATTTTGGAACCACAAGCAACATAATAAATCCCAACATTCAGGCAGGCAATAGCACCACCCCGGGCCCCAAATCAATCAAGGGATGCCCAAATACAAATTACTTTAGCAATCCTTCTGCGACATTGACATTGCAGCAGGTAGTTGCTTGCGCAACAGGTGCAGGCTTTACAGGCCCAGAAGTGATAACTGTGGTATCAATGGCATACCAGGAGAGCGGTTTCAGACCTGGGGCACTCGAATCAGGAGGATGCGCCGCAGGCATACTGCAGGAAGGATATACTCCATGCGGAGCCAACGGGCAGCCGCAGTATGGCAGCCCGCCAGGATACAATCCCAATACATGCAGCACCTACAACTCTGCTGTGCCTTATGAATTATACTATAATCCAACATGTGCATTTCAATGGGCATATGCGCTATTTACAAGCGCCGGGGACAGCTTTGCAACTTTCTGGGGCAGCTACACCAATCCTGCCGGATTTCCCGCATATTGTAACTGGGCGCCGCTTGGATGGGTGGGCGGAGGCCAATACGGTGGGCACCAGTGCACAGGGGGTCTGAATGCTGCAGGCCTTCCTTGGAGTACAGTATGCCCGGGTAATGTCTGCCCAGGCGGAGGCTCAGGCGGCGGCCCATCACCAACGTCTAATTCGACAATACCGAGCCCGATATCAATAACAACAACCCCATCAGGATACATACTTCTTATCGGCAATGCCACTTCAAGTTCATCAGGCAGCACCGCGTCTTCAGGCAACTACGCATATCCCGTAGGCCCAGGTTGCACAGTCGAGAGAACAGACCAGGGTAAAGACTGGGGAGGAAGCTGCCCTCTATATGCAATAGGTTCAGGCACGATAACAAACCTCTACAATTCAGGATGGCCAGGCTTGCACACGTTCATTGTACTTCAGCTTAACAACCCTCCAGAGTCAAACAGCATGTATACCTACGTATATTATTCAGAAGACGTAAATCCTTCGGTAAGCATCGGTGAGAAAGTGAATACCGGGCAGGTCATAGGGCAGGCTACCGGGGGAAGCACAGGCATAGAGCTCGGCTTCGCCGCCCCTCCGCCAGACACAGGAGAATCCCTTAATGCATACCTGAATGGTCCTTATAGCGGATCTGGTCCTACTCCTGAAGGAACCAACTACGTGAACTTTATAGACAGCATAAAGTCAGGCACACCGCCTCCTACAAATACAACTACTGCAAGCGGATATGCGCTGTATGTGCTGAAACCAATAACAGTAGGCAACTACAATACATCCACCTATCAACCTGATTCTGTGCAATCTCCCGTTCCAAGTGCATCTACATGGTACAGCAACTGGAACACATACTGGAAGAATGTGATAAAGCTGCAGGACGGAGCTACATACTTTGTAAACCAGATTAATCTGAACGGCAATTCCATATGCAATTCCCTGACTGGAACTTCAGGCAGCTCTTCCGGAGTAAATGTAAGCCTGCAGCCATACAACGTCTCTGTAGACGACCAGGGAACAGCGTATATAAGTGCCGGATGCACGGTCACTACACAAGGGGTAGGGATACGTGGGGTACCGTCATACTCAACTGTACTATTTCCAGCACTAATAAAAGTGGCCAATGCAATAACATCAAATTCCCCTGTGGTTACCGGGAACGTAATACAGAACCTGCCTAATGACAAAAACAACCACCCGTTGAATGAGATAACAGTCTCCCCATCAGGAAGTCTTGTATTTATGGCTAATCAATCCATACCATACATATACGTCTTTGATGGCAGTTCACTGAAGTACGGTGCAGACATTTCGCTGCAGTACACCATAGGCGCAGGATCCGAAGTGAGCGGGCATAGTACTGTACCGGTGCTCAATATCTATCAGTATCTATACCAGGGAGGCCTGTACGGCGCAAATGCATCAATGACTGTTACCGATCCTGCCTTGGCTACCACAGAAGATTACAAGATGGAAAAGGCACTAAGCAGCGTAACTGAGAAGAACAATGCGCTTGACGTGCCGCAGTTCCACCACCCTGTGGCAATACAAGACATAAATGGATATTTGTATGTGCTTGACAACTGGGAGGGGCAGACAGGAGGCAACTGCGGGATACATATAATATTCTGCTTCAGCAGTTCCGGCGGAGTTAACTTCGAGATCGTAACTTTAAGAGTAATAAACACCACCGGAGTGGACGCAAAGATCAACCCTACAAAATCTGATGACATATCACCATCAAGCTATACCTCCCCGAGCAATAACTATCCTCCATATGGTTGGGTGATAACTGCAAATATCTCTGCAAACAATGGGGATCCAAGTGCGGCTGACATAAACTTCTGCGGCGCTGCAAATCCTCCTTGCTACACCATACCTGCTTACAGCGCAAGCAATTACGGGTCTGCGTATAAGCCAATAGGTCCGCTTATAAATTCATGGATATGCACTGGTGCATGGTGCAGCATTGCAGAAGGTTATCATGTACCGCCTATAAGGGGACCGAGCATGTCAATCAACTCAAATGGTACCATGGCGCTCCTTATGCCAAACATAGACAGTAGACAGGGGCCAGGGAATGCTGCTGACTACGGCGAACTTATGATCTCAAGGTTCCTCGTGGAGAACTACACCAAGTTCACAGGATACAATGGCTCTATAAGCCCATTCAGCTGCTATGTTGACAATAAAAACTATGCAGCATCAAGCCCGTCAGAGACTAAGCCGCCTTTCTGCACATACCTATCATCCCTTGACAACCTTAGCAATCCAATATATTTTGATACCAGTGCGCTTAATTACTCGGAGAGCATAAGCTCAGAGCAGGGATTGACGTATGCCGGGTATTACTTCTCGTCTTTCTCGGGAAGCCAGCAGGCTGGATCTTCTTCAGACAACTCAATAGCCGCGCAATCAGAGAATGCCATAAACTCATCATTCAATGGCAATCCATTCAAGCTTAACCCAAACAGCACGGTTACCGGTGTGCTTTACGGTTCTCCGCTCACTGCTCTTAATGGCCAGGCGTCAGGCTATGTCCTAGTGCCATACAATTATACGTATACAGAGAACCAGCAGTATTCCGGAGGAGGGCTATCCAGCGGACCTTCGTCCTGCCCCGCATCGGTAAAGCTTCCTGCCTCAGGCACGACTAAATACACTGAGTATGCATTTGCGGCCAGCAATACCGTAAACTCTAAGAACCAGAAAGCAAACATTACCAGCGGGCAGACGTATATAAAATATCCTACCCAGAACTCGTATTACGTCCCAAACATAAGCGATAATCAGAACATTATCTCGCCATTTTTCATCTATAACGTGCAGACAGACAGAAAATTCGGGAATATATACATAAACGCAACCACGAGCCCTGTCTCAAACGCCCAGGATGTGATAAACGGCACTCATCTGATCAATTTCTTCACAAAGACCTATCTGCAGGGTTCATACCCTGGATATTCTACTGTGGGATATTCCATAATCCCTAAAAACCAGATATGCTACGGCATAGGATGCGTATCGTCACTAATAGGCAACCTTGCAAACGCCTTCAATCAGCCTAATAACTTTACTTATACCGAATACCCACAGCCAGCAACCGTTACGCTGTTCGATCTATATAAGGAGATGGTAAATGACAACAGGCTCACGGAAACCATGAAGAAGCCAACAGGCGCAGGCACGAACAGCCTATTCGGATATCACAGGCTTTTGTTTGTGTACAATGACCAATTCAACAATACTATATATATGCCTGTAGATGCGGATATAGCAAATATAACACAGATAGATCTGAGTGTGGTACCTTCCGTAAACAGCACCAATTCAAACCAGACCACATTATACATAAACGGGACTGCAGGTTTCCAGCCGATTTCTGGCAACTTCATCCCGCTCAAGGGCGGCAGCATATACCTGTACTACGATACAAACATGAATTACTATACTCTTGCATCAAGCCCTGATTCATCATCCGGGGCAGCGCAGGCAGACATCTGCGCGTTCGGAAATACGATAAACGGGAATTGCCAGGTTGCAAATCCTTCACTTACAGGGGATGGGCAATGGTCAAATGTAGTAACCTATCATCCCTCATATAATGCATCATCGTCTGGCAAATGCATACCGCCTGCAAACAGCCTGCTCCAGACTCCAAAGTACAATTGCAACATTTACGGCAGCTTCAAGACCTCCTCAGGGTCTACAGTAAGCCTGCCAAAGACAGGCACTATAGATGGTAATACTGCATTCTGTGATCCATACTTCTCCAATGGCACCGGTCTTCTTACAAGCCAGATGGGGCTTATCGGCATAGCTACTACAAACTCGATAGGCAACTTCTCGCTTAAGACTACTGCTTGCGGAACGGGCTTTGCACAGGTAACTGCAATATACTACGGGGCCCCTGGGAACCAGCCGGTATTCACTTTCCAGGCAGCGCTGCCCTACTCCGCAAATCCAAATTACGCAGGGACCAACTACGCATTCAGCTTCAATCAGCTCTCATATACATGGGCTCCAAACAACACCGCTGAAAGCATCCCTATAGGCTTGTTGCTGCTTAATTACGGAAACATATATGAGATACCTGCCATAGCGGCACTCGCAGTGGTTGCCATACTCGCACTACTGAGATCAAAGGGCACAAAATCATCAGGAAGGAGAAGGCGCAGGAACAAGAAGTAAATCAGCAAGCCCCATGCATATCCTGTTTTATATGCACTGCAGTGCTCCAAATATCATAAGGCTTTACTGCCAGCGCAAAGCCTTCAGGGAAACATTTATTATTGGCTTCATGCAATAAAACTCAGGTGCAGATGGAAATAATAGTCTCTCTATTGATGTTACTTGGAATATCAATATTGCTGGGTAAATTTGCAGAAGGGCTTGGAATCCCAGACGTTGTTGGAAATATACTTGCAGGCATACTTCTTGGGCCAATGATACTGGGACTTATACAGCCCAGCGCAACGCTAAGCGGAATAGGCGACGTATCCCTCTTTTTCATAACGCTTCTTATAGGGATAGAGGTTGATACGAGCGCAATAAGCGGCCACGTCAAAAGCGCACTGGGCCTATCACTGTCCAGTTTCATACTGCCCTTTATTATAATGTTTGCTGCATTTTCGTATCTTTTCCTGTTCAGCCCTGCAGATGCCCTTATAACTTCCCTTGCAATAAGCATACCTTCAATCTCTATAGTCTCTGTGCTGCTTATGGAGTACAAACTTGTTGATGCGGAAGATGGGAAGCGGATACTCTCTGCTGTAGTGGCATCAGATACTGTTGCATTCCTGATCCTCGCATTTGCTATAGGGAAGACAAGCCCATCAACAATAATACTGGGCATAGCAATATTTTTTGCCCTATTCATCTCCATAGACAAGTACCTGAGGAAATACGACAAGAAAGCAAGGCACACGTTTTTCAGAATCTCCAGCGTCGATGAAGATTTTCCCTTTGCAGTAATAATACTCGCAGGGCTTGTCGTATCAGCCGTACTTGACATCATAGGGATAACATACGTACTTGGCGGATTCTTTGCGGGGATATTGATACACGAGACGATAGTCGGCAGAGACCTCTTCGGCACGTTCAAGAGGACATTCAGGAGGATGAACAACAGTTTCTTTATACCTGTATTCTTCAGTACCGCGGGGCTGCTTGTTGCCTACGTGAGCATGTCGATATTCTATTACGTCGCAGTGTCTGTCCTGATTGTGGTAATTGCAGGTGGCGCAATGACTATCCTTGCAGGAAGAGCCCTATTCGATAATCTAAAACCGACTGCAGGCGCATCGATTCTTGGAGGAAGGGGCGCAGTCGGGATAATAATAGCGTCCCTTGCATTCTCTGACGGCGTGATAGGGCAGGTATCGTACACCGCAATAATCATATCTACAATAATAATATCCATAGTGATGCCTTCAATGCTGCGCTTCGGCATAGCAAAGCAGAATGCGACGAGAATGCGGACCAGGAATCCAGTTGCGCCAAAGAGACGCAGATGAACGTTGCCAATAAAAGTATTGCAAGTCTGCCTAGTAACCGTGCAAAGTGCAAATCTCCATGGATAGTATTAATATTATATTCGTTAGATATAATTGGATAAACATGCTTGACGTAGTTGTTGGCGGAGGATATGGCGATGAAGGAAAGGGCAAGGTTGTATCATACCTCGCAATAAAGGACAAGGTAGCGGTAAATGCACGTGCCGGAGTTGGCCCTAACGCAGGGCATACTGTAATATATGAGGGAAAAAACTACAAGGTTCGGCAGATACCATCCGGCTTTGTAAATCCATCTGCAAAGTTGCTTATAGGCTCAGGTGTACTTATAGACCCTGAAATCCTTATGAAAGAGATCAATGAGTTCTCCGTAACGGGAAGGCTGGTAGTCGACAGCCACTGTTCCATAATAGAACCCGCACACAAAGAAGCCGACAGGAACGATGAATACCTGTCAAAAAAGATATCGACTACTGGAACTGGCTGCGGTCCAGCGCAGGTAGACAGAGTAAAGCGCGTTGCAAAACAGGCGCATGACGCCGAGTCATTAAAAGAGATGGTGGGCGATGTTCCAGAAATCATCAACAGCGCAGCGGATAATAAGGAGAGGGTTATAATAGAAGCTACCCAGGGAACCTTCCTATCCCTATACCACGGCTCTTATCCATTTGTGACATCTAAGGATACAACTGCATCTGCAGCGTGCTCCGATGTAGGCATAGGCCCAGGAAAGGTGGATAATGTGATAGTTGTTTTCAAATCATTTCTTACCAGGGTGGGGAACGGGCCGCTTGAAGGCGAGATAAGCCCTGCCGAAGCAAAACAACTAAACATGCTTGAATTCGGTACGGTTACCGGCAGGCAGCGGCGCGCTGCACCATTCAGCAAGGAACTTGCAAAAAGGTCGATAATGCTAAACGGGGCCACACAGGTCGCGATAACCAAACTTGATACATTATATCCATCCGCGGCAGGTGTAAAAAGAATGGATGCGCTTGGCGAGGAGCCGCGCGCTTTTATAGAAAACCTTGAGAAGGAACTTAAGGTCCCAATAACGCTAGTTGGGACCGGGGGCGAAGCTGAAGATATGATAGACATGAGGAAGGAAAAAGGATTCTAGAGGCTAATCGCATGGCAGATTGGAGCGCCAGGTACAGAACAAAGGAGATGGAAAGAATATTCTCCGAAGAGAGCAAGATCTCAAGATGGCTTCTAGTGGAAGGAACAGTTGCCCAGGTGCAGGGCGAACTTGGCATAATACCAAAGGGCGCCGCAGATGCCATAAAGAAGAATGCAAATATAAAACATGTCAGCCCGGAACGCGTTGCAGAGATAGAAGTCAGGATAGACCACGACCTGCTCGCTCTTGTAAATGCGCTTGAAGAGGCATCAGGGAAGAGGTGGGGCAAATATGTGCATATGGGTGTTACGAGCTATGATATCGAGGATACTGCAACTGCAATTGCAATTACCGAGGCACTGGAAGTTATAGACAAAAGGCTTCTTAATCTCGAGAAAATACTACTCTCCGCAGCAATGCGTTGGATAAGGCTACCCTGCGCGGGAAGAACCCATGGCCAGCATGCGGTTCCAACCACATACGGCATGAAGTTTGCCCTATGGGCCTATGATGTCTACCTGTGCATAGAGAGGGAACGCCACATACGCAGCAGCACGATACACGGCAAGATAAGCGGTGCAGTCGGGACAATGGCGGCTTTGGGAAACGATGGATATGAGCTCCAGGCGCGCGTCCTGAAAAAGCTTGGCATAAGACCTGCCCTCGTCTCAAACCAGGTTGTGCAGAGGGACATGGTGGCTGACGCTGTATATTTCTGTGCATTAACTTCCTCATGCGTAGAGAAAATCGCAAAGGAGATAAGGAATCTGCAAAGGACTGAGATAAGCGAAGTAATGGAGCCATTCAGCGCCACACAGGCAGGCTCATCGACAATGCCTCATAAGAGGAATCCCCATAGATCCGAGAGGCTATGCAGCATAGCCAGATATCTGCGCTCATCAGTATCCGTGGCGATAGAGAACGTGGCGCTTGAGCATGAACGCGATCTTACCAACAGCGCAAACGAGCGTATAATAATACCGGGCTCATTCACTCTGCTCGATTATTCAATAAAGGAGATATCGGAGATACTTTCCGGGCTGAAGGTGGATCCTGATATGGTCGGGAGAAACCTTCACATGCTCAAAGGGGTAAACTTGGCAGAGAGAGTACTGCTGCAGCTGGTAAAATCAGGAATGGGCAGGGAAGAGGCATATACGCTTACGAAAAGAGCAGCATTCTCATCTTACAAGAAGGGTATTCCATTCGCAGAGGAGCTACTGAGAACCAGAGAAATATCGAAAGTGCTGCGCAAAGATGTAATAGCGGATCTTACCAACCCAGAGAATTATCTTGGGCTGTCAGAGGAGATAGTGAAGCGCGCGGTGAAGGAAATAAGTTCTAACCTGGGCATACGCACACTTCCTGGATCTTACGAAATTCGTTACAAAAAATGATTGTATATGGAGCAGAAGGAAATAAATGCTGTATTTGACAGAATCTACAGGCGGTATGACATAATGAATCACCTGTTCAGTCTAGGAATAGATTACAGGTGGAGGGCAGCCGCAGCAGAGTCTGTAGTCAAAGGAAAGCCTGGCAGGCTCAGGATTCTCGATGCAGGCACAGGGACGGGGGATATGCTGCTTTCCATAAAACGCACTGCTAATAGGCGTGGGGTACATGTTGAACTGTATGGGATAGATCCGAACAAGAAGATGCTCCGGATAGCAAAGGAAAAGCTCGCTCGGAAAATGATCCTTGCACAGCTTTCCGTGGGCGACGCGCAGAGAATGCCGTACGGAAACTCCAGCTTCGATGTAGTATCAAGCGCATTTGTCCTTCGCAACATAATCGACCTTGATGCATTCTTCTCAGAAGCCTACCGTGTGCTCAAAAAGAATGGCAGCGCAGTATTTATAGACATGGCCCTTCCCGACGAGAAACCGCTACGCCTATTTTTTTCAGGCTATATGAAAATTATAGAATACTCGGGAAGGGCACTCGGCAGAGGATCATACGAATGGCTCTCGCATAGCATAAAGCATTTCGATAAGAAAAACCTGCTTAAGGTTGCGAAGAAGCACGGTTTTAAGGATATACGCATCAAAGAACTTGCCACTGGCATATCCTTTATGATAACATGCAGAAAGTAAGCTAGCGCCTCAGCTTAACCTTCACGAACTGAGAGTAATTAAGGAGCCCCTGGCATTCAAATCCATGCAGTTCCTCCATAGCCCTGTCCACATATGCGTTGTTAAGAATGGCTGCCTTCAGGAGCGCTTCATTAGGCACAAGCCCTTCGGAAGTGACTATGGTCTTTATTATATTCGGCCTATATCCGTTTCCTTCCCCGCCTATAAAATCTATTATGTCATCCCTTATCTGAAATGCGAGTCCCAGATATTTACCGAATTTGCCCAGCGCATCAGAGCTTCTGCTCTTTGCATATATGGCGGCGGAACTGCACGAAGCCGAGATGAGGGACGCCGACTTAAGCTCCGCAAGCCTTATGTAATCGTCTATGCTCGGAACTATTCCTGCTTTCTGATACTTGCTATCAAGTATCTCTCCCGCGCACATCTCCATCGCAGAAGTCGCTATAGCGCTTATGACATCCTTGCCATAATTGGAGGCTAGCGTAATTGATTTGGAGATCAGGGAATCGCCTGCAAGTATTGCGGCTCCTGTCCCATATTTCACATGCACTGTTTCAATATCATTCCTTGTCGCGTCACCGTCTATTATGTCGTCATGTATCAACGACGATACATGCAAAAGTTCTGCGGATAGGGCAAGGTCTATATAATCAGATGGCTTTTCGCCAATCGAGTATGCAGAGAGGAATACGAGAGTGGGCCTGAGAAGCTTACCCCTCCTCGCAAGCAGATGCACAGAGGGCCAGTAAAGTTCAGGGACTACAAAATCTTCCTGGGCCATGCTTCCTATTTTAACCGATAAGCTGTGCAGGCTTTCAATCACGCTCTGCGGCAGCTCTGGTACTACCATCTCCTCTACCGAAACGGATCCATACGAAGTTCCAACCATCTGCTCCATCCCTAAGTACAAATCAATTATTGCATATTGCCATTTTAACCTTATCTTTATCCTGAGGCAGTGAATGTCAATGGCCCTTAAGCCATCTGGGTATCCTTCCGCTCCCTGCCACGTCTGCAGTTTTGTAATCCTTGATGGAACTAGTAGTCTCCGCCTTCTCATATTCAAATACTACCCAGTACTTCTTCTCAACCTCTCTGCCATAGAAATCCGGGACAAAGTCTGTGCCCTTCTTGCACACAGCTGTCGCAGTGGCAACATTTATGCTGTTAAGTATCTTTATCCCACGGACAGCCTTTTCTAAAGTATAACCGCTGTCTGATATGTCATCCACTATAAGCAGGTAATCCCCTGCCTTAAAGTTCTCAGGCATGTCTGGGAATTGCATGTCAAAGTTCTTTACCTTTCCACCTCTGCCCGGATAGGACGACGCATAAATGCAGAACATATTCGAGACTCCAAGCCTGTCTGAGAGCAGCCGCGCAAATACCATCCCGCCACGTTGTATGTATCCTATGCCAAGCGGCTTGCCTAGCTTGCTCACTATTTTACTTGCAATCGAGTCAGCATAATCCGATAACTCGGAGAAGCCTACAAAATAGTAATTTTCAGTTTTGTCTGGCATTGTACCAACAGGAATGCGCAATGAGGAGCGCACTTACTTATGCATAACAGATAATTAATATATTTTATTGCGGGCAATCTATCAGTAATTCAACATGCGCGATATTACCAAGCAAGCATTCAAAGATCATTATAAGTAATATTCGAATTGGTAATCCGATGGCAAGATCACAAGACAAAAAAAAGCATCTTTCTAGGAAGATAAGGCACATAAGCATGGAAGTCAGCAGCATAGACGGGCTGTTCGAATCCTTCTCCTCAATGGCCTTTCAGTCAAGGAACCTGCACCGCGCAGCAAGCATATACAAGGCAATGCTTAAGGACAAGAAGAATACGATAATACTATGCCTTGCCGGATCAATATTCAGCGCAGGCCTGAAAAGGCTTGTATACGAGATGGTCCACAACAACATGGTAGACGCAATAGTCTCGACAGGAGCTCTCATAGTAGACCAGGACTTCTTCGAAGCTCTTGGGTTCTCGCACTACATCGGCTCTCCGATGGTTAATGACGAGATGCTGCGAAATAACCATATAGACAGGATATACGATACATACATAGACGAGGACGAGCTCCGTATCTGCGATGAGACCATATGCAAGATAGCAGACACAATAGAGAAAAGGCCATACTCTTCGCGCGAATTCATAATAGAGATGGGCAAGTATCTCGATAGGAATTCAAAGGCTAAGGATTCGGTAGTGCTAGAGGCCTACAGGAAGGGCGTACCGATATTCGTACCCGCATTCTCTGATTCAAGCGCAGGTTTTGGACTTGTGATGCATCAGTGGAAAAACAAGGAGACACATGTCTCTATAGATTCAGTAAAAGATTTCCTCGAGCTCACCAAGATAAAGATAGCATCCGGAGATACCAGCCTCTTCATGATAGGAGGCGGTGTGCCTAAGAACTTCGCGCAGGATATAGTTGTCGCTGCAGACATACTGGGCAAAAATCCAGACATGCACAAATACGCAATACAGATAACCGTGGCGGATGAACGCGACGGAGCGCTTTCGGGTTCCACCCTGAAAGAAGCACATTCGTGGGGTAAGGTGAAGGAGGAAATGGCTCAGATGGTTTTCTCAGAAGCGACCATAGCAATGCCATTGATACTCTCACACGCATATTCGTCAGGCGCATGGAAAGGGAGGAAGCCGAAGAGGTTTAACAGCCTCTTAGATAGCGACAAGAAATAAGTGCATCTGCCCTATGGCAGATTATATCCGCCCTCCCACGAATTCGTATATATCGCATTGGCGGAATAAGACGTATGATTATTTCCGCTATAATCATTGAGATTTCCGTTCAGGGGCCACCACCCAACAAGGTTCTGCAAATCCAACGGCGCTCCGCCTATTCCCTCGTCATACATAAAGAGTATCTGATTGGAGGAGAGGGAAGAGTTATATGCCTGAAAGTTTGATACCTGGAATGCGCCTTGGAAGTATTCCCCAGAATAAATTGAATTAAATGCTCCGAGCTCCATTCTGCTGTTCACTGTTATAGGAAAAGTGCCTGATGTTTCCCCCTGGTAAACGCCGTCTATGTAAAGTTTCAGGTAAGGCCTGCTGTATGTTACAGCGACAAAATACCATTGGTTTAACGACGCAGGGTTCAGAGAGGCAACCACAGTGCCGTTTGTGTAGGGATGCACATCGCCTGGCTGGTTTCCATATCTCTCAACAGCTATGTAACCTTGCGGCAGATAGGATATCTGGTTGCCTGCAATGTAAATATCATACCCGTTTCTGTTATAGTTAGTGCCGTCATTATTGTCGCCATAAGTGTCGCCGAACAGTACATGGTAAGTTCCGGAAAGGTTCCGGGCCTTCACCCATATGGTATAAGTAACTGATTTTGTGCCCTCTTCCTGCATCATATCGCTTATTTTAAGCACGCTGCTGTTGCCTGCAAGCGTGAGCGTGTATTGTGGCAGCGCCCCGTTGCATGTGCCTTCAAGGCTTACGGATAATGGGCTTCCTGGCCCGTAAGGCCTGTATACATAGCATGATCCCGGAGGCACCTTCGGAAGGAAGAACGTGCCACTGAATACGCCTAACTCAAACAGGGCGCCTAGTACGATTGCTATTATCAGTATCGCCCACCCGTAAGTCGTCAGGTACTCCATTGCCGACTGGGCTCTGATTTGCATACGCATATGTACAATGCAACAAATAAAAATGCATGTTGCATGGCTGACGCTGTCACGTTAAAAAAGAAGAGAAGGAATCTGCAGTGAAAGAAGGGTTTAGTTGCGGTACGCTCACAAGTCGCAAAAGCTCCCTGCTTACACGTCCGCCCTATCAAAGCCATGTACTATGGCCACCCTGAATGTCTCG
>JAJZKO010000013.1:6953-21420 GCA_021850805.1 Microcaldota archaeon | reverse complement strand
GTGCGATATTCAAAAAAGCAAGCGGGCTAAAAGCCTGGGGTTGCGGGGATTTGAACCCCGACATGCAGGTTGCTTCCATATTTAGTCTTATTTCCAGAATTTCATCACAGCGTAAAACGCTCAAAATAAAATATATCTGGAGCCTGCCGCGCTGCCAAGTTACGCCACAACCCCTGAGCATTATTATTTGTGCGTTAGCCTTTAAAACCTTTAATAAGAAATGCATTCATGATACGCGGAGTTATTTTTGATATTGGAGGGGTAATAATAAAAACGCCGCAAAACGAGTATTATTCTTACCTGTCTGGCATATCGGGCAAAAATACAAAGGAGGTGCAGGAGATAATCAAGAGCAGGCTTCCCATTTTTGAGACGGGAAAAATAACACTTGACAAGTTCAGCGCCAACATGTCAAAGTCTCTTGGAATAAGGAAAAGCCAGTTCAGGTGGATTGAATTCTACAAGGAACATGTAGAAGTAAACGAATCAGTAATAAGAATAGCATCATCCATTCACAAAATGTACATAACAGCATACCTTACCAACGTTGATAGGAACCGCCATGCCTTCACTGTAAAACTATTCCCCAAGAATATATTCGATTACAAATTTACCTCTTTCAGCATAGGCCGCCTCAAACCTGATCCAAAAATATACGAATACGTAATCAAAAAAATATCGTTAGACCCTGATGAAATGCTGCTGATAGACAACGAGATGCAGAATATACAGAGCGCTAGAAAACTGGGCATAAGCGCAGTACAGTTTAAGAACGTTAAATTGCTTAAGGATAAATTATCCAGACTGGACATATCCATTGATTAAAGGTGATTGTATATCAGATGAGAACGGAATACAGTGCAAAAAAGCAGAAGATTTTTCAGGATGGTACGCTGAAGTGCTGCTCAAGTCAGAGTTCATAGACTATACTGATGTATCCGGCTCGCTTGCGTTCCGCCCGTCTTCATACTATGCCTGGCAGACACTCTCAAGAGGCATAGATGCAGAATTCGAGAAGTTAGGGATAGAGAACGTTTACTTTCCCCTCCTCATACCGCAGAAATTCCTGGAGCGCGAGAGCGAACATTTCAAGGGCTTTACCCCTGAAGTTGCGTGGGTTACACAGGCGGGCGAGACAAAATTCGATGAAAAACTCGCAATACGCCCCACATCTGAGACAATAATGTACCCGAGCTATTCCAAGTGGATAAGGTCATGGAGAGATCTACCAATGAGGTATAACCAATGGAACAGCGTCTTAAGGTGGGAATTCAAACATCCAACCCCTTTTATCAGGTCAAGAGAGTTCCTCTGGAACGAGGGTCATACAGTATTTGCCACCAAGGAAGAGGCTGAGGGCGAGAAGGAAGCAATATTGGGAATATACCTAAGGGCCCTCAGGCACTACCTTGCCCTTCCGGGAATACCCGGAAAGAAAACAGACAAGGAAAAATTTGCCGGGGCGGTTGCGAGCTACAGCATTGAGATGATAATGCCTGATGGCTGGGCGCTGCAAGGCCCAGACTTCCATAATGACGGACAGAACTTTTCGAAGGCGTTTGAGATAAAGTTCTTGGACAGGGAGGGAAAGCAGGAATATGCATGGCAGAATACTTTTGCGATAAGCACAAGGGTCCTTGGCGTTATGGTTGCGACACACGGCGATGACAAAGGTCTCGTAATCCCGCCAAGAGTATCTCGCATACAGGCAATAATAGTCCCAATATTCAGGGAAACGAACAAGGAAAGAGTGCTTGGCTACGCTAAGAAGCTAGCTGAGGATCTCGACCAGTGTCTGAGGGTAAAACTTGATGACAGAGAAGGATATTCACCTGGCTACAAATTCAACGAGTGGGAAATGCGCGGCGTGCCTATACGCATAGAAGTCGGTGAGAGGGAGATTGCATCGGAATCCATAGTGGCAGTCAGGCGCGACAATGGGGCGAAGGAGACGGTGAAAGTCTCCATCCTGAAAGAGAGGCTCCCATCGATTATGGAAGAAATGCACGAATCTATGTATTCGAGGGCTCTCTCATTCATGGAGTCGATGATATCAAAGGCAGATACATACGAGAGTCTGAAGGATATACTAAAGAAGAAAGGAGGCATAGTGCAGGCAGGGTGGTGCATGTCTATGGCGTGCGAGGACAAGATAAAGGAGGAGACAGGCGCAAAGATTACGAATATGCCGGAACAGCAGAAAGATGTCGGCAAGTGCATATACTGCGGCAAGGAAGCAAAAGCCCTGGCAAATTTCGCTAGGTCTTATTAGGCCTTAGCCTGAGCCCTATAGAATCCGCTGCGATAAGAACCGCGCCTAGCGCAGTCTTCTTTGTGGATTGAACCACGCTTATCCTGTTTCTTGAGAGGTAATTCTTGAATATTCTGTAGTAAAGCGAAGATTCGAAAACACCGCCTACCGTATAGACCCTGTTTACGTCTATTCTCTTTGACATCATGGCTGCGCCATGTGCAAGGCTCATGCTCGCCTCGTTTATAATCTTCAGTGCTGCTTTGTCACCCTCCGATGCAGCCCTGTCCACAACCTTTGACAATGCCGCTATCGAATCTACCCTGAATTGCTTGGAATAACCCCATGTTATAAGAGCATCAAGGTCGTCAGAGAATGTCGCGTCGAGGATGTAAGAGGCGAGGATACTCCTGCGCATCTCCCCATCAAGCATCTTTACCGTCTTCCTAAGCCCCTCGCACCCTATCCTGTACCCTGATCCGTCGTCTCCAAGCAGCCATCCATAATCGCATATCCTGTGCCTCTCGCTCCCATCATAACCAAGGACTATGCTCCCTGTGCCTGCAATGCAGAGTACACCTTTAGCACCCCTGGTCTCGGCATACAACGCAGCAAAAGCATCATGCTCTACTACTATATGATCCGATAATCTCGGTATAGCAGATTTCATAATACCTATATCCTTTGAGGTGTCCATCCCCGCGAGTGCGACGCATACGGCATCCGCCTTCTTGAACCCTGTATTATACATCGCGCTTAGTATATTCTCCACAGCGCTATCTGCCCCGACATTATGGGGATTAGAGGGTCCTGCAATTCCCTCCCCGATAAGCCTGCCATTTTCATCATACGCAAGCGCAAGGGTCTCCGTCCCTCCCCCGTCTATGCCTACAATAATCCTCTTCCCGTTTCCTCTGCCCTTGTTCATAAAAACACCCGGATTATTCAGAGACTCTCTTACTCATCACTAATCAGAAATACCTCGTCTCATCATCATAATTAGGCTTTGCATGCAGTATTATTAATATTGAGTCATCGCAATCCAGATGCAAATATGAACCTGCGCTTCAGAATCTCGTATCTTGATGCCGTATCAGGATAAGACAGTACGTATGACCGATCTCTATATTCAGGTTCGGAAAATCTGCAATCTTCTCTGAACTGCTTTCTTGTCAGGTCCAATACCCTTCCGTCAGGAAGCTCATTAAAATAGTGCGAGACGCTCCCCCCTTTCCACGAAGCGACGCTCCTAAGAAGCTTTCCGCCCAGCATATCCTGCACCAGGAGTGCAGTAACCGCGCACTGGCCATAGGCACTATTCTCTACAGTCCACGCATCAGGATCCGCACTTGTGCTCTTATCCCAGCAAACCTCCACTATCCTTTTCAATGTCCCAATCTCCTTTAATTCTGGTTGAGCCGAATGGATCGCCTCTGCTTTCAAATTACCGGTACCATGCGGTTTTCTTGTAATGCCCATTGATGCACCATGCCCATATTCCTAAAATAGTCCCGGTCGGATTCGAACCGGCGTATGCGGGTCCAAAGCCCGCTATCCTTGGCCACTAGATGACGGGACTCTAGGTAATGTAAATATAAGAATGCGCCTATTAATGTTTTGCCTGCAGCAGTGCGTATGCGCTAAATATTTAATATTGTGTCTCTCATTATTTTTATGATATTAATAGCAGGACCTTCAGCCAACGGCATCTCAGAAAGGATTGCGAAGCTAAGCGGGGAAAAAGCCTGCAGCGCTGTGCACAAGGTCTTCCCTGACGGGGAGTCGTACATCAAAATACCCAATGAGATCGCAGGGGAAGATGTTGCGGTAATACAGTCCACAAATATCCCTCAGGACAAGAGCCTTATGGAGTTATTCTTCATGATAGACAAGGCCAGGGACATGGGGGTCAAGTCAGTAACTGCCATAGTGCCATACATGGGCTATATGAGGCAGAACAAGGAGTTCAACGAAGGCGAAGCGGTAAGCATAAGCACAATAATCTCGATACTGAATTCCCTGCGACTCGACAATCTCATAACGATACAGCCCCACAAGAGCGGGCCGCTTCGGGCATTCAAAGGCAAGACGGTAATAGTGGATGTGATAGGTAAGATGGCCGGGTATGCAGGCGAAGGAATGCGCAATCCTCTAGTCCTGGCTCCTGACAAGGGAGCGCTTGAGATTGCAAGGAAGGCAGCGGCAAGCATCGGCTGCGCATATACCTACATAGACAAGGAAAGGCTGAACGATACAAAGGTTGGCATAAGGCATTCCCCTACAGAGAGCATGACCGGAAAAGACGTCATGATAATAGATGATATGATAAGCACAGGGGGAACCATAGTACAGGCAGCAGAGTTTGCAAGGTCCCGCGGGGCGGAAAATGTACGCGTGGCTGCCGTGCACCTTATAATGGCAGGCAACGCCGAAGAGAAGCTAAGAAATGCTGGAATAAGCGAGATATGCGGCACCAACACACTGCCATTCAAAGGAACCAAAACATTTGACATTTCCGAGGAGATAGCCAAATCTCTCGGTGAAATAAAATCAGAGTGAAATAAAAGAGAGCGCCGGCCCCTTCCTGAACCTGAAGAATCCTTTACGCTCAAGCTGCACGCGCTCTCCATCCTCAAGATGCGCAGCATATCCCTCCACATATCCTTCATGCTCTTCTATACTGTGATTATTGAACTCATCTGAATCATTGACAAGATTTCCAAGCATTATGAACTTGCATCTCAGTGCAGCACCTGCGTCTACCCACTGCATTGTCTTCAAGCTACCATCAGGCTCCCCGCCGCTCTCCGCACATTTAACTGTTCCTTGCGATACAGACAACACTTTAGCAGAGACAGCTTCCTTAAGCCTTATGCCCTCTCCCTCTTTCAAAGAAGATGCATCGGCCTTGTCTATAAGGAACCTGCCTGCGAGTTCATACTCCCTATACCCCATATCCTCGGAAGGATGGAGCCTAAGCCTGACCTTTCTCCTCTCGAATCCCTCTACTGACAAATCGGCAGGTTCTTCCACTGCAAACAGCCTCTTAGCCTGCCTGTCGATGAGCTTCCTATTATAAGAAAGCAGCATCTCTATGTCCATGACGCTCTCAGCCTTGCTCATTCCGAATCTCAGCGCAAATTCCTTAATAGCTGAGGCTTCTATGCCACGGTTGCGCAGTCCTGCTATAGTCACAAGCCTTGGATCATCATATCCGCTAATCAACCCTTCCTTTACCATTGCATTAAGCTTCCTCTTGGAAGTTATATTCCCCTTTATCTCAAGCCTTGCGACGCTGTGTATCCGCGGCTTCCGCAGCCCAAGCATGTCGAGAATCCTGAAGTAAAGCTCATCTCTGAGCTCGTACTCTTTGCTCCTTAAGGTATCCGTTATGCCCATCATCGAATCCATTATCGGAGTATTGAAATCGTACGTAGGCCAGACCTTGTACCGGCTCCCCTGCCTGTAATGTGCCTGGCTCTTTATCCTGAAGAGCGTCGGGTCACGCATCACTGTATTCAAAGACTTCATGTCCCCCTTAAGCCTTAGCACGGCACTCTCTCCAAGGGAACCATCCAGCATCGCGTTCCAGAGCTCAATATTCTTTTCTGCGCTATTAGCCCTGTGCTCGCACTCCTTGGAGTTCATCCTCCCCTCCTTCATCCTTTCCCTGCTGCATGTGCATACATATGCATCACCAGACCGTATTGCAGCAGCCGCATAGCCATACATCTTGTCTATATTGTCGCTTGCATAATACTCATCATCGAAGCGTATACCGAGCCAATCCAGATCCCTCTTGAATGCGTCAACAAACTCCTGCCTCTCGTTCTCCGGATCAGTATCATCAAAGTAGAGCACGAGCCTGCCTTTATACTCCTCTGCAAGCCTCTGCTCGAGGAAGGCTATCTTCGCATGACCTATATGCATATACCCATTAGGCGCAGGAGGGAACCGCGTCTTGAAACTGCCCACCATGGCTCCATCAGCTATAAACTTGGGCTTCGACCCTTCGGCTTTCTTTCTCTCCGCGTCATCAAATCCTGCTTTATAGATTCCGTACTTCTCCTCAACCTCCGTCCTGTCCATGCCATTTATCAAAGATACCGTTTTAGATACCTCTGCCTTAAGCTCAGCCATAGATGACCGGAGTTCAGGGAACTCAAAGAGGACCTTGCTTATTACGGTACCGTCCTTGGCGGAGCCATAGTCGTAAGCATTTTTAAGTGCGTTCTTGAGAATCTCTTTCTTTACTTTTTCGTCTATCACCAGCTGCACCTAGACAAGAGATATGCTCATGTTTGCTATGGTCGCATTCTGGTAGAGCTCGGCCAGAAGCTTGAGCCTGAAGTATGTCAAGTTGGTTCCGTTGAGGATGACTGGTATGCTATACGTGCGGAATTTCTGCGGAACACTTACGCTTATATTCTGGATCCCGCTTCCTATCCCGCTCGAATAGGTGAGGTTTACCTTCTGCGGGAGAAGGAGATTGACGCTGCTCCTGAAAGAGGTGCACGAGAGGTAGCTTGCGTTTACTGTCTTTGTTATGTACCTGTAAGCCGAGTTCGAATAATTCCCAGAGAGCAGCACCGAGTAGCCATTTGAGGTCTGTATAAAGTTCTCCGCACTTCCATTCGCCTCCAGCCCATTGAGAGAATTTGTGAGGTTTGAATCGACATTTGCGCTCTCAGATGAGTTGCATGTGACATTTATATCCAGGACTCTGCCGTAGCCTGATACTATTGAATTAGAGTACCCATAGGAGAATACGGTAGGCGACGCATTCCTTGCCTTGGATACATTCGCATTGGTTGTGGAAGAGCCACCTATATTGGTAAACTCAAGATATGAGCTTACAAATATAAAAGCAATGAAAAGTGCCCCTAGGAATTCAACAAATTTCTTTCTTTCCATTGCAATCAACAGGACAATTCATATTAAGTAGGAAATATAGGTATAAATTCATAGCGGGAAGCCTATTTTCAACATACCGCAATAAATTCTAATTAGCTACCAGCTCCGCATCTCCTTCCAGAAAGCCGCCTGCAGATAACTATATATAGAAGCGCTCGGAACCTATAAATGTATCAATAAGCAGACCTGATGCTAAATTTTGGTGAACACATGTCTTTCAAGGAAGGAGATTACATAAAGATAGAGTACAGCGCATGGAGAGGATCAGATAAGCAGCTGGTATTTACCACAGACGAGAAGCTTGCCAAGGATAACGGGATATACAACGAAAAGTCATCCTACAAGCCGCAGCTGGTTATATTGGGAAAGAAGGGCACCATAAAGGGGCTCGAGACTGTTCTTATGGGCATGTCAGTAGGCGAAGAGAAGAAAACGGAGCTCGAACCAAAGGATGCATTCGGCGAGAGGAACCCGGAGCTGTCCAGGGTCATGCACCTCTCCGATTTCAGGAAGAGGGATATGGATCCTTATCCCGGGATGCAGGTAGACATAGACGGCACAGTAGCGACGGTGAAGAGCATAAATTCAGGCAGGGTGCTTGTAGACGCAAACCATCCTCTTGCTGGCGAACGGATGATATACGAAGTAAAAGTGGTAGAAAAGATAGAAGACAAGAAGAAGATGGTAGAAGCCTTGGCAAACGATTATTCCTTATTCCCTGACGCGGTGGATGTCGAATCAGAAAAGGCAAGGTTTGTGTTCAGCGCTAAGCAGAAGAAGGATCCTGACTATTTCATAAACAAGACATCCGCAATAGGCTCGATCTTTGACAATATCAAGGATCTCAGGAAAGTGGAAGTAGTAGAGGAGTACGAGAGAGAGGAAAAGAGCAAGCAGTGAGACTCACTCCTTTACGCTTATCGCGAATACCCCGTTTACCTTTATTCCGAGTTTCTTCGCAAGCTCTGATTTGTCTACATTAAGCACAAGCACCTGCCCATTCCATTTTGAAGTTAGCTGTGTCGATCCGCATATTGGGCATGTCGTGCCCTGCTGTATTATAAACCTGCAGTTCTTGCAAACATGTTCTGCCATATTATCACATCAACGTCTTGGTTTTCCCCGTCCTCTCCTGTTCTGCTGCCTCTCCCTGGGCTTAGTCTCCCTTAGCCATTCAGGCTTGCCAAGGCCTTCCGGCCTCATAGTCAGCGCTATCTTTATGTCCTTTATGCTGTTCTTCATGCTTACCGAAGAGACTTTTGCGTAAACAAGATCGCCTTTCTTTAGGCTCCTGCCGCTGCTTCTGGAAGAGAAGAAACCGCCTTTCTTGTCATAGCTCATAAAGTCCGTAGTTATCTGGGAGAGATGCACAAGCCCGTCTATTGGTCCTATGCGCACAAAACATCCGAAATCTACAAGCTCGGATACCTCCCCCACCACAACCTCATCAACCTCAACCGCGAAGGTAAGAGCATCAAAAGTCACCTCCATGTGTACATTCGGATCGCCAGGAACCACGAATCCGCTTCCCATGCCGCTTATGTTAAATACCGCAATTATTATCCCCATATCCCTGTCAAGCACTCTCTCATACTTTTTCCTTAGTATGTCCTCTGCTACCTTCTTGGGCTCCTCACCCATATGCTGCGGCGGTATGCTTATTGTATCCGTTATCGTGTGTATATAATACAATCAATCAACCATTCTATCTTATTTTTCCATCTGAGGATACGCTGAATACGCTTAAGCCTTCAGCACTTAGCCTCTTTTTAAGTTTTGTATCGTTGGTGCAGACAGGAAGCCTATGCCTTAAGGCATATTCCTCTATCCATATATCAACATAAGAATTATTATTTATTACCTTTACCCCATGGTTCTTAAGTAAAACTGCCCCGGCCCGCGCACTGCCTGAATCTGAGCCCCTTCCGCTGCCTATCGTCCTGAGCTCCCTGAATACACCGGAGGAGACCACCGCCTTCAGGCCCATCCCTGCTAGGAGAATCTCACACAGATCCCTCTTGTGGGCAGTAGCGTATACTATGGAACTTGTATCAACAACAATGTAATCCATGCTATTATTTTAAAAATAGCCATTATTATATTAATTCATGCAGCTCAACATATCCAACCTGACCAGCGGTATAAACATAGCGGCATTCCACGCCGTCGATTCTCTCGCAAATCCGTCGCTCAACACCGTGATGGCATACATAGGCTCGAGTTTCTTCATAGTTCTACCTCTGATACTTGTCTATCTGATATATAGAAAGGACAGGAATGCGATGCTATTCGCTTTCTCGGTTGTATTTCTCTACGCGATAAGCGAGACGATAAAACTGATAGTCAGGGAGCCAAGGCCGTGCGATGTAAGCTCATTATACTGGATAAACAAGGTGGGCTGCGAGAGCAGCTTCTCCTTCCCATCCAGCCATGCGACAACCCTGACAGGACTATACTTCATAACAAGGACATACAAATACCTGAACATACTCTATATAATATGGCTATTCCTTGTGCTATTTGGAAGGGTATACCTCGGTCAGCACTACCTCACCGACGTTATTGCAGGATTCATAATAAGCATAGCAGTAGGCTACGCGATAATAAGAAATAAGGAAAGGATAAATAACATATTATACAAGATAATATCTGTCGTGCCGAATCCAATATCGGCGCGTCTAGGTAAAAACTAATGGACATGGCAAAGAAGATATTGGAAAGTGCCAGGGTTATAGCTGTAGTGGGATGCTCAAGGGACGCTTCCAAACCGAGCGGATACGTTCCCGAGTATCTGGCGGCGCAGGGGTACCGTATAATACCGATAAACCCTTTTGCAGATTCAATATTGGGGTTAAAAGCGTTGAAGAGCCTCTCGGAAGCCAAGGGAAGCTTCGACACAGTCGATGTATTCAGACCCTCCGGAGAGGCATATAAGATAGCGAAGGAAGCCTTCGAGAACGGAGCAAAGGCCCTGTGGCTGCAGGAAGGCATCACCAGCAAAGAGGCAGAGGAATATTCTTCATCATGCGGCATGGACTTCGTACAGGACAGATGCATGATGAAGGAGCATATGAAGTTTTTTGGCAGGTAATTGCATGGACTTGGGAGTGTACGCGGAAGAGCTCATATTCAACTATGAGCACCCGCACAACAAATCAAGGATGGGTGACGCGGATGTCTCTATCCATGAGGAAAACATATCCTGCGGGGACAGGATAACCGTATATCTCAAGGTGAAAGATGGCAAGATAAGCGATATCTCATTTGAAGGGAGCGGATGCGTAATATCAATGGGCACGGCAAGTATGCTTATGGACTATCTCAAGGGAAGGAGCATAGAGGAAGTAGAGAAGATGGGCAAGGACAAGCTTGTCTCTATAATAAACATAGATCCGGGTCCGTCAAGGCTGCACTGCGCAACCCTCACCCTGCGCGCAGCAAGGAAGGCGCTTCTTATGTACCAGAAGAAGCCCATTGACAGGGATACGAAGGAATTGTAGCGGTGCTCGTGCATGGGCAGAAGAACAAATGATCTTGATGGCGTAATAGCAGCACTTGAAGCATACGAGGCGAAAGAGGCGAGGCTACGCTCATCTGCATCAGCGGCAGACGCTTCAGGAACAGGAAAGACAAGGGAACGGATAGGCACAGTAATGCAATTCTACAGCAAGATAGGCGTCGCAGCAATAAGGCTTGAGGGCCGCATCAGCCTGGGCGAGATAATCGAGATAGGCACCGAGGAAGAAGCCGTGCGGCAACGGATTGAGAGCATGCAGATAAACCGGGAGGACGTCGAGAGGGCAGAGGGCGGCGACGAGATAGGCATAAAGCTGCGGTACAGGGTGGAGCCTGGCAGCGCTGTATATGTCATGCGATAACTCAGGGTCTCCAGATAACGAAGAAAAAGCTAATATATCATGCAGTGGAATAATAACTGAGATGATGAGTAAAAGATCTGATTAATGATGAGGATCTTGAGTGCTGATTTGATGGCAAACATCTCCAGGGAAGAGATAAAAAAGCTGATAAAGAACAAGTTCAAGGCAAACATAACGGAGAGCGGCGCCGAGGAGATGGCGCGCATGCTCGAAGAGGAAGCGCGAAGAATATCTGAATTCGCAGTAAGGAATGCGGCAAGCGAGAAAAGGTCAAAAGTCACCAAGAAGGACATATCCGACTACAGGCTAAAGGGCGAGACGGATGCCAAATGAAAAGATAACCGCATACAAGGCAGGAGCCAGGGTCCGCACTGAAGTGATTGCTACGGGTTTGGGAGAAAGGTACTATATCTCAGAGAAGACGAAGGAAGGAATACTTCTTACAGAGATGACGCCAAATGGCGCGACCACGAATCAGATATATAATAAAACAGCCTCTGACCCGGAAACAGCCCTTGCGGAATATATAGGCACAGGCAGGGAACTTGCCGTAGAGCAGCTGGACGCATACACGCCTCCACGGATAAGCGCAGCATGTGAAGCATGCGGGAAATCTGCGCTGCAGCGAGAGCTTGACACCATCGACATAGTGAATATAAGGGATGTTCCCGCGCTTCCGATGCTTGTCTGCACTTCCTGCAACGCAAAATCCTATTTCATAACAAAGGAGTACATACGCAACCTCTCAGACTCCAACACGGGTATGTTTACCGAAGAGGAGCTCTCATTAAGGGAGGAGGACAAGGAGGCATTTATAAATGCAATATGGGAACATGTAATAAGAATATTTGCTTCCAAGAAAATTAATAGGGTAAAACTTGAAGGTTGAATTAATGACAATAAATATTTCGGAACTTTACGATAAGAAGGTAATCTCTACGAGCGGCAAGGTCCTGGGCGAAGTCAAGGACGTCATACTAAACATGGATGACGGAACAGTCGCAAAGCTCTTGTTCAGCAACATAAGCAGCCTGATGCGCAGCAGCAATGTGCGCAAAGACCTATTCAAGAACAGCGTAGACTTCAAGCGCGTCAGGAAGGTCTCACAGACCATAATAGTCGGCGAAGAATAACCGCTTAATCGGTGGAGAGCTCCTTCGCTATAGATGATCTCTTCTTTGCCAGTACCCTGTATCCACAATACGGGCATCTCATGAACTTCTCTAGGCTCTTCAGCTCCTTTCCGCAATGTATGCAAACATAAGCCATTAGCTCACTTCTTTACAATATTATCCTTCAACCACTTTATAAACTCTTTGTGAAGGCTAGATACGCCTGTGTCTATAACCCTTATGTTCATCGCTGTCTTGTATTCTTCCTCGCTAAGCGATAGGACAGGGACAAAGTTATCCATCCGCGCAAAGTGAACCTCAACCCAGTGCGTCTTGCCATTCACGTAATCCTTGACTATCTCATCCGTCATCGGCAGAGAGGAGAAAGTGAAAAGTATGCCATCGCACCAGTACAAAGGCATGGTTCCAGCAGGAGTTACCCTCTCGCGCATAAGGTCCTCCTTGCTCAGCTCTATCATCTCGTGTATCACAAGATCCTTTATCGGCGAATACGTTATCCTTACCATGCCACTACCTTCCAAGGAGCCTGCTTACCGTCTCCCCGGCAGATGTCCTTGGGGTATACGCGCCTCCGGCAAATATGGACTGGCAGCTCCTGCATTCCCATATGCCGTTGCTGCGCCTCTTAACCGCCTCCTTGCCGCATATATCGCATTTGTATCTCTTCCTCTTGTCGGCCTTAACCGATTCGTACCTGTTTCTAAGGCTTACTCCATACCTGACATTGTATTTTGCCACTCATTCACCTGCAGAATTCTTTATCATCTTCCTAAGGTCCTTCGATCTCTCAAAGGACATCTCTATAGCCTTGTCTACTTCCCCGAAGGAGAACGACCCGCTCAGCCCCTTCTGCATAGCCCTTACTGCGTTTTCGTCATTTGCAACTGTCAACCGCCCGTCCATCGCCGTCTCCTCGTTTCCATCAGGATCGAGTAGCACTGCATTGCCAATCTTCGCAAAGGTGCACGAGGTAATAACATTTTCCGTCTTGAGCCTGCCGAGATTGCCCTCCCGTATAACTTCCCCGTCCTCGTACTTCGGCATCCTTGCGCCTGCCAGTGCCGCAGATGCGGCTATAGTGCCCGCATCAAATAGGTTGCCATCGTAATTCAGGACATAGATGTCTATAAATATCTCCCATACCTTGCCCTCCTCTATGAACAACGACTTTGTGTCTATCACTCCCGCCGCCCTTATTCCCCTGTCAACTACCCTGGCCAGCTCTATTGCCTCCGGGCTTGGAGGTCCTACATCGTACTCTTCAGATGCCAGAGGAAGCAGCTCAGCGGAAGTGAGCAGATTGCCCTCATCAGGCTTGTCCTTCATAGGTTCTCCCGTGCCCACCTTAACCCCGGCAAGGACCTTGGTGTAGCCAAGGTCTACTTCCGCAGATCCTTCCGCATTCGGTATCTTTCCCGTATTTATCCTAACATCCCTATAGCTCAGGAAGTCCCTTCCGTCTTCCCTAAGCCCCTTCTTCACCATGCTCTCTACATATCCTACCATTGCTTTTCTTATAGTCATAAGTACCACCTACCTGTACCTGCTCGCGACCCTCTCGTAAGGATCCTTCAGTGCAGCCTTCTGCACCCGGCTTATCACGTCTCCTGCCTTTGTTACCATATCGAGCCCTTTCGAGATGTCCTGCCTGCTCATGTTCCCATCCATCTGCAGGAGCAATACCTCATTAAGCCTTGGCCCCAGCGCCACAGGCATGTCAGCATCAGAGTAATTGTCCTCAATCTTGTTTAGGTCAAGCACCACATGTTCGCCTATCTTCCCAACAGATACTGCGTAAGGGAGATCCAGCATAGGTATCCCTGACGATGCAAACGCTACAGCTGCGGCAGTTATACCTGCTGCTCTCGTTCCTCCGTCGCTCTGGAGCACCTCTATGAAGAGGTCGATCTTGCTTCCAGGGAAGTCCCCAAGCACTACAACCTTCTCAAATACCTCCTTTGTAACCTTCGATATCTCTATAGCCCTCCTGTTTGGGCCTGAACGCCCGTGCTCCTCAAGGGAAGAGAAAGGCGCCATCGAATACCTGCACCTTATTACTGCTCTCTCAGGGTCGGCTATGTGTTTCGGAAGCGCCTCCTTAGGACCGTAGACCGCTGCAAGTATCTTGTTGTTGCCCCATTCTATATAAGCCGATCCATCAGCAGCAGCCTTCTGCACCCGGCTTATCACGTCTCCTGCCTTTGTTACCATATCGAGCCCTTTCGAGATGTCCTGCCTGCTCATGTTCCCATCCATCTGCAGGAGCAATACCTCATTAAGCCTTGGCCCCA
>JAJZKO010000013.1:0-6853 GCA_021850805.1 Microcaldota archaeon | reverse complement strand
GCAGCCTTCTGCACCCGGCTTATCACGTCTCCTGCCTTTGTTACCATATCGAGCCCTTTCGAGATGTCCTGCCTGCTCATGTTCCCATCCATCTGCAGGAGCAATACCTCATTAAGCCTTGGCCCCAGCGCCACAGGCATGTCAGCATCAGAGTAATTGTCCTCAATCTTGTTTAGGTCAAGCACCACATGTTCGCCTATCTTCCCAACAGATACTGCGTAAGGGAGATCCAGCATAGGTATCCCTGACGATGCAAACGCTACAGCTGCGGCAGTTATACCTGCTGCTCTCGTTCCTCCGTCGCTCTGGAGCACCTCTATGAAGAGGTCGATCTTGCTTCCAGGGAAGTCCCCAAGCACTACAACCTTCTCAAATACCTCCTTTGTAACCTTCGATATCTCTATAGCCCTCCTGTTTGGGCCTGAACGCCCGTGCTCCTCAAGGGAAGAGAAAGGCGCCATCGAATACCTGCACCTTATTACTGCTCTCTCAGGGTCGGCTATGTGTTTCGGAAGCGCCTCCTTAGGACCGTAGACCGCTGCAAGTATCTTGTTGTTGCCCCATTCTATATAAGCCGATCCATCAGCATTTTTCAGCGTGCCTGCCTCTATCCTCACCTCCCTCAGGTCGCCCATGTCCCTTCCATCAAGCCTCTTTCCATTCACTATCAATTCAGGTTTATCAGTTCCTCCAGACATAATATCACTTTTTGCCCTCCAGCAGCTCCCTCACGCGCTCCGTAAGCCCGGGCGTGTGCGCCTCCTCAACGATCTTGAATATGGCCTCCGCGGCAAGATCATAATTGCCACCGCTTATCCATATTACCCCATTAAGTCCTACCACGAGCGTGCATTTGGTCCCCTGGACAAGCTGCTTAATCATTGTGTCCCCATGGCCCATAATGCGGGGTATCTTAGAGGGCTTCACCGAGATTATCTTTCCTCCGTTAAGCTTCCTTACGCGCGTAAGCACAGCTGTCTTTGTCCTGTCTATATCCTTTATGACAGCCTCTATTATGTCCCCTGCGGCAAGCGGCTCCTCTATGAACTTGGACATAACTATGCCCTTGTAAGGCGCATTCAGATAAACAATGTAAATGTTGAATTTATCCTCCTCGACTATGCCTATCACTGTGTCTCCCATCCTAGGATACCACAGCCCTTCAAGCGGCGTAAGCACGCCCCTCTCGCTGTCGTATGTGCCTAAAACCTTCGAATAAGCCTTATTCCCGTCAAAGAAGACATTATCTGATCTTCCATTGAATCTCTCCAGTACTTCGCCTGGAACCACTATGGTGCCCATCTAACTACCTATTTTTTTAGCTATTGCATTACCTTTTGTAAAAGAATTGAGCTTCTCGAAGAACTCCCCCTGCAGTCCAGCCGGAAACTCCACCTCTGCATTAAGCGAACCGTTGTCAAGCCATTTCTCCGATTTGAGACCGTACTGCTTGAGGAGGCCATAGCACCTGTTTGCATACTCGGCAGGTATTATCACATCCATCCTTGCCGTTGCAAACTTTATCGGGAGCCTGACGCTAAGCTGCTTAACTACAGAATCCACCTGCTCCGTGGCGTTCTTGAAAGGGTCTATCTGCACGCGCACCTCCTTCATGGCGTTCTCAATCCTCTGCGCAGGATGCGGCGCTCCAGTCCTGGGATCTATCGAATTCGTCGCTATTATTGTTATTATCTGCTTCCTCTTTTCCTCCAGCATCTTGTTCCTCTGCTCAGTGGTTACCGGCACATTGCCCTTCTTGAGTATAGTCTCCACAATCTTTGCCCTGTCCTCTGTCCCGAATGCCTTCTTCACCGCCTCGGCGCTCTGCCTCTCGCCCTTGTTGGCATCAGAGAATATCTCGTCTACTTCAAGCGCAGCAAGCGGATCCGAGCGTTTGCCGCTTATGTACTCATATGCCTGGTCCGAGTCCACAAATATTTCAAAGTTCTTGCCTCCTACGGCATATTTCGCTATTACTGTTTTAGACATAAACGACACTACAAAACATAAAAACAAAACTCAGAGGTAATCCTTTACCTCATCAGGCTTGAGAACTGAGAAGTCTTTCTCTGAAGTAAGATACCCTATGTCAAGGCTGTCCTGGTTAACGTCCGCGTCGCTTGCCTTCCTTATTATCTTTATCCCTAGGCCTATTGCATCCTCCAGCTCCATATTGTCCTTGTACTCCTTCATGAGCATCTCAGTGGCTACCTTCTTTCCGGAACCGATGGCATCTGCCTTGTATCCAAGGAAGGATGCTCCCGGCTCGATCTCGAAGAGCCTAGGCTCGCCGTCTATGCCCCCAAGGAGCAGGGAGACTGCATAAGGCCTCATGCCTCCATACTGCGTAGCCTGCATCATGTAAGAAGATATATCCTTCGCGAGCGCCTCTATTGACTTTATATCATCGTATACCAGCCTGTGGTTCTGTGCGGAAACCCTTGAAGAGTCTATTATATGCAGTCCGTCAGCAACCATCCCGCTGTATGTCGCGCCTATATGCTTGTCTATGGTAAAGACCTTCTGTATTGTAGTCGGCACGGCGAGAGGCTCTACAATGTTCTTATGCGCAACAAATACGACGCAATCCTTGCCTATCAACCCAACAGAAGTAGCGCCCTTCCTGACAGCCTCCTTCGCATACTCTACCTGAAAGAGCCTTCCATCCGGATTAAACATTACTCCTCTATCATACGCTTGTACATTTGGATACATTTATTTACACCTTAAGTAGAAGATAATAACAGCACTCAAGACAATAATAGTATTTAGCGCAAAAATTTATAATTATACCTACTTGTGCCTGAGCTCTTCATACAACGAGAGCGCGAAGAGCAATACTACTATCACATGCACCGTAGTGCAATAAATGCATATATTGCCTATCCTGTATTCCAGATATATGAAATATGCTACAAAACCTATCCCTATGGAATTAATGAGGAACCTCTGATCCATACCCAGCCTGAGGAGCGAATAAATCTCTACTACGAAGAAGAGCACACCGAATACGGCTATCGGTATCCCAAAAAGATATGCATACGGGCTATTTAGCACATTCGCGCAGTTTATTATGCCCGTATCTGGGCATGCAAGAGGCACAACAGAAGTATAATGGTAAGCCGTAAGGTACATGGATATAATAAGCCCAAGCACGGACAATCCGAACTGGAATCTCCTGTAGAGCCTTTCAGATGCCATCATATCCCAAGCTGCTTCTCGGCAGAGACTACATAACTCTGGCTGCAGACACTCTGGGGCGTGTTATTTGTAATAGCACATATCTGCGCAGTAACGAGGTTTGCAGTCCCTACTACTTCCTGCGCCTGCACCGTCGAACTATTATGCAAATCATATGATATCTGGGTCCAGTTGTAGCCGTCAAGCACGTCAGGCGGCTGGTAGTTCGATCCCACCTGCACACTCCTGTTCGCAAAATCTATGAATGGTATGCTTCCTGAAGGGTTATACACGGAGAATATCTGATTTTCACTCTGGTTTGGTGTCTGCAGTGCAGGGTAAGTGCCATTTACAAGCTTGTTCTTCTCTATCTCTACAGGCACGAATGTTATGTAATTGCTTGTGTAAGTGGAATTGTAGAAAGTGAATGTGGGGGTATTGGAGAATACGTCAGACGGGCTGGATGTCATGTAATGGAGATTGGAAAACGTGCCGAATCTCATCAGCGCTATTATCATGCCCCATCTCTCAGCGGCACAGAAAGGGCAGTACTCTGCACCTATGTAGAGCACCTCAGGTTTGCCATTGTCCGTAAGCACGCTTCCCTTCTTTATTATTGTAGGAAGGTCACTAACCTCATTTATGCCCACCACGTTGCTTACCGAGTTGGGAACGCTCTCCAAATTGTTAACTACTGTGCTGCTTACCCTGACGTTGTCATATGCGGCAAGAGCGGCGCTGTTTCCGCTTCCCAGCGACGAGGATGCTATAAGGGCAACTGCGAGAAGTACTATAATTGCCAAGCCTATGTAAATTGTCTTTTTCCTATCCATCATATCCTCTCAATAGTAAGAATTGCGATTATCATTGGCTGCCAAAGAATAAAAACCTTCAGAACGAGCAGCAAGAGACTCAAAACCTATTCTTGATCAACGAGCTCCTGTAAGTATAGGGTCTCATCGCCTTCATCCTTACCACTTTTGCACCAATGCCTTTCTCCTTCAGCCACCTCTCAAGCGCCTCCGCATTCTTCTGCTGATCATAACCCAGCGCTATTATCGAAGGGCGGAACCTGCGTATTATTCCGAATCTTCCATTCTCAGTTTTTACCTTTGCTCCGAGAACCGCCCTGTCCACTACTTTCAGCGAAGAGACCATCCTTAGCCTATCCTTCTCTCCAAATACCGGCAGCCTCCCCTTTATCATGGCAACACTGCTATCCCGCGCGACCACTACTATCAATGAGTTTCCCATCTTTTTTGCCTGTTCAAGATAAGAAATATGCCCCGGATGGAGCACATCAAAAGTGCCGAATGCCATTACTACCTTCATAAGAGCGCCGCTTAGTAACACATATCCTGTTAAGAATATAAGCGGCTAGCATGCACAAAAAGAATGCGCATGCCGTAGCAAGCAGAAAGCAAGAAAAATATTAAAACATCAGCCGAATTCCCGCACCCATATGCATCAATCCATAAAGGCCGTCTCACCGCTCAGCGCTTCAAGCATCGATACTGCAGCTATCCTCTCCGCAGCGCGCTGTGCGAGCATGCCGCTATTCTCATTCCTGTGCGCTTCTGCATACTCCTCCAATGCCTCAAGTATCTTGTCCCTCTCCTCAGGAAACAAGAATGCTTTCTCCTCAAGAACTCTTATGGTGCTGCCAGGTCCACTGGCAACTGCGTTCCGGTTCCCATTTGCCCTGCTCAAAGCTAACAATAGAGCAGAACTCCTAAATTCCATTTCTACCCCACCCCCGAATATCATTAAAGGTTTACTCATATTTAAAGGTATTGCGGAATTTGGAAATTGCTTATAAATAACTAGGTCTCAGTTCCATTAATTACGGCGACAAAAAATAATCCGTACTTTTTCGATAAATAAAAAGGCACATATAAATAAGCTATTCCGGCTAGAGATAATCATGATAAGAAAAGATCTTGTGCTGCCTGATAAGTTCAGGGCAGAGCTTGGTGCAGGCAGATACGCCTTATGCAGATCAAGACGTTCAATAATGAAGGTCATAGGAAGGAGCACCGAGATATACGCGGTAGGCGACGTTACTGTAAATACCCTTTTATCATATGGATACATGCCTAAGCTATCAATATTCGATAACTCCACGGCACGCGCAAGGGCGGACTTCCCATTAATAAAGGATAGATTTCCTAAGCCTTACAAGATATCAAACCCTCCGGGAAGGATAACAAAGGGGCTCTTCAACCTGATAGAGAGGAGCATCAGAGACAGATGCGGTATAGCGATAGAAGTAAAAGGGGAAGAAGACCTTGCTGCAATGCCATGCATAATATTTGCACGGAATGGGTCGCTGGTGGCATACGGCCTAAGGGGGAAGGGCATGTCAATAATAAAGGTGGATGCACGTATAAAGGCACGGGTTACTCACATGCTGAGAGAGATGGGCATGCCAGGAAAGAGGCGCATTGCACGTAGTTCATCATCTAAGCGTGCCTGATAGCCAAGCTGGCCATCACAATCAATGCAAACGGATTTATAAATGACGATTCATTAAGATAAATCTGTGCGATCGTAGTCTAGCCTGGTAGGACATTGCCTTGCCAAGGCAGTAACCCGGGTTCAAATCCCGGCGATCGCACCTTATTTTATATACTTCATGCAAGACGCAACTGAAGACGCCTTGCCATCTGTAAGCTTCATAATCTTCCTCTGTATTGCTTCAGCAGAGACTTCATCTACATCTGCCCTAACTACGAACCCGAAGTCTCCAGTTGTCACGTGCACCTCCTTGATATGCTCCATCTCAATCAGCCTCCTTGCAGTAACACTCACATCGTTATTGTTTCTGGGTTGCACAAAAAAGAACATGCAACCATCATTCTGCCGTTTTGCTCTATTGTTTCCCACAGTTTTCACCTATTCATAAACTTCATCGCTGAGATCCTCTGCAAAGAGTAAGCATTTGGGAGAGGATGGGGATCCAATATGGCTAAAAGCAGCAAACACAACTTAGAAGGGGTGTGGTAGTGCATTGCTATAATACATTTGCATATCAGATACAGAAGAATACGTGATTCCTCGCATCCAACTCCCACCTAACTATACGCTGCCTTTATATTTAAACTTAATCTGACAAATCCGCGGCTAGCTGCCTCTATGCATCACATATATACCAAATTATTACACATTAGTCCAGATAAATTACGTTATTAAAAGGTAAAATTAACGTATAGTATTATAAATAATGGACACGTTATATAACGTATAAAGTGCCTGAATGGAAGCCAACACAATTATAATAAAAAAATTTAAAGAGCTCAAATCTCTCTATCCATTTGCCTTAAGCTTGAAGAGGATATCAGGGAGGTATTACGTATACAAGGAAAGCGGCATATGGGAGAAGGAGCTTAAGAAGCACAAAACAGTTTCCGAATACCTTGGTCGCATAGACGAGAGCGGGAGGTACATAAAGAAGAGGCGCTCTGCTAAAATAGACCTAGAGACGGCAAAGGCTCTTATAGAAGAAAACGGCGGCGAAGTAATATGGCATACCAACCGACCCAATCTAGAGTCTTACCAAGCAGGCGAAAGCAAACCATATCTCAAAGAAACAGATCTCAAGATCCTCACTGCATTAAGCATGAATGCAAGAATCCCAGCATCAAGGCTTGCGGAAATCTGCGGGATTAACAAA
>JAJZKO010000005.1:48231-70209 GCA_021850805.1 Microcaldota archaeon | reverse complement strand
AAGCCCCGAGAGGGAATTGAACCCCCGACTTCCTGTGATCGCGCCTGCGCACAGATGTGCAGGCATTACGAAACAGGCGCTCTACCACTGAGCTACCGGGGCAGGCTCAAAAATTATAAATATATAGCATTATAAGCATACATTAATATAAAAATAATCAAATGGTCTGATGCCTGCCAATCCTCCCGATAATCAAAACAACTCGCCTGACGAGCCAAAGATAATAATAGACGAGCAGTCAAGCGAAGGGGACACCAACCAGGAGCCTCCTCCACCAATGCCCGTCTCCACTCCGGTTCCTCAGCAGCCGCAGCCTTCAAGCACTCCATCCCAGCAGCCTCCTCCGCAGCAGCCTTCCCAGCAGCCGCAGCAAAGCCCCCAGCCGCAGCAGCCAAGTACACCTCCACCACCGCCTAAAAAGCAGCAGGAGCCTCCAAAGCAGCCTCCTCCGGAACCAACGCAGAAACCTCCTGTTGAGAAAGAGGAGATCCCAGAAGAGCCTCAACCTCCAAAGGACGAGGATATACGGCAATTCGAGGAGCTATCGGACATGCCGACCGCCCGTGAGCGCGGCGGGGGAAAGGCAAAGCTGCTTATAATACCCATCATAATAATCCTGCTGGCTGCTGGCGCATACCTTTACATCTCGAAGAGCAGCACGCACGCGCAGATAACGACCACTATCCCTACCAGCAAATTCTCGTACATATCCTCATGCGCAAATATAACCTCAGCAGGAACATACATAATCACGGGCAACATAACCACGAGCAAGCAGAGCGGCGCGTGCATAGAGATACAAAGCAACAACGTGAAGCTCGAAGGCGATTCGCATGCCCTTGTTGGTGACGGGCCATATATAGCAAAATCACCGTACACCTACGGCATAGCAGTAATCGACTCATCAAATGTAAGCATAAGCAAGCTGAACGTATCAAAATTCTCATACGACCTGTATCTCTCTTCTGTTCTAGGCTCAAGCTTCAGCAACATAACAGCGACAAATTCCACTGTATCAGGCGCATACGTCCTGAATTCAAAGAACAACCTCCTTCTCAATGATCAGGTATACTCCTCCGGGACAAGCGCAGGCGGCCTGGACCTCATAGGCGGAGGCAATAACACTGTAAAGGAAAGCAGCCTATCCCACAATGCGTACTACGGGCTAAACCTCTCCTCTACAGGCAATAACTTCGTAGGCGATGTATTCGCAAGCAACCCTGTAGACCTGTACTGCGCATCAGATGTATCCAGGTTCAGATACTCCAACAAGTTCACCGGGACGCAGTGCAGCACCAATAACTTCTGCAATTCCGCATACTGCGCCGTATCAAACAAGCAGTTCAATGTATCGGAGAACATATCCCTAAGCCCATCAGCAGCAACATGCGGGGAGATACGCGCACCGGGCAACTACCTGATAAGCCAGAACCTCAACCTGTCTTCATACATTAACACCTCCAAGGGGGCAACGGGTGTCGCATGCATAACCATAGCATCCCCAAACGTAAACCTGAACTGCAACGGGCATACGGTGTCCAATTCCGGATACGGGATATACGCCAAGAATGTATACAACTTTACGATAACAGACTGCAGGTTCAACAATGACAGCGACGGAGTGTACCTCGCAGATTCGCTTGACTTCAACGTTACCAACTCTGCGGCATACAACGGTACCGTCGGATTATATGCCGGTCTCTCAGATATAGGGACAATAGCGAACTCCACATTCGGGAACAATTTCTACGGGATATACATATCCAATTCCTCCAATCTGGTCTTCAACAGGATAAATGCCAAGGACAATAAATACGGCATATACAACCAGAAGCTCTCAAATACTGAATTCTACTATGGCAACTTCTCGCATAACACCAAATCGGATTTCTACTGCAGTGCAGTTTCATACAACTCCACTACAAACCACCTCTCCAATGCCGCCTGCGGCCTGACGGACTGCAACTGGGGCAAGGCATCGTGCAAGTACTATACGCTTCCCCCAATAGCGGCGTTTCCTATAAGCGCATGCACAAGCATCACGACCCCAGGATCCTACGCGCTCACGAAGAACATAATAACCCCTGGCACGTGCATGTCCATAGATACCAACAACGTGACATTCAGCTGCGCCGGCCATATACTGGACGGGACAGGGCCAGGCAGCGGGATTTACATGAACCACAGGGTGGGCGTATCGGTAGAAAACTGCAGCATAGAGGGATTCAATTTCGGGATAAACATGACGAATTCAGCCGCAATCACACTTCAGGATATAACCTCAAACGGAACAGGCACAGGAATATACGCGGGCAACGTATCATCCTCCCTTATAGAAAATACCACTGCATATGCGTCCAAGATTGACGGCGAAGTCTACAACCGCTTAAACTCAAGCATAATAACCGGCAATGGCGCCTCTTTTGGCGCAGGCAACTCGACAGGTATAGTGTTCAGGAATTCCTCAAACAACGAGATCTCGCTGAACAACGCTTCCTCAAACGCGGAAAACGGATTCAGCTTCTCAAACTCCACGGATAACTATGTCCTTAACAATACCGCATTCTCAAACAAGGGATACGACTACTTCTGCTCTCCTGACAATTCGGGATTATACGCGGAGAACGGTGGCGTAAACAACGGGCTCACCAAGCATGACTGCGAGTGGCTGGCAGCTGTCTCTCCAGAGTCGCAGTCACAGCTATGCTCTGCGATAAACACGGCTACGCATGTCTCGCTAAGCTACGACATGTACTATCCTTACGGATCCAAGTGCTACTCAATAACCAATATAAACGGCTCCGTAGCAAACTACTCGTCAATAAACTGCAACGGGCATACCGTAATAGCTACAGACGGCGGCGTATTCGCATACTCAAATGTAAGCAACATAAAGGTAGAGAACTGCTACCTGAAGGGCTTCACATCCGGCATAGTGCTCAAGGGCAACAACGACCAGGTGCTTAACAATGTACTTGGAACATCTAATTACTCCATACTAGTCTCGGGGAAGGGAACAAGCGTGCTCAACAATACAATAAAGCATTCGATATATGGCATATACCTATACAATGCAAGCCTGAGCACAGTGAAGGATAACCTGATAGGCAATACCTCCTATTCAATATCCATATCCAACGCAACGCTATCAACAATACAGAACAACACCGTGGCCAACTCTACTACCAGATACTCGCCGATAAGCACTGCGGTAGGCGTCTCAATATACAACGTCACAAGAAGCAGCATACTGAACAACCGCGTATCAGGCAACGCTACGGTAGGCGTGGAATTCTCAGGTTCATCAATACTAAACACATTTACCAACAACACCGCAAAAGGCAGCGTAAGCGGTGTGGAATGCCTAAATTCTTCTTCCGCAAGCAGTTCAGACTACGATTTTGGCGGAAATGTCTGCAGCAACAACTCATGCCAGTGGATAACAAAGTCCCCTCTCTGCAAGTACAGCTGAATCGTAGGCTTCTGCGCTTCACTGCCTAAAATACGCATGCAGATATCCTAGATAGATTTCATGTTAATCTTATTTGCAATAGGGAAATGTTCAGGACTCTCCATTCCTATCCAAAAGCAGCCCTACCGCGCCAAGTATGCCGTTATACTGCCCAAGCTCGGATCTTAATATCCTCAACCCTTTCGGGAACTTAAACCTGTAAGGTTCCATCATCCCATTTGCATATCTGCCTATTTTCCGCACAAACCCCGGCTGGTTCGTGGCAACGCTTCCGCCTATTACTATCGCATCCGGATCAACGAGGCACTGCGTTCCCGCAACCACTGCTGCTGCGGTATATGCTGCCTTTTCTATAATCGTGCTGCACGGTTCCACACCACCTTCGGATAGCCTGAATGCTTCTTCAGTGCTAACCTTTCTGCCAAGTGCCATGCTTGCCGATGCCTCTATTCCCCTGCCGCTGAATGCAGACTCGATTGAATGCCCCCTGCCATAAACTTCCAGCGGCCCTAATATCCCTGCTATGTTGTGCCTTCCTTTCCACAGGCTGCCATCCTTTACAATGCCTATCCCGGCTCCGGTGGATATTGTCATATACGCAACTGTTCCATAGCCTCTGCCTGCACCGTACATCCACTCCCCGTATGCGGGAGTGGTGACATCGTCTCCCGCCAGTGCAGGGACTCCGAACTCCTTCTCCATGAGCTTCTGTATCATCTTTCCAGATGTCTCCTTAATGGAGCTGTACTCTATAACCCCTGATGCGGTGTCAACGATCCCAACCCAGCATATGCCTATGCCTTCAATATCGCAACCCGAATTATCAATTACCTTATGCAGAAGCCCCTTTGCATCTCCTATCACGTTGGCTCCGCCTCTGCTCAAGTCCGTAGATATAGCTGTCCTGCTGATAAACCTGCCCTTATCGGTAACCACTGCTGCAGAGATCTTCGTCTTGCCTACATCTACGCCTGCAAAAGTGCGCCTAGTGGCTGTTCGCCTCATGCATCTGCACCGGTATCAAAGATGAACGGTAGCCCATTATGCTTAAGGCGCCTGAAGACAACTTTCCCCGAAGCGCTGTCGCCCACCAGATCCGAGAAGTACTCCGTGCCTACCTTCATCGAATCCAGGGTTGAGACTCCATTGAAAGGCGAAACCCTTCCGGGCCCGTATTGGAAAACCAGGACATTTGGTCTGGAGCTTACGCTGCTCCTTATATAATCACCATTCCTTCCCCAGAAGTCGGTCTTTGCCCTTGCCTCGTGGAATGCCGAATATCTCAATGCGGATTCGGTTGTCCACTCCGCTATCTCGGCAGCGCCGGATTCGGATGTGTAAAGCTTAACTGACTCCTCAAAAGTCCTTGTGGGATAGAGCATGTAAAATATCTCATAAATGTGCCTGAAGCCGCTGCTGTCCTTCAGTTTGTCATCCGCTCTCTCCAGTTCCAGTTCCGCCTCAAACTCCCTGTAATACTCTTCCCCTCCCAGGAACTTCTCAAGCGGCTCCACCCTTACCTTCGTAAGGCCGAAGTCCCTGATAAGGCTCCGCGTACTCTCTATCATCTGCTCTGAAAAATCATGGCCCGTGCGGAATATCGAGATGTCGAATGCCTTATTCTCCGCGGCTATGGTAACGCTGGTATCCTTGCCGGTAATCTTCTCCACTGTTCTCGCGAAGAAGTCAAGCCTGTTAAGGAATGCTATTGACGAGAGATCCGGATTGCGGTATGGTGCCCTCAGCGCATTCTGCATCTTTCCCAGGTAAGATAGCACAAGGAAATGCAAGCTCTCGCGATCCTCAAGCGCGGCAAGAAGATCAGTGCCTTTTCCATCATAAGAAGCGAAGCCTCCTGGGGATATCAGATCCTTAAGGCTTGCAAAATTGCCATGGAAGTAGCTTCTTACGTCATGGTCCAGTATCTCCTTTATCCTATTTTCGGATACTTCACCATCCTCAAATTCAATCTCCCTCTCCAGCAATGATGCATCTATCCCATGCCTTCCATGTGCTGCCGATGTCTGCGCTGTGGCTACATTTTTCATCTCAAATACCCAATCCATATATGGCGATGCATATTTTAATTATTCACGCAGAAGCCCCGCAAGCCCTTGCGATGGTATGATATCCGATATCACATGCTCTACGGATCTCACGTTCTTTAATTCTATTGCCGGTCCCTCTACCGATTTCGGCACCATCTCCTGCACATCGCTTTCCGATGGCGCCTCTCCTTTTGGCCCTAAGTAATAAGCCATGAAGTTTCCTTTCCTGTCCGTTATCTCGGTGAGTTCTGCACCATTTGTCTTGCTTACTGCCTCAAGGAGGTCCGCTTCAGGCACTATCCTTATCTGTGGCTTGCTCCGAAGCCCACCCTTAAACCCTATTACGGGCACTCCATGTCCTGTCTCTGTTCCTAACGAGGATGCGCTCAGCTCTCCCGGCCTGCCTATCTTTGTAATATGCACGGCTATCTCATTGGCATTTACCATGTCAGCTGCACTACATCCATCCATGCTTATTACCTTACCGTGCAGCTTGCGCATGGCATCCGTATCCCTTATTAATGCCTTATGGTTTACATGCAGGGCTCTTATCCTGGAGTCCATCAGTGCCGCAAGAAACGGTGCTGGGATGGAAGCAGAATCCCCCGCAGCCTCATATAAAATCCTGTGCGTGCGGGACACCCTCTCATGCCCTTCGTCATTGCGATATATTCCATGCAGATTCAAAACCTTATCATGATCCAGCTCCTGCGATACGAATACAACTGGCGTCTTCCACTCGCCTCCGTCCTCAATAAGCTTCATGAAAAGGCTTCTGAAGCCAGAGTTATCGAAGTTCCAGGCGCTGCCGCCAATACGCTTCGAGTAGTTATGCATTGAAGCGGATTCGTCAACTACCAGAATGCCAGCAGGAGCCATGCCTGCTACTGCGTTTGCCGAGCGTATAAGTTTCTCTATCAGCACAGTCTCCATTACGTCGCCAAGATCAGGCGTGTTGGTAAAACTGGCCCTTGGCCCTATCTTGGTCATTCCCCAGCTGAACTCTATTGCCGCTCCTTCATACAGATTGCGCGTAGTTGTGAGAAGCCTCTCCCTATCGCTGAAGTTCGCCCATGTGGACTGCCTGAAGTACGCGCCAAAAGCAAGCGCCAGCAGCACAAGGCCATGGTCATGTTCCGCGAGTTTTTCTGTGCTAATGCCGTTGTCTTTTGAGAGCCTAGCTACCTCGGCATGAAGCCTTGGTAGACCCTCCTTCTCAAGCGCTGCGTCATCTATTCCATTCTTCTCGAAGGCCTGTGCAAGGCTTTCCAATGTCTTGCGGATTGGCCTTATCTCAAGCGCGCGCTCAGGCATCATGGAAGCATCACGTATTGCACGCTGCAGATCCATCTCCACTTTCCTAATTCCCTGCCTCTCTATCTCCTTGCCTCCGGCAGGGAACTTCTCCACGGTTTTTCCTCTCATGATGATCGCCTTGCGCATCCGGCATCATCAATGCCGGCTTCGGCAGTTTTCGATTGTGTTTTCATCCTAATACCAAATTATCGTTAGTACACTCTCCCGCAAATGCAAGACAGCAGAAGAAGATCAGAAGAGCATTATGCAGGAGCAACGGCATATACGAGCCTTGCAAACCACAATACAAGGTATCTAAAGTAACCTATAAGGCGGGCAAAGCCCTGAAAAGCCATGCTGCAATATGTGGCCTGCATGCAAATCTCTAATCAGGATGTGCAGTTAATCATTTTTAAAGTTTTTCTACAAGTAAGCTTTGTTGTAAAATTCTTCGTTTTTGTTCAAAGCGCGGTTCTGATGCAAGCCCTGCAAAAGCATAAAAACCAGTAAATGCATAATACCAATGATTAATCATGCCTCCAATAAACGTAAAGGATGTAGTGCTCAAGCTTAAGGGCTGTTCGGACCCGGAGATAGGGATAAACATAGTCGACCTGGGACTGATACACAACATCCGGATAGACGAGAAAAATAACATAGAGGTAACGCTGACGATGACGAGTGCGATGTGCCCGGTAACGAGCGTCATACTTGCGGATGCGCAGCTCAGATTGGAGAAGCTCGAAGGCGTAGGCGAGGTGAACCTTAATCTGGTATGGGAGCCTGCATGGTGCCCTGAAATGATAAGCGAGGAAGCGCGCATGAACATGCAGCTTCTGTAATGGTGCGCACAACTCTCCTCTGGCGCAGAATACTATGCCTAAGTGCGAATAGCCTGCCGCTATAATAATTCAGCCATACTGCGATCCTTCGTCCGCCCTGGTGTATTCGTGAAGCTCCTTCTCTGAAAACCATATCCTTATCTCGGATTCTGCTATCGCCGCGTTTTCCGAGACGTGCACCAGGTTCCTCACCGGCCTCTGCTTGCTGTCCGCGAGGGAGTAGCTGTCGCTCGCATACATGCCTCTTATCGATGAAGGATCGGCTTTCCTGGGTTCCGTGCCCCCTGCTATCTTCCTCGATATCTCCGCCGCCGAGTTGCCCTCAAGGACGAAAGCTACTATGGGGCCATCGGTAAGCCCCTTGATGAGCATCTGCCTTATCCGCATTCCTATCTCCCTCTCCGTCTCCTTTACCTCTATCCCCTTCTCCAGATAAGACTGCTTTGTCTTGAGGCCCACGGATACCAGCCAGTTTTCATCGTCAGTGTAATGCTTCTCCACCATCGCCTTTGTGGGCTTGAGCATCTTCAGCGCAACAACCTTCAATCCGCAATCCTCAAACCTCGCTATTATCTTTCCCACTAGCGCACGCTCAACTCCGTCAGGTTTTATCAGGACAAGTACCTTTTCCATAAACTCACTACATATAAATATCTTTAACAACCTTTTAAAAGACTGTGCTAAGGAAATTTCAGGTAGATTATCATGATTCGCCAGCCAATAATAAGCGTCATGGGGCATGTCGACCATGGGAAGACATCCCTTCTTGACAAGATACGCAACACCACAATGGCGAACAGGGAAGCCGGAGGGATAACGCAGCATATAGGCGCCAGCGAGGTTCCCATAGAGGTGGTGAAGAAGATATGCGGCACTCTGATGCGCAACGCATCCGACATAAAGCTTCCCGGGCTCCTATTCATAGACACGCCTGGGCACGAGGCCTTTACCAACCTGCGCAGGCGCGGCGGCTCCGTATCCGACCTTGCAATACTTGTCGTTGACATAACAAAGAACTTCGAGCCGCAGACGTATGAGGCCGTGGAGATACTAAAAGAGTACAAAACCCCATTCATAGTCGCGGCAAACAAGATAGATCTCATAACCGGATGGATACCAAGCAATACCTACTCGTTCCTCGAGTCATTATCAAGGCAGCATCCCGGCGTGAATGAGGCTGAGGAGGCGAGAATCTACGAGATAATAGGGAAGCTGAGCGAGATAGGGTTCAGCAGCGAGAGGGCGGACAGGGTAACCGATTTTACGAAAGAGATATCGATAGTGCCTGTCAGCGCGAAGACGGGCGAAGGATTGGCAGAGCTCCTCATGTATGCGACCGGCATATCCCAGAAGTTCCTTGAGATGCGCCTTAACATAGAGGCGAGCGGTCCGGGAAGGGGCAGCATACTGGAGAAGAAGGAGGAGAAAGGCCTTGGCCTTACGCTTGACGTGATACTCTACAACGGATCGCTGAACGTAAACGATACGGTGGCATTCGCCACTTCGTCAGGGGTTAAGACCTCAAAGATAAAAGCTCTCCTCAAGCCCAAGCCGCTGAATGACATACGCGAGGCGGCAAACAAATTCTACTATGTGGAGCACGTAGACGCGGCTTCTGGGGTTAAGCTATGCGGTTCAGGATTGGATGACGCCCTCCCAGGCTCACTTCTCCTGTCTACCCAGTCCGAAGGTTACGAGTCAGAGATACGCTCGGAACTGAGCGAGGTATTCGGATCAGAGAAGGAGGGGGTGATACTGAAGGCTGATACCATAGGGAGCATAGAGGCGATATCGCGCCTACTGGGAAGCGAGGGCATACACATAAGCAAGAAGGAGATAGGCAAGGTCACAAAGCGCGACCTCGCAGACGCATTCTCCATGAAATCCACTGACCCTTACTCGGCAATAATACTCGCGTTCAACGTTCCAGTCGAGGACGAGATAATGCAGGATGCCTCTTCCATGTCCGTACCGCTTATAAGCAGCAACATAATATACAAACTCCTCGATGACTACAGGGAATGGAAGCTCGCAGAGACCAAGAGATCGAGGAGCGATGCGGAAAAGCTGATAACCCTGCCAGGGCTTGTATCAGTGATGCCGAATCACTGCTTCAGGGTATCGCACCCCGCGGTATTCGGGGTCAGCGTCTCCGCAGGAAAGCTCAAGCCGGGCTATCAGATGATGAATAAGTACGGCGAGATAGTCGGGCGCATAAAGGGCATGCAGAACAACGGGGTAAACATACCGGAGATAAAGGCTGGCGAAGAGGCTGCAGTCTCAATGGACGGCGTAACGTTCGGGAGGCAGATAAAGGACTCGGATGAGCTGTACACCTTCATAAACGACGAGGAGGAGATGCTCATAAGGAACAAGTACTCCGAGCTTCTGGATGAAGGCTCCGCATTGCTTCTAAACACGATCTCAAAAATAAAGCGTGAGTCCAAGGCAAGGAAGCACGACGGCGCGTAATCAGCCTACAAGATCCTGCAGGATACTTATTACATCTGATATATCCTCCCTGGATATGTCTCCCATGGTGCCTATCCTTATTGCCTTTCCCTTGAGGCTGCCCATACCCTCGGATACTACATAGCCTCCTTCACGCAGCCTGCCCGTTACCGATTCTGCAGTGCAGCCATGCGGAACCTCGAAAGCAGCTACCGAGTTGGATAGGAACCTGCCATCTTTAACCACTCTTGCATATCCATATTCTGGAAGTCTGGAGTATAACTCTGCCGCAAGCCTCCTGTGCTTCTCCATCCACTCATTCATACCCGCATCAAGCATTATGCGCAGCGCTTCCCTCAACCCATAAAATAAGCTTACCGCAGGCGTCTGCGGGAGATCATACCCCTCGTTCATCTTCCTTGCATACAGGCCCAGGTCGAGATACCGGCTCGCACATTCAGCCCTGCCAGCGATCTCCACGGCTTCCTCAGAGAGCCCGACCAATGCAATCCCAGGAGGTGCAGCCAGGCACTTCTGGCTGCATGTCGATACGGCGTCGAAGCAGCCTGCGTCAAGCGTTAAATCTTCCCCGAACATTGCGGATGCGGCATCTACTATGACTTTCAATCCATGCTCCTTTGCGAACTTTCCCATCTTATCTGAACTTCTGTGCGCCATTCCTATGCTTGTTTCCGTATAGACCATTGCAAGGGTATCGTACCTGCCGGATTCTATGGCTTCATATACGGAAGCCTCTCCAACGGCATTGCCTTCCGTTGCGGATATCTTTGTAGGCCGCGCTCCCCTCCTGGAGATAGAATCGCAGAGCCTGTTGCCAAATTCCCCATGGCTCACAAGGAGCACATTCTCCCCGCGTCCCACAATGCTGTTAACCATTGCATCCACGGCAAGAGTCCCGGAGCCTGAGAGTATGCACACTACACCATCCGATGTTCCGTAGGCTCTCTTAAGCCCCTCCTCGATCTCGCCTACAATCTTGCGGAATCCCTCTTCCCTGTGGCTTGTCAGAGGCTCAGAGAGCGCCCTCAAGACTCTCGCATCAAGGGAGACCGGCCCTGCTGTCAGGAGTTTCTCCATTCAAACACCCTTTATCCCTTCAAGCGCAATGACAAGCTCCTCGGCAAGTGATTTGGCTATGCGCTCCTGTGCCTCCTTGGTATTCGCGCCTATGTGCGGTGTCACTGCAACATTGCGCATTCTCAGCATCCTTATCTCAGTCTCATCCTTCGGCGGCTCATTCCACATCACGTCGGCGCCGTAGAAGCCTATCTTCCCGCTCTCCAGCCCTTCACATACTGCCTTCATCTCAGTCGCCTTGCCCCTTGCGGTATTTATCAGCATAACGCCATCTTTCATCATGCCCACTTCCGCAGCCCCTATTACCGGAACTTTGTTGACCTCCATATTCACATGCAGGCATACGATATCCGATCTGCGGTAGAGGGTGCGATGGTCGGTAAACTCGACTCCAATCTCACCGGCCTTCTCCCTGTAATCCTTCAGGTCCGTTACGATAACCTCCGCATCGAAAGCCTTCAATACCTGGGAGATCCTTGTCCCTATCCTCCCAAATCCTACTATCCCTACCGTCTTACCTGCAAGCTCGCTTCCCAGGCTCTTAACGAACTTGCCTGCCTTAACGTCTTCTACACAGGGATGCGTGCTTCTGAGCCCCGCAATAATCAGGTGGACGGTAAGCTCAACAACGGATTCGGTAGCAGCGCCTGGGACGTTTATTACCTTTATGCCGCGCTCCCCTGCCGCTTCCGTGTCTATATTCTCTATCCCGACTCCTGCCCTGCATATTATCCTAAGCTTCTCCCCTGCGTCTATGATGCCCTTGTCTATGGGCATGCGCGTCCTCCCGACTATCACCTGATATCCGCCTATAACCTTCAGTATTGCGTCCCTGGATATCCCCGGGGAATAGTCGACAGCGGCTCCGTAATTCTCAAGCGCATCGAGAATATGCCTGTCCACCGTATCAACTACCAGAACATTCGGCTTTTCCATCCTTTCGTCTAATTGGGTTTTATATTGCATAAAGACACCTTAAGTATTCAGCGAGCCTCTATGCAATTAGCATGAGGATGAACTTCCTGAGACTGATGATGAGAAAGAGACAAAGCTGGATAGTAGCGCATATACTGCAGAAACACGGCAGTTATCGCAGTCCATCATACCAACTTCATTAACGCTTTTCCATAACTGATATATAAACATAATGCTTCACTATTGACTAAGGAATCGATGGGGCGTACATTTACATGCCATACCTGCGCGGCAACAAGATAAGATCCATAGTGCTCGACCTGGACGGCACCCTATACCCCGACTCAAACGAGCATCTGGCATGCAACGCATGGATGCAGCGCATCGACATGTACCTGAATAAGCACATCCCCTCCGCATCCTCAAATCAAAGCTTCAAGCGCGCGAAGGAAAAGTTCTCAAGGGAGAGGAAGATATCAGGGCTTATAGTGGAGGCATGCAAAACCTTCGGAATACCGCTAAAGCCGTTTGCCGAATACGTTTATGACATAAAACCAAAAGACGCAAAACTCGGCAAGGACATTAAACTATGCGAAGCACTCTCCATGGCATCAAATGATCATGACCTCTATCTCTTTACAAACAGCTACACCAACTGGGTAGAGAATGCGCTGCACTCCATAGGGGCATCGGATGTCTTTCCCCGCAGGGCGATAACCGATTTCTCTGACCTGAGCTTCAATATCAAGCCCAACCAAGAATCGTTCCGCGTCCTTCTCAAGAGGGCAGGGTGCGGCAAAGAAGGCATTGTACTTCTTGACAACAGCATCTCAAATGTACGCGCAGCAATGGAATTCGGCATAAGCTCAAGGCTGGTGAGGAATAAGGGCAGGAACGGCACCAGCCACTTATGCGAAATCCTCAAATCATATTCATACAGGTAAACACGTGTGCATGCGCCTGCAAGCCATTTTTGTAAAAATTACAATACAGTATATATTATATTACTAAAATATTGTAAAAAACACAATAAAAATGCAAATAAATATATATAGGAAGGGCGCGATATCAAAAAAGATATTATGACTGGCAAGAACATCTCTCCGAAGAATTTTGCAGATGACGCATTCTCCGTACTGAGCGATCCCCTGATGCAGAAGGTATACACCGCATACGATAATGTAAGCGCAAGCATGAGGGAATACCTCAACGGCGACGGATTCCTCGAATACAAATCCATACTGATGGGCCCTGTGACCGATCCGGGAATACGCGGCTCTAAGCAGGTGACCGTTGACTATTACGGATACGAATACAAGATGATGAGCAGCGCGATACTCTACAAGCAGCTTCTAACCGCGGCAAGGAAAAAGGCTGGAGGGGAGGGGAAGATATACTTCTTTGCGGATAACATACGCCTTGAGCCTACGGAGACCGCAAATACGGACAGGCACCTCGCCGAATTCATACAGGTTGACATAGAGCTTGCCGACACCGATCACCATGGCGCAATGTCGGTGGCCGAAGGCCTGCTCACGCACGTCTGCAAGAGCATGAAGCACCACGAAAAAGAGCTCTCCGAGATATGGGGCGCGTTTTCCGAGGAAGCTGAGGTTCGCGGGCTGGAGAAAAGGACTGAGATACGCGTTCCCAAGACGCCATTCAAGAGGTATACGCATAAGGAGGCTGTCGATGAGCTGATATCATATATAGATTCGAACCCGGAGGCGCTCAAGGAGATGGAGAAGCGATTCGGGTTTAAGCCAAAGGAGCTTAACCACAAAACCGAGATCCACTGGGAGTACGAATGGCTGCTCTCAAGCATAAACAAGGACCCCTTCTTCGTTTACGACTATCCCAAGGGATCAAGGGGCTTCTACGATAGGGAATACGATGACAAAAAAGGCGTTCTTATGGACTTCGACATGCTGTTTCCAGGAGGATACGGCGAAGCTGCCAGCGGTGCGGCAAGAGAGTACGAGCACAGCAGGATAATAGCAAGAATGAAAGAAACCGGGGAGAAGCTGGACAAGTATCGCTGGTACCTGGAGTTCCTCAAAGCCCATGGGATAAGGACAGCAGGATTCGGGATAGGACTGGAGCGTACAGTAAGATATATATGCGGTCTTCCAAGCATATACATGGCGCTGCCGTGCCCGAGGATTCCCGGGCTGCTCTCGCCTTAAGCGGAACGATGCCCATGCCTAAGAATTTCCTAGGAAAGAAGACGGATTACCCGGTAAGGGAGATAATGGAGAGGGCAAGGAAGGGAAGAAAGTCCATATATCCATTCTCAAACGAGAAATCGAAGTTCTCTATCTATGGCGCCTCTATGGAGCATACTGGGAAGAAATTCTTTACCCTTGACAACATAGTAATAACGCCTCCCCAGTTCACTCCAAAGAGGCTTGAGAAGGCAATAGAGCTGATAGGGAGGGAGCCGATATACCACGATGTCGACCTCTCATCGCGCATAGGCGGATTCAGGGCAAAGATGCCGTTAGTGCAAGCCTCAATGGGCAGCCCTGATGACTGGAACAAGGTGGCTCCATTCTCAGCAAGGGCATGCGCAGAATCCGGGATAATAGCCGGAATAGGGGAGAACATAACAACGACATGGGGTTACAGCTCCAGGGTTAACAGTACACAGCCTTCCTTCTATGACAGGTCTATGGCGTATCTTGAAAACACCGCGGAAGAGTACGGCGGGCTCGTAATCCAGCAGAACGAGGAGGATGCATACGACGAACTGTGGAACAGGATATACTCCGATAAGAAATTCGATGAATATATACAGAAAGGCATGGTTGCATTCGAGATAAAAGGAGGCCAGGGAGCAAAGGCAGGGATGGGCGGAGAGAAGGTGGTGGACAGGGCGACAGCACTCAGGCTCAAGCAGAAGTATACCATATATCCGGATCCTGAGCATGTAATCGCTGATTCATACGAGAGGCACTCCGCCCCGGATATATTCACCGAGGAGATACTCGAGAACAGGATAAAGAAGCTCAAGAACGACTATCCGAGGGTGAAGATATGGTTCAAGACAGGCCCTTACAGGGATCTTGGGGATGTCATAAGAATTGCAGCCGGAGCAGGCGCGGACAACATAACAATAGACGGAAAGGAAGGCGGCACAGGGATGAGCCCTTCCGTAGCATTGAACGACGTTGGTATACCTACCATATCATGCATGAAGGCGATAGCGTCTGCGCGCGAGAAGGGCGTTACCGTAAGCATGGTATCCTCGGGAAGGATGACAGGTGGTGGGGACATGGTAAAGAGCATCGCACTAGGCGCATCAGGAATAGCTATGGGCAGGCCCTTCCTAATCGCATCATACGCATACAGCCATGCGGAGCATTTCATAGAGCGGGAGCTGTACAACTACGCCATCCTGAAGAACATCTCCTCAAGGATAGCAAAGCCCGACAAACGCTCAATAACATTCGTGAAGAACATGATCGAATCGATAGAGACCGAAGCCAAGCTTCTCATAGCCTCCGTAGGCAAGTACAGGGTAAGCGATCTCTCAAGGGAAGACTTAGGCACGGGTAGCAAAGAGCTATCAGGCCTGCTCGGGATAAAATACATATACGAATGATGCCTTCTGTAATCTAGTCATAATGCTGCATCAACCATGCGGCGCAGCATCAGACTTTGCAGAAGCTTGAGAAATAAAGCAGCCCGCTTATTGTGGTATTATCCATTATCCTCCCTTCCTTTATCATTTTCATCGCACCCGGGAGGCTAATGCGGTAAGGTTTTATTATCTCATCCTTATCCATATCCGTTTTGGACTTGTGCAGCCCGGTCGCGAGGAAATAGCTTATCTTCTCCGTCTGTATACCGGGCGATACATAAGCGCTTGTAAGGTACCTGAGCTTCGACGCAGTATAGCCTATCTCCTCCCTGAGCTCCCTCTCCGCCGCTTCCCTTGCCGTCTCTCCCTCGTCTATATGCCCGGCAGGGATCTCATAGAGATACCTGGATACGGCAAATCTGTACTGCCTCTCGAGTATTACCTCCTTTCCAGCAGTAAACGGGATAACCCCTATGGTATCTGCGCCAACTACCCTCTCGTGCAGTACCCTCTTGCCTTCCTTCTCCGCAGTGAATCTCTCCACATTGAATATGGTGCCCCTGTGTACTATCTCGTTCTTTTTCATAGGATTACTGCTTTTTCTGGGGGAACTGCTGCAGCCCCTCAAGATACACTTCAGAAGAGAGCTTGAACCTTGATACGCTATGCGTTATCACCCTGCCTTTGCCTTTGAAAGTTGCAAGAAAAAGACCAACGCCTCCGAAAAGCGCTGTCCTTACGTTATCCACGAATCTTATCTTGTAGCTAAGCGCGGTATCGAATCCTGCGACATGTCCCGGATCAACTTCAAGGGTCTGACTCCCATCCAGGTCGTGTATTGTTATATCTCCTGCGAGATGCAGGTACACAACCCCAGGCCCTACAAATTTCTGGAGAAGAAGCCCTGCTCCGCCGAAGAATGCAGCGCCTATATTAACCGCTTCCATTGTGAAGTTTATATCGCCTTCTGCAGCCAGGAAAGCATAATGTTCTGCAGTGAACATCTGCCCCGGCCCGAGCTCTATCGGGACTATCCTTCCCGGGAAGACGCCTGCAAGTGTGACGTGCCCTTCCCCGCTATCCGATGAAAAAACCGTAAGAAGCGCACTGGCTCCGGTAACTTTCCTCTCTATGGTCTTGAATATCCCCCCTACCATCCTTGGAGTCATCGTAACATTGTCTGATTTGCTGACCAGCTTCCCGGAATCGGCATATATCTTCTCCCCCTGATTAAGGTATACCTTGAGAGCCTGCATGTTTGAGCCCATTATCTCGTATTTCATTCATAGCACCTAAATAATAGAATTAAGCTCCTCACCTTCTATATTAAACCCGTACCTTGACATTATCTCAGACCTCGATACCTCCCCATCCTTTGCGAATTCGGATATCAGCCTGCGCAGTTTCTCCCCGCTTATCCTCTCCAGATTCCCCTTCTTTATTATCTCATCCACATCTTTCGCACTCTTGGGCATAGCCTTGACTACCTCCTTTATCGCCTTCTTGGTTATCTTCCCAGACGCAAACCTCCTGAATATATCCTCAAGAACCGCATCGTCTATCGAATACGGGTCAATTCCCTGTCTGCTAAGTTCCCTGAATTTCTCAAGCAGCACATCCGCAACGACCCTCGTATCCGCTCCAGTGCGTTCCGTAATCCTGAAGTAGCGCTGCAGTTCCCTTGACCATATCAGCTGTTCGACAAGCTGCACATTGTTCAATTCGGCAATGAGCCTCTCCCTGACCTGGTCTTCCCAGACGATGCCTTTTCCTATCTCCGCATAATACCTGCCTTCCACGCCTATCGGAACTGCATCGGTTTCGGGATACATCCTTGAGCCCCCGGGAAGCGGCCTCATGAACCTGGTTATATCCTTCTTCGAGTCGACATTTCTGGTCTCAGGCACTACTCCTTCCTTTGCCATCTCTGCCCTTCCAATTGCAAGCGTCAGCGCATTTCTTGCTGTTTTTTCTTCTCCTGCCACCATAACGAACGCGTCCCCCTCCTTTACTTCAAGCCGTTTCTTAATTGAAGTTTGGATTGCAGCATCAATACCGTATCTCGACAGATCTTCATCGCTATGCATTATTCCGTTAACCCCTGCCATCTTTGCATAATCGCTGACCTCGCTTCCAAGGCGCCTCCCTTCATTTATCTCCCTGCCCAGGAAGCCTCCGAGCCCTGATATGCGCACTCCCATAACCCTACCGCCTTTTCCAAGAACCTCATTTATCATCCCGTTGCCTACTCCACTGAATTCATTGCTGAGGTCCACAATGCTGCCACCCTTTATATCCACGCCTTTAAGCTCATTGGCTATCTCCATGAGCTTGATCTGCCTATCCACCTCATTTTCTATAACGATATCCATAGTCTCAAGGCTCTGAAACCCCTTTATCTCCACCCTCTTCCCTCCTCTTACAGAGATATTGACATCCTGCCGTATGGATCCTATCCCGCGCTGCGCACATCCGTTCAGCCTAAGTAGTAGACCTATCCTCATTGCCGTGTTCTTCGCCTCCTGCGGGCTCCTTATGTCAGGTCCGGTATCTATCTCAACAAGAGGCACGCCTATCCTCTCAAGCCCGTATACAACAACGTTATCCATGCGCCCCTCAATGCTGCTGGATTCCTCCTCAAGGAATATTGATGGTATTGCTATACGCTTCCCATCCACTTCCAGCTCCCCGTTGAAGCCTATCATCATGCTTCTCTGGAAAGCACTCGGGTCGCTACCATCAACTACGACCTTGCGCATCACTTCCACTTCGTCAGGCACGCCGGCCTTAAGCACAGCACATGCCTTGAGGCCGAGCGCAAGCGCCTCCCTATTAAGATTATGGGGAGGCTCCTCATCCATGTCCACAAGGCATGAACTCATTTCGTATACCTTGTATACGAATTTCCTGTGCCTCATGCCCTCGAACTTTGTCGATGGATCCACCAAGCCGAGTTCCCCGGCTACCGCCCTTTGGAATCTCTCAACTCTGCCTATCTCCTTATCCTTTGCAATTCCAGCAGAGCATGAGCAGAAAAGCTTCTCCTTGGTATCAAGCCTCTGGTGTATCTCGAGCCCGCACCTGAATCCTATCGATTTGTAATATTCGGCATCGCGCACATACTACACCAAGTCAAAATCCGCAACAGACCTCTCAGTAATCTCCCCTGCAATGTTAACAGCAAGCATCTTCCTGGCCTCCTCACTCTTGTAATTTCCAAGAAGGAACCCAAGCTTGACATACGCCACTTCCGGCATCATATCTTCGCAATGAATCCCTCCAGCTTCCTTGAGCAGCCTCAGGTTCCTGTATACCTTGTCATTCACCCTTCCGTATATGCACTGGGAAGTTACCCCTACTACTATTCCTGCATCAACTGCCCTCTTAACATTACTGAGCCATGAGAGGTCTTTAATGCTTGGCGAGCTCGGCACATGCCCAAGTCCTGTACCTTCAAGAATGATGCCCCTATAACCCTTGCCCATATAATACTCTATAATCCCTGGGTCTGAGTTAGGGTGTGTCTTTATCAATGCAACTTTAGGTTCAAACCCTGTTACCGCCTTAACTTTCCCCCTGCCGTGCTCCTTGTGCCTGTATTCTGATATATACTCCAGTTTGCCACCTTCATCAATCGTACATATCGGCGTGCTGTTTACTGGCTTAAATGCGTCCCTCCTGGATGTATGCATCTTTCTGGCTTTTGTTCCCCTTATGAAATAATTCTTCCCATCGGAGCTGCCAGCATGCATGCATATGCCAACCTCGGCAATGTCGCTTCCTGCGGCTACCTGGAAAGACCTTACGAGATTCACAAAAGCATCACTGGATCCCCTATCACTGCTCCTCTGCGCCCCTGTTATCGCTACTGTGGCATTAAGGTCCTTGAGCATAAAACTGAGTGCCGCAGCGGTATAATGCATAGTATCCGTCCCATGCGTTATAACAATACCTGAAGAGCCATCATTCAGCTCGCTGGCCACTGTCTCCGCTATAGACGCCCATTCCTTGTATGTCATATCCTCGCTTGCTATGCTCATGAGGTTTCTTATCCTGAGATCTGCCATCTCGTAAATTTCGGGAACTTCATAAAGAAGTTCTTCCGGCTTGGTAAGCATGTATACCCCTCCAGTGACATAGTCGACCTTGCTGCCTATCGTCCCTCCAGTGTAGATCATGGATATCCCAGGGAGCGATCTGTTGCCTCTCGCCTCATATTTAGGAAAAGAAAATTCCCCGCTTCTTGACCCAAGCTTCTTAACGATGCATTTATCTGAGAATTCAACGCCTACATTGTATCCGTCATCTCTCTTTATGACAATCACATTACTATTCCCTGTATCAGGTCTTGGCATAAGGATTCCCTCGAACGTTCCCCTCTCTGTTTCTAGGCGTATTCTGTCTCCTTCCTTTGCCTGGGCTTTTGATAGGATAAGGCTTATCCTTTCAGAGTACATACAATATACTAAGCGCATATATGCCTATAAATCTTAATGTGGCACATGCTGCGTAATTCAGGTTAAAATCCGTTTGCCAAATTCAAACAAGTTTGAAAACGGGCACATAGATTAATATACCATCTATCCAATAGCTATTGTAAAATTCATACCGCGATTGCATAAAACGCATTTCTAACGCAAGACCTTGAAAAGAAACAAATCCTGATAAATTCGATAATAATAAGCGTGAATTGATGGGCTACACCACAGGTTACAAGATAAAACTGCCTACGCTTGCGTTAGTATCTACATTATTCGCTTTACTTCTATCCTTCGCATACCCCTACTCAATACATCATTATTCTTACGGCATATCTGACCCGAACGATACCACATATCTCTTTCACGCGGTGCAGGTGTACGTGATTAATCAGACAAATCTAGAGTTTAACTTTACCAACATAACAAACAATACATCAATAAACGACATATTCAACTACACAAATGCTTCCAACTTCACTTCAACTTACAACGGTGCGCTAAATACCTACGATTCAAATCTCACTGAAAATACAGGTGACGAATACTCGTGGAGGCCCATTTACCTCAGATACTTCACTGTGGGCGTAAATTCTTCAACGCGGAATGCTTATGTCGGAAACACTATCTCATTATCTGCGATACTACCATCAAATATCCTGGATATCTCATCAAACGAGTTCATACAATATAAATGGATTCGTGCAGATGGATCCTCATGCCCAGGATTTCAGCAGCAGGGGTTTGGTGACTCTTCAAATACCCTAAACTACACTCCATCTGGGAATTCATCAAGCTGCATATTCGGGGTTTTTGTCCATGTCCATCTGAATGGGCAGGGCGATAACGAAAACGGCCAATCGCATAGCTGCAACAATTGGGCCGGCTCTGACTGCAACCTATTCGGATATGGTGAATCCAATTCAATTCGCATACAAGAAAAACCGCAACCACTAAATGCAACGGGAATAAGTGTTTCAAGCAATCCAATAGACTTCAACCAGCAGATAACCCTAAAGGCAGCAGCATCTGGGGGAGTACCTAGTTACTCTGGCAAACTATTCGCTGCGTATAACTCAACAACTCCAAATGCATTTGCCGTTGCCAATCAGTTATGTTCAACTTCCAGCAATATCATTTCATGCACTTTCACAAACACAAACAGCACCAGAAGGAGCGGATCATTTTTTTTCAAGATAATGGTAACCGACTCTGCAGGCAATTCAATAAACACCTCGATATCAAAAGCCGTTAAAATAGAAAGCATGAGCATATTCCCAAATAAAATTACCATAAATTCGGGAGCTAATGTCCTATTTACAAACGACACGGGTCCCGGCAGCGATAGCTACACGAACTTTACATATGTTGTTTCTCCATCAAATGGGGTTATCGAGAGAGGCAATAACTTTACATTCAATCTACCTGGTAATTATTCTGTAATGCTTACAGCACAGAGCAAGACACAGGACTCGTCCCCACCAGCCAATGAAACTGTTGAAGCTAATGCAATAGTTACTGTACTGCCAGCACTCACCTTCGGCGCACCCAACATAACGATACCGAACTCCACCATAGACGTGGGTCAGAAGGAGAACATAACGGCGAACGTGCTCGGAGGCACAGGTCCTTACACTTATCTCTGGACGGACAACGGGAACACCCTAACCGGAACAACCAACACGATAACGTTCATGGGATCATATCCAGGAACAAATAAGATATCTGTAGAGGTAACCGACTCTGCAGGAGATACGGCAAATGCATTCGGCACGGTAACTGTCAACAACGCACT
>JAJZKO010000005.1:40241-48131 GCA_021850805.1 Microcaldota archaeon | reverse complement strand
CCGGAACAACCAACACGATAACGTTCATGGGATCATATCCAGGAACAAATAAGATATCTGTAGAGGTAACCGACTCTGCAGGAGATACGGCAAATGCATTCGGCACGGTAACTGTCAACAACGCACTCACCTTCGGCGCACCCAACATAACGATACCGAACTCCACCATAGACGTGGGTCAGAAGGAGAACATAACGGCGAACGTGCTCGGAGGCACAGGTCCTTACACTTATCTCTGGACGGACAACGGGAACACCCTAACCGGAACAACCAACACGATAACGTTCATGGGATCATATCCAGGAACAAATAAGATATCTGTAGAGGTAACCGACTCTGCAGGAGATACGGCAAATGCATTCGGCACGGTAACTGTCAACAACGCACTAATTTACATAAGCCCACCTATAGCCAAAATTGATCTGGGTCAAAAAATTGCTTTTAGTTCCTTCATCTCTAATTCGATTAATGCAAGCCTTAAAGGCCTTAACTGGGAATTTACGCCGAACAATTCAACAAACAGCCTCCTCGTATGTAAAAACACCCTTAACTGTACATTTTCGCCAGAATCTTCAGGTAACATAATGCTATTTGTTCAGCTAAGCAACATAGCACTTAATTCTACGAATTCAATAATTACAGTAGTCGGAAATTCCCTAAACGTCTCTGTATTACCACTTTTCACATCAATCTATACAGGGACTTCCACAACATTTACTGCACACATAACCGGAGGCTCTGGCGACTTTGCATATCAGTGGTATAACACTACGCACGGAGTAGTCCCAATTTCCGGTGCGACTGCTAATACCTTGACAGTATCAGGTAGTTCTGTAGGTAACTTTACCTATCATGTTAACGTAACCGATCTGGAAACCACTCCCATAAACACTGCAGAATCAAATTTAGTCTCCCTTGAGATAGAATCCCAGCCACAATCTGGCGGTGGTGGCGGCGGAGGCTCATCCGGCGGAGGGGGAGGCGGCGGAGGAGGCGGTGGTGGCGGTGGTGGCGGTGGCGGCAACTTCATGCCATCAGTATCAAAGACCAATGACTGCGTTTCCATAACCAATTTCACACAGCTTAATGATGTCTCATTCATACTGGACAATAAATCATTCAATGTTGTCGAAAACTTCATAACACCTACAAGTGCAGGGATCACGGTAAACGGCGTGAAGTATACGATAACCCCAGGTTCTAAAACAACTGTGATCAACTCTGGTAACTACACACTGGAGCTCGGATCAATCTCATATGTGCCAATAATACAGACAATAACTGTAAGCTTATGCGGCTCTGCATCAAGTCCTCCCACAACGACAGTTCCGTCCAGCAATAACACCAAAACAAACCCTACAAACAACAAGGGTTCTGGTGCAAGCAAAGGCTCTGGAGGTACGGGCAACGGAGGCGGCGACTTCTTCGTTACCATACGCCCCAAGTCGATAAACTCCAAGCCCGGAGAATTAATCAAGTTTGTCGCAAACGTTACCGGCGGATTTGGCAATTATACGTATACATGGTACAATGATTCTTCTGGAAACCAGGTAGAGATTCCGGGGCAGAAAAACAAGACACTTGTGCTCGTTGCAGGGAACTCTACAGGCACTGACAAATATTCGGTAATGGTGAGCAATGCACTCTATAATACGAGAGCTATGTCAAATTTGACTTACGTAGTGAGTAATACGAGTGACAAGGCGCCTCACATCTCGGCTCAGCCTCCAGCAAACAAGAACAATACCGAAGAAGATACCATACTTCCTTCAATAATGGCCATAGTGCTCGTCTCAATGGAAGCTGTAGTCTTAAATGCTTTCAGAAGGTTATACAAATGATTATAACTGGTAAAAAGGTGCAAAGATGAACAAAAGACGCGAATACATGCTGGCTTTCATAGGTCTTGCTGCTATACTTATAGCATTGGCATCCTTACTGCTTGTAAATAACGATCTGGCTATAACCGCATCCCTAATAGCTGTAGTCTCTGTAGTCCTCTCAATATACTACATATACCTTGAAGAAGGCGAGATTGTAAAGCAGCAGAAGATAATAATCAAGGAACAGGGCGAGATAGAGAAGAAGCAAAGCGAGATAGAAGAGGAAGAAGAGGAGATACACAAAGGCGCAAAACGGAAGGAAAAATGAAGCACAAAATCAAAACTGGCCGAAACTCGCCTGTACAGTTACATATTTATATATTATATGATATCTTATATCACTAACTTTTATCAACGGGATATAATGCTCTGTGAAAATTGTGGAAGCGAGATGCACAAGAAGGAAGTATGCAACTACTGCAAAAAAAACATATGCTTTGATTGCGTGAAGAGTTCAAGGAAGGTAAGCAAGACAATGCGCGTTGTAATTTGCGGCAGGTGCTGGAGCGACATAGATAGAAGGTCCGCCTTCAAATCAGCTACCAAGGAAAGCTAATGGTGTCCAGGCTTGGATAGCTGTATGCTGGCTTTCGTGCCTTCTACCTCGAACTGCGTATATGCCGCGTTCTCTATAACGCCGAACTCCACTGACTCGAGGTTCAGATCGGATTTGATATCGTCTGCCTTTTTCTCTATAAGCGCCTTTAGGTCAGGTCCAGCTGCGTATCGGAGCACAGCCTTCTCAGCCTTCCTGAATCCTGCATCTTTCCTGGCAATCTGGACTCTCCTCTCGAACTCCCTGAGAAGGGCCTCGTCCATCAGCTCCTGATTCATGACTGGGTTTACATAAGCTATTCCGTGCTCAAAAGGTATCGCATTCTCCGCTACCGAGGTCTTTATTATCTCGAATGTCTCAGGCCCTACTCTAACAGTTCCTGATGAAGTATGCAGATCAAAATAACCTGCAGTGCTTACTCCAGAGGAGAGCCTGGCAGGATCCGCATTCTTTATCGCTTCTGCCACATCATTTGCGCGATCCTTGAACATCGGCCCTATCACCGAGAAGCGCGGGCGCACCTGTATATGTGCCTTCTCCGCCTTTTTAACAACAAGCTTCTTGACATTCGTATACTCCTCTATCATGCCTGCAGTGCGCTCTGCTGCCGCGGCATTAGCCTCTTCATTGAATTCGACCGTGGCCTCAGCCAAAGGCCATCTGAGCTTGATTCCAGACTTGTCCCTGCTGTTAAGCACGGCCGATATTACCGACGCTGCTATCCTGAAGTCTGCTTCTAGCGAAGCATCGTAAAGACCTCGTTTTATAGCCGGCCAGTCCTCAAGGAAGATGCTATCCTCGCGCTTATACCTCTGCAGGTATATGCTCTCGCAGCAGAACGGGGCTATGGGCGAGAGGATGACAAGTGAATTGTAAAAAACGTAATCTACCACACCCATGACGATCTTCGATTTCTCGCGGTTGTACAATATCTTCTTCTTCGCAATCTTCAGGTAAAACCTGCTGAAGTCTTCTATAATGAAATTCCTCACTGCTTCGGCTGCAGAGTAAACCTCGTAGTTGTCCAGGCTTCTCTGCGCCTTATCCAGAGTCGCAGTGAATCTTGAGAGTATCCACCTCTCCTCTTCATCAAGCTTCCGTATGGAAGGAACCCTTACCCCTGCAGACCTGTACCCGATTGCCTCCTTGTACTCCTCTATCAGGTTGGCTATGTTGTAAAGCGTATTTATGTTCTTCTCCGCTTCCTTTATCTCTGCCGTATTGAACTGAAGGTCAAGCCATGGCGTGTGCATCGAGCACCATATCCTGAAGGAATCTGCGCTGGAGATCTTGAGAAGATCGCCTAGCGAGACGTAATTCCCCAGATGTTTGTGCATCTGCCTCCCGTCTTCCGCAAGTAGCATCCCGTCTACGGCAACATCATTAAATGGCCTTGAACCGTAGAGTATCGTGGAGATCTTAAGCTGATAAGAAAACCAGCCCCTCAGCTGGTCTCTGCCTTCAAGTATGAAATTGATCGGAAACAGCTCCCCGAATTCCTTTTCTGTAAGACCAGCACGGAACGCTATCCCAGAGTCAAACCAGACATCGAAGACATCGCTTATCCTGTGCATCTCCCCGCCGCACTGGCATCTTGCAAGCACCCTGTCTATGTATGGCTTATGCAGATCCTTAAGCGCCTGGACCTGGCTCTTATCCAATGCAATATCGGAAAGCTCGCCAAGCGATCCTACAACAACGTACCTGCCGCATGATGAACATTCCCATATTGGGATTGGTATTCCCCAGTACCTCTGCCTGGATATGGTCCAGTCAGGAGAGTTGGATATTACATTTGCCTGCCACTCCATCGCTTCCTTAGGATGCCACGTTACTTTGGAGTTTTCGCTGAGTATCCTCCGTTTTACCTTCTGTATGTTTATAAACCACTGCTCCGTGGCTATGTATATCAGCTTGGTTCCGCACCTCCAGCAGTGCGGGTAGCTGTGCTTTACCTTCCCATTGCTAAGCAGATTCCCAGATTTAAGCAGGTCATCTATAACCCTCTTGTTGGCTTCTTCAGGCACGGCGAGCCCCACATACTTCCCAGCCTCAGCCGTATACCTGCCATCCATGCCGATTGGGGAGAAGACGGGAAGCTTGTTCTTTATCCCTACGCTATAGTCCTCCAAGCCATGGCCTGGCGCCATATGGACAAGCCCGCTCCCTTCCGACGATGATACAAGCTCCTCGGCCATTATCACCTTATGATATTTCGTAAATGAGACCTGTTTTGGCACAGCGCCTTCCAGCGGATTTACATAGGCTAGGCCTTCAAGTTCGCTTCCGTAGAATTCCGCCTCTATCACTGCACTCTCATCCAGTTCCGCAACAACGGCATCCATTCTTGCCTTTGCAAGTATGAGCCTCCTGCCGCCTATAAGCGCCCTGACGTAAAGCTCCTTAGGGTTGGCGGCTATGGCCATATTTGCCGGCAATGTCCATGGCGTAGTAGTCCATACCAGCAGATAAGTCTCTCCTTTAGCCATCCTGCTGCTTTCTTTTGCCTTGAAGGCCACAAATACGGACGGATCCGTATCTTCCTGGTACTCTATCTCAAGGCTTCCCTGCGCGAGCACTGTGCCGCAATGCTTGCAGTAAGTCATCGGCCTGAGGCCTTTGTAAAGCAATCCCTTCTCGTTGACTTTCTTTATAAGGCTCCATGCCGTTTCCATGTATGCGAAGCGTGAAGGTATGTAAGGGTCTGCAAAATTAAGCGACATCCCGAATCTGTAGTAATCCGCGTCCATCCTCCCTATAAGCGATTCTACAAATTCCCTGCACTTTGATATGAACACCTCTACGCCTATCCTGTCCTCTATATCCTTCTTTGATTTTATGCCTAAGGATTCCTCTATCTTATGTTCTATCGGCAGACCATGCACGTCGTAACCTGCCTTGTCGTGCACGTTGAAGCCCCTGTATCTCCTGTATCTTAAGATTACATCCTTTATTGTCTTTACCCATATCTGCCCAGGATGCAAATCTCCACTGACGAAAGGCGGCCCGTCAAGGAAATAAAATGGCTTTTTCCCAGCGTTCTTCTCCCTCATGCGCTCCGCTATCCCGTGCGATTTCCAATACTCAAGCACTTTCTCTTCATTGGAAGTTATCTCAATCATGGCGAACAGCCAAATATGAATATTGCGAAGTAATTAATAAATCAATTGCACAAATAAATTTTTATGAGACTAAGGGCGGCAGATGCCACTACGATAATAAGGGTCCTCTTGGGAATCGTTGCTGCGTACATGATAATATACAAGATACTGCCGTATTTCGTAGTGCTTCTTATAGGCATAGTGATATTCCTTGACGCGATAGATGGATACTTCGCAGTCCGCGAAGAGACAAAAGGAAGGATAGGCCTGCGTGCATACCTGGGCTCTATAGCCGGAAATGGAAAATTTGCATCTGAAGTGAAGGAAGCAAAGCACAGGATATCCAAGAAGCATAAGTATGGTGCACGCATGGACGTCGCTGGCGACAGGGTTGTCGAGTATACCTTCTGGATGACATTCACATACCTAAACATAATACCAATATTGATCCTGTTCATAGTCCTGATAAGGCACTCATTCGCCGATGCGTTTATGGCATCAAAGGGAACCTCGTCAAAGCTGAAGAGCAGGCTGGCAAGGACCGTCTACGCCTCAAATATAGGGAGAGGCGGCATAAACGTAGTAAAATTTGCAACCTTCTCATATCTTGCACTGGTGTATACCGAGAATTACCCGATAGCTATAGGATATGTACTGGCAGCAGTTCTGCTGGTATATATACTCCTGCGCGGCGCAGCCGAGATATATGAAAGCACAATCAAATGAGTGGAATGGTACAGATGAATCCGAAACCAGAAATAAGCGTAATAATACCTGCTTACAACGAGCAGGATTACATAGGCAGGACCCTCGAAGGAATAAAAAGGCAGCGATTCAAAGACTTCGAGGTTATAGTGGTGGACGGAGGAAGCACGGACAGGACCAGGGAGATAGCAGGGAGATACGCAAAGGTGATAACAGAGAGGCGCCGCGGTATCTCCATAGCAAGGAACCGCGGTTCTAAGTCATCAAAGGGGCAGGTGCTTCTTTTTATCGATGCCGATACCAAGCCTTCCACGGATCTCCTGCTGGAATACCACAAGATTTTCAAGGACGCTGCTGTTGCCGCTGCAACAGGGCCGATACTTCCCCTGGAGAAATCAGGAAGGGCAATGCTGTACGGGTACAAGTTTGTTTCTGTAATATTCGTGCGGCTCACAATACTCCTGCATCAGCCCTCTGTTGTTGGCTCCAACTTTGCAGTAAGCCGCAAAGCCTTCAATTCAGTAGGCGGCTTTGACGAGAAGCTCGTTACATACGAGGATTGGGATCTCTCAAAAAGGCTTAAAAAATACGGGAGAGTGGTATACTCAAACAATGCCGTAGTATATACCAGCATAAGGCGCGTAAGGGAGTGGGGCATATTCGGATACTTCAAATACCATGTTGGCAACATGTTTAGGTATTATCTTTTCAAGAGCCCGAAGGAAGAGTATGACCCAGTCAGATAGCGTTCCATTCCGGATCAAATCCTCTTCCTTACCTGCCCGAATATGCGCACCTCGCTGCGCTGCGGAGGCATAAAAATCCGCAGTCCATTCCTTGCCATATCACGCTTTCTGAATGCATAGTAAGCCGTAACCAACGCCATTATCATAAGCGTAAGGAAAAGATCGTACGGGTCCAGGTACGAGACGATAAATATTATGCTCAGCAGGCCCGCAATAGAGACGCCAGCGCTGCGCCATATGTTCTTTTCCGCTTTCCTTAATTTTTTCATCCCATATAGAGTGACCTTCAATGCAGCTATGTTAATTATCGCATAGGATACCAGTACAGCTGCATCAGCGACTTCCACTATGGTTCCGAAAGGCAGGAAAAGCACAAAGGCTATGCTTATCCCAGAAGAAAGAAGTATGGCATTTATCGGCGTTGAGAATCTGTCAAGCAGCTTCAGCTTCTTGGGAAGCTCTCCATCCCTTCCCATCGCAAAGAACACCCTTGACGTGCCGAGTATGCCTGTCAAAGTAACTCCTGCGGTTGCGGTGACTCCGCCAAAGGCGACAAGCAGATCAATCCACTTGTTGTCCAATACCGCCACTGCAGTAGAGAGTGGCGAGCTGGACGACGCGAGCCCTGGAGATCCTACGAGGCCAACAGCCGATACCGATACCAGAAGATACAGGAACGTGGCTATGCAGATGGATATTATTATTGCTTTTGGTATTGTCCTCTCCGGGTCTATTACCTCGTCCCCTATGGATGTGACCCTGGAAAATCCTGTAAATGCAAAAAATATGAGCGCTGCGCCCTCAAATACCCCATAATAGCCTTTCTCCATGAAGTGGGAGAAGTATGCAGGATTGAAATGCGTGAATCCTCCTATGGAAAATGATATAAGCACTATTAC
>JAJZKO010000005.1:0-40141 GCA_021850805.1 Microcaldota archaeon | reverse complement strand
GAATGATAGACAAGCGGGTTCATGCCCTCCACTGCGCTTTTGCCAACCACGCTGCCTATGAACATGACATGGTCGCCGAGCTCCTCATGCTTCTTTAGCTTGCATTCCACCTCCATAGCAGAGCCTGAGATCATAAGTACATCTATATTCGCAGCTTTATGGAACCCGAATCCCATAGCTTCAAGCATCGCTATCTTGTCGTAGTCCCTTCCGCTATAATGCCCTGCAAACCGCGCGGCGAGGCCCTGGTCTTCGCCGGCTATGCTGACGCCAAACTCCCTGGTCTCTACAATGTTCTCCGCGGTGGAAGTGAAAGAATGGAGGTTGAGCATTATGTAGCCTGGCGAATAAGATACCATCCTTGCCCATTCTGCTGACATTATGTCGTATCCGTACTTGCCTTTAGAGCTAACAAGCCCTATATTAGTAACAAACTTCCTAGTCTCCAGCGTTCCATATTCAAGATCCATAACTACCATTATCCTCTTCAACTAACGCTATTCCAAACACAACTTAAGAATAAACGCTGGGTACGAGAATCGAACTCGTGTAGGCCTTTCGACCAAACAGGTTAGCAACCTGCCGCCATTCCTCTAGGCGAACCCAGCACATATCGTGCAGCAGAAACTAACATTGCATCATAAGTTATTATATGGTTTCTATCCCTCCGCTCAGCCATGTATCTTCAGAGCATAGCCCTTTATACGCACGCCAACTTCCGCTGGAATGCAATGTACTTAGGGTTGCTCCTTCCGGCCTGGCCCGGTTCATATATAAGGCTACCGCCAAAGGCAAAGCCTCAACGTTTCGGAATAGGCCTATACAATATCATATAACACTCTGCTAGCATGCGGCCCGCCTGAAGGGGATTTGCGGAAAGGGAAACCCCTAGCTTCCCACCTTTCTGCTGCATTAATAATCGCCTATAAAGCCTTAAATAAATTTGTATATCCACTAAAAGGCGTGAACACTTCATCAGCCAGGCACGACTATACACATTTATATAATGCTTCCTGACATATCTCTTATCATGACGGATCAGCCCTGCTCACAAGCCCGGATTGCATGCCAGGCTTTGTGGCTAAGGAGTCAAGGTACGGGATCCATCTAGATTATGTTGGTAAAAATGTCGAAATATGATGAGCTTCTTGACCGGGCATTTTCAAAGCTTCCTGTCCTTTCAGAGGAGAAGGTTGATTTCAAGATACCGCCTGCAGATTGCATAATACAGGGAAACAAGACCCTGCTCAAGAACATATCGCAGATGGCAAACATAGCAAGGCGGAGCCCCGAAGAGATAGGCAAATACCTGACAAAGGAACTCGCGGCCCCTGTCAGCATATCCGAGCAAGGCCTGGTGATAAACGCAAAGGTGCAATCCGCCTCGCTTAACGATAAGATACGGAAATATTTCGAGACTTACATAATATGCAAGGAATGCCACAAGCCGGATACCCATGTAGAGCATACGGACAGGGGGTATATACTCATCGTCTGCGAAGCATGCGGTGCGAGGTACACGGTTAAAAACTATTAGGTAATGTTATGGCGTTTTACAGGAAAAAACCGAATAAAAAGCACGGTGCAGAAGAAGAGCACAGACTCATACTCCCAAGGGAGGATGAGGTTGTAGGGCTTGTAAGCGCCGCGCTCGGCGCATCGAAATTCATGGTCCTGTGTTCCGATAAAAACCAGCGGATATGCTCTATACCTGGCAGGCTAAAACGTAAATTCTGGATAAAGGAGGGCGACCTGGTAATAGTAAAGCCGTGGGTTGTGCAGGGCAACGAGAAGGGGGACATCGTCTGGAGATACAGCATAATAGACAGGGAAGGGCTGAAACAGAGAGGCTTTGAGATACCAGAATAGCCCTGCAGCCATCCAAACTTCGGTCGTAGTGATCTTATGTACATCTTGGGCGTATGGGATGGTCATGATTCCGGATCCGCCCTTATAAGCGACGACAGAATACTCTTCGCCTCAAACGAGGAAAGGTATACGAAGAGGAAGCTTGAGGTCGCATTTCCCTACAATTCGATAAAGGCTGCGATAAGGTATGCAGGCATAAAGCCTTCTGATATAAGCCTTGTGGCATTCCCTACTACCGAGATAACCAAGACTGCTTCAAGGATATTCCCGTTTCAGAAGGAAGCATACTACCGCTTCAGGAGAAGAAAGATGCAAAAGCCGCTACTCGAGCCCCTAATGCACATCTCCAAATACTCCATGACAAGCATAGGCCCGCTTCCAGGATGCAGGTTCATAAGCACCCGCATAATCTCAAGGCAGCTCGCTTCGCTTGGCATAAAAGCCAAGGTTGTAGCCGTGGATCACCACAGTGCGCATGCGGCTTCGGCTGCATTCACTTCTGGTTTCAGGAATGCCTTGGTAATAACCATTGACGGGGTAGGTGACGGGCTCAGCGCTTCGGTAAGCACCCTCTCAAAAGGGACTCTCTTAAGGCACCACAAAATAAGCGCCCGCAACTCCATAGGCATATTCTATGAACAGGTTACCAATATACTGGGCATGCGTGAGCTTGAGGATGAGGGAAAGATAATGGCGATGGCCGATTATTCGTATCCGTTCGAGCTCAGGGATAACAAGCTGAAGGATTTTTTTACAGCTAAAGATATGGATATAAGGGCAAGATACGGCCCCGTCTCGCAGTACCGCAGGCTCTCCAGGCTCTCATGGTCCATTCCAAGGGAACAGTTTGCATACATGGCCCAGCAGGTTCTGGAAGAGAACGTGGTGAAGCTGTTTTCCGAAGCGGCAACCAAGTTCGGCATGCACGATTTGGCATATGCCGGTGGAGTTGCGTCCAACATAAAAGCAAACATGAAGATAAGGAAACTGGAAGATACGCGGAATCTTTACATATTTCCGCACATGGGCGATGGAGGCATAGCTCTCGGCGCCGCAATGTACGCCAACTACATAAATAACGGTGTATCAAGCTACGAATTCAGCGATGCATATCTCGGGAGGGACTACAGGGAAGAGGAGGTGGAAAGAGAGCTGAAAAAACACAAGTGGATAAGATACGAGAAAGAAAAAGACGCGCCAGGCCATGCTGCAGAGCTGATAAGCAAGGGAAATTATGTATTATGGTTTAACGGCCGCATGGAATACGGGCCGCGGGCATTGGGAAACCGGAGCATACTCGCAAGGCCCGATTCACATGAGGTAAAGGACATGCTAAACATATCCGTGAAGAAGCGGGAATGGTACCAGCCTTTTGCCCCGTCGATCCTTGAAGGTGAGGCCGAGAGGCTCTTCGAAGAGGTAAAATGCAGGGACAAGTTTATGACTATGGCATATGCTGTAAGGGAATCGTGCAGAAGCCACATGGAATCAGTAATGCATGTGGATTCTACGGCAAGGCCTCAGATGGTAGGAAAGGAGAACGAAAGTTATTCAAGGCTTATAAAGAAGCTTAAGGAGAGCACGGGATACGGTGTTGTGCTTAATACGAGTTTCAACATACATGGCATGCCCATAGCAGAAAGCCCGGAAGACGCACTTAACACAATGAAAGCAACAGGCTCCAGATACCTGTTCATAAACGGTTATCTCATCCAGAATAAAGAGGGTAAGAAATGACGCTAATAGGCTATGCTGTAACAATCTCCATGCTGACCAGCCTCGTAATATTATGCGCTTCACTGATAAAATCCCGAAAAGCCCTTCTTCGCAGGGAATCAGGCACACATGCAAGGAAATCCATTGGCATTCTCCTTGCAATAATGGTATTCTTTTTGTTTTTTTCGTTGTTTTTCGTAAGTGCCACAGAGCAGCTATATTTCGATGAAAACATATACCAGGGCATAGCGGTAAACATATTGTCCCATGGCAATGCGCTTTGGTGCCAGATAGGTACGGGATATCTGAAGGGCTGTTATTCCAATTCCCTGTATCATGACCCTGTCGGCTGGTCAGTGATTATAGCCCTGGCTTTCATGCTCTTCGGGATAAGCACGCAGACCGCATTTGCCCTTCAGCTCGCCGTAGGCGTATTTGCAATAGCGCTTACCTTTGGACTTGCGCAACATGTATACGGGAACATTCGGACGTCTTTAACTGCCGCGCTTATATTTGCCCTGTCTCCAATTCTTATAATATGGTCTAGGACACAGGCCGCGCCTGATTTGCCGTTCATGATGCTCTCTACAGCATCCTTCCTTCTGTTCTTCTTGGCCATAGAAAAGAGAAATGCATGGGTAACTGCAGCGTTCCTTGCAGCACTCGTTATGACTGCATATACGCGCTCTGAAGCCATTCTATTATTGCCAATATTCGCATTCCTGTGGCTGACATATCCGTCAGGGCGAAGAACAAAAGATCGCATCGGGGAGCTGTGCGGATCACTGGCAGTCAAAAAGCTTAATCTTGCAATTGCAATATTATTCATTCTGCTTATATACCCGGAACTGCTGTATGTGTTCAGGCTTGCGGTGAACCCGCATTACGGGCAGAATGAAGCAGGCACACAACTGTTCTCATATTCATCACTGGTCAACAATGGCTCAACAAACCTGAAATTCCTACTTGGCGGCTTTAACCAGATCTCATTTTATCCTGCATTGTTTTTAGGCACGCTAACAATATTTGCGGTGGCGGGAGCTGCCTATGCAATAATACTGCGCAGGAGAGATGATTTATGGAAGCCACTTGGCATATCCGTATGGGTATTGGCTTATTTCTTCTTTTATTCATCATTCTATGCAGGATCTGCAACATACGGTGTGGACTCAAGGTTCATGCTTGAGCTGCTTCCCGGGATATGCATAATGGGGGCATATGGATTCTCGTCCCTCTCGAATTCCCTCGGGTCAATGTACGCGAAGGCGCTGCAGACCCAAAAGAAAAAAACAATATCCAACATTATGCTGTGTTCGCTGCTTATAATAGGCGCCATAGTGCCTTTTTATACGCTTATCCCGCTAGTAACCCTGCCTCCATCCAGGATGCCGCAGCAGTCACTGATATATCCGGCGATGCAGTTCTTCTATAAAAACTACGATGCAGTTCCTACGAGCTGCATGGTATTCAGTTTCACCCCTGAGATATGGTACGACGTAAACCGCAGCGCTGCACAGATAAGCTACGCGAACAGCATCTCTCCTGAAAACCAAAGCTACATGTCCAACTACACCTGCTTTGTATTCGATTACGATTACTGGTGCAATACCCCTCCATACGACAACACGCTATGCAGGGGTTACAATTCTTCGGACGGATGGAAGACGCTGGCATACAACACCAGCAATGGGCATGTATTTGGATTATACGAATTCAATACTACAAAATAATTAAATCGCTTAAACCCTCATATGTCAAGTATGAACTTGGAATAGAAAACCCCTCCTTTCTTTGTTATCTTAAGGTTGTGCGGAGTGACTGCCTTTACGTCAAGCTTGGTAAAATGCCCCTCTGGCCTCTTCAGGGAGATTACCGCATCTATCTCAAACATGCCATTTTTATTCCCAAAATTCTTAACAAGCACAGTCCTGCAGGCCATCGCCCTGCCCTGGATCTCAGAGAGGACATTCTGGAGAAACTTCCAGAGGACCAGATCTCTGCTCACCGAAGTAACTTTTATCCGCAACGATGCGGATTTGCTGTCAGAGGAGGCCACTGCCACCCTTTCAAACATCACTTCAAGTAGCGCATCAGAGCTGTTCTGTGCGAGCTGCGTCAAAGTCCTTCCTCGCGCTACAAATCCTATGTCTGCCGTATGCGAAATTATCGTGAAGCCGCGCTTCATATCCGTATTCGATAACACAATCTATATATACTTAACAAAGGATATAGCCTTGTCCTGTGAAGAAAAGAGTAACTGCTGAAATGTGATGACGTCCATATCGTCTGAGGGCAAGATGTTGCAAATGAGATTGAGAAATAGTACTGTAATAATACTGATATCCTTAATGGTGCTACTAACCCTCTTTAACATAATCCTAGTTTCACCATTTTACATAAGCGATACAAACCCTTATTCATATACATCAATGATAATCCTGCTGCTCCCGCTATTCTTCATGCTCGGGCTGAAGGAGAAGTTCAAGGCAGATCTCGATAGCAATAGCATAATCCTAGGCATCGTCCTGTTTGTCCTGTTTATGCTTTCAGATGCATATCTGTTCCTGGCATTCTCCTTCCTATTCATAAGCTATGGGATAATCTTCATAACGTACCCATTGCTTCTGGCATCGATAATATCGCTTACAATGGGGACAAGAAGCATAAGGAGATTTAGCAGCCAGATTGCATATTCCATATTCGGCAGCTCGGCAGTCCTGATGCCGGTAGTTGCCCTAAATAACCAATTCGTGTTATTCAACACGTCTGTAGTATTCCAGATAATAAAGCTTTTAGCAAGGAATGCGGTTTACATAAGCCCCATAACAATAGGGCTGAACGGCTCCTATATAGGCATAGGGAATGCATGCGTCGATATAGGTGCAATTATAGCTATAATATTCATAATGGTGCCAATTGCATATTTTTACGATGGCAGGGCAAAAGACAAGGCGCTATGGATCGCAAGCAGCGCAATTCTCCTATTTGTACTTAACATACTAAGGATGGTTTCAATAACCATGCTTATATTCTACTACGGGGCAAGCACTTCCATACTTTATGTGCACGCATTTGCAGGCATGCTGCTTTTCTATGTGTCAATGATACTAATGCTTATCCTGGCAGGGAAGTATAATCTGCATCTTCCAAGACTTCCACGGTCTCCCCTGACAAATTACGGCGGATATGCAAAATACGGATTTTCACTTGCAATTATAATATCAATAATCGCTTTCTACGCTTCCTACATCTATGTCTCAGCCTCATATGCTGTGCAATATAATTCAGGAAGCGTATCCCTGCTAAACGCTAATGTCAGCGGGTCTGGAATCAGCCCATCAACGTTCATTTCCACTGCAAACTACTCTGAATACCAGGCAAACGCCTCGGAAGGCATAAGTGCCATTTACTCAATATCTGCACCAAGCTCATCAGTTAAGCAGTCGATACTCCTTGTAACTTCAGAAAACAGCCCGGTTAAATATTACATAATGAATGGGTCCGACACTCTTGGAGAGCTGAATTTCATAAACAATAATGGCATAAGCGGTTCTGTCGCGTACGCGATATCAAACGGAACTAGGTTCATAGTCTATTCCTCGAAAAACCCGGTCGGGTTCACGAGCGGCGAGACTGCTGCCGCAGAACTGATACTAATAACCCCTTACAATACTTCCGAAAACGGCAGTTGCATGATGGACGATTCAAACCTGTACTCGTACATCGCAGGCTTCACAGGGTATGTTTCGAATAACGGAAGCGTATCCAGAGCCCTGAGATGGGGCTATTGCTATTCCAGCGCAGTGATAAGATGATACGGGAAACGTCCTCAGGCGCATTCATCTTCCGCTATTCCAAAGGCAAGATATCATTCCTGCTGCTCCAAAGAAAAAATGGTTCATGGGACCTTCCGAAGGGGCATGTGGAAAGAGGCGAGACCCTTGAAGAAACTGCAATGAGGGAGATATTCGAGGAGACTGGCCTTAGGCCAAAAATTGTCAGTGGATTCAGCATTTCAACATCATATAAGTTCAAGAGGGAAGGCAAGCTAATCGATAAAAAGGTAATATTCTTCCTAGCCGAGTCAAGCACCGCCAAAGTGAAGGTATCCGAAGAGCATTCAGGGTATAAGTGGGTTTCGCCAGATAAAGCAAAGTCGCTAATAGGTCATAAGAATATGATCACACCAATCTCCAAAGCGCACATATACGCATGCAAATACCTAAATATAAAAAAACTCAACTTCGCATATGCCCTGCTGCCAAAGCATATAAAAAATTGGGGTCTAAGCAAAAGGCTAGTTCCAGGAGAGGGTCCTCTGGATGCCCAAGTGATGATAATAGGGCAGGCTCCAGGCAGGAGCGAAGATAAACTCCTGCGGCCTTTTATCGGAAGGAGCGGGAAGCTACTTGACAATCTCCTGTTCAGATCATCAATAGACAGGGATAAGGTGTATATAACAAGCGCGGTGCAGTTCTTCCCTCCGGACAATAGAATACCTACCAAAGAGGAAATAAAGTTGTGTTATCCGTTTCTTCAGGACCAGCTAAAAATAATACGACCTAAGTTTATAATAACCCTTGGAAGGATACCGCTAGGTGTCCTCTTTCCAAAAGGAAAGCTTGCGCTACTTCATGGGAAAAGCATATCCTCGCCAGAGTATACTCTCCTTGCGAGTTATCATCCTGCAGCCGCTTTAAGATTTAAGAAGATACTCAAGATAGCTGAATCTGATTTTGAAAGCTTTGGGAAAATTCTGTGCAACAGGCAGTAGGCGCGCTTATCGGCTTCTTTTGCGTTTATATAACATGGCCGCTTTCTTCATTGAAGCCCTGTACGATAGGAATCCTATCACAATGACAACTATTATCACAAGGAAAAAGCCTATTCCGAGGTTGTGGAGGTTATGGACCTTAATTGGTGTTACTATCGCGTATCCCAGAAGTTGCGGGAATGCCAATATCGCGATTCCACCTATGGTAAATACAATGCCCCCATAAAGGAGGACATCAGAGCTTATTGACCGCGATACAAAGGTTATGCCTTGCTTTGTAAGCTTCTTTGCCTTAGACAACCATCTGCCGAAGAATGCGCCGAATGTCACCTGCATGGTCATAGTCCCCAATCCAAAAAGGAATCCCGGCAACCACCCAAGCCACGGACTAGGCATGGACGGGGACAGAACAGTATATATTATCAATGCAAATGCTCCGAACCCGAACCCTGCTATAAGCCCATGGATAAAGGCAAGCCTGCTTGGCACAGGCTTAAGCCTACTAGACATGTCCGACGACTCTATTGGATTCTGTTTATGCTCAAATTCTCTGCGCTGGTCATCACTCCCTTCTTTATGCACACCAAATGCTGCACCAAGTCGATTCTCAATCGCGTGCCAGTGAGGGTAAATATCCTTCTTTTTTATATAAACACCTGCAGCAAGCATAGCTATTCCGACACAGACATAAGTTATCCCGAATGCAAATGCCGTCATGAATATTCCGGCAAGTGCAAAGTAAGCTACCTCTGAAAGTACGGCTCTCTGCAATGTAAAACCGCTCGAGAATATCAGCCCTGCCTTCATGCCTCCCTTTGTGCTCCCGCTTCCGACAGCATAAGAGAATGTTATCGGCCAGGTATGTTCATCCGGAGTTATACCATGGACTATACCGAGGAGGTAAGATATTATCAGTGCAGCTATAAAATCTACGTTGGATGGATTGTAAAGGTTTATCGGGCTCATATTGTTGCCTCTTGGCAAGTTATTAACGTAACACTGCAATCAAAATTCAATAATGGAACATCCTATTTAAACATATATATTATTAAGGATTCCCATAATCGCAGATATTTATGGCATATAAATTTGCATAGCACCAACCCTTCGATTTACATAATCGATCGCATCAGATAACCTATCTGATACGCAGTAATGCAAGACCGAATGCGTATTGCCATTTTTCCATCCTGCGCCCTGCTTGCTTGTGACAGATGCCAGAATAAGAAGACATTGCATCCAGACGCAATCCCAAAAGTCTATAAAAGTATATTGCAAAGACGATACTAATACGAAATCGCATAAGGGCCTGTAGCTTAGCCTGGTTGGAGCACCCGACTGATAATCGGGAGGTCGAGAGTTCAAATCTCTCCGGGCCCATTGACACAGTTACGCATCAACAGGAGAATCTATCTGTGCAATTGCGGTTAAGCTTATAAATGATGCCATATAAAATACATAATATTTCATGCATGTGGGGTTGAAGTATGTCTTCGGAATATGAACTGACAGCAGCACCAAATGATTTGTCTGAGGAAAGCGAGAAAATATATGCGAAACTGTCGCAGGTAGTAGATGCGGTAGCGAAGAGCATGCAGTTCATAGTAGAGTCAGAGCTTAACAGGGCAATGAAAGATCCGGCAGTAGCACAGCATCTAAAAGATGCCGCTCCTTATCTATCCGCAGCAGGAACACTTGCATATTCAGGAAAAGACGTTGACGCGGATGGCATAAAGAAGCTGCTCTCTGCAGCATCAATACCTATAGACCCTCGCATCGGATCTTTGATATCAGACCTAAAGTTCAAGAATCACCTCGTTTATATGGTGGCCATATTCTTTATTGTTGGGATAGGCAAAGAACCTGAACTCGAGAGCCTGATAAGCGTAGTCCGCGCAATGGATGTGCACCCTGACAAGACACTTGCGCAAAAGGCACTAGAAACGTATAAACTTATAACTAATAATAAAGCCTGATGGTCTGATGAGGGAAAAAGTAAGTACTGGGATACAGGGACTGGACGATATGCTGTACGGGGGAATCCCAGAAGCCAATCAGGTCATAGTAGCAGGGGGTCCGGGTTCCGGAAAGACCCTGCTCGGATTCGAATACCTGTACAAAAACGCAAAGAAGGGCAATGTAGGCCTTATGATCTCTCTAGAAGAGAACACCGACATGATTATACAGAATGCGTCTGATGCGTTCACCGAGTTTAAAGATCTGGAGGCATTAATAGAGAGCAAGACAATAACAATACTGGGTAGGGATCAGACTAGGTACTATTTCTCCTATGATAGCGAGAAAGAGCAATACACATTTGGCGGTCTCGTTGCAAGCATAGAATCTGCAATCTCTTCATTGCACGCCACGCGCGTTGTCATAGACTCTGTTTCTGTTATTAAACTTCTCATAAAAGATACATATATCTACCGTGACGTTTCCATGAATCTTGCCTCAAGCCTGAGGGATATGAAAGTCACCAGCATGCTTACAATGGAAATGGAAACTGCAGATAAGGAAAAAATGATGTTTCAGCCGGAGTTTTTCATATACGATGGAATAATAAGCATGTATTCCGGAAGCGGAGGCGGAGGCAGAACCCCGTCAATGGAGATAATAAAGATGCGTGGTGCTAACCACAGTTTCGATACAGTTCCTTACGAGATAAGCCCTTCAGGAATCAATGTGCTCCTGCTGGAGAAGGAGCAGCACTGAAAATTTGTCAAATGGGTATATGGTTGGTTATATGTCAAACGAACTAGAAAGGGTAAATACAGGAATAAACGGGCTCGATGAGCTTATATATGGCGGTATACCTAAGCGTAATCAGGTTCTCATATCCGGAGATGCAGGCACTGGAAAAACTCTCCTATGCTTCGAAGCGCTGTACAGAAATGCAAAAATAGACATACCAAGCACTTTTATAACACTTGAAGAAAGCAAATCATCGCTCCTCGAAAATGCAGGAGGTGCATTCAGCACATTCGATGATGTAGACGAACTCGTGAGCAAGAATACCATAGGCGTATACAGTTACGACATAACGGAGGTATTGAAATCAACGGAAAACTGGCAAAAGTTTGTAACACAGATAGCACGAAACTCAAAATCGAATAATTCGCAGATAGTTGTGGTGGATTCGATCAGCAGTCTGAGGCCATACGCCGATAGCGATAGGATATTCACCCGTTCGGTTGCATTATTGGTGCAGAACCTCAGAAACCTTGGCGTAACAAGCTTCATTACTGTTGAGACTCCATCACTGGTATCGGAAGAGACTACGGGCCTATTCGGCACATTCATGTTTGATGGCACTATCTGGCTTAATAAGGTGAATGTGTCAGGAAGCTCACAGTATGTTATATCTGTGGTAAAGATGCGGCGCTCTGACCATGTGAAGTCAACCATGCCTTTCGAGATAACGACAAAAGGCTTCAACATATTCAAATAGCCATAGGTTTATCTAGTGATATACCTAATATTAGCCGCATGAAGCAAGTCACCATACTGCCCCTGCATGGCGGGAAAGCGCCAAAGTGGCTATTCTATCGCATGGTTAGGCTTGCTGGTTCCATATCCGAAGTAATCATTGACGAATTTGGCGCTGACGACTTTGTTTCCAGGCTGAGCGATAGCAACTGGTTCCAGGCGCTCTCATGCGCTATAGGTTATGACTGGCATAGCAGCGGTACTACTACAGTGACAATGGGCGCTTTAAAGGAAGCGCTCAAAGGAAGCGATGAGGTGCAGATAGCAGGCGGTAAGGGAAAGGCCGGGCTAAAGACGCCTTCTGATATAAAAGAAGGAGCAGAACGCCTGGGAATAGAGGGCCATGCAGCCAAGTTTACCGAAATAAGCAGAATGGCTGCAAAGGTCGATTCATCGCTTATATATGATAATTTTGGCATATACCATCATTCTTTCGTATTCTCGAAGGGAAAGAATTGGTGCGTAGTTCAGCAGGGTATGCAAAGGGAAGCTTCCGACGCAGTGAGGTTTCAATGGTCACGGGATTCAATAAACCCGGATTCGTTTGCGGAAGAACCACACACTGGGATATTATCGACAATGCACCTTACCACGGCAGATTTTACATCAATGGATAATAAGTGGTTCAGGAGCAAAGCCGCTGACATTGCACACGAATCGTCCGACATTGAGATAGTAAGAGGGTATGTCAGAAGGCACGAGGTAAAGGAAGTAGACCTTTCCCCGCGCGGCGCAGAGATGATTAAAAAAGCATCCGAAATAGAAGCAAGCACGTTCGAAGATCTGCTCATGGCCCGCGGAATAGGGAGGAAGACAATGAGATCCCTCGCATTCATAGGCAGTCTGATATATGATAAGCAGATATCATTTAGGGACCCTGTTGCATACTCTTACAATCTGGGCGGGAAGGATGGCACCCCATTCCCGATAGACACAAATGTATACGATTCGGTAATAAAGGCAATGGGGGAGATCGTCGAAGAAGCGCGAATCGAAAAATTCGAGAAGTACAAAATATTAAAACGTCTCAACTCGAAGCTATCATCGGCTAAATGCTGACTTTCCTCCATGCCTATGCCTGCGTATGCTGCTGACATGATGTGTTCTGTTTCCTAATCCCTACAGACTGCCAACTACATTGCCATTATCAATTATTTCTTTGCGTTTTTTCTGTCCCTTCCCCTGGCTCTTCTGCGATAGATGCTTACGATTATTATTAAGACTACTATTATGGCTATCGCATATGTCTCATATGCACTTACAGCGGAGCTTGTCTCTCCAACAGCAACGAAGTAATTGTCCGAGCCTGTAAACTGCTGGTTGATGGATCCGCTCGGCTGCTTCCACTGTTCATAGAGGGTTACCGGATAGTTGCCAGGCACACCTGCAGTATCTATGCTTACAAAGAAGGTAACATTTGTCGATGCACCGGGCTCAAGCTCATTTACGTATGCGGAGCTTGCTATCGGTGTTATCGGGTAAGGCGTCTCAAGATTCAGCTGCAACTCCTCAGCAGGGCTTGTACCTGTATTCGTTATCCTGAAGTTTACAGGAACGTCCGTCATGCCTATACCAGGGCTCTGGCCTTCAGAATCTATTGCAAACTGCGCAGAAGGCGCAACTGAGATATTTATCCTCTGCGTGTTAGAGAAGCGCCTGTTTAGCCTTGCAGAGTAATAGGTCGTGTTTACAATAAGATATGCGTTATCCGTGCCATTTGCCGATATCAGTATTGGTTCAACCTGTTCAGCGCCTCTTGTAAGGTTGGATATAAAGAACGATCTTACAGAGCTTAGTACGGAAAGGCCTCTAGATCCGCTGACCGTTACGCTTACATTCCTTGCCGTACCATAACCTGCGTTCTGGATTGAGAGGCTTAGACTCTGGTTGTACCCTGTATACAACGTGGACGGTTGCGGATTTGACGCCTGCACGGTTATTGAAGGATTTCCATTTACGTAGAAGCTTACCGGCATTGAAGACGACGCTACCTCCGTTTCCTGCGTAGTGTAAAGCATATACGTGGCAGTAAATGTAATCGTGTACGTTCCAGAAGGTGTTGTGTTTGGTATCTCTATGGTATAATTGTAATACTTTGGATTCAGCCCTGGGTTTAGCATTCCTATGGTATTACTGTCCAATGGGGAGACATTTAGAAGAGGATAACTTCCTGTTGGCTGCAAGGTTGTCCCGTAAAGCCAGTAATTGTATGTATTGTATAGCTGGAATCTTATCGTAACGTTCCCTCCTGCCATTACCTGATTTGGCAATACAGACACATTCGTCAGTGATACCGAATTAGCATACTGCGCACTGGCTACTCCGCTAACTAAAGCCATGAAGGCCAGAGCCAAAAAGACTGCTTGTATTTTCATTTTTTTACACCTATTTTTAATAATCATATCTGCTTGCTTGTATCCCTAAATAACATAAATGCCAATGCTGACATTACCAGTGCGAAGAACAGGAGTATTGCCGAGGTTGATATCAGTGTCGGTATAGGGAGGAAGCCCTTTATCATTATGTCCCTCACCGCATTTACTGCGTATGTTAATGGGTCTATCTCCACGATGGGAAGCAGGAATTTTGGGAGCAGGGTCACAGGTACGAATGCACCTCCTAAGAATGACAATGGCAGTGCGAGTGTCTGGCCTATTAGCGCATACGTCTGCTGATCCCTTGCCCTTGTCGCCAAGGCTATTGCCAAAGCACCGAAGCCCAAGCCGACTAAAAGGATTATCCACAGGAGTTCTACAAATCCAACAAATCCTGCAGCTATTGTCGCCCCATAGAGCAGCCCTATTATCAATCCGACATACGCGGAGAATACTGACTGGAAAGTGCCGTAAGCTATCTTGCTCAATAGCACTGAGAAGTTGTTTATCGGCGTTGTCAGGAAAGCCTTCAGATTGCCCAGCTGCCTGTCTCCGATCATTGTAAATCCTGCGCTGAATATTGCTCCGAATGAAGCTACCATTACCAGTATTCCGCCTACTACAAAACTTATATAGTTGCTGCTTGCGCCGTATGCATAGTTTGTTACAACGCTTATTGGCGGGTCATTTGATACAGTCGCGCCGAACTCTGCAGCTGCGGTATCAACCTGCGCGTCGAGTACCGCTGCTGACTGCGGCTGTGAATTGTCAAGATACACATGTATCTGCGAATGCGAGCCGTAACCTGCAGAGAAACCGCTTGGTATAACTACAACACCTGCTACTGAACCGTCCGAAAGCATGCTCATCGCTTCCTGCTGATTAGTCTGCGCAGCTATAACCACCCCGCTGCCGGCTTGCAGTGCGTTTATGAATTTGAGAGATGAAGGCCCAGGGGCATAATTTACAACTGCTACAGGAACATTTTTCGGGGAGCTGCCAAAGCTTCCAAGAAGCAGTACGAAAAGAAGCGGGAATATGGTGGATCTTACTGCATTCATGGCTATGTTCTTCTTGAATATCAGCATCTCACGGTAGAATAATGTATATGCGTCGTTGATTATGCCCATTCTTATCTACCTCCTGCTAAGAAGCTGCCGTCCCTTGTATTCTCCTGAGGTATCTCTTGCCTCTGAACCTGTAAGTTTCAGGAAAACATCGTCTATTGTAGGTTCATGCATGCTTACATTGCGCACGTTTATTTTTGCAGCGGACATTGCGGATAACAGCGATTCTATCTTCTTTGTCGCACCGCTTCCTCCAGGTGCCGTGACCTTGCTGTTAAGTATGGTAGGCTCCAGCCCCACCTTCTTGAATATGCCAGCCACTCTTTGAAGATCGTCCTTGTCAGCGGTTATCTCTATTACGTTTGTAAGACCCATGTTCTTCCTAAGCTCATCTGGCGTTCCGAGCGCTATCAGCTTTCCATGGTCTATTATCCCTATCCTGTCGCAGAGCTGATCCGCCTCCTCAAGGTACTGGGTTGTCATGAGAACTGTTACTCCCTGCTTCTTGTTTATGTCTCGCAGCAGGTTCCATATCTGTGCCCTGTTCTGCACATCAAGCCCCGTCGTTGGTTCGTCAAGCAGTATTATCTCAGGAGTGTGCATGAGAGATTTCGCCACCTCTAGCCTCCTCTTCATTCCTCCAGAGAATGTTCCTGCATATGCTTTCCTGAATTGGACAAGGTCAGAGAGCTCCAGGGCAAATTCTATTCTCTCCTGCAACTCCGATCCCGGTATATGATAAAGCTTTCCGAATATCATGAGATTCTGCTCTGCCGTCAGTTCTGGCTCAACCACGGTTTCCTGTGTCACTACTCCTATATGCGTCCTTGCCCGCACAGGGTCTCCACTCATATCCACCCCATTTATCAAAATCCTACCTGATGTGGGCTGCAGCAGCCCGAGAAGCATGCTTATGGTAGTGCTCTTTCCGGCCCCATTCGGCCCTAAGAGCCCAAATATCTCCCCCTTTTTAATCTTCAGGTTCACGCCATTGACTGCAGTAAAGTCTCCAAATTTTTTGACCACGTTTTCTATACTCACTGCATACTCGTCAGCCATCAACTGCCACCATTAAACCTGCATAATGCCTTAACCACACCTGCAAGCTTTACTACTGAATTATTATGCATGCTCAAGAAACTACCTCATAAAGCTCTTTTATGAAAGAAAGCATCATCTTCATCTTCCTGTCAACAGCTTCGCGGCCCTTCGTGGTTATTACATAATACTTTCTGTTCTCTCTCTTCCCGGAAGAAGCCTTCTGCGATATATAGCCTCCTCTCTCAAGCGAAGAAAGATTGTTATATACCATGTTCTTTATCTCCTCCTTCTCATTTTTGAAATGCGCTGCCAGCCGTTTATTGCTATACATGGATTTGAATATCTCGTAAGGGTACGCGTCCCCATTCATTATCCTTTCCAGGATCATGAACCTGAGGGCAAGGCTTACTATCCTCCTGCGCATCTTCAAGTCCATAAATTCGCAATCAGCCTTCTTCGCAACCATCCTAAGGTTTTTATGAGATTGCATAACAATGCGACCATGTAGTTTCAGATTAAAGCAAATAAAGTCGGAATAAGGTTTAAAGTTAAACTAATATCCTCATGCAAGTATTATAAGCTTTGCCTCACACTGATGTCTCCGCAGCGCAATTAGTAAAACATATAATGCTTTTTTACAAAAGGCATATGGTAGCATGGCAACAAAAATAGAAACCGGAAAAATTATAGGCGGTTTGTCCTACAACGATGTCCTTCTTCTCCCTCTCAAGTCAAAAGTTGCATCTAGAAAAGATGCGGATACAAGAACTTACCTAACCAAGAAGGTAAAACTTAACATACCCATAATCACTGCAAACATGGATTCTGTCACCGAGTCGCATATGGCCATAGCCATAGCCAGATTGGGCGGGATAGGCATAATACATCGCTTCATGCACATAGAGAGGCAGAAGGAAGAGGTTGCAAAAGCGAAGAGGGCAGAGGGGTATCTCATAGAAAACCCATACACCATAAGGCCAGAGAGTACCATAAACGAAGCCCGCGAACTTGTTGAGAAGAACGGGGTAAGCGGGCTCATAGTCGCAGGCAACGGCGGGAAGCTGCTTGGTATACTATCAGGGAGGGATATGAAGTTTGCAGCAGGCAACGAACGCGTAAGGGATCTCATGACTCCGCGCAAAAGGCTGGTAACAGGAAAGAAAGGCATATCAATAGACAAAGCGGCAGAGCTTCTTGCAAGTCACAAGGTGGAGAAGCTGCCCATAGTGGACTCAATGGACAGGCTTGTAGGTCTTGTAACCGCGAAGGATGCAGAGAGGGTCCTGAAGCACGACATAGCTGCGAAGGATGGCAAGGGGCGTTTACTCGTGGGTGCAGCAATAGGCATAAAAGGCGACTACATGGAGCGTGCAGACGCGCTTCTTGAAGCAGAAGCGGACGTGCTTGTTCTTGACGTCGCACACGGTCACTCTGAAAGCGTAATCTCCTCGGCAAAAGCTATAAAAAGGGAATTTCCCTCAGTCCAGTTGGTTATAGGCAATGTTGCAACCCCGGAAGGGACCAGGGATCTTATAGCTGCAGGTGCAGATGCCGTAAAGGTGGGCATAGGCCCTGGAGCGGCGTGCAGCACAAGGCTGGTGACAGGTGCAGGCGTTCCGCAGCTTACAGCTGTGATCTGGTGCGCCGAGGCGGCACGTGAAGAAGGCATTCCTGTAATAGCGGACGGGGGCATACGCAATCCCGGGGATGTTACAAAAGCAATAGTCGGAGGCGCCTCAACAGTGATGATAGGCAGCCTATTTGCGGGTACCGATGAGAGCCCTGGCTACTTCATACAGCGCAAAGGGATAAAGTACAAGGCCTACAGGGGCATGGCCTCGCTTGGAGCTAACATATCCCGCAAGCAGCTTGATAACATGGATATAAATCCAGAGGACATATCCCAGATAGTTCCGGAAGGGGTTGAATCATCAGTGCCGCATATAGGGTCGGTAAAGGATGTAGTCACACAGCTTGTAGGTGGATTAAGATCCGGGATGAGTTACTGCGGCGCATCGAATCTGCAGGAGCTCTACAAAAATGGAAGGTTTATACAGCTCACTCCTTTAGGTGCAGCAGAGAGTTACGAGAAACTGCAGTAAGGCTGCTACCTGCCCTCCAGCCCAAGCCTCTTGAATTCCTTTCTGTAGAAAGGAAGCACGCTCGAGACTGAAAAGGCTTCAATGCTGGCAGGTCTCAGCCCGGCCTTTCCCTTCCCTTTAATTACCTCAAGGATGCGCTCATGCAAATTCTCTGTCTTATCAACGATGCACAGCCTGCGCACTTCTGGCGGTATTGGCGAATAATCCGGTATTATAACAGGTGTGCCAAGAGCCACGCTTTCTATCGAGACTATGCTCAGGCCCTCCCTCTCGGATGTATTCATGAATACCGAGGCTTCGGACATCTTCCTATAGAGCAGAGCCTTATCATCGAAAGGCTTAATTACCTTAATCGCCTTTTCCAGCTTCATCTCCTTAATAATGCCCAATATCTCATCCCTCTCAGGACCTGTGCCTACTATCTCTCCCCTAATGCTGCTGTCTTTCTCGTAGGCCTTTGCAAATACTCTAACCCATATATCAAGCCTCTTCTCCTTCACCAGCCTTCCAGCGAACATTACGAGCCTTTCCTTTCCAGAATGCCTGACAGAGTTTATCTCATTCATGTCTACAATCGGTATGAATGTCCTTATCCTTGAACTATCTATGCCTATCTTCCTCATCTCTTTCTTTGTGGTAGAGGATATTGCAATGTAAAGATCCGCACCTTTAATTAGGAACCTAGAATATACGTATGCGAGAAACCCGGAATTTGAATGAAGATACTTCATCCAGTATCCGGATTCCCACACCTCCGCAACCTCTATCACAAGCTTGCAGTTGTATAACCTGCAATAAAGCTTTACAAGCGGCAAATGCAGTATAGGGAAATGGTTGGCTATTATTACGTCGAATCTCATAGTGAATAACCTAACCATTGACAATGAGAACAGGAGAGCCTCCCTTATCGATCGCCTTCCGTGCCTGTATATCTTGCTGTCGTTTACCTTATGGAAAGCATGGTACCGTATCCCATTCTTTTCAAATTCCTTCTCCATGCCTGGCCATTGCATTGTAAAAAAGTGCACTTCGTTCTCCTTCGCGAGTTCCTTCGCTTCATTGTAGTTGCCCATCTCTATCCCGCCAACATGCCACGGATAGGGAACATCGTAAACGAAAGCTATCTTCATTTTATCACATGGCAAGCTTGGATACAGCAACGGAGAAAAGAAGGACGATAACAGTCAGCGCATTGTAAAGTGCAAATTTTCTCCAGACCTTCTTGTCGTTCTTAACATCAACCTTAAGATGCTCCAGCATAAGGGCAGCCGCAGCCAGAAACGAGCCTCCAAGGATTATCAAGGAGCCGCTCAGGTATCCGAAAAGGATTATGAGAAGGCCCCCTATAGAATGAAAAAGAAGTGAGTAGCTGAGCGTCTTTTCTGCGCCATACCTTGATGGGTATGTCCTGAGGTTATTCTTCCTGTCAAAATCCACGTGTATTATCGTAAAGAGCATGTCGCCGCCTCCTCCGACAAAGACTATTGCCGCCCACAAGACATAGAGCGCTGCGAACGGGGGGAATGCACCAGCTGCCCCGATATAACCGGCTATTACAGATCCGCCCTCTATAAAACCTACTACAAAGTGCCTGTTCTTAGTATGCCTTTTAGATATTGGGTCAATCACGAAGAGCGCAAGAACCAAGGGCGAAAGAGCCAAGGCAAGAGGATTCAGAATATAAGCGCAGAAAATGAATAGCACAGAGAACGCAAAAGCCACAAGAAGAAGATATCCCTTAGGTATCTTCAGGCTTGCCATGCCCCTCTTTTTTCTGTTCTTGACATCCAGGTCCCTTCCTATGTACCTGTTTATCAGCAAACCTGCCGGCCTCGCAGTGAGGAATGCGGCTGTAATGAAGAAAACCTTGTAAAGGTCAAGCCCGTATGCGAAAAGCATTCCTATGTAAACAAGCGACAAGTTGAAGATTGTGAACTCAAGCACAAAGAGCTCTTCAACACTCCTTAGCGCATCGCGGAATTCCATTTTTTGTCAACCCTTTTCTTTATCTCGTCACTCATTGATATTACGTCAGGCCAGTCCCTGTAGTATCCTTCCTCCTTTCCCTTCCTTGTAGCATCAATGAGTACCTTGGAGCCGAAATTCACAGTTCCTGATGAGTGATCCAGGGAATCAAGCGGCGCGCCCTTTATAATCTGTATGTCGCGCTCAGGCTCCACTCTGGAAGATAGAGCCCACAGAACCTTCTTCGTGTCGCGTATGTCTATGTCATCATCAAAGGCCACCATTATCTTTATGAAGGACAATTGTCCAAAGCCAAGAAGGGAGAACATTGCCTTCTTCGCCTCTCCAGGCACTCTCTTACTTATAGAAACGAAGCATGTGTTTGTAAACAAACCTTCAGGGGGAAGGTAAATATCCCTTATGCACCTGTTCATAGACTTCAGCACAGGCTTAAGAAGCTCTGTAAGGAATAGGCCTATTGTTGCATCCTCATTCCACGGGAATCCCACTATGCTTGCTGGATATATCGCATTTCTCTTTGAATATGCCGCCTCGAGCCTGAAGACAGGATACTCCTGTGGTATGGAATAATATCCTGTATGATCTCCGAAAGGCCCCTCAACTGCATAATCCCCTTTAGACACGCTGCCAAACAACAATGTCTCTGCGTTAGCCGGCGCAGGGGGATATTCGCCATTACTCACAAGCAAGCTCCTGCTGCCCCTCAATACACCCGATGCGGAGAACTCGTTCATTCCCTCAGGAAGGGGTGTTATCGCAGACAATAAATTATAAGGATCAGTTCCAAGCGCAACCGTAACCTTCATGCTCCCTTCCTTAAGTTTGCCGAAGTGCATTGCACCGCCTTTCTGTGCCTGCCAGTGCATCCCTGCGCTCTCATTATCAAAGACCTGCATCCTGTATATTCCAGCATTAAGGCTTCCATCCTCAGGATCGCGCGTGACAACTATGGGCTGTGTTATGTATCTCCCTGCATCATTTGGCCATACTTTAAGTATGGGAAGTTCATCAAATCCGCCAATCTTTGCGTAATTTTTACCGCTGAACCCTATCGTTTTCGGCTTTGCACTGATAAGTGCCCTTGCAGCATCAAGAATCCTGAGATTTTCCCCATTAGAAGATAGCGTTCTAAGCATGCCCAGGATACGTTCAGTTCCGAACAGCTCAGATAGCGTCTCCGAAGAAGCAAGGATATTTGTTGCGACCGGCGAATCAAATCCTGACACATCCTCAAAAAACATGGCCGGTGCGCTATTCGGGCTTTCCCTACATGCCCTATCAGAAAACTCTGTAATCTCAAGGTCCCTGGATACCTCCTGCCTTATAGTCTTCCTCCTACCCTTCTTACCGAGATATTCCAAAAAGCCTCTAAGGTCGCTTATCACTAGATCAACCATGTCATATTCCATTCCATCTTGGTGATATATCATTCTCTATTCCCGCAAGATCCAATGCCCTGCCTGCTATAAAATCAACGATCTCGCTTATGCTCTTGGGCCTCGTATAAAAAGCCGGCTCTGGGGGGAGTATCACTCCGCCAGCCAGCGTTAGGGACTCCATATTCCGTATATGTATAAGGTTCAGCGGCGTCTCCCTAGGAACTACCACCAGGCGCCTTCTCTCCTTCAACGCGACATCGGCGGTCCTGGAGAGCAGATCTGAGGATACGCCGTTTGCTATTGCTGCAAGCATCTTCATGCTGCACGGCGCAATTATCATCGCCTCAAACCTGAATGAGCCGCTCGCTATAGGTGCAAGGAAGTCCTTTATTCTGTAAGACACAGAAGCAAGTTTCTCAACCTTTTCAGGGGTGGTATCTGTCTCTACGCGTATAGTCTCCCTGGCGGCATTGGTCATTATCAGGTGCGTCTCGTGCCCAAGCGCCTTAAGGGACTCAAGTATGCGTATGCCGTATACCTGCCCGCTGCCTCCTGACATGCCAACAACTACTCTCATAAAGACTTACCCAATAATACAGCCAGGAGAGGGAATCGAACCCCCCTATGTCGCTCTGCAGGCGACCGCATGGCCAATCTGCCATCCCGGCAGCAGGACTTATAAGTTATAACACCTAGTTAATATAAATATAATGAAAGGTTGGTAATATGCCCGCATTCCAAAAAATACCGCGCGAACTAATATCTAAGGTGCCAATGTATGATTACAAAACTCCTCTTGAAGAGGCCCTGGCAAAACTGCAGGACAGCAGAATAGCTATAGTAACCAAGCAGGGAGCATATTTCGGTACAGTGGAGTATGGCAATATCTCCGGCATTGGCATGTTTCAGGTGAGCAAAAGCTATCCGCTTGGCAAACTTGCAAGGAAGGTGCCTTATGTAACTGCGGATACGGACATCGACGAGACAATAAAGGCAATGTATGAAAACTCTGCAAAAGCGCTCCCATTCCACAATGGCAAGTCGGTTTCCGGAGTAATAAGGAGATCCGACATGTTGCGCGCAATACTCTCATTAAAAATGGTAAGCAAGCTCTCTGTCAGGGAATTAATGGCAAATCCGCTTGTAAGCATTCCTCCAGAGATGCAGGTAAGCGCAGCAAGGAAGATCATGGAGGAGAACAAGCTCAACAGGCTAATAGTCATGGACAACGGAAGGCTATATGGCATTCTGACTAAGAATAACATATCAAGCCATTTACTGTACGCTAATTCCAGAAATCCAGAATACGGAAATGGCAAAGGCGTGCAGAGGAATTCTGTCGGAACAATCTGTGAAAAAAATGTGTACACTATAGGTTACCAGCTTCCTGCAAACGAGGCAATAAAGAAGATGATAAACAATAAGATATCATCACTGGTAGTAACAAAAGGGTCTGATCCTGTCGGTATACTTACAATAACCGATGTTTTCAGGTATCTCTCCGAAAGCACAGATTCCAGCAGTCCCGACATAGAGATATCCGGACTGGATCGATATACACGGGATTATTATGAATTTATAGAAGGCGAGATAGGCTCCCTTGCTGCAAAAGCTGACAGGTTTGCAAGCGTGGCAGTAGAGCGCGTAACTATCAATATAAAAAGGGAGAAGGCAAAGACATACCTATTCCGCGCATCCCTGGAATTATCCGGCAAGGGCCGCATATCGACTTCTGCAGAAGGGTACTCCATAGAACAGGGGATAAGGGAAATATCTAATAAGCTATACGAAATAATAAAATCTACAAAGGAGCGCAAGAAAAACGCGTCTGGAAAGATCAGGTATGGGTTAGATGAAGAATAGTATGCGGCTCAGAAAAATCAGGGCGCAGGCAAGTTTCGAATTGCTTGTCACCCTTGCTTTCGGTTTAGCGCTGCTTCTTCCACTGCTGGTCTTTGCATTCATACAGATAGCAAATGCAAATGCTTCACTGTCCGCAGCAGCCAGCCAGCAGGCCGCGTCAAAAATATCCAGCATTGCGACACTGGTAGGATCGGAGGGCTATCCCGCAAGGCAGCTTGTGCAGGTGCAGGTGCCTCCAGGCGTGCTCAACATATACGTTGGCGGGTCCAATTCAAATGGCGTGGGGCATCAGATAACATTTGTCATACAGGCGACTTCAGGCACAAGCGAGATAACCTCATACACCACCGCAAACATAAGCGGCAATCTGGACAGCGTTACCTCTACAGGGACATACCTGCTCAACATGAGCTACCAGCAGTCATGCCCATCTGAGCCATCGATTCCGTGCGTGTACGTCACACCAGTGGTATAGTGGTAAGGATGCGATTCCAAATAGCCCTTGAATTCATAGTGCTTTTTGTATTCATACTATTCATATCGCTCCTGGTATTCGGCGTTCTGCTTGCGCAGAGGTCAGTTGCACTAAACGAGCAGCTCTCTTCTGAGCTCGAATATGCATCACAGTACATAGCCTCGCAGATAGACACTGCGGCGTCTCTTGGGAACGGATATAGCACATCAATAGTGCTTCCTCGCGGGATAAGCGTAAGCGCGTACAATATAACCATAAGCAAGAGCGGATTCATCCTCCTGCAGACCAAGGAGGGCAGCCAGGTACTAAGCGCGATAAGCCATGCAGATGTGCAGAACATAGTATCAAACAGCACATTCGTAGATGCGCAGGGGACATACCTGATTCCAACAGCACCTGGCTCACTAACGCTGCAGAATAGGGATGGCCAGGTATGCATAGATCTTGACTGCAATTCCCAGACGAGCATGAAAAACGATACGCCTGCATACATAAAGACGACATCAAGCACATCCTACTATGCCAATTTCAGCGGAAGCTCCTATGTATCTGCCGACAGCGGAGCCGTAAATCTCACTTCAGGTGGCAATAATACTGTAACTTTCTGGATGTACTGGGATGGCCAACCAAGCGGAGAGGTTCCATTCGGTTTCAATAGGTACGCCTTGTATATCACCAATTACTGCTTTGGCTTTACTACAGGCAGCACCAGCCTCTCTACTGGATATCTGCAGGATGACTACGGCATACCCTCTCTGGTAGTAAAAAATAAGCTTGTTTTCGTTGCGGCAGATTTTTACAACGGCGCTTATACTGGAGAGAGCAAACTATACATAAACGGCGTGCCGCAGCAGATGGAGCAGTGTGCAGGCCCTCCATCTTCAGGCACGGCTTCTAATAATTACCAGATATCCGGATGGCCTTCCGGAGGGCTATACTACTATGGTGGCATAGGGAATCTGCAGATATACAACACAAGCCTCACGGAGAACCAGATAAATGCAATATACCAGAGAGGTATCGGCGGTACACCCATAAACGTCAACAACCTTGCAGCGTGGTATCCATTTGACGGAAATACAAAACAGTTCATAGGCAGCGGCACTTCAGGAACTCTTATAGGTACAATAACATACGACCTGATAAGCCAGATAAATGCCTACGTTACGAATAACCGCGGGACTCCGCTGAAAAATGCGCTTGTTTCCTTCGTTGCAACTTCTGGCAATTTCTCAAGTACAGAAAAGCCCATAGAGTCGAATAATACCACTGCGTATGGGGTGTCGACTGCTTACCTATCTGTGCCCTTGTACGAAACAAGTGCCATGGTAACAGCCACCGCCTTCACTGGCAATCAGATGCTGCAGCGAAACCTTACTGACTGGTGGCCTCTTAATCTCGGCACGGGGAACAGGACATACGATCTTCCACAGGATTCAGGCTCAAGACTTTTCAATACATCCTGGGCGTCACCAACCCAAGCCATAAATTTTGACGGAAGCACAACATGCCTGGCAAATTCAACTTCAGCGCCACTTAATACGTACCCAAATTACCTGATTACCGCATGGATATACCTGAATTCATATACGCCTGAACACAACCAGGCGATATATACCGAAGGAAATCCTCCAGATACTTTATTTTTTGGACTAACCGGCAGCGGAAACCTTACCGCTTCCTCGTGGAACGTAAATACTCCCGGATACTGGGTATACTTTAACTCTACACTGCACATTCCCCTTAAAAAGTGGACATTTGTCGCTGCAGAACTTACAGGCGGCTCAGTTGACAATGGAATAGTAACCATATTCGAGGGATCAAATAATGAATCTGGACCAAGCCAAGTCGAATATAACGCAGGCACGCATTACTCTGGAATTGGGTGCAATACGGGGTATCAAGCCCGCTATGCGCAGCCATTATATGGTTTCGATGGAAAGATAAGCGATGTGCAGATATACAACTACCTGCTTCCTAATAAAAACATAACACAAATATATTCGGAAGGTCTAAATGGGCCTCCGCTTAAGAGCACCTATCTTGTCTCATGGTATCCTCTTGACGGCGATTCCAACGATTACGAGAATACTGCCAACCTCACGCAATACGGCAACATAGCATATTCTCCAGCGTATACTAATGATACGGTAACGAATTCGTCGCAGCTTCTTGCGGCGAATTTCACCGGATCATCCAAAATAGTAATTCCAATTCAGGACAGCTCAGTTAATTCCACTTCTGTCAGCGAATGGGTATATGACACAAACCCATCCTCAGGCCAGGTCCTCTTCCTGATGGGAGATAACGGAGGCTCAAACGGATACGGATTATACCTTGGCGGATCTCCAACATCATGCCCCCTATATAATATCTCAATACTCGAATCAGGGGTGCGTTGGATCTGTACAAAGGACAGAATACTTCCAGATACATGGTACAATCTGATATTATCCTCCAAGCCATCTGGCGGCGGAGTAGAATATAATGTATATTCAAACGGCGCGCTTGTATACACTTCGCCGGCAGAGACAAATCCACACATACCATCGAACAGCATGCTCTTGGGAACAGACAATGCCGGAAGATCTTTCTACGGATACCTGTCCAATCTGCAGGTATACGGGCAGCCGCTGACATCGAGCGAGGCATATCAGATATATTCAAACGGACAGTATGCTTCCCCCATACAGCAGGCGGATCCTGTTGGCTGGTGGCCCCTCGACGGCAACGCAAACGATACATCAGGATACGGAAATAACGGCACTGCTTCCGGGATAGCCTATGCACAGTTCAATGTAACTGCGCCAACACGCACACACGCAATAGGCAGTGCAGGATTGCTATTTAACGGGCAAAACAGCAAGGTATCAGTGCCAGTAAACCTGGGCAGCAGCAATGTCTGCAATTTCACAATATCCGCATGGTCGTACGATTCAGGGATGGAGTCGACAGGGAATATGGGCGGTGTATTTGATTTTTACAATCCAAGCTATGCCGATATAGAATATAACAACAATAACCTGCGTTTCGAAGTAAGAAACGGCACAGTGCCGAACTCTGAGGTCTTCCCAGGCTCCTACAAAGGCCGCTGGATATATACGACTCTGGTGCTTGACAACGGACAGCCTTACGGCTACATAGATGGTCAGCTTGTATGGGATACCTCCCCAAAGGTGGGCTGCCTTGGGTTCAAGACTGGCACTATAGGGCAGCTAGATAGGAACTTTAATGGCACAATCTCAAACCTGATGGTGCTAAAGAGCGCGCTCAGCAGCCAGGACGTAATGCAGCTATATCAATCGCAGGCGCAGCCGTATTCCTCAATAACCGTACCATAGATGATAACGCATGAAAAGCAGAAAAGCACAGTTCTGGTCATTCGATGCTCTCTTCGCAATGATAATATTCACAGCAGCTGTCCTGATAGCTACGGATGTGTGGTATAACGTTTCCAACCAATTTGCGGTTTCATATGGGTACGGGGTTGGGAACATGGAAATGCAGCTGAATAGCTTCAGCATACAGCTTCTTGGAACAGGATATCCATCAAACTGGGATTCGCAGATCTCAATCTCAAACACCCTTACCTGGCACAACATCAGCATAGGATTAGGCAATCGGAATAATGGATTCGCATCTTCAAGTTTATCCGAGTCAAAGGTCATGGCCCTGTATGGAATGTCAAATTACAATTATCAGGCAACGAAGGCACAGCTGGGGCTCAGCTACGACTACTACATAACATTTTCAGGCAGCGGGGTAGACCTGTCGATAGGCAAAAACCCGCTCTCCAGTGGTGCAACAGCCATAGAAGTCTCAAATAGGTTTGTAACACTTGACAACAAGACCGTGGAGATGCGCGTACTCGTCTGGACAAATACAACTTTTGGGGTAAGCTGAGGAACAGTTAAATATACATAATGTTATGATATTGTGGGCGGTATGGGATGAAAGGCATAGCCTTCACACTCGATTCGATATTTGCGCTTGCGATTGCTGTGGCAAGCGTCTCTCTACTAGTGTACTTCCACTTCACACCACAGACCACGTATGCGACATCCTACTCTGAGACTCAAGCCGCAATAGGATATCTTATATCAACAAATTTATCTTCTCTAAGCAGTAGCGTACCAATGGCATATCAGATGGCGCAGCAGGAAGCTGCTGCTACAGAAGTGTGGGATCAGTACCAGAGCAACTATTCACGGAATGGATATAACCCAACAGGTCCATCTTCACCATCCCTATCTTATACTTACAACTCATCGTTTTCCATAACCAATGCAACTATCGTTGCAGATTACGGGATGGTATTCTTCGCTGCATACAACTACATATACGCAATAAACTCCTCATCAGGATCCATCGTATGGAAGAAAAACGCATATACCAATGTAACTTCCCTGGCTGTTTATGGTGGAATGCTGATATATGCAAATGGGACAGATATAGTTGAGATGAATCCAAGGACGCTCTCTACTGCGTGGGATCAGAACATAGTAAGCACCCAAGGCCCCCTTACTACGCCTATACTGGTACACGGAAGGCAGGTAATATTCGGAACTGCATCGGACAATGTCTACTCGCTATACGCACCAAACGGCACTATAGACTGGATATTTACACTCTCAAACAATCCAGTAAGCATAGCTTCCAGCGGAGAACTTCTTGCCATAGAGACTCCAGATACGCTCTCAATGGTAAGCCTATCTACAAACACCGGCTATCCAGAGGAGCTCTGGTCGCAGAGCTACAGTGTGCTGCAGGGGCTTGCGATGAACAGCAGCTATGTGGCTTTCGGGCAGTACGAAAATGCCATTATAGAATATCTAAACGGCACTACTATAACCAATTATCCATCAGGCGCTGAAGTATACGGTGCAGTCATAAACAACGATGAGATAGTATTCCAGAACACAGAATCTACCTTTGCATTTGCAGGTGGGAAATACCTTATATGGCAGTACAAGCCATCATTCTGTGCCGGCTCTGTGACATGCAATCCTCCGCCTCCCCCTCCTCCAGGCAAATGCAAAAAAGGCTCAGGTTCTCTAGGGGGCAACGGAAGGCAGTGCATAATAGTATTGAACGTGCCGGTAAGTTCTAGGGGAACATTGTACACCGCATGGCCTGAGAACTATGTCCTTTCGCAGAACATCTCTACAGGCAAGACTAACTGGTTTAGCGGAATCCCTTCTTCATATGGCATATTGGCAAGCTCAATGTCCCTTGCATACGGCAGGCTATATACATCCGCAGGAACCAAGCTGCTTGCATATGGCGCATGCCCCTCGAATAAAAACCCATCGCTCATATCGGAAATGTCCTCCTTGTATATAAGCAATCTCGGAAGTTGTGCAGAAGGCATTTCTGCCTATTCGAGCATCTCAAACTACAAACTTGCCGTATCTTCTCTTGCAAACAACGGAATAGTGAGTTCATTCAACGCAAGCACTGCATTTTTCGACGGGACAAATAGCCTTATAGAGACCGAACCGGTATACAACAACGCAAGTGCCCTGACAATTGGGGCATGGGTGTATCCAACGGTTTACAATGGGAACAGGACCATAGTATCCCAGGGCAAAAATAACCAGAACTTCGCACTGAGGATACTAAACAACACTTACGATTTCGTCATATTCGGGGTAAAGGATTATACCTTTGGGAACGTAGTGCCAAGGGTATGGACGTATGTCGCCGTCTCATATAACTACTCTTCAGGAAATGTCACAGAGTACTTAGACGGACAACTTGCTGCAAGGTATGTATCAAAATCAAAAATAAATAGCGGGTACCCCCTCTACTTTGGATACTCCCCAAATACTGCTCCTCCAGTGTATTTCGATGGATTCATATCAAATGTGCAGCTTTATAATGAAAGCCTTACGTCAAACCAGATAGCATCACTCTATTCGGAAGGCAAATACGGCATACCAAACCAGTCGGCGGCCTTAATAGGCTGGTGGCCTCTCGAAGGAGATGCAAATGATTATTCTGGCAGCGGATATACGGGATATGCGCTAAATGTAACGTACCTGCCAACTAATTATACAAATCCATCTTTCGCTAGTTCATTCAATGTTAACCGCCAGGTTCTGCCCGTATCAGCAGAAAACTACTCAAGCAGCACTTCGGGTCTTTACAACGTGAGCTTTTATACCTGGCAATAGGTCTATTGAAATGGTGAATCTATGAAAGCGCAAATAATGACAATAACAATGCTTCTGATATTCGTAATGCTTCTCATAGAGCTTTTTGCATTTACCGAACTTAGCACCGGATACAATCAGATAGCAAGCCAAAGCTACCAATCGTTGTCCTCAAACAACTACTTCAAGTACGTATCCTCCACGAGCGGCCAGTTTGCCACAGCAAGCGCTTCCCGTGCGCTATCAACCTTGGTAAAATATGAATCAGATCCTTCAGTAAGGAAAGACAACCTTGTAGATAACTTCAGTAAGTATCTTACATATCTTATAAGAAATGGGACTCTCCCCGGGGTGCAGCCTGGCAGCACGGGATACGCCTTTCTGCAGTCAAATATGAACAACCTTACACTTGCCTCCTACAATGCGTCCGTATCGAAAGCCGCAGGCCTTCCATCTTCGGATATTAAGATAAACGAGACGGACATATCCGTATTCCAGTCCTCGCCCTATAATATAAATGTAAGTTATGTGGAGAATATCGTGGCAAATTACAGCGGAGGCAACGTCAGCTACAGCATACCTGTAAGAACTTCAATACCAATAAACGGCACCGAAGACCTTATCTATGCAGAACAAGGCTTAAGCCGCATCATTAAATTCGGTAACCTGCAGGAAGCTGTGTCAGTTATAGGCACTTCGCCGTACTCTCATGCTACATATGGATCAAGCAGCTCCTTCGTGTACGGCACTGTGTATTACGTACCTGCTGCTGACGCAGAATGCCCCACAATAAACTCATACATACCTTCAGCATTCCAGATATACCCATTCAATCTATCGCTGATCCTGGCAACACCGGATGCTACAAAAATAACCAATTCCACGTGCAACGTAGCAAACAAGTATGGTGGTATTGTATCCTATTCCTTTGAGAATACCCCAAAAGTTCCATACCTGAACTATTCTTCAGCATCGAAAGAGCTTAACAGCCTATACACCGGAAGGCCCGTGCTTCTGTACGGCCCTACACTAAGTCTTCTTGACATAAGCAACTTAAAGAACTACATAGAAAACGGGTATTATTTTGTATCGCAGTACGCTCCAGATTACATATCAACAGAAAGCGATTCGTTCTACAATTTTTCAAACATGGGCATAGTTACATTCTCTAATTACCACAGGACTGTAGCATCTCTAAATGGCGCAAGTTCCTACATAAAATCCCCATATTCCTGGTCATCATCAAATAAGGGCATAACGGTAAGCGCATGGGTTTATCTGACAAGCATACCTTCAGATAACGCGGGCATAGTCTCTGCAGTATCCACGACCAACTACGGTACAATCTCCATGTTCCTCAATTCGAACTGTTTTGTTCAGGCAGGCGTTACAACAACTTCCTGGCAAGAAACCACCGGAAGCTACTGCCTTAAGGTCGATAGATGGTACAACATTGTTGCATGGGCCAACCAAACCTCAGGCAAATATGGCCTATACATAAATGGTGTAAGCAACTTCACGGGTGCGTTCTCAGGGACTTTAGAGCCCGCCACCGCTTTCGATATTGGCGAATTCCCATATGCCTCTGCATACTTGCCTGGATATGTGGCTGATGTTCAGATATACAACAAATCCCTTTCACAGCCTGCGGTAAAGAAGATATTCTCAAATGGCATAGGGATACCTCCGGCTGGTATCGCAGGCCTTTCTGCTTGGTACCCTCTCGACGGCAACGCAAACGATTATAGCGGGAACAATAACAACGGGACGCTTACGGATGTGCAATTCTTCAGCCCACCAAATTACTCATTCGATTCGATGTTCCACATATATCCGATACCCCAGCCAGAGCCGATTCCAGGAATAATGGCATCAAACAACAATTCGGAGTCTGACAATCCTCTGCTTCCACACCTCTACTTATCAGATCTATCGCTTCTGCTGAGCAACCAGTTTGGTCAGTCTGCACGTTTCAACGGGATAAGCTCCTACCTTGATCTTGCGAGCCCCACAGCGCTTCCTACAGGCACGCAGATTACAGCTACAGCATGGATAAAGCCTACATCTGTGCAGACTGGCGGGTCTATATCCTGCTTTACATACTACTGCGGCGTCTTCGGCTATGGCCCAAGGACATGCGATTACTCAAGCTTCGAGATGATGATACAGTCAAATCTGCTTCCAAGCTTCTCGACTTACTGCGACCACAATTTCCCGACTTCAGGGCCTACATTCAAGCCTAATACGTGGAATTTCTATGCAGTAGTGTTAGATGGCCAGTCAGTTACATACTACGTAAACAGCCAGGTACTTGCAACCACCATTCCATACATGCCTAATGTCCAGTCAGGACCAGTTGTGATATCGGGATCGGACTACCCTCCGGAAAAGCTCTTCAATGGCTCCATAGCAAATGTACAGCTATACGGCACGTCACTTCCCCAGTCAGCCATATACTCAATAATGAATGGAGGATTACACGGCTCTCCTGATATAAATTATGGCCAATACCTATCTGATTGGTGGCCCCTGAACGGGAACGCGGACGACAATGTGGGCTCAAATAACCTTACAAATTACGATACATCATATGGTTACGTTTCAGCTAACTATTCCTCATACTCAAGCTCAAAAGCTCTAACCACTGAGTCAGAATGGGGGTCGCTTGGTCTAGTCTACGGTAATAATTAAAGCATGCATTAGGCACTATCCAGATACTGCCGGTTGCCAAATCGATGCCATATAAATCCTGCCAGATCTAAACGCAGGACAAACCGCATTCGATGTGTGCTTCGAAGGCAGAATGCCATAATACCTAAACGCCGGTGCTTCCTCCAACTGACTGCATCACAACTCCTACCAGGAAGAAGACAACGAATCCTGCCGCTATAAACACGGGAAGATACTTTATTCCGCGCTTAGGCGTCCCGTTCGCTATGGTTGATACTATAAACGCGCAGAAACCTGTTATTATTATTATGGCGGCTATCGCAAAGCTGTGGTAGTCTGATATGGTCACCTGCGGTGCGCTGAATTTTATCAGAGATATCCCAACGCTTGGCAGGCCATTTGGGTTCTGCTTTATTATCCCTGCCCATACGGTATCGGTTATGGTTATCATCCTGCTTGTAAGGGCATAAAGCGCAGGAGCGCCTATAACCGCAGCGAAAGCTATGAATATCGAATACATGAACAGCTGTCCTGAGATTTCCTTCTGTATTATCTGGGAGTTTCTGAGATCCTTCGCTATGTTGTTAAGAAGATCCGTCATGGCTCCCCCGTACTGTATTGCCTCTGATATCATCCTTATTGTTCTCTTCAGCTGCTGTGACCTGTATCTGTTGCCCAGCTGTTCCAAGGCATTCTTTATCGTCTCCCCGCCATAAAGCTGCATTGAGACTAGCTTGACGTCATCGCTGAAGAACTTGAACTCCGGCCTCGCCGCAAGTATGAGCGCCTTGTCAAGTGCGACTCCGCTGGTTATATTTGCGCTTACTATCTGCAGATAATCCGGAAGTATGCCCTCAACGAAGCTCTTTCTCTGGTCAGCCTTAAATTCGAGCACCGAATAAAGCACAAATTCGTATACTGTGGCCATTATTATCCCTGCCAGTGCGGCTATCGCCGCATTCATCTTGAGCAGGGAGATGGCAATTATCGGTGTGGCAACGAATATTCCAAGACCGCCTATTATCGCTATGCCTATGAATTTGCTTACCGTCATCTTTACTCCGGAAAGGTCAAGCTCTTCCGATATGAATCGCGCAACGCTTCTTGAAACCAGTCTGTCAAACGATATCGCCATGTGCTTCACACCGAGTAGGAAGGCCTAGAAGAGCCCATCATATTCAGGAATACAATCTGCATTATCAGCATGCCTACAAGCCCCAGTATCAGAGTAGTCCCATTGACAGGGAATATACTTATGAAAGTAGACAATATTGCAGCAACTGCGATTCCCATGCTGGGGAATATTACGCCAAAAAGCATGTAGAACATGGCCAGCGCATTGAGCTTCTGCCCGTATCTCCTAAGCTCTATAACCCTCTCCTGGCTGACCTCGCTTACAACTTCCTGAAGCGCGTTTATTACGTCTGCACCTGCCTTTATGCTTGTGCTTGCCTGGAGCATGAGCCTGTTGAAGGTCTTGGATTGGCTATGTATGCTTACATCCTCTATTGCCTGCTCTATGGGCATGCCAAGTTGCACCCTGTCTATTATCTTCTCGAACTCCTTGCTTGCCGCGCCATAACCTACGCTGACAGTCGCCATGGCGTTGAAGAGAGGCATGCCTGAACGCATGCTTACCATCATATCCCTTGCCGCAAAGAGTATATCCGCCTCTATCTCCTTGCCGCGCCCCTTTATCCTCTTTGCAGGGTACATCATGAAATTGTTGAAAAGCATGAAGTAAACTCCGAACGCGAGAGGCAGAACAAGTATTACAAGTTTCGCAAACCCAAGTACAAATAATACTACGGCAAGACCTATTCCTACAACCAGGCTTATAATAGCAGCCCTCAATATCATATTCCTTACGAAAGCATAAGGCGTTATCTCGAGCCCTATCTCCTTGAGCTGCAGGGCCAGATCCTTCTTCTTTATGAGCACATTCTTTATGTACTTGCTGTTGCCCGTCCCTTTCTTCTGCGAAGGCCGTTCAGGTGCGCTTCTCTGCAGCGCCTGCGGCTTTACGGGCTCCTGCACAACACTCTGGGCTGCGCTGCCCGTGCTCGCATCGCTGTATATCGGCTTCTGCTTCTTGCCGAAGAAAGCAAAACGCTTTGGTTTTGTGTATCCTACAACTTTCTTCGGGTCATCAGGCATTCAACCAACACTATATCTTTCCACCAAGAAGTTTTATAACTTCATTCATCTTCCTGTTCCTTTCGTCTGCCAGGCCCTTCTCAAGATCATCGTATCTCTTGTTCTTCTTTATCGAATTCTTCAGCCCCTTTACCTCTGCGGATATTATCGCCATATGCTCATTATCGAAGTTTCCTGCACTGAGCCCGTCAGCAATCTTGCTCAGATCCGATATCTGCTCGTTGAGAGGCAGCGTCTTTAGTATAAGCTGGCTTTCGTCTATGCGCGGTTCGCGCTCCTTAAGCTTGGCTAAGCCGCCGCCAATAGCACCCTCCCCTGCAGATATGAGTGCCTTCTCACGCCCCAAAAAAGAATGCCCTGCATTTCCGCGCTCGCCTGCCTTCCTGCTTACCTGCTGCATGCGTTCGCTTGCTGCCGCAGTGCTTGCTTGCTGTTGCTTAATGCTCTTTCCGTGGGCAATCTCATCCAAATTATCAATGAGGAATTCAGAGTCCGCCTTTCTGTATATCCGCGTGTTGACCGTATGCGAAAATATTCCTCTCAAATCCACTACAATTTCCTTATCTGCGGTCTCGCTGCTCTCAACCGTCTCTATGTCTTTCAGCACATCGTTGTAGTCCATAAAAGCACCTACAGCCTGTTTATTGCCTCTTCCGAATAAGGAACCCCGCTATTTACAAGTTCCAGCACCTTATCCCTCTTGTTATAATACTGTGCTGCAACGAATCCTGCCGTATTGAGCTCAAAAACCTTATTCTTGACCATCCAGTCAAGTACAGATGCACGTTCCTTTATCTCGTCTATCAATTCACTTCTTGTGTAGCCTCCATATAGGGATATTGTCTCGCTCAGCTTTGTCATCTCCGATATCTGCACGAAGGAATCATTTCTCATATTCCACCTGTACAATAAGTTTATATCCCCTGACTTGAGCACTTCGCCGAATTCAAGCACACGCCTTATCCCCTTCCTTCTGTGCCTGAAGAGGGAAACTACGCCTCCGATTGCACCAAGCATAAGCTTAGGTATGTCTATTGGGGGATTCACCAGCCTTATTATTGTATCCTGCGCGTTATCCGCGTGTATTGTTCCATACACTGCGTGCCCCGTATGTATTGCCTCGAATAGCGTGAGCGCATCCGGCTTTGTCCTAACTTCCCCTACAAGTATCACGTCAGGCCTCTGCCTGAGTGCGTTAATCATAAGGTCATAGAGCGTTATCTGCCCCTTGCCTTCCGGATTCGGCTGCCTTGTGAGCATGGGGACCCAGTGCAGAAATGAAGGAAGCGACAGCTCCCTTGTCTCCTCTACTGATATAATCCTATGGTTGGGCGGCATGAACATGCTTATGGAGTTCAGGAAGCTGGTCTTGCCGCTTGCCGTTCCTCCTGAGAGAATAAGGCTTATCTCATTCTGGACGCATATCCAGATCAGCGCGGCCATCTCCTTCGAAATGCTACCTCCGCTTATCAGCCTGGTCATAGTCCAAGGGTTCTTGGAGAATTTCCTTATTGTTATTGTGTTTCCATTCTGAGAGACAGGAAAGAGTGTGGCATTTACTCTGGATCCGTCGGAGAGTTCAGCGTCCATAAGCGGGGAGAGGTTGGTTATCTGTCTGCCCACCTTCCTGCCTATCTGCTCTGCTGCATTATAAATAGTGGTCTCATCCCTCAGTGTTATGTTGGTCTTGCACCATCCGTAAGTCTTATGATAGACCCATATGGGCTCCTTGGAGCTGTTTATTACAACTTCCTCAAGATTATCGTCAGCAAGCGGAATCTCAATGTCCCCAAGGCCCAGCATCATGTTTATTATGTACGAGGTAAGCATTACCTTCTTATCAGGCGGCGTCTGAGGAAGGTACTTATCTATAACCAACGAGGACGCCCTTATATACTTCTGGTTCATCTCCTTATTGTACTCCCTGTCCGATATCCTGTTCGGGTCTATCGGAACAAGGTTAAGCATCTCCTGCCGGAATGACATGAGGAGCACTCTGGTCGCTTCCCCAAGCCCCGCAACACTGATCCTGTATTCCGGGACAAACGAGCCTATGTCTGCAACAACAACGCTTACGCTTAGGCCATTTGCGTTCAATTCATAAGTTGTGAATACATTCTCCTTCTTTTTCTGGTCTGGAGTTGGGTCTTTGGCTATCCCTACTATGTCGCCAATCTTCCCTGCATCCTGCGAGACTGTAAGCTTGCCTCCATCCCGCAGCGGTTTTGTGGTATCGTTAACCTCCTTTTTCTCATCCATCAGAATCAATGCCTGCTAACCTTTTTTCGTATCTTCCTTTCCAGATCCGACATCCTTCATATCATTTTCAGCTTTTGAGACCTTGTCGTTCAGGTCCTTGAGCTTCACTGCTGCCGATCTCGAAGTCTGGGTAATCTTATTGAGCTCCTCATCCTTCTTCTTCGATGAGGTGAGCTTTGTAAGTGACATTATATGCCTGTTTATTGAATCTATCTCCAGCCTTATCTCATCCCTGCTCTTCTGCATTCCTTTAAGCTCCTGTTCTATATCGTTTACCTTGGAATCAAGCTCTATTATGGTATTCCAATCTCCTTTTATGCTCTCCAATTTCTGACTCAGGTCCTTTATCTCATTTATGGAGGCGTCGTATAGCCGGTAAAGCTCATTCTTAGACTTTTCTACATCGTCAATTACGCGCGTCTTGTTCCGCTCCATTCTGGTTTTCACGCCAGACAATTCCTTCGCATAGCGCTCAGACTGCGCCTTGCGCGAGTGCAATTCCTTCTCAGCCGCAGATAGCAACGAATCTATCGACTCCTTCTCCTTCTTTATCTCTTCAGATAATTTTATAGCGCGCTTTCTGTATTCATCGGAAACCGCCTCAACCTCCTTTACCATGCCTTTTGAGAGCGAATTATACTCGTCTGCCTTCTTTTTGAGATCCGACAGTATCTCCTCCGCACCTCCGAAATCGGCTTCGTATGAAGCTATCCCGCTGCCTTCCTTATCTATCCTCTCCAATCCCTGCCGCAGGTCCTCCGATAAGCTGTCTATCTCGCGCTTCTTTGCAACAGCGTTCTTATATGCGTCATTCATCTCGTTTCCTATCGTATTTATCTTCTTTATTGTGCCCATTACGTCTTTGTATTTGGTGCTGAAAAGCTTGTTTATCTCGTCATTCAGCCCCTGCAGGCTGTTGATTCTTGAAGTTATCTGATTAAGGAGCGCCTGCTGGCTATTGACCTCTGACTGTATATCCTCCTTCTCCGCCTGTATTATTCTGGAGACATTTTCCCCGGATTCTGATGTGGTAGCCTCTACAGGTGATAAAAACATCCTGCCTGCCTTGTAGACTACCTTCACCATCCCCGCTTTCTCCAGTATGGACGCCCAGTCGTTAAGCGTACTCTCGCCTACGACAAGCGCCTTTGACAAGTCGGTTATGCTGGTCTCGCCATGCGTCTTGAGGTACGATACAAGTTCGTCTATCTGTGTAGTAACCTCCTGCTTAGCCATTAAATATGCCCTTATAAAATAATGCTATTAAGCTTTAAATAGTATTGCTCAATATCCTTAGAAAAACAAGTACTATCTCACTATCCTGCTCTTGCCCATATAATCAACAAGGGCCTCAGGTATCTCAATGCTCCCATCACTTTCATTGTAATAATTCTCTACTATTGCCACAATTGTTCTGGAGACGGCAAGGGCTGTGGAGTTTAACGTATGCACATACCTTCTGTCATTGCCTTCATCATACCTTATATTTAGCCTGAGGGCCTGCCAGTCAGTGCAATTAGAGCACGAAACCATCTCCCTGTACCTATCCTGCGCCGGCATATATGCCTCAAGATCCTGTTTCCTCGCGGCAACAGATCCTATATCCCCCGTGCATATCTCTATTATCCTGTACGGCAACCCCAACTCTGCGAATATTTTCTCCGAGTTTCCCATGAGCTCACCGAATAATTTTGGAGAGTCCTCTACTCTTGAGAAGGCAAACTGCTCTGCCTTATAAAACTGATGAACCCTAAATATTCCCTTGGAATCCTTTCCGTGCGCTCCAGCCTCTCTCCTGAAGCACGGGCTTATCCCGACATATCTTCTTGGCAGCTCCTTCGCGGAAAAAACCTTGTCAGAATGCATTGCCGCTATTGCATGCTCAGATGTTGAAATCAGGAAAAGTTCGTCCTCAAGCTTCTCCAGCCCTTCCTTGGCATTGGATTCAAACGGGTCAACTACCTTGTAGAGCGCCTCTTCGAAATCCCCAAGTGCAGTTACGCCTTTGTAATACTCTTTCCTAAGCATCAGGGGCGGAGAGATAAGCGTATAACCCGATTTTGTGATGCTATCTATTGCAAACCTTATGAGCGCCTGTTCTAGCAGTGCACCATCTCCCTTGAGGTAATAAAACCGCGCACCCGAAACCTCTGCTGCCTTCTCAAGCTCAAGCAGCCCGAGGTTTTTCAGTATCTCCTCATGCCCCGGGATGCTGCGCTTCTTCGCCTCGCCTACCCTTTTCAGCTCCACATTCCCGCTCTCGTCTGCGCCATAAGGCACCGCCTTGTCAAGTATATTGGGCATGTTAAGGAGGAGGGAATTGATCTCGCCATCGTACTTCTCTAGGCCGCTCTCAAGTTCAGCAATCCTTGCTTTCACTTCAAGTAGCCTTTCGGAGAGTGTGGCATCCGCTTCCCCGCCGTTTTTTTTGGCTTCCGAGAGCTTCCTGCTTCCCGCATTCCTCTCCGTGCGCAATTCCTGCAGCTCCTGGCGTCTGCCTGCAGATTCGCTGTCAAGCGCAAGCAGTCTCTCAACAGGATAATTGCTCTTCCTTCTGCTGAGGGACTCGCGTATCGCCTCTATATTCTCCTTGACATACCTGGTGGTAAACATAAGATCCTGCTATTAAGGAGCAAAGAAAGCATATATAATATTATTATTCGAAAAGCTCTTGTGCAGGGATGGCGGAGCATGGTCAAACGCGACAGGTTCAGGGCCTGCTTCCTTTGTGGATACGAGAGTTCAAATCTCTCTCCCTGCAAAT
>JAJZKO010000004.1 GCA_021850805.1 Microcaldota archaeon | reverse complement strand
CTTGTTTATCATCGCAGCGTCAAAGTCGCAATTTAGCCAGGATTCATCGATATATGCACCGTGCTTTGAGTAGAACTTTATTGCATCCTTGTTCCAATCGAGAACTTGCCACCTTACTCTTTGGCATCCTTCCTTCGCGGCTATCTCGAAGACTTTTTTTAGCAGTGCTGAGCCTGCCTTCTTTCTCCTATAATGCGGTTTCACATATATATCGTCAAGGTAGAGGCTTTTTCCTACCCATGTGTAGTAGGCAAAGAAGAATACTGCGTAGCCTATTATCCTGCCTTTTTCAGATGCGATAAGGGCCCTGAAGAAGCGCTTTTCCCTTTTCATTCTTGATACTGAATTTTTTACTCTGTCTTCTGCCCTTTCGAAGCGGGCTAGCTCTTTTATCATGCCCATTATCGACTTGTAGTCAGCCTCTGTTGCCTCCCTTATCTTGATCTCCATAAAATCATGGCTTTTTGTTGCTGTATAGCAGATATACGGGCATGACGGGATTTGAACCCGCAACCAACGGCTCCGCAAGCCGACGTGCTATCCAAGTTACACCACATGCCCAATTCAGATATTTTTATATACTTTGACATTAAAGTATTGAATACATATTATACTATAACTTAGCGGTTTTTATGGCTAATCTATCAGGAAGTATCTGCTCTTCGTGCGGAAGGCTCACGAGCGAGTATGTGGAATTCAAGTGTCCCAGCTGCAGCAAGGAGGAGATAATACGATGCCAGAGTTGCAGGGAGAAGTATGTAAGGTACAAGTGCAGCGTGTGCAGCTATGAGGGACCGTAATGGGAAAGGTAGCCACCGTCTTTAAGATATACCCTGATGCAGGAAAGGAGAACGAGGTAGTGGAGGGTCTCCGCAAGTCGCTAAAACCGGAGAGCATACAGCTGGAGGATGTTGCATTCGGGATAAAGGTTGTCAAGGCGATGTTTATACATGAGGATCAGGAAGGAAGCACGGAATTTGAGGAGCGCATACGCAAGATACATGGGGTTAATGAGGTAGAAGTGGCTGAAGAGACACTCATATAATGCTCCTGCAGGCAATATTCTTATTGTTTATCGGCAATATCTAGCCTGATGATAAAATTCATAGAGCTCACGAGATGGAAGACCCATGAGCATACACGCATAGAATTCTCTAAGGGCACAAACCTCATAGTAGGGAGGATGGGTGCTGGGAAAAGCTCGATAATGGACGCGATATCTTACGCGCTCTTCGGCACGTTCCCCGCCTTGCAGAAAGGCAGGCTTGCGACAAAGGATATAATAAGGAAGGGCGCTGGGAATGGGGCTTCGGCTATTGTAAAACTTGGCTTCAGCGCCGGCGATGATGAATATATCGTTACTAGGGAGATCTCTGGCTTGCGCTCATCGGCGAAGCTGGAGAGGAATGGAAAGTACATGCAGTCGCAGCCTGTGAAGGTGACCGAGGAGATAGAGAGTATAATGAAGGTTGATTACGAATCCTTTGCGAGGGTCGTCTATTCTGAGCAGAATGGGCTGGAATACTTCCTAGGATTGAGGGCTGCGGAGAGAAAGAGGCAGCTTGATAGCATGCTTGGACTTGACAGGTTTGCGGCTGCGAGGGATAATGCAGGCACACTCGCAGGCAGGATAGACGGCGAAGCTAGAAGTCTTGAGAGCGCTTTTAAGGGCCTGGATATCCAGGGGATGGAGAATGAGATAGCGTCCTATAAGAGCAGGAGGATGCAGGAATCTGGATCGCTTGAGGAGAAACGTGCATTGGAGAAGGAACTCTTGGAGAGGCTGGCAGGGGTATCTGCAAGGCTTGCCGGAATGAAGGAGCAGTATGCAAAGCGCATGAGCCTGGAGAAGGAAATATTGCGGATATCCAGCAGGAAAGAGGCGCTTGAGAAGGAACTTGCACAGATAAGCATCGACGAAGACATCGATGCGATTTCTCTAGAGAGGCATATCTCGGAGCTTAAGGTTAGGGAGAGGGAGATCTTAGGGAAGGCAAATGCTGCTGAGGAGGAGTACAGGCGCGTTAGGGAGAATATCTCTTCGTTGCAGGAGAGGAAGAGGCGGATCGAATCGGAGATGGCAGTCAGAAGGCAGCGTATGGATGAGATTGAGAAGCTAAGGAATGAGAAGCCTCTGGAGGCACTTGATAATCTCGAGGCAGAGGTAAAAGGCATTGAGGCCAAGATCGCAGAAGATACGGTTAAGATAGCTGAGATACGCACATGGATAGAGGATCTCAAAAGATACGATTCCGTATGCCCTGTATGCGAGAGGGAACTCGATGGGGCTTTGAGGGAACGCCTCTTAGAGGCAAAAAAGGCCACGCTTGTACAGATTGAGGAGGAAAGCAGGGCGATTAAGAAGACGCTTGATGGGAAGAGGCTGGATGCGGAGACGCAAAAGAAAAAGAAGGGCAGGCTCGAGAGCCTTATTGCTCTTCTTGAATCTGCAAGTGACCCTGCAACTGAGATAGAAGTTGTTGCAAGGAGGATAGGCGCTCTTGAAAAAAACAGATCGGAAACGGAGGTTCTGATTAAGGGAATAAAGAAGGAGGAGGAAAGCGTAAGGAATGAGATAGCATCTTCAGAAAAGCTTAGGGAGAGTATCGTGCGCAGGGAAAGATACAGGAAAGAGATTACCGATGCCAAGGCCCAGGCCTTGCTGAAGAGCGGGGAGATGGAATCCATAATAGTCTCCGAGGCGGATATCATGGATCTCGGAGCCCGAGAGACTGAGCTCTCTGCTGAGAAGGCGAGGCTTGGGGAGTCGATATTGGCCATTGAGAGGTTGATCTCGCAGATTGATTCGGAGATTAAGGTGCGTGAGGCACACACAAGAAAGGCAAGGGAGATCGAGCGCAGGCTGAATTATATGAAAGAGATATCTTCCAATGTTATAAAGTTCAGGGAGTCCATAGAGGAGACTCAGGGCAGCATGCGGGCACAGCTCATAAATGCCATAAACAGCGCAATGGGAGAGGTATGGCCAAGCATATACCCTTACAATGATTATCCAGGTATAAGGCTTGATGCTGAAAACGAAGATTATGTGCTCATGCTCAATTCGGTAAATGGAGGGGAAGGAGAGTGGCTTCCCGTTGAGAGCATAGCGAGCGGAGGAGAGCGCAGCATAGCGTGCCTTGCAATGCGTATAGCATTCGCCCTGGTCTTAGTGCCAAACCTTAAGTGGCTGATACTTGATGAGCCGACGCATAACATAGATGCTGCAGGAATAGATGCATTTATAGGGATGTTTGGTACAGAATTGCCAAAGATAGTGGACCAGATATTCATAGTAACGCATGATGAAAAGCTCAAGGAAGCAGGAGGCAGTTCAGTCATATCCCTGGAACGCGACAAGGCATCTGGAGGGAGCACCAATGTCGTCCTTTGACTTCTGCGGCTTTGTGTAGAAAATGCTTTAATAGCTTTCCGGCATCCATTTATTTTAGATGGGGGGATATGGCTACTAAGACTGTCAGCAAGAAGGTGAAGGAGGAAGGCGTCCTTGCAGGGGTGGATTACGATCATCCGGTCCTTGATTATAGAGCAGAGAGGATAGCCGCCATACTGAAGAAACTCAGTGCAGCTAAGAGCAGCGAGGAAGTTAAGGAGATATTCAAGAAGGACATATTCAGTGGTTTTTACCTGCCTATACCCATGGTAAAAGAGCCAGAATTTAAGTCCAAGGAAGCGTTCGAGTATTACCAGCTTATGCTGCAATCTTTATCTTCACAGGGATTCAAGGAGCTCAGGGATACCAGCGTTGCAAAATCAAGGCCTAGCGTAGTGGCTGCGGCTTCATTCATAAGCTCATTGATGGAGAACCTTGATAAGATGGCTTCTGGCGATCCGGATCCGCAAAAGAGGCAGCTTGCAAAGGAGCTTAAGGAGATGCTTACAGGGAAGCAGGAACAGCAACAGGGGCAGCAAGGGCAACAGAATGGACAGCAGGCTCAGCAGAATGGGCAGCAGCAGGGCGGACAACAAGGTGGACAGCAGCAACAGCAGGGAGGAGGACAGCAGCAAGGGCAACAGGGGCAGCAGAATGGGAGCGGAAGCCAGAGAGGGAATGTGAACCAGCAGGGTCCTGGGAATGGATTAAGTGAGGAGCAGATCAAGCAGGTAATAAAAGACCTCCTTGAAGGGGCAATAAGCAACGCCAAGGAATCTGTGGAGAATATGCAGCAGGTAGAGAAGTTCTATCAGGAACTGGCAGGCGTAGGCCATGACCTCTCTTTTGATTCGGATTTCGAAAAGATTATGGATCTGGCAAAGAATACTGATATAAAGAAGATTCTGGAACTACTGAACGGGCTCCCTGAGCTTTCCAAGATCGTGAAGAGGCGATACAGGCCCTACTCGCGTGGAGAAAATTCGGGATTCGATATTGGCGATGACCTTGAGAGGCTTAGCATAGGAGAGCTTGCCATGCCGGATCTTTTATTTGATCTCAAGTTCTCAGAAGGGCACCTGACGCTTTACAGGAGAGGCATAAAAGAGAGCAGGTCGTCGCTCTTCGTGCTTATCGACAAATCTGGCAGTATGGGAGGGAGCGAGAGTGACAAGATACTATGGGCAAAGGCAACAGCGGTGGCATTGCTCATGGTGGCGAGGAAGGAGAGCAGGAATTTCCATTACCTGTTCTTCGATGATAATCCGTTTGATGTAGTAGATATACTGCGCAGCACGCGAAGAAGGGAGGTGGCCAAAGCCGCAACCAATCTGGCTGCAGTTGCAGGAACGGGAGGCACAAATATCACTAAGGCCATAGAAGAGGCATGCAGCAAGCTTCTCACGGAGAAGAAATACAAGGAGCTGAACGAGATAATACTTATAACAGATGGAGGGGACAGTGTTGATGAGGGCCACATCAAATCCATCCTCGCGATGGCTAACGCAGAGCTCATCACTATCATGGTAAAAGGGAATAATAGCGCACTTAAGCAAGCTTCAAAGCATTATCTGAGTCTGGAGGAGTTCGGAAGGGAGCAACTCCTCAAGGTGCTGGAGCTTGCAGAGAAAGATCATGCAAAATAAGTTCTTTATATACTTAGGTGCAATTGGGTATTATGGAGAATGGCCTTCTTGCACGCATGTTCAATGAGATAGCAGATATCCTGGAACTTGATGGCGACAAGAGGAAATTTGAGGTACGGGCTTACAGAAAGGCTGCCGTCTCGATAGAGAGCATGCAGGAAGACGTTTCTACTCTGTATAAGGAACGTGGGATCAGTGGGCTTCTTGACATACCGGGAGTGGGAAAAGGTCTTGCGCTGAAGATTGAGGAGTATATTAAGACGGGAAAAATGAGGAAGTATGAAGAGCTGAAAAAGCAATACCCAATCGACTTCGAGAACCTTACCAGAATACAGGGGATTGGCGCTAAAAAAGCATATAGGCTGTATAAGGAACTTGGTATTAGGGATATCGAGAGCCTGAAGAAAGCATTGCAAGAGCACAGAATAATGGAACTCGTGGGGTTTGGGGAGAGGAGCGAAAAAGAGATAGAGTACGGGCTGGGCCTTCTCGAAGCTTCAAGAGGCAGGATACTGCTCGGCGTGGCGCTGCCTGAGGCGGAGAAGCTAAGGGATGCAATACTTAATTCAGGATATGCATCTGAAGCAGTTATAGCCGGTTCAATAAGAAGGATGAAAGAGACGATAGGCGATATAGACATACTTGTCTCAGGAAAAGAATCGGAGAGAATAATGGATTTTGTCTCAGGGATGGATGCAGTGGAGAGCACGATATCACGTGGAGAGGCAAAGGCCACGTTCTGGCTTAAGGCAGGAGTAAGTTGTGACATAAGGTTTATAGAAGCGCGCCAGTTTGGTGCTGCGCTCCTGTATTTCACAGGAAGCAAGAGCCATAATGTTAAGATGAGGCAGATAGCGATAAAGAAGGGGATGAAGCTTAATGAATATGGTATATTCGACAGGGACGGCACCGTCAAGGCGGCTGAGACCGAAGAGAAGATGTATCGCGCTCTGGGAATGGATTATATAGCTCCGGAACTTAGGGAGGACAGAGGGGAGCTGGAGGCCGCTGCGGCGCACGCGCTGCCTGAATTGATAACCATTGAGGAGATCATTGGTGATTTGCATGTGCATAGCAACCACAGCGATGGTATGAATAGCGTAGAGGAGATGGTAAACGCGGCTAAAGCAAGGGGCCTTAAGTACGTAGGAATAACAGACCATAGCAAAAGCGAGTATGTGGCTCATGGGATGGATGATGCAAAGTTCATGAAGCATATAGATTACATTGAGGCTCTAGCAGAGAAGTTTGACGGCATAAGGGTGCTGGTGGGTGCGGAGGTTGATATATTAAAGGATGGGGGCCTTGATCTGGGGAATAAAGTCCTTGATAGGCTGGATTATGCGATTGGCAGCGTCCATACGAGCCTTGGGATGGATTCCGGATCGATGACTGAGAGGATATCTAAAGCGCTTGATAGCGGCCGTATAGATATACTCGGGCATCCTACAGAACGCATAATTAATGGAAGGCGTGGGATAGAGTTTGACTTAGATAAGATTGCCTCGAAAGCAGAGGAGAATGGCGTTGCTATGGAGATAGATTCGTTCCCTGAAAGGCTCGACCTTAACGATGAGAACATAATAAGGGCACACAGCAGCGGCGTGAAATTTGCAATAGATACTGATTCACACAGCACATCGCATTTTTCCATGATGAGATACGGTATAGGAATGGCTAGGCGAGGATGGCTTCAGAAGGATGATGTGATAAATACCTATGGCTTAAGCAGGCTCCGCGGCTTCTTCGATTCCTAGTGTTGCAATTTGCGCAGCCCTATGTGGAATCAGGTTTCAGTATCTGGATGGGAACGGCATTCCACCGATAGGATATCCGATGTGCTGCTGCTCGTTTATTTTCTTAAGCTCAGGAAATGCATTTATTGTATAAGCTTCGATAGAAACTCCTACCTTCAGCATCGTATTCCCTGATAGTATATCCTTCCATATCTTCTTGAAATCAAGAAGATGGTCTACGTTCTCTTCCTTGAGAAGCTCTGCCGGGTCATGTATGAGCTTCCGTAAATCAGCAAGTATCATTTGGTCCGAAGACAGTATATTGTATACCTCCGAGATCAGGAGGTGCGAGTTCTTCTCCAGTGTCGTCATAAGCCTCTGCATCAGCTTAGATTGGCAGTCTTCGAGCGTGCGTTCGGTTGCTGCGAATATTTCTTTTGCCTGATCCTGTGCTGAACCTGCATAAGTAGTATGGAAGCCAAGTTCATTGCGCTTTGATAGTGCAAGTTCGAGATCCTGGATTGTAACGTTTGCAGGCTCTGCAACATCCCTTCCAGTCATCTTCACGAAATTCATTTGGCCTTTTCCGTCATTACCGGGACTGGAAAGGAGTTCAAATATTATAGCAGCGGCAGACTTAACCGAAGGGACCGGGTCACGCTGGAGGCCATGAAGGGCCTGCGGCGCAGTAGACTGCTGGCCATTTAATCCTGCAACAGTTTTTTCCATATTTGCTTTCGCATTCCCAATATATTTAAAACTAATCTGCAAATTCGCACTTTGGTTGGATTCCTTGGTGCGGATATTGCGTCGCGTTGAAATCTATGCCGCGATGACTTCCTTATTCGGCATTTCTGAAAATACTGCAGAAAATCTTTAAATACCTTATCAGGTTTTCTTCATTCATCAGGTTGGGGAGATGGTAGTATTACCAAAATTTAGGAGGAAGGCAGGGACAGATGTGCCTGAGATGAGCAGGATTTCTGTTCGTGAACAGCAGCTTATGGCTGCAGATGTTGATGGCGTCAGGAGAGATGCCAATGGCGTTGCTGGGGAGGAGCGTTCTAACGCGGCAAATAATGGCAAGAATTCGGAAAAGGCCAGCGTAGCTACCGATGTGTCTCCCTTGGAGGCTATAAGGACATTCTCGGATAAGCTCAAGGAGCCTTTTGTAGAAAAAGATATGGAAGCTGAAGCGATCACGCTTGCGCTCATGACAATGGAGCACGTAGTCATGATAGGAGAGCCTGGAACTGCGAAGTCGCAGCTTGCAATAAGGGCAGCAAAGCTTATCGGAGCCGAGGTTTTCAAGTACCAGATAACAAGATACACGGAACCTGCTGAGCTGGTAGGGCCTGTTGATATAGTGGCACTGAAGGCTGGAGAATACAAGAGAGTGACAAATGGCAAACTGCCTGAAGCTGAAGTCGCCTTCCTTGACGAAGTGTTTAACGGAAGTTCTGCAATACTTAATTCGCTCCATACCCTTATCAATGAGAGGGTGATCTATGACGGGCAGAACATCCTGAAAGTACCATTGCTTACTTTTATAGGTGCAGCCAACCTTGTCCCTGATGACATAGATGTCGCGCCTTTCTACGACAGGATAATGATGAGGGTATTCTCGGAGCCTGTCCTTGAGGTACGGTGGAAAGAACTTCTTGAGGCTGGCATGAAGAACGAATTCCAGCGTGATGCACTGGACGTACAGCCGGTGATAACGAAGGAGATGATAAGAGAGATATACAAGATGCTTCCTACAGTTGACCTTTCGTATGTGGTAGACAAGCAGATGAAACTCTTCGCCCTGCTTGAAGACAGGGGCATGCATATGACTGACAGGAGGAAGGCGCGTAGCTCTAAGATGATTGCGGCGCACGCGCTGCTGAATGGCAGGACAACGGCAATAGAAGAGGACCTGCTTGTGTTCATGTATATAGCGCCAAGCGACAAAGATGACTTCAAGACCGTTTCCGGAATGCTCTACGAAGAGCTTGATACCCCGATGGGCAGGCTTACGCAGCTCAGGGATCTCGGAGGAAACCTCAGCAATGGGATGAGCTTTGAGGACTTTACGACATTCATAGAGCGGGCCAGCCTTGAGAGTGTAAAGCAGGTCAAGGGCGGGCTGCTGCAGACTGTTGAGAGTGAGATAATAAGGACAAGCCTAAACCACAGCAATGAAAGCGTGAGAAAGGCGGCAGAGAAGATTAACGAGAACGCGCAGAACCTCCTTAACGTGATTGAGGAAAGATATAGCGATCTCATCCTCGCAAAGATAAACGAGGGCAATGGCGCACTGAGGAACCTTGAGAGAAGCATAGAGGTTAACAGCTCTTCGCCTGATGCACTCAAGACCGTCGCTGCGAGAATAGCGGAGCTTAGGGATAGCGACGAGGTGAAAGAGGCGGCAGAATCCGGCAATAAAAAGCTTGAGGAGGCGGCGGAGAAACTTGCAGCAAAGGCAAACAGGCTTATTGAGGAGGCTGAGAAGCTTATAGAGAGCCAGAAGAATATAATAAGGCTTGTCAGGTAGTTGAATGCCATCGCCTTATGGCGCTAAGATGATCCCGCAGATAAGAAGCGGTGAGCTCCCGCAGTATGCAAAAGGCATAAGGAAGGATGAGCCGGAAATAGGGTACATGATAGGCAAGATTGCCTCGGATGTGAAGGCTGCTGCCAAATATTCACCGTCAAGCTCCGCGATAGCGGATATATACGCATGTGCTTACCTGCCATTCATCTCTCTTGACAGGGACAATCAGAAGAAAAATGGCTCGCAGTTTTTCAATTATTGCATGTTCCTTGAGGATACAATCAACAACAAGGCTTTTGTCAAAGTGCGCGAATCTACCATAGCAGACAGGAAGAAAAGCGAGCAATTTGTCACGGCTTACATGATTAATGTGATAAGGATGTTTGATGGTGCGGCAAAGAATTCGAGCAACCAGCAGGAGAGGGACATCTCGAACAAGATACTAAGCGTATTGTGCACGGAAAGGAAGCAGTATGTACACAGGGGCAACAATTACAATGTGCAGTCCTCTGGAATTTACAGTGCCTCTGCCATCTATTCTATAATGAGGACGTTTTCCAGAAGGATAGTGATATCATCCCTGGAAGCCACATTGATAGAGATGAAGCAGAAGGATTATAGCTTGCTCTCTGGGGCGATGAGGGATCGACCGCAGATGGGCTGATTCTCAGTACCATCCACGCGTCTTCATCGCCTGGGCTACACGGCTAACCGCAAGGATATATGCCGCTGTCCTCATGCTTATCTTCTTCCCTTTCGCAGCATAATCGTCCTTTGTCTTCATGACATCATTAAACGATTTTGTTATTATCTTGTCTAGGCGCTTATACACATCGTCGCTCTCCCAGTAATAATGTTCCTGGTTCTGTACCCATTCGAAGTAAGAGACTATAACCCCACCAGAATTGACAAGGAAGTCTGGCGCATCGAATATCCCTCTCTCGAAGAGTATCTGGTCTGCGTCTGGCGTCACGGGCCCGTTTGCAAGCTCCAGCACCATCTTTGCCTTTACCTTATCCGCATTTTCCGCGGTAATCTGGTTCTCTATTGCCGCTGGTATGAGTATATCGGCATCGAGCTCGAGGAGCTGCTGGTTTGTGATCTTCTCGGCCTTTTCATATGAACTTATCTCGCCTTTTGTCTCCTTGAGCTTTACAAGCTGGTCATAGTCAAGCCCGTCTTCCGAATATATTCCACCGCTTGAGTCGCTTATCGCCACCACTTTGGAATTGAAGAGCTTTGTAGCGAGCTCGAAGGCAAACTTGCCTGCATTTCCGAAACCCTGTATCGCTATCTTTGCCTTCGTTATGTCCATGTTCATGCGCTTTGCCGCCTCGCGCATCACATACATGCCCCCCATGGCTGTCGAATCGAACCTGCCCTCGGAGCCCCATACCTCTATCGGCTTGCCGGTTATGACCCCGAATTCGTCATATCCTACAATCTTGCTATACTCATCCATCATCCATGCCATTATCTGTGGATTGGTATATACGTCTGGCGCAGGTATGTCCACCTTGGGGCCTATCAGCCTGCCAAGGGCGCGGATGTAGCCGCGCGATAGGCTCTCAAGCTCCGATTCGTTGAGTTCTTTTGGATTGCATATTATCCCGCCCTTTGCTCCTCCATAAGGTATGTTTGCCAGAGACGTCTTCCAGGTCATCCATGCTGAGAGCGCCTTTACTGTATCTATGCTCTCGCTTGGATGGTACCTTATGCCGCCCTTGCCAGGACCTCTTGCATCGTTGTAGAGCACCCTGAATCCGGTGAAGACCTTTGTGCTTCCGTCCCGCATCTTTACAGGTATATTTAGGGTCGCTATCCGCTTTGGCTCCCTTAGTATGGTATGGGCATTCTTATCCAGGCCCATCACCTCTGCAGCCTTGTCCAGTTGCTCTTGTGATATCTTGAAAGGATTCAATTCTTCAGCCATAAGATCACTAAAAATCAAGTTTAGAGGCCAGCGTCATGCAGAGCGCATATATCATTGCGTTTGTATCCTCTTTGCTTTTTCTGTTCACTATTGAACTGAGTATGTCTTCGTTTAGCCTGTTTTTTATTATGTAATCCTTGACCATTTTTGTCTTTGCGGAATAGTTTGAATTAAGGTACTTGCTCACCGCAACCTGCACAATGCCAAGGGATTTGGCTATATCGGATTCGCTATATGAGTATCTTTTGTGCATTGCCTCTGCTATGGATGCCCTTACTGCAGGGAGTATCTCGCTTGTGATTCTTCTGCACGCTATTGTTTCCATATTGCCGCCGCTTTGAGAGTATAAGGTACTATGATTCATTTATGCAGCCACAATTTATATAGCTGATGTGTAATATAATTTACAGGTGTTTTGTTGAGAGGTAAGGAAGCTTTAGTAACATGCGACAATTGCGGGAGGAAGACCCCCAGGAGCAAGGCCGTAGCTGACGAGAGATCCATAAGATTCGGTGCGGAGCAGAAGGAGGAAGGCGCGCGGTACATGTCAAGGAGGAAGGTCTACTACTGCATAAGCTGCGCAAAGCATAAGGGCATATTCGAGCGCAAGAAGGCGCAGGCGGCCAGGTTCGGAAGCAGATATTGAATAGTGAATTTGCATGGGCTCGCCTGACGATGATATTTTAATATTTAAACTAAGGAACATGGGCAAGGAGAGCGGGAGGAAGGCGGAGGCTCAAAGGCAACAGCCCGCTGCTCCTATTAAACAGGTGGCTGTACAGCCGCAACAGAAGCAGGCGCCTGAACCTGCACTGCAGCAGGAAAAGGCGGTGAAGGTGCAACCCGAGATAAAAGAGGCAAAGGCAGAGCCGCAGAGGATGGTGCAGCCGGTTCCCAAGCAGGAAGTTGTCCAGCAGGCAGCTGCAAGACCTAAGAAGGCCCCGGAACCTATACAGCAACCAAGATCCGTAGATATGTCGCCTTCCAGGAAAGCTATCGCCGAGCAGAAAAAGGAGACTGAAGAAAGTTTTAATTCAGTAATAAAGATCCAGGAGAGCGGACGCGCATCGGTTCAGCCAGAGGCGGAAGGCAATGTGCCTAAGGCAAATAAGAAAGTTAGCAAGAATGAGAAGAGCGAGATGGCAGCCGCAAATGGGCTCTCGTGCGTAAACCATCCTTGGAGGCAGGCGTATGCGACATGCAAATACTGCTCAAGACCTTTCTGCTATGCGGATCTTATGGAGCATGATGGCAATTTTTACTGCATAGAGGATCTTGATCAGGCAACAGACAAGAAGGCAGCGAAGGGCAGCTCTCTCGGTGCCTTTGCAATAATTGCTGCGATCTTATTTATTGTAAATTCTGGTGTGCTGGCATACTTCGCGCCAGGGCAGATATTCTTCGTAGGCGATAAGCTTCTAGCAGGCCAGTTTTCCATATTTATAGCAACCAATAGCCAAGCCTATTATCTTGAGCTTGCCAATTTTGCTGTCTTCGTTCTTGGCATTGTATCATGCTTTGCGATTCTCAGTAAGAAGAACGCAGGGTTTTTCTTTGGTGCGATAGTAGCAGCGGTAAGCGCAGTAATAATAAGCTACCAGTACCTTAACGACAGCACATATTATCTGCTTGGGATGAGCGTAATAGCCTTTGTTGAGATAGTAATGCTCACTTTCAGCAGGATGAGTGCAGGAAGAGAGATAGAGGAAGAGGAGCTAAACCCGATGGATATAGATTGGCCAAGACCTGAAGTCTTCTAGCCGCTTCTCTGCTTGTCGTTCTATACGAAGCGCATGGTGTCAAGATCCATAGGCGCCCTTGAATCTACATGCATCATGTTTCCAAGCGTGCGGGCGAGATCTTCGCACTTTGATTCCTCCCCGTGCATGGTGAATATCTTTCTAGCATAAGGTTTTATATGGCTGACAAAGTCCATTATCTGCCTCCTGTCGCTGTGACCTGAAAACCCATCTACAGTATTTGCCTTTATGTTCACCTTTAGCTGTGCCATTTTTCCGTCTTCGCCTGGGAGCACCATCTCGTTTATCCCGTTCTGGACCCTCCTCCCAAGGGAGTTTACGCTGTTGTATCCGACAAATATGACCATGTTCTTCTCATCATTGGCCAGGGCCTTGAAATACTCAAGGCTTGCACCGCCATTAAGCATCCCTCCGCTTGCCAGTATTACCGCAGGCCCTTTTTCTATTATATCGCTCCGTTCTCCCTTTGCGACTTCGAAGAGTTCGCTCTCGAATGGGGAGTTGTTTGATAGTATGCGCTGCTGCAATGTCTGCTTCAGATATTCGGGATATGCAGTATGTATAGCGCTTGCCTCGAGTATCATGCCGTCCAGGAATATTGGAGCGTTTATTTTGTACTGCGGGTTATTTGATAGGTAGGTTTCCAGAACCAGGAGTATCTCCTGACTTCTTCCTACGGCGAAGAGGGGTATGAGCACCTTTCCGCCATTGTCGGTAACGGACTTTATTGCGGTTATCAGGTCCAGCTCGGCCTGCTTCCTGTTTACGGTTATATCGCGCGGACCCCCATAGGTGCTCTCTATGAAGAGTGCATCTACACGTGGATATCTTGTCTCTGCCTCATTCAGCAGTCTGGTGAATCCATACTTCATATCGCCCGTGGATACTATATTGTATAATCCTTCGCCTATGTGAAGGTGCACCGTCGAACTTCCGAGGATGTGCCCCGCGTTATGGAATGTGAGTTTTATCTCGTCAGTAACATTGGTAACTTCGCCATAATCCCTTGTTATAACGTGGGTAAGCATTGTGCGTATGTCTTTCTCCCCGTACAACGGGCTGCCGCCGCTTTTCATTACGAGGCGTGTGTAGTCGTATAAAAGCAATGCAGCCAGATCCCTTGTAGGCGGCGTGCAGTAGACAGGTCCGGAATATCCGAACTTGAAAAGGTATGGAACAAATCCCATGTGGTCCATATGGGCGTGCGTCAGTATAACCGCATCTATCTCGTTTATCGTTATGTTTGTGCTGTCAAGATATGGGAATGCTTTGTTCTCGTCGGTATTTGCAGCTGCGCCTTTTATTCCGGGCTCTGGGCTTATCCCGCAGTCTATTATTACTTTTGAGTTTTTTGTCTCTATAAGAAGGCAGCTCCTACCCACTTCCTTAAATCCGCCGAGTGCTGTTGCCTTTACCCACTCGCTTTTAAGTGGTATGGAATTGATCTTCTTGCCGATGCTCTTCAGGAAATTTTTCCTGAATTCACTCTCCTTGAAAAGCAGCTGACGGATTCCGCTTATGGTATCACTGTTCATTGTTGGTATCCTGAGGACTTTTGGTATCCACCTTGTCTCCCTGACTATCTGCATGAGGGTTGACCCGCCCTTTCCTATCACAAGGCCCGGCTTCAGTGCCTCGATATATACTTCGCCGAAGTCTGGTGAGAACCTTATGCCACCTTCTCTTATCCCGGCTTCTTTTGGCACTATCTCGGTTATCTTTGCTATTGCGGCCTCGGGATCCATAAGTTCCGATGCCACAGAGCGCACTATCAGCCTTTTCTTTATTGATGCTGATATATTCTTTATTACATGCTCGTCGCTGTAGATAAACTGTATGTTTTTAGCATATACGGCTATGTCAGGACCTTCGAACTCTACCTTTGAGACTTCGGCTTCTTTTGGTATAAGTTCCTTTATCTTGTCAAGCATAGCCTTGTTTTCCTGTTCGTCGCCCACACAATCACAGTAACGAAAAAATTCGTCGTTTTAAGAATGTACGTTTATTTAAGCAGTTTTTCTATCTCTTCCTTGGTGTATTCCTTGAAGCCCTTCTTTGTTATTGAGACTATCTTTGTCCCGTCCCCTGTAGCAGAATCTCTCTTCATGGCTATTCTCAGGCAGTAAGCTGCGTGTTTGGCCGCCTCCTGGACCTCCATTGAAGGGTCATATATCCCCTCGAGATAACCTAGAGCCGTAAGGGAGCCGCTGCCCGTTGATGTGAACCTTGATTCCTTTGTGCTTCCGCCTACCGGATCTATGTTGTAGAGCTCGGGCTTCCCATTGTTAAGGCCGCCCAGAAGCAGCTGCACCATGAACGGCATCATTTTGTTCTCTTGAAGTATAAGAGAAAGTATTGATGTTGCAGATGTAGGGCTGAGCTGCTTGTTCTCGCTCATCCTGTAGAGTTCATTCTGCATTTTTATCAGTTTCACGAGATATTCTGCGTCTCCCACGCCTCCAGCGATTGTCATCCCAAGGTTGTCGTTAAGGCAGTAGACCTTGACGGCTTCAGAGCTTGATATGAACGTGTCCATTGTAGCCCTTGCGTCGGCAGCCATCACGACGCCGTCCTTGCATATTATGCCTATTGTCGTTGTACCTGACTTTATTTTCTCGTAAAACTCTTTGTTCATAATAAGACACCGTAAATAAGAATAATAAAAAAAGAATAAAATAATTGTATATAGTTATATTATTAGGCTACCGTTACCTATAAAATACTTGCTATTTTCAACCAGCTCAGCGTATGCGAACGACTTGAAAGACTTTGTTATCTTAACCTTGTAGGTCTTCCCGAGTCTTACTCTGGTATTCTTGACGAATACCACAGTATCCCTTATGCGGCATATCCCTTCTCCCTTGGGATCGCGCACTGATACTTTCACATCGTACATACTGCCCACTGCCAAATCACAGTTGTTTTCTTCCATTCTTCCAACACCCCTAAAACCAATTTCGCCTTAGTATGGTTTTCTGCAAGAAGCTATTTAAAGATTTTCTGCAGGGTTCGGCAGTATTTTGTGCTTAGCTGGTCCTGTTTAGCGTTATGTTCTCTATTCCGAAGTTAAGTATGGAGTCGTTCACCACATATGCGTTCTGCTTATAGTATAGGATAAGGGAATTCAGACCTGGCTTGATTGTTATGTTGGCGGAGTATGCTTCTGCAGTTCCTGTCAGATTGAAAGCATGTGCCAGGTTTCCATTAGTATACAGGTATAGGATGCTGTCGTTGTATGCTGATATCGCATCGAATCGCATTGATGCGGAGGTTTGGTTTGGCGAATAGACTATTATTCCTCTCGTCGTATTGCCCCACCACATGTTTGAGAGTGTGGCATTACAGCTTGACGACTGGCATAATGAGAACCCCGGGATCCATGTGCCTGCGGTGTAGCTCACCAGGCTGGACCCTATCCCTTTGGATATTGCTCCACTGGTCTGGAAAACGTCAGTGGTATTGCTCTGATATACAGGTTGCCCGAACATGCCGTATAGGTACTCTAGGAGCGCAGGAAGCTCGGTATCGTTATATGCACCCCTTATCACTGTTACGTATTTTGTCCGATAGTTTGCAAGCCAGAACGTATTCAGTTTTGTATAGTTCTCTGTTATAGGGGAGAAATATGAGAGATTTTGCCCGTATTGCAGGTATTCTGATGCTGTTGCCATAGGAATATCCGATAGAAGCTCGAGCTGCGTGTTGTTGCTTCTGGTAGCGTATCCGCCTATCAGGGGTTTCCTTGATGCTGTCTGGTAATACATTGCGATGCCCGGATATAATTCCGGAGAAGAGCTGTAGTAATACGGGAGTGCAGGGAGAGTTATTATGGAGAAGTTGCTTGTCGCGTTACCGAGGTCCTTATACGCTGCCGGGATATATGCATTCCCGTAATTAGCCTGAAGCTGTGCATTTGAGATAGGGGTTGTTGAATACTCAAATAGGACCAAGACCAGGAAAAGGACAAAGAAGCCCTTTTCCGTGCGAAGCGGGCCTATCTTATTTTTCGATATTGCAATGAAGCCGAAGGCGGCGAGCACCGATATAAATAATTCAAACATTATATCGAACCGTCCGGGCTCGCGAAACACATTCAGGATAGGTATTTTGTGGAGAAGTAGATAAGGCATTGGTACCGAGGATATAACCGCACCGTTCACCTGTAGATAAGGACCTACGCTTAAGATCAGGAAGATAACAGCTGGAATTATCCATGGTGCAAGGCTTTTGAGGCTTTTCCTGCTCCTGAAATCATATATGGAGACAAGCGCAAGAAATATCACAGAATAGCCGATGTATACGGTACGCTCTGTTGGATCAGATGCGTATAGATAGTTCAGCGCATTTGGTATGAATCCCAGTAGAGGGTTCATCAAGCTCGGTACAAAGAAGCTTAGCACGTCTGGGCTGTATAGGATATTTGCCTGGGTGGAGGATACTGCATTTACCGTAGATAATATCCCGTGCTGCAGTGCGATTATTATGCTTATGAATACCGGAGACCCAAGTATGAATATTGCAACGGCTATCTCTGCGAGGTATATTAGGCTCCGCCTATTGTATATTGATCTTCTGTCGTTGGTTAGGTAGTAAGATGCAAGAAGCACTACCGCCCCTATAGAAACGGCTATTGACTGCTCCAGGTCGCCCATGAAAGTAAGGAATATGAATGAAAGGGCCGCGTAGAGAGCGTATTTGTGTTTCTTCTCCTTCAAGGCTATTATCAGAAACATGAAGAATAGAGGTATCCATTCTATGTTTATCCACTGCAGGTGCCCAAAAGACTGGAATACATGCATGGGGCTGAAAGCGTATATTGCCCCTGCAAGGAAAGAAGCGTAGCGGTTCCTGGTAAGGTAGTATGCAAAAATGTACATGAAGAATCCGGACAGCACAAAACCCGCTATGAATACAATGTTCAGTGCTACGGCAGAACCGAATGCCTCAAATGGCGCGCTTAATATACCTGCAAGCGGCGCCATTGTCTGCGTAAGCAGGTTTGCGCCTATGGGAAAGTAGATGAAGTATGTAAAATACGGGGACGTGTGCAGAGATAGAATTGAGTAGCTCACCCACCATAGTTCCCATGCGCTTTGGTAGGTATCCCCTCCGGTACCAGGGATGAAGCTGCTGATTCCGGCAACTAAAGGCCAGAAGAATATTGCAGTTATTGCAAGGTATCCGAGGATTGCGGATATTTCGCTCTTGTGCCTGCGGATATAAAGATCAGCATCAAAACGCATGAATTTATTTGATTGCATTAGTTTTTAAGTTTTCTGTGCCTTTATCTTTATATCCTTACTAGTTTTATTGGTTTTATGGAAGAGACAGTCCCTGCATCGCAGAATACACTACTTGGCAAGGTAGCGTTGAGCTCTCTTTATAATCTGTTCCTTGGAAGAATGTCGGGATCGCTGCTTAATCTGCTGATGCTCGTGGTAGTCGCCAGGCTTCTTCAGCCTTCGGATTACGGGGTTTACATCCTTGCCGTAGGCTTTGCGGCGCTTATAGGCGCTTTCAATGCGTTCGGGGTAGGCTCGTACTTTCTCAGGAATCTTTCCGAGATGGCTGAGGATAAGGATCCTGGCACGGTAGGCAGGATACTCTCAAATGGCCTGTTCCTGCTGGTTCCGCTGGCATCAATTTCCGCACTTGTCGGGATCGCAATAAGCCCTTTTGTGGCTGCGGCTTTCTTTAATGGAAGTACCGTTGCTCCGCTCACGCTCATGATAGCTTGCGCGTATCTCCCTTTCCAGGCAATAGCGACTGGTGGTTTGTATAACATACTGATAGGGTTTAGGAAATCAAAGCTTGCTGCGCTGACTTATTTTACTTCAAGCCTTGTACAGCTAATCGCAAGCATAGCGCTTGTTTATTATGGATTTGGTGTTGATGGAGCTCTCGCAGGGCTTGTAATAGGCAGCGCTGCGGGACTTTTGATTGGCGTTTATTACGTATTTACGACCTTAAAGAGTTACGGCAAAGTAACGATTCGTATCCCTTCCTGGGAAGAGCTCAGGAAAGTTACCAGTTTCTCAATGCCGCTGGCCTTCAATAATTTCCTGAGTTTTGGGCTTGGAGGATTTGCAATACTCTTTCTTGGTCTCTTCGTAGCCTCTGCGCAGCTTGGAAATTACGGGATAGCCAACAGGGGCATAAGCTTCATAACCTTGATTTACGGCACGGTGCTTACGGTGCTCCTGCAGGCGTTCTCATATGCCCACAGGGTAACAAAGAGCGAGAGGGCAAACTATACATACAATAAGATATTGCTCTATTCTTTTAGCATAACCCTGCCTATGCTTGTTTTCGTTGGCATCTTTGCCCATGCTGAGATCTACCTGCTCGTCTCAAGCAAATATGCGGAAGCGCCGGAGCTGTTTTCCCTGATGGTTTTTGGCACTGCAATAAACATAGTCGGAATATACGTGACTAATCTGCTTGTTGCAAATGGATTTTCCAGGGCAATACTGAAGTACAATGTTATATCCACAGTTATACAGCTGCTGCTTGTAGTGGCGCTTGTGCCTTATTTTGGGATTATAGGGGGCATATTTGCGCTGTTTTTCGTTGGGAGCGTGGTGGATGATCTGCTGTTGCTGCACGGGGCAAGGCTGCTGGTAGGTTTCAGGTTGCGTGCTGGCAAATTCGCAAGGCTTGTAATAAGTGCATTATGCCTTGGATTCCTTCTCTGGCTCTGCCTTCTCATTGGAAATTTTGTTTTAGAGATAGCTGTCGGGCTGATTGTATCATTAGCTGCTTATCCAATTCTGCTCTTTGCCACAGGAACTCTTGACGCGGAGGACATGGAGATAATAAGAGGCTCGTCTGCGGGGATATGGATACTTGAATGGGGTACCGGAGCGATGATGAGGTATCTAAAGCTGTTCTTTAAGATATAAGCGAGTGAGCGTATGCCTGGCATAAACAGCGGATCGGAAGCTCTGGAACTCGGTCTCGATAACGCGAGGGTGGCAGTGCTTATAATGTACAGCAAAGTCATAGGCATTGTCTTCTCTGGTGCCTCGTTTATTCTTGTTGCACGATTCCTTGGGGCACAGGGGTACGGTGTATATGTCATTGCGCTGGGCTTCGCTGGACTTGCAGGCGCATTCGGAAGCACAAGCATCGAGAGTTACTTCGGCAGGTATATACCATTATGGAAAGTCAGAAAGAGAGCGGAAAGGATAAAGGTTGCGGTGGGTGACGGCATCGCGCTGGCTTTTGTATTCGGTTTTCTGGTATTGGTATTTGGAGGCGCTATCGCTTTTGCTCTTGCTCCGCTGCTGCTCCATGGAACCTATGGGAATGGATGGTTTATCCTTGCCTTTGCGCTGCTTGGAGCTGTATTCTCCATAATGCTGAGCATTTTTTCATCCATACTTATAAGCGTTGGTAAAGGCGTGCATGCGGCAGTGGGGAACAGCACATCAATTATTATGCAGGCTTTTCTTGCTGTAGCACTGGTATATATGGGCTTCGGACCTTTTGGTGCGGTTACCGGATATGTCGTGGGGTTCTTAATTGGCGGTATTTACACCATGCTGATGGTTAAGAGGCATGCAGGCATGGAATTTGAACCAAGGGGAATCTTCAAGAGGCAGAGAGATATGCTTAGGTTCTCCCTCCCGCTCGCAGGGGCAAATGTAGTAAATACATCAATGAGCAACTTTGCCGTTGTCTTCCTGGCGCTTCTTTTTGCGCCTGCTGTAGTCGGGGTATATGGTGTGGCTACTAAGATGAGCCACATCATAGGATTGCTTGCCAATTCAATAGGAATGGTTATGGTGCCTATGCTTTCGTATGCTGGTGCGGGAAGGTTTGCGAGGCATAGGATGGATAAGATGTATAGGTATACTGTTTTCTTTATGTTGCTCTTTACAACACCGATAATAGGTTATCTGCTCGCGTTGTCAGGCGCATTCACGGTGACTCTCTTCACTTCAGCATACCCTTTCGAGGCTGAAAATATATCTATGATAAGCGTGGGGATGCTTCTTGGTTTTGTAGGTACAATCGCTTCGTATGCAACCATAAGCAGGGGCAAGGTATACCCTGTACTTAAATACAGCCTTATATCAGCCGCAATTACCATGGCAGGGCTGTTTATATTTGCCACTTATTTTGGCTCGCTTGGAGCCATATTCGCAGTTTATTATCTCGGCACCATTGCGTATCTTTACTTTATTCTAAGGTATAACAGCAGGGTTTTGGGATTGAGCCAGTCTTACGGCAAGATAGCCAGGCTTCTGTTTGCTAATCTTGCGGTCTTTCTGCTTCTTTACGCAAGCGGGATGTTTATACATGCAAACGAACTTATGCTCGTTTTTGGGATTGTGGAGATAATCCTTGCGTATCCAGCCGTTTTGGCTCTGCTCGACGTCTTGGAGGATGAAGACCTCTCCGTTCTTAATGGACTTGCTACAAGAATCGCGTTTGCCGGATGGCTTCTTGAGCTTGCTGTAAGGTATTACTTATTTCTTGGAGGGATGATAAATGGGGAAAAATAATTATAGCAATTTTACCGTAATACTCCCGACACTGAACGAGGAAAGGTCTATCGGAAAGCTCATGGAGATTATTGCCAGGAGTTATGAGGGAATAAAGATACTGGTAGTTGACGACAACTCTGATGATGGGACAGAGGAGGTAGTGAACAGGGCGATTAGGAGAAAGATGAATGTTTCTCTCCTTGTTCCTCTAAGCAAAGGACGATTGGGGCTCACGGGAAGCGTCATAAAGGGCATAGAGCGCTCACGGACAGAGTTCGTAATAATAATGGACGCGGATCTGCAGCATAATCCCAGATATATAGGCGAGATTGCAGCGGCACTTAATAGCGGGGCGGATGTTGCGATAGCTGTTAGGGAGAATGTCGAAGGGTGGGTACTTTACAGGCGCATAATATCAAGGATGCTCATTATTGCCGGGAACATTGTGCTGTACATTAGGAAATGTCAGGGCTCTGCCGATATATTATCAGGTTTCTTTGGCATGCGCAGGCTAAGGTTCATGGATGTTTACAGGAAGAACAGCCATAGATTTGTCAAGGGAGGCTACAAGATACTTTTTGATTTCTTAAAATGCACCAGGAAAGGGAGCATAAGCGTGCATGAAGTAGGATATACGTTTGATTCCAGAAAGTATGGTGCGAGCAAAGCAGGCATGAAGCAGGGGCTGCTTCTTCTTAAGTCTTTTCTCTCCTGAGTAATGCTTTAGACACCAGATACTCGAACAGAGGGGCGGGCTTCTCGATCCTTGACCTTAGCTCAGGGTGTGCCTGTGTGCCTATACCCGCATAGCCGGGCCATTCCACAGTCTCCACTATGTTGTCCGATGAGAAAGAGGTAAAGAGCAGGCCTTTCTTTTTCATAAGATCCATATACCTGTTGTTGAATTCATATCTATGCCTGTGACGCTCCTGGATTGTTATGGCACTGTAAGACTTGTATGCTATGCTCTTTTTGTCAGCAACTTTTGACTCCTCAAGCCCAAGCCTCATTGTTCCGCCCTTGGCTCTTCTTCCGAGCTGGGACTTCATTATGTCTATCACTTTATTCTTCGAGTTTTTATTGAACTCTGAGGAGTTTGCGTCTTTGAGCCCGCATACGTTCCTTGCGTACTCGACGACCATGAGTTGCATGCCGAGGCATATTCCAAGATAAGGTATCTTCTGCTCCCGGCAGTACCTTATTCCTCTTATTATCCCTTCTATTCCACGGTTTCCGAATCCTCCCGGAACTATTACCCCGTCTATGCCTGCAAAGACTGCAGATGGGTCTGTTCCAGATTCTAGCTTCTCGGATTCTATCCAGGAGATATTTATCCTCGCATTTGATTTGGCTCCGCAGTGTATGAGGGCCTCCTTTACGCTGGCATATGAATCCTGCAGGTTCGTATATTTTCCAAGTATTGCTATATTAACGGACCTTTCCGGATTGAGTATCTTATCCACAGTGTTCCTCCATGTCGAGAGTTTCTGCTTGTTTAATTTTCTTTCTGGGAGCCCCAAATCTTTAATGAGCATCTTGTCCATCTTCTGCTCCATGAATGATAGGGGGAGCTTGTACAGGGTCATCTGATCTTCATCGTCTATTATCCTGCTCTCGTCAAGGTTCGTGAACAGTGCGAGCTTCTTTTTTGTCTTCGCAAGAAGTTTGTCCTTGCTCCTGCATATTACGAATGAGGGCATTATTCCTGATTGCAGTATTGTCCTGAATCCTATCTGTGCCGGTTTTGTCTTCTGTTCGCCAACGACATCAAGGGTAGGAACATAAGTAAGGTTTATAAAAATAGTCTTGTCTTTAATGGCAAGCTGCCTCATTGCCTCTATAAAGTAACTGTTTTCTATGTCGCCTACCGTGCCGCCTACTTCTATTACTATGACATCAGGCTTCTCCGATTCTGATATTCCCCTTACGTGATTTATTATCTCGTTGGTTACATGCGGTATTACCTGGACGTCCTCTCCGAGATACTCCCCGCTTCGCTCTTTTTTGATTAGAGTACTGTATAGCTTGCCGCCTGTTATGGATAGGTTGCCGGTGAGATCCTTGTTTATGAATCTTTCGTATATGCCGAAGTCCATATCTACTTCGCTTTTATCATTAAGGACAAATACCTCGCCATGCCTGTACGGGTTCATGGTGCCGCAGTCGTAATTTAGATATCCATCGAATTTTATCGGCAGGACTCTGTACCCATAGAAATCGAGCATCTTCATTATCGAAGCTGTTATGCCGCCTTTGCCCAGACCACTCATCAGTGAACCTAGTATTACTACATATTTAGTATGCATAAACTATCTTTGCTACAAAGAGTTTAAATCTTTTATTGGATAGTTTACATCTGATTACATGCCAAATTTAACGATAGGTAAGGATGCGCCATCAAAAGTCAACTGCCTCATAGAGATACCGAAGGGCAGCAATGTGAAATACGAATACGACGAACATAGCGGTAGCATAAAAGTCGACAGAATACTTCATACATCGATGGTTTATCCTTACAATTATGGGTTTGTCTGCGGAACGCTTGGTGAAGATGGAGACCCTCTTGACATAATGGTCATAAGCGGTGCCTCGTTTTTCCCTGGAACTACTGTAGTGGTAAGGCCCATAGGCTTGCTTCTCATGAAGGATGAAGAGGGAATAGATACCAAAATACTCGGGGTAGGCACGGATAAGATAGACCCAGAGTTTAAACTTGTAAACGATGTTAAGGAGCTTCCGGAGAATGTAAAGGACAGAATTGCGCATTTCTTCAAGTACTATAAAAGCATAGAGCCAGGAAAGTGGTCAGAGGTAAGTGGGTGGGAAAACGCGTCAAGGGCGCGTGAAGTGATAGACTCGGCTGTCAAGAGAGTCCATTCGAAAGGCGGGCACGAATGAGAGCCTACACACTAAACTCGCCTGCGGGAAGGTGCTGCATTATATAGTCTATATCAGTAAAGCCAAGTTTTTTGCTTATTATTTTTGCCGCGTCTGATTTCTTTACAGTGCCAGGAGAGACTATGACGCGTGGTTCTGGTGTGCTTCCGTAGGCGAGTATCTTTTGCGGTGCTATGGTAAACCTGTCTTCGCCTTTCTTATCCTTTGAGATGTAAGCACATAGGCTTAGCGGCATGTTTTTATACCACTCCCTCTCTCCCTCGAGAAGGAAGCTGCCTGTCCCTAAGGAGCCTTTCTGCTTGGATTTTGATACCTGGCTGCGCCCGAGCGCGTATACGTTAAGGGAGAATGCCCCTTCCGCCCATCCACTAGAAAAGCACGCCGCGAACTGCGCCGCTAGCTCCCTTGACTCTTTTGAAGCGGAAGCACCGCCCTTGAGTACCACTACGGATGCCCCGAATATATCCGCGTGGAAGAACAGGTCTTTATCTTCGAAGTATTTGGAATTAATTGCCTCGTTCTGCTTGGCGCTGCGGCCGCCTATCGCAAGTTCGCCTTTTGGCGTAAAGAACCAGTTGTACTCCTCATACCATTCTGTATCCTTTCGTTTCTGGGCGTGTTTCTCCCGTGGCGCGTTGCCTGGCTGGTCAGTCAGCTCCTTCTCCATCCTCTTTATGCTGGCTGCCGCACCTGATGCTTTTCTTTCTGATTTCTTGGCCAGGTTATAGTAGTCTTCTGCATTCTTCTGCGCTGATTTGGTAAAATCCAGGGATATTTTCATGCAACCTCGTCCTTTTGGCCTTCTTGATCTTTCCTTGACTTGCCGCCTCTCTTGACCTGCTTTGCTGTTTTTGCCGTGGCAAACAATAACGCCAGGTCTTCCTTTTCCTGCGTCTCCATCCATGCCTTTATGTATATTGCTATGTTCTTGAGGGGTCTTGAGTACCTATCGGTAAATGAGTATTCTCCATCCTCATGTTTTAAGAGACCCACTATTACGCCAAAGTCCATATACCTCTTCCATGTTGCTTGTGGGAGGTCTTCCGGGCAGTCCTTCAACCTCAGCTTGCCATGCAGCTTTACCTCTGAAAGTGCTCTTGCAAACCTATACGCCTTGGTCTCATTCTCGAAATATATCTTGGCAATCTCCTTCACGTTCGGGTTCTTCAGCTTTTCCTTCAGTGGCACGTCCTCGTATTCCCAGTATTTTATTGTCATATATCTCGCCGTTTAGATTATCTTATAGTAAAACAGCGTTATTATATCTTCGTCGTGCAGAACATGGTCCTGGCCCACCCTTTGGTTGTCAAATTTCGTGCTTGTCCCTGTGACTGTCGCATATTTTAGGTTCTCTGCCGTCTTGGAGTGTATGGCCCTTGCCGCCTCGCCCACTGTGGCCCCTTTCCTCAATACAAGCGGCTTCTCCAGGTCAGGAACTCCGTCTTTGGGCTTTAAGTATACCTTTATAAGATTGAGATGCTGGAACAGCTCCCTTTTTACACTATCTATATTTATGCGCTTCGATGCACTTACCGGCAGGACATCCATGCCGGTATCCTTGTGGAGCCTTTCAGAGAGTGTATTGACCTCCGCCTGGCTTATAAGGTCTACTTTGTTGAGGATTATTATGGAGCGGGTGTATACTGTGCTTTCTGTTATATAGTTTATGAATTTTTCCGCGTCTACAGGAGTTCCAAATGTTATATCTGCATTGTATATCCCGGTCTCGTTCAACGCCTCTATCATATAGCGTTCCTCATGCCCGACAATCTTTCCGAAGAAGCGTATGCCTCCGCTTGTCTTCTTCTCCACCCGTATATCAGGCGCAGGCTCGTTAAGGAATATGTTGAGTTTATGGAGCTCATCTATTATCCTATATGCGTCCTTGTATGCATTTGCATCTACGACTATGGCTATGAGGTCAGCTATCCTTATCACGCTTCCTATCATAGTGCCTCCGCCGCGGCCCTTGTACGCATCTTCTATTATGCCGGGGAGATCTAGCACTTGTATCCTTGCGCCGTTAATCTCCATTATGCCTGGTATGACTGCTATGGTTGTAAATGCGTAGTCTGCAACTTTCGATTCTACATTTGTTAGGTGCTTTAGTAGAGAGGATTTGCCTGCATTGGGGAAGCCCACCAAGGCGACGGTGGCATTGCCCGATTTCTTAACTGAGAACCCTGTGCCATGATGCGTTTTTTTATGCGCTGCCTCCTTTTTAAGCCTTGCAATCTTTGCGCGGAGTATACCGAGATGCTTGTTTGTGGCCTTGTTGTGCTTTGTTTTTGAGTACTCTTCCTCAAGTTCTTCAATCTTGCCGCTTACTGCATTTTCGTTGCCCAAAGTATCACTTTTACTGCAATATAACTTTTTTATTTTGATATAAGTAGTTATATGGCTATTTATGGATAATTTATATTTGTTTAAATATTTTTAAAGTTAAGGATTTAAACAGTGAATAAGATGGCAAGCAAGAAAGCAGCAAAGAAAAAGAAAAGTAGCAAGAAAGTAAAGAGATAATTTATTTTTTTATTTTTTATTTTTTTTATTATTGTGCCGCATACTTGAAGTTCCGCTTCAGGTTCCTGTCGTTCTTGAATGTGTTTATGAGTTTCCTCATCCTGTTGAAGTCGCTTATCATGCTTCGTACGTCCTTCTCCGTCCTTCCGCTGCCTGCGGCAAGCCTCTTTATCCTGCTCTGGCTCAGCTGAACCTCCTCGTTTTTCTCTTCTCTGGTCATCGAGCTTATTATTGATTCGTAGATCTTCAGCTTCTTCTCTCCTGTCTCTACAGCATCCTTAGGTAGATCTACGAGGCCCATCATCCCCATTACGCTTTTCATCGGACCCATTTTTGACATGGCCTTTAGCTGCTTGTAGAATGTATCGAATGTAAGCTTTTCCATATCTACGCTGTCCTTCTCTATCCCTGATTCTGCAAGGGATTCATTGACGGTCTTTATCAATAGTTCTATGTCTGGTATCCCGAGGAGCCTGCCTATGTATTTGCCTGAATCGTATGGCTCTATGTCCTTGAGCTTCTCTCCTGTTGTTATGAAATTTATCTTGCATTGAGATGCGCTGACTGCACTTAGTGCGCCACCGCCGCGGCCCGAGCCGTCCATCTTTGTCACTATCACTCCTGTTATCCCTATTGCCCTGTTGAATTCTTCGGCCTGCTTGCCTGCTACCTGCCCTATGTCCGCATTGAGTACCAGTATTTTCTCTTCAGGCCTGAAGGTCTTGTTTATGAGATTCAGTTCTTCTATAAGGTTGTGGTCTATTGCGCTGCGCCCTCCGGAATCGCATATTATGACTTTCTTTTGCTTGAGCGCTTCCAGCCCATTCTTTACTATAGATGCTATGTCCTTTCCGTCCTTTTCGCCATAGAAGCTTACGTTTGCCTGCTCGGCAAGCGTTTTGAGTTGTTCGTAAGCAGCAGGCCTGGATGTATCGCAGCAGATAAGCCCTGTCCCAAGGCCCCTGTCCTGATAGAACTTGGCAAGCTTTGCTGCTGACGTTGTCTTCCCAGAGCCGTAGATTCCTGCAAGGAGTATTCTTTTCGGCTTGATCTGGGGTTCGTATGTCTCGCCCATTAGGCTTACCAGCTCCTCATACACCATATTTGTTATGTAGTTCTTTGGCGATAGGCCCTGTGGTATCTTCTGCTTCAGCGCCGCCTCTTCTATCTTATTGGTTATCTTAAGGACTAGATTCAGGTCCACATCAGAGGAAATTAGGGCCTTCTGCATCTCCTTTGTGAATTCCCTTATGGTCTTCGCGTCTATTATCGTTGCGCCAGACAGTTTTGCCAAAGCTTTCCTTAACCCTTCGCCGAGATCCATATGCAAGCCTTTTAAAAGTTTATGCCAGTATTTATATTTTGCTTGCGTAAGTGATATTTAATACTTGGGCTCGTAGCTCAGCCTGGTCAGAGCGACGGTCTTATATAGGAATTAAGAAAGCCGTAGGTCGAGAGTTCAAATCTCTCCGGGCCCATGAGATGTTGCCATGGCCAAGTATAATACCGGGATCAGGATATCTGAATTAAAAGATGGGGAGCTCAGGGCTTTTGAAGCTGGAGGCAAGAGGATTCTTATAACTTTAAAGGAAGGCACCCCATACGCACTTGACGACAAATGTACGCATGAGGGCGGATCGCTTAGTGAAGGATATGTTGATGGCTGCGAGGTCATATGCCCTCTTCACGCTGCAGCTTTTGACATAAAGACCGGCAAGGCGAATGATAATACCCACTGGGCTACAGATATAGGATCCTACGCGGCTTATGCGGACGCCTCAAGCGGAGAGATAATTGTTGAGGTTTAACACATGAAGAAGGGATCCCAGTTTGTCAAGGAGATTGCGGCAGAAAGGATTGAAGGGCTTATTGAATTGGCTAAATCAAGGGAGATAACCTGCGGCTCACAGGCTTTCAGGAAGAGATATGTTGAGATAGCCAGGTCCATAAGCAGGCACTATAAGGTAAAGATGCCGAAGAGGCTTAAGGATTCCATATGCAAAGGATGTGGCGACGTACTCATCCCTGGAGAGACATGCACGGTGAGGCTGTCCAGCAGCAAAGGTTATATAGTATACAAATGCGCTTGCGGAGCTGAAAGGCATATATTTCGCTGACTACTTTGCCTTTACCGCTTTTAGCATGACATCGGCAAGCTCTGATGCCTCATCAGGATTTCCTGCAGTGATTATTCCACCGTCGCTTTCTACCTTGTTTTTTGTAAGCACCCCGCCATATAGGCCTACAATTGAGGCTGTCTCGCTGTCTTTTGGCTCGGATATCTCCTTCCCTTTTATTATATTGGATTTTGCGAGTATCTTTATTGCATTGTTTATCGCGCATACGACTTTTCCTGCGCCGTAGAAATTCCTCACTGTCTCACTTACCTGGCGCATCTCCCCTGAGAGCGCACTTATTCCAGGACCATCTATTAGTATTATGCATGCATAATCGGATGCACTAACCTCGAGAAGAGTGGTATCAACATGGTATGAGGCGCCGTGGTATCCGTAAACCTCGCCTTTTTTAGTACATGAGACCACAACTTCCACATCCCATTTCTGTAATGATCTTCTTATAGCAGAGAGAGACTCGTCCTTGAAATCCTTTTGGGTTACAAATACCAATGCCTTCATTTCGTGCGCCTAGACTCTTTCGTAATCTAATCCAATTTCTCCAAGTGCTTTTATTATTTTTTCCCTGGAAACCGAGTTGAAGCTCTTCCACTCGATAACTGCAGAATCAACCTTTATGGGGGTCTTTTCGGCTGCCTGACGGAGAAGTGAGAGATTTTCCCCTCCAATCTCGTCAAATGCATGGTGTTTTGGAAGGATATGTGAGAAGGCGTAGTTCTTTTCTACAGCCAGCTTTGAGAATTTGGAAGGGTAATGCGTGCCGCTTATCCCTATTACCACTTTTTTGTATTCCTGGCTTCGCGCCTCGTCCATCGACTCCAGTATTGCCTCTGCCATCTGTATGTGCAGATGGTCTGAAGAGGCAACATCATTGTTCCCGCCAAGCTCTACAAAGAGTGCACTTTTTGACAGAAGAGGGCCGTGGTGGGTAGCCTCATACGTTACATCTATTTCGCTAGAGCCTCGCTGCGCCCTGGACGAAGTCAAGAGGAAGGCGAGCATCTCAAGCGGCGCAGACATTGACAGGGACCTTGGCTTCCCGCCTAGTAAGGCATCGCTGCCCCAGTTTCCTGTAGCATGTGTTGTTATTGCACCCTTCTGTGCAGCGCTAGAATGCTTGCTTACAAAGCACAATACATCAGCTTCCGGGATCTCAAGGCTGAATTCGGTAAGAGGGCCGTCATGCATGTATATCATGAGGCTGCCGGAGGTATATTGCTTCCCGACTTCGGGATTCTTGATAGATATTGATTCGAATATGTGCTGCATTATTCCTGATGAGACTTTATCGTAAGTAGATCCTATGATGCATATCATACTATGGCCATTACTCGGTTTCAGATTTGGTCCTGGAGGAGCCGGTTCTACTGATTTATTATCGATAAGTAGGTTATTTATTATTATCGTGTTCAATAATAATGTGGTTTTATGTTTGAACTAGAACTCAGCAACGCAAGATATTGGAGAGACTGTGTTTCGTCCATAGTAAGCCTTGTTGATGAGGGTATTTTTAACATAAGCAAGGAGGGCATCGGGCTTAAGGCCATGGATCCTTCAAGCATAAGCATGGTATCTTTTTTCATACCTAATAAGGCATTCACCAAGTTTAAGATAGACAAGGATGCGAATATAGGCCTTAATCTGGAGAACCTGAGCAAGATACTCTCAAGGGCCAGGGACAACGAATCCCTTGTCATGAAGGACAGCGGGAATAAGGTCGTCTTTGAGTTTATAAGCCAGAACGGGAGCAGGAGATATGTTATGCAGATGGTGGAAGCCAGAAAGGGCGCAGAGAAGGAGCCATCGATAGAATTCGATGCGAATATAGAGATTGGAGGGGATGCGCTTAGGGAGATAATAAAGGATGCAAGTCTGATATCTTCTTACATCTCATTGAGGGCTTCAAAAGATCATTTTGGAATAAGTGCAAGAGGAGATTCAGGAGAGCTTGAGGAACAGCATCAGGCGGATGGTGCAGTGACGAAGAAGGTGTCAGCTACAAAGAACGCAGATTCGGTATTTAACTTGGAGTTCCTTGAGAATATGGTAAAATCATGCCCTGCAGGAGTGCCCATTAATATATCGCTTAAGACTAATGAGCCATTAAAAGTCAGCTATCCCATAGGAGATGCGCAGATAACCTATTTCCTTGCACCGTACATAGAAGAATAGCTATTTATCTGATTGGTGTCAGCCTTTCTTTCTTTTGGCTGCCCTTGAATCTACATATACCATATGCTTATCGTTGTCGAACCCGAGGGCTGCCTTGAATACCTCGGTGTCTATGCTTATTGTGCTGTTTGAGTAAGGGTCGTTTATGTAGAATGCGTCCTTATCGTAGCCCTTCACCACCACCCAGTGTGGGGATGGTTCGGGTATGGAATTTATTGCTTTGACATCAATAAGGACTATCGGTATCTGGTTGCTGGAGAGGGCTTTCTTTATTGTTGACGTGGTTACCTCTGACTGCTCTTCCGAGATATTTAGCGTCTGGGATTTCTGCCTTATCTCATTGAATGATGCTGTGAGTGTATCAAGATTTATGTTCTCGTATACTGCAAGCTTCCTTTCATAGCCTTCGTCTTTCGTGTTACTGACTATCCCAACGCCGCCTATCCTCTTGCCTAGCGCATATGCAAGACCGTATTTGGATCCGTGCCATACGCTGCCGTTGACTGCTTCCTGCCATATCACAAATTCTTCTTCTTTTCTGAGCTTATATGCAGGATTCAGATACTTTATTACCATCATTGCCGAAGCCGCAGAGCTGGTAAATTCCTCGGTCTGCGGATAAAGAGGTATGTCAAGCATTACCGAATCCTTCAACTTCTGTTTGGGCTTTGGTTTTGTGTGTTTGGAGATGCTTTTCTTTGCAACCTTCTTCGCAAATTTCTGGGGCTTTTTTCTCGTTTCTGGATTCTTTTTCGTTACCAACTAATCACCACATAACTACGCAATGCAGGGAGGGAGATTTGTTCTTGTTATTGAACTCCCGCAGACCTAAGTCAACAGATCTTGAGTCTGCCGCGTTTGACCTGGCTCCGCCATCCCTGCATAAACATAGTACTTAATATACAATGTTTAAAAGCTTAATTTATGTAGGCATTTCTCATATTTAATACTTACCCTAATCGGTATTGTCTATGGTAGAAGTGGTCCGAAAATAAAATTCACTGCATTAGATGCAGGCAGATTGTAAATGCAATGTTATATAGATATTGAAGGATGTATAGTGATTATTTGGCTGTTTGAATTATTGTTATTCTTATGTGTAATTTGGCGGGATTATGATTGTAAAGAAGCTTGATGAATTCAGGTTTAGGATAGATTCTTCGCGGGTTAAGGTGTATTCGAATAGTCGCATGATGGATATAATGAAAGGGGACGAGACGCTCAAGCAGGCATTGAATGCGTCACACCTGCCCGGCCTTGTTGAGGATGTAATTGTCATGCCGGATGGCCATGAAGGTTACGGGTTCCCTGTCGGAGGCGTCGCGGCATTCGATGCTGATGATGGGATAATATCGCCTGGTGCGGTTGGGTATGATATAAACTGCGGAGTACGGGTGATACTTACCTCATTCAGGCACTCTGAAATAAAAGGGTCTATTGGCCGCCTTCTTGATTCGTTGTTCACCAATGTTCCAAGCGGTGTTGGCAGCAAGAATAATATAGGATTTGGGGAAGCCGATCTAAAGAGAGTCAGCGAGGAAGGGATAGGTTACCTCATAGAGAAGGGATACGGGTTTGATTCCGATCCGAAATTCATAGAAGAAGGGGGATTTATGGAGGGTGCAGATTTTGGCGCGGTTAGCAGCTTTGCAAAAAAGAGGGGGCTTAACCAGATTGGTACGCTAGGGGCAGGCAACCATTTCCTTGAGCTGCAGAAAGTTGAGCAGCTATTTGATGAACGCACAGCAGAGGCCTTCGGCCTTTTCAGGGATCAGGTGGTTGTTATGGTACATACAGGCTCACGTGGGTTTGGGCATCAGATATGTACAGATTACCTTATGGAACTCGCAGAATACCGCAGTAGGAAGGGGATTGCCCTTGAAGACCCCGAGTTAAGCTATGCCTATGTAGGAAGCAAGGAAGCAGAGAGTTACATCAAGGCAATGAAGTGCGCAGTCAATTTTGCATTCTCTAACAGGCAGCTGATTACAGACTCGGTTAGGAGATCATTTGAGAAGGTTTTTGGGAAGAGTGCAGATGAGATGGGCATGCAGGTGTTATACGATGTTGCACACAACATAGTGAAACTTGAAGAGCACAAGGTAGGAGGTTCCAGGAAGAAATTGTATGTACACAGGAAGGGCGCGACACGCTCGCTTCCTAAAGGTTCAAAAGACGTCCCTAAATCCTATATCTCTTTCGGGCAACCTGTTCTTATACCAGGCAGCATGGGTACCGCCAGTTACATACTATGCGGTGCGGAAGGTGCACTGGATGAAACTTTCGGATCTGCGTGCCATGGAGCAGGAAGGGTAATGTCAAGGCACAGGGCCTTGCGCGAGATACCGCAGAGCAGGACTTTCGAATCGATGGAGCAGAAAGGTATAGAACTGAGGATCAAGAGCAGGAAGTTGGTAAGTGAAGAGGCAGAGTGGGTCTACAAAGATATAGATGATGTTGTAGGGGTAGTTTCTGGAGCAGGACTTGCCTCGCTGGTCTCGAGAAACGTTCCCATAGGGGTAGTTAAGGGGTAGGCTGATCTACTTGCCTATGGGCTGTGGAACTTCTCCTTATATTCGGTAAGTGCATCTACGAATCCGGCGTGGGGGAAAAGTTGCGGGAAGTTTCCCCTTGGCTCTCTAGTCGATTGCTCAACGTGCTCGGAAAATAGGTTAAGGCTCATTGAGTGCTCTGCAAGGCGTGATAGGACTTCTATAGCCTTGTGGTTTTCCCCAAGCCTAGTGTATACTCTTGACATCCATGTATTTATGAGCGTGAACGGATGTGCCACTTCCCCTATGAAGTCGTTCCGGTAACGTATATACATTCCATCGCCTATTGAGAGATCCTTTTCTATCTTCTTCAAGGTCGCCAGGAATATCGGGTCGTCAGCTTTTACAAAATCGTAGATTGGCAGTGTCAGGAGCGCCGCGTCAACCTCTTCTGATCCGTAATAGTTTACGAAACATTTTTGTTTTTCTGATATTCCTTGTGTAAGTACTTCATCCCTTATCTCTTTGCTTGCTGCTTTCCAATCTTCTGCGGAATCCGTTTCCCCTGCTATAAGGGCAAGCTTGTAAGCCCTGTCGAGCGCCGTCCATTCCATTACCTTGGTGTGTACATAGCTCTCTCCGTGCGCCCTCTCTTCCCAAAGGCTTACCGACTTTGATTTCCAGGAATTTTTTGTATATTTAGCTATTGACTCTATTGCCCACCAGTTCTCGTTGAGATAAGTTATATCTCCGGAGTTCTGTATGTATGTGTAAAAGGCGCTGGCAAATTCGCCCTCTATGTCCTTCTGCACCTGTGTATACGCTTCGTTGCCTATCCTTACTGGTTTCGATTTCTTGTGCCCCTTAAGCCAATTAAGAACTTCCTCTGCCTGTGGATACGTTCCGTCTATGGAATACAGTGGATGGTCAAAACTCTTGGACGACCCGGGATCTATGACGCTTATCAGGAAGCTTATTATGCGCTTTGCCTTGGAGAGGTTGCCTGCTTTTGTAAGGGCCTCCGCAGCAAATGATGCGTCTCTGACCCAGGTGTACCTGTAATCCCAGTTCCGTGACTTTCCGAATATTTCAGGGAATGATGCAGTAGCTGCTGCCACTGCAGCACCTGATGGCAGGTATATGAGACCCAGGATTACCGACAAGGACCTGTAATACACAGCCTTCAACTTTGTTTCCTGCAGTTCTTCTATCCTCTTGCTTTTCGGTATCTGCTCGCTCCAATACCTTAGTGAGAATGCAAGGGATTCATAAGGATCGTTGTACACAGAGCTTCCGGTGCCGAAAAGGCCATACTTCATGTCTCTTGAGTAAAGGCCAAAGAGATAGCCCTTTCCTGGCTTTATGCGTACGACTCCTTCGTCAAGTATCTCGTAATCTCCCTTTATGCTTATCTCGAAGCCCTCCTTTGACTTGGTATTCTTGAAGACCATACCGCCTTCAACCTCCTCTATTGATGGGGCTATGAGGCCGTATTCGAATGCTGGCTTTATCTCCGCTATGAATGGAATCGAAGATTCGTATATGCGGGATATTCCTATTACCCCCAGAGGCATAAAATCTGTAATGTTTATTTTTCCTTTCTCGGTGGAAAATTCGTTTTGGAGAACAAGGCTGTTATCCAGATAATTGGATTTTATTGAATATTCGGCGTTCTCGGGCCTTATGGAGAAATGCCCGCCCTTTGAATCATCAAGCAGGCTTGAGAATATGGAGGGCGAATCGAACCTCGGGCATGGGAACCATTCCACAGAGCCATTCAGCTCTATGATTGAGGTAAAGCCATTAGACAGAAATGCATAATCCCTTTCGTAGGAATTAACCATTCAACCATTTATTAGGATTGGAACTGAGCCTAGTATTAATCCATTAGTGCTTCTTCTTTTTAAATATGTGCTTGTAATGCCCGTGCGGCACGGATAATCAGAGCCCTGACGCCGCGCGCAGGCCTTTCAATACAAACGATTCGTATATTGCGCTTGGCATTATTGTTGATTTGTTTATCTTTTTTAGTAGCTCCTCTGCGTATGAGAATTGCTTTTGGTTAATAAGCATCTTGGCAAGATAGTAGTATGCGTTTGTTGTTTTGTTTTGCAGGAGAGGGATTATATGCGAGGCGTCTGGCTCCTTCTCTGTTCGCGCGTAAAATACGGCAGAGGCATATTGCACCAGCATCGCATCCTTTGACAAAGTTCTTAGACTGTTTAGCTCCCATTCTGCCTCGGCATGTTTTTTGAGCTTCATGTAGGACATGAACCTCAGGAATACTATGGATTGGTCCTCTTTCTCTGCGTTTGTAATCTTGAGCAGTTTGTAGAAGTACTCGCGTGATTTGGAGGTAAGGTGCATGGAGTTGAATTCAAACTCGCTGTTGGTCCTGTGCTCGGAATTTTTCTCCATGAATCCTTCTGATGCGTAATTCACATCCATGTATATTGAGTCTGAGAAGTAAGCGTAAAAGTTGCCTGCGAGGTAGAATATTTCTGGTTTGTTTGCCACGACCATTTTTTCCAGAATCCTGGATGCTGCTGGCAAGTCGGCTTTCTTTAAGGCTGCGGTGAAGTCACCTTTCTGTACGGTGTCTGGCACGTTCTGTATATAGTTGGTGTTTGTGTAGTATTCGCAGAACTGGCAGAATCCAGAGTGCCCATCTGCAGACAGTATTTCCATGCCGCAGCACGGGCATTCTATCTGGCTGAATGAGTTAATGTCAGTGGCTATTGCTTCATTAACTATTATGGTGCTGATCCGCTTGGGCTTCATGAAATAAATTACTTATTTGGGCTTTTTATAGGTTTTCTAAAAATAACAAATAGGTGCATCTTGTCGTATCTGTTAATGTCTATTGTCTCGATCAGCTCCATCTCCTTTGAGACCTTGCTAATGAATTCCTTGTATATGTCTCTTGGGTCTTTTGAGACGTCTATGCTCTGTGATTTTATTGCCACATAAGCATATCCGCCTGGTTTAAGGAACTCTTTATTGGCAAGGAGTATCTCTGCCTGGTCCCTTGCCGAGACATCTTGATATATTATGTCTATCCCGCTTAGCTCTGCGGCGTATGAATCTGTGTTTCTGGCATCTGATAGTATTGGTATCATATTAGGCCTGGTCTCACACACCTGCAACAAGTCCCTCATGCTCCTTTCGGATATCTCAACGCAGTATATTACACCCTCAGGCCCTATTATATCGCTTATATGGCTGCAGGTTGTTCCATTAGCTGCACCGAGATAGAGGACTTTGCTTCCTTCCCTTATGTGCATATTTTTAAGTCCGGATATTATTGCCGCAGAAAGCTTGCTGTTATATGGGTTCCATAGGCGGTACACGACGCCATTCTCGATGACTTCCTCCTTCCGATCCCCTGACGACCCCTTTAGCTTTTTTGTGGCGAGATAGCCGCCTATGTATTTTATTGCGGGCGCTGTCCTTTTCTCGTTTTCCATATATTTGCTTTTTTGTTAACTTTTATAAAGTTTCTAAGCAATTCTTATTCATGGACTACGTTCCGGATTACGGCAATCTTATCCTAAAAGTTAAGGAATTAAGCGAGAAACAGGGCTCTCCGGTAAAATTGCTCGATGGGTTTGCCGAGCTGATAAAAACCGAACTCCATTTCGAGGAAGTCATTCCTAAGCCTTACAATGAAAGGACCAGAACAGCATCTGAGGATATGGTTTACAATACTATGAGGTATTATGTGGATAACAGGCTTAGCGACTACTCTTCTTTTCCAGAGCTGATAAACTACTTCAGAAGCGGATTTAAGAGCTGCCTGATATTGCCTGTTATACTCGATTCAAAACCAATTGGCACTGTCACCCTACTTTCTAAAAAGGAATACGTATTCGAAGACAGGCAGATGGTATGGATAGGCTATCTTAAGGAGCTTATGGAGTATATGGTTGCATTTAGGGCGGAGAAGGATAAGAGTTTTGCCGCGGCGCGATATTTCGACGCTGCGTTCGATAGCTTCGTGCCTCAGGCAGTTTTCAATTCTGACGGAAAGGTACTCAAGGCAAATAAGTCGTTTCTGAATATCTTTGGGATGTCACCTGCTGAAGCATCAAAGATCAATCTTCGCGCTGAGTTCGGGATACATGGGGAGATGCCCTTTGGGAGTATGATAGATGTTCAGTACAGGAGCCACAGGTTAAGGCTCCTTCTTACCCAGATAAATAATAACGCAAACCTTTGCGTAGTTGATGACTTTACCGAGACAGCAGAGCTCAAAGAAAGGCTTGATTTCCTCGAGAGCCTCCCAGAGCAGCATTATTTGATACTTGATAAGTCACTTAAGGTGACCTGGTGTGGCGGTTATGGCGATGAGGCGGGTTTGTTTTTGGGAAAAGCGTTCACCGAGAATATAGTAAGCGGAAGGGAAGATTTCTTAGAGAAACTTACAGCCGGGAAGGGGGAAGTCGCGCTGGAATTGGATTTTGGGAACCAGGTAACAAAGAGATTTCAGTGTATTTTCTACAGGTTTGAGGACAGGTATCATATAGTGCTCAGGCGGGACTCCTCAGGTTATCTGAACTCTATCAAAGCTGGGCTTGACACCCTGACGCACCTCTCAAGCGATGCCATCTTCAGGATAGACACCAACGGCTACATAAATTTTTTCAATAAGGGATCCGAAGCACTCTTTGGATATAGGAATCAGGAGATAATTGGGAAGCCTTTCTCGGTAATATGTGCAGATATAGAGAGTCAGAACAAGATAAGCAATTCTTTGTCTATAGCCAAAGCCAACAGGAGCCCGATTACTGACGTACTGGTCAATATGGTGGCAAAGGGGACAGACGAGCTTATACCATGTTACCAGTCAATAACGCCTGAGAGGGATGCGGATGGGGAGGTTTGCGGATACTACATAATAAACAAGGAGCTTAGGACGAAGAGACAGATGCAGCAGCTCGAAGATGCATTTGACAAGAGCAACAAGGAACTGAAGAATTATAAGTCAGAGCTTGAGCTACAGACCCAGTTTATATATAATATATCCCATGACCTGAAGACCCCGATAACTGCAGTATACGGCTTCATGAAGCTTATGGTAGATGGCGAGTTTGGCAAGCTGACAGACGAGCAGAATGACATATTGAACACCATGATGGGCGACCTGAACAGGCTGATGGACCTTATAATGCAGGTGCTTGACGTGGCCAAGTTCTCAGCTAACAAGATAAGGTTGGATTACCAGCAGGTAAACCTTGAGGAGCTTGGACAGCATCCGAGCATACGCTCCCTGAGCGAGCTCTGTTCAAGGAAGGGAGTGGGCTTCGGATGGCATGTAGATTATAATGTGCCGCGTGTGAGTGCTGATCCAAATAGATTGATACAGGTTTTCGTAAATCTGATAACCAATGCAATAAAGTTTACTGAGAAAGGCTCTGTAGAGGTGTATATAACAAAGGTTGGCAGGAGCGTCAGGGTGGATGTTAAGGATACAGGCATAGGTATAAACAAGGATGACATAGGAAAGATATTCAAGAAGTTTTATCAGCTTCAGAGGCGCGGCCTTACGAAGCAGGAAGGATCCGGCACGGGGCTTGGACTGACAATAGTGAAGGAGATAGTAAACCTGCATGGAGGGAAGATGCACGTCAGGTCAGAAGTAGGAGTGGGAAGCGACTTCTGGTTCACCATACCGATAAGCGAAAAAGAAAAGAAGAAGGGCAAGAATGGTTAAGTATAATAATCCTTTTAGACTTTATAGAATTAGGCGATCGGTATGAATGATTTAGAGGAAATAAAGTCTGAAATAATCTCGATGATAAACGACAGGCAGCAGGTTACCCTTGCAGAGCTTAGGGATTTTGCTGTCGCAAGGAAGATTGAGCATGCCGACCTCGAGAAAGGGCTTCGCGAGCTGGAGGCATCCAGCGCTATAGCGTCAAGGAACAGCGGCGGGATACCTACATATTATCTGCTGCAGAGCGACTCTCTTCTCAGGAGAATAATGATAGTGGAGGATGACAGAAACATAAGCAGGCTCATGGCAATCACTATAGGAAAGGAATTCGATATATCCCAGATTTATGATGGAAAAGAGGCATTGCAGAGGATAAGGAGTGAGAAGCCAGACTTGGTTGTTTTGGATCTTATGCTTCCTGGCGCAGACGGGCTTGAGATATGCAATAGTATAAAGACAAATCCAAACCTGAAGGATATTACTGTTATAATAGTAAGTGCAATGGATGCCACTTCAAACAGGTTTAAGGGGATAAAGAACGGGGCAGATTATTACATTAAGAAGCCCTTTGAGCCTGCGGAGCTGAGAAGCCTTGTTAGGATCTTCCTGAAGAAAAAGGGCAAAAAATTCGACCCTTTGATAGATCTGCCCAATGAGGATAAGATCTCTGATGCGATTGAGAAGGTCCTTGAACAGAAGAGTGATTACGAGATAGGCAGGCTTAGGGTGGACGGGTTGGCTGCATTCGCAAGCAGATTCGGAAATGAATCAGGCATAACGATACTCAGGCTGGTATCGCAATTACTGCAAGACAAGGTTACGGTGGAAAAGGATAGCAGGGTTTTTGTGGGGTTCCTGAACGCCGATGACTTCGTGATCGCCGGGGCAGGCAATGCGCCTAGCAATATAGCAAAGGAGGTTTCCGCAGAGTTTGATGCGGTTGAACCGTTCATATACCAGAGCGAGGGTTATAAGCCGATAGAACTCGGCATCGAAGATATATACGGAGCTGAGAAGCCTACACTTAGGTTAAAATACAGTGAGATAAAGAAAGCGTCTCTTATAGAGCGCAGGGCAGAGGTCCTTAAGAATAAGATAGACATCGGCTCTTACACATATGAAGAACTCAGGCATATACTTGGCGGAGACAATCTGGATATAACCATAACGAGAAACCAGAACGGGGTCAGGCTTTCTATAGGCAAGGGAGGAGCTTAGCGCTTCTTTCCTTTTGCAGTTTTTCTTGTCGGCTTTGCGCGAGCTGGGCTCGATGAAGTGATTTTCTGCCTGCCCTCAAACGCTTTGCTCCTTTCCTGGTCGAGAAGGTCGTTTATATGCGCATCGTCCATAGGTCTATCCTGCGGGCTGTTGAGAAGCGCCTCGCTCTCTGTTACGCCCTTAGCATAAAGCTCTGCGATCTGCTCTGACCTGGTAAATGCTTCAAGCAGTTTTGATTTTTTGTCCTTGTTTTTCTGCGGTTTTGCCATTTATACCAACGAATTAGAATTAATTTATTGCAAATCTTTAAAATAACTATGTTTAACCTTTGGTTTGCCAGATATGCTGCAGAAGGATGGGAGGGCTTGGCATGGTAAAGGTTATTTATTTTGAATCCTTATATGGTATTTATGATAAAACAAGCTGGAGCCAGCGTCAGCTATAATGAAAGCATGGCTGCATTGAATCCGGTAATACGCAAGTGGTTTGCATCGAGGTATAAGGAGCTTACTCCGCCACAGATGTATTCGTTCAAGCTGATAAAGGAAATGGAGAACCTGCTGATTACCGCACCGACAGGCAGCGGCAAGACGTTCTCTGCATTTATGGCCATATTGAGCAGGCTTATGGATAAGGCGGAGGGGGGGACGCTTGGTAACAAGGTGTATTGCCTGTATATATCGCCGCTGCGGGCATTGAATAATGATGTATACAAAAACCTCAATTCGCCTCTTCAGGAGATATACGAATCGGTTTCCCCGGATATCGGCAGGATAACAGTTGGCACCAGGACAAGCGATACCCCTACCTCTGAGAGGCAGAAGCAACTCAGGAAACCGCCGAATATCCTTGTGACCACGCCGGAGAGCCTTGCAATCATACTCAACTCCTCCAAGTTTATAGAGGCCTTCTCGGAATTGGAGTATGTGGTTATAGACGAGCTTCATGAACTTGCAAACAACAAAAGAGGCACGCATCTCTCCCTATCCCTTGAGCGGCTCGAAGACCTTATAGGGCATGGTTTCATAAGGATAGGTCTGGGCGCGACCCTGCATCCTCTTGAAGAAGCCGCAAGATTCCTTGTTGGCTCTGAGAGCAGCGGAAGAGAGCGCGACTGCACAATAGTCGATGGCACATGGGACAAAAAGCTTGATTTTGAGGTAATAAGCCCTGTGAAAGACATAATAAATGTAAAGGAGGAAAGAATGGAAAGCGAGATATACAGGATTATAAATTCAATAATAAAGAAGAACGAGACCACCTTGGTATTTACAAATACGAGAAGCGGTACAGAGAGGACAGTATATAACCTTACCAGGAGATTTAAGTACGACAATGATGATGTAGCCGCACATCATGGGTCTTTATCCAGGGACGTGAGGCTGGAGGTGGAAGACCTGCTTAAGAAGGGTTCATTGAAATGCGTTGTCTCCTCTACCAGCCTGGAGCTTGGGGTAGATATAGGATATATAGGGAATGTGATACAGTTGGGTTCCCCTAAAAGCGTTTCTAAGGCGCTGCAGAGGATAGGCAGAAGTGGCCATGGTTTCAAGGATGTTGCACGCGGAGAGATAATAGTGGTCAACAGGGATGATCTAGTAGAGTGCTCAGTAATGCTCAATGCCGCCTTGCAGCATCACCTGGACTCATTCAACACTCCAAAAAATTGCCTTGATGTCTTGGCGCAGCATGTCGTTGGCATGGCTCTTAGCAAAAAGTGGGAGATGGAAGAAGCGCTTGCAGTGATAAGAAGGGCGTATCCATATAAGACACTGGAAAAGGCGGATTTTATATCGCTTCTCGAGTATCTTTCGGGCATGCATGTTGGCCTTGAGAGCAGAAGGGTGTATGGAAAGATATGGTATGATGAGAAGACAGGAGTTTTCGGGAGAAGAGGCAAATATACCAAGATAATATACTATCTCAACATTGGGACCATACCTGACGAGGTGGCAGTAAGCGTGTATGATTCGAACAACAAGAATATAGGCAATATTGAGGAGAACTTTTTATCCAGGCTCAAGCCTGGTGACGTTTTTGTCCTGAGCGGCAGGACTTACCTGTTCAAGCATGCTCAGGGTATGAGATGTTATGTGGAAACTGCTTATGGGATGGTGCCCACTGTACCGCCGTGGTTCTCCGAGCAGATGCCATTGACTTACGAACTTGCAATGGAGATAGGCAGGTTCAGAGACAGGGTAGGCATGCTCGTAGCGAAGGATGTTATGCGCAAGGGGTTCACTTTCGCAAAGACGTCTTCGGATAGGTTTATCTCGTCGCTGGAGTCATTTAAGGCCCTTTCGGATATGCCTGTGAATACCTATGCCCGCCTGGCCATAACAAGATACTTTATAGAGCAGCACATGTTTGCCGGGGTGATACCTACAAACAAGAGGCTCCTTGTTGAGATAACAAAAGACAGGAAGGGCACCAAGTCCATGATTGTTTTCCACTTTCTTTTTGGCAGAAGGATAAACGATGCGCTATCAAGGATATTCGGGTTCCTCCTTGAGGATATCCTCGACACAGAGCTGGGTATATTCATAAACGATAACGGGTTTGCAATTTTCCTAGATGGCAATGTAAGGATAGGCGAGGAGACGGTAAGGGAGCTTATTATGAGGCTGAACGGTTGCGACATAAGGCAGCTTCTCAAAAGCAATATAAGAAGAACGGAGCTTATGAAGCGCAGGTTCAGGCACTGCGCCGTGAGGAGTTTTATGGTTCTCAGGAACTATAAGGGATATAAGATCAGTGTCGGAAGGCAGCAGGTAAACTCGCAGACGCTACTAAAGGCAGCTGAGAGCATAAGCCCGAATTTCCCCGTGCTTAAGGAGACTTACAGGGAGATACTCGAAGACGTAATGGATGTAGATAGGGCCGCAGAGGTAGTAAAGGATATTCTTGATGGAAGGGCAAGATATATTGTTATAAAGACGCCTTCGCCTTCGCCATTTTCGCATAATCTTATCACTTTCGGGGAAGCGGATGTGATAATGATGAAGGATAGGAGGAGGCATCTCCGTGAGCTTCATAAAGACGTTCTCTCAAAGATAAAGAGGCTTAAGCATGCGCCTCTCTGAGAATGTAGAGATAGTCGATGGCACACCTATTGCTTATCTGAGGGACCTGAAGGCCTTGGTGTGCTCCGATCTGCATCTTGGATATGAGGGGGTTATGGCGGAGCGGAGGCGGTATTTCCTCCCTAAGGCCAACTTAAGCAGCATAAAGGGGTATATAGGAAGTGCAGCTGCTGGAAGAGTTGTCAAGGAACTTATAGTCAATGGCGACATAAAAAATGACTTCTCAAAGGTTCATTTAGAAGAGTTCAACGAGCTTAAAGAGCTTGTCTCCTTCTCAGAAGGATTGGGAATAAGGAGATTTTTGCTGGTGAAGGGCAACCATGACAATTTCATAGGCCGCGTGGGGGAAGGGACCGGGATAGTTATTTACAATGGCGAGTTGCGCCGCGGCGAGTATGTATTTGCGCATGGAGATAAACCTGTGAATCTCAATGGAGGCAAATTACTTATAATTGGCCATATACACCCCTCTATTGCCTTGTACACCAGATTAGGAGCGAAGGAGAGGCTGCGCTGCTTTCTATATGGCAAGATAAGGGGAGGCAAGATGCTTGTGCTTCCTGCGGCAAGCTATTTCTCAGAAGGATTTGAGATAAGCCCTGGTTCTGAAAGTGAACTTGCCCGGATGCTAGGTGGCGATGTTGATCTTGGTAGCATTCATGCCTTGTGCATAGGGGAAGGAGAGACTCTGGACTTCGGATCCCTTCGTGACCTTCTTGACGCGAGCATGGAGGAGTAGGATTTGAACGCGGATTCTATAACCATGATGCTATTTTTGAACATAAGATTCCTTGGCAGCTCCGCCTGATTATACCATTTTATCTCTTTTGACTCCCCTTTTCCTACTTTGTGTACCTTGGTCTTATCCGCTACGCTGATGTATACGAAGTCGAGATGTGTATGTGTGGAATCACTGTAAACCACTTTCTCCTCTAGTATATGCAGAGGGAAGATTGACGTGCGGCTGTGCGCATCGTTTATTTTTGTTGCACTCTGCCTGACATCTATAATGCTTACTTTAGTCCCTGTCTCTTCCATGGCTTCCCTTTTTGCGGCATCGTATGGGAATTCCTGGTCTTCCAGGTGGCCTCCAGGGTTAATCCACACGTTGAGCTTTTTATGTTTTATAAGAAGCGTGGAGAGTCCCTTCTTATCAAGTATTACTGTACTCCCTACAATACATTTTTTTATCTGCATGGGCAATAAATCACTGTATATATGATTGTAGTTTGGTGCTATGGTATTTAAGATTTATACGGATGGAGCGTCAAGGGGCAACCCGGGAATCAGTGCGTCTGGATATGTTGTATTCGACGGATATATGAAGAAAATAGGGGAACGTTATTTTTATAATGGCAAGGCCACAAATAATGCTGCAGAATATAAAGCAGTCATAGGCGCGCTCGAGTTCGTGCTTAGCATCCCAGAGGCGGAGAGGGAGATGGAACTTTACTCCGACAGTCAGATAGTAGTGAGGCAGCTGAAAGGCGAGTATAAGGTAAGGGATACGGGACTTAGAGAGCTTCATGGGAAGGCCCTTACGCTTCTCGGTTCCTTCAAATCGTATAAGCTTTTTAATGTGCCTAGAGAAGATAAAAACATAAGTTATGTTGACAGGCAGCTTAACCATCTCCTTGATGGTATTATCGCGGGTGTGTGAGTGGCAGAGACAAAGGAGAACCAAAAAAACGAAAAAAGCGGTACAAATAATCCACTTGCCGAAGATTTCTACAAGAAAGCGGGGAAGGCATTCGAGGAGAGCAAGTTTGAAGAGGCAATAGACCTTTATAGCAAGGCATTGAAGGAAGACCCAAAGTATGCAAGCGCTTACTTCAACAGATCGCTTTCTTATGCGCTGATAAATAGGTATGAAGAGGCTTCAAGGGACGCTGAGACGGTTATGAATATAGAGCCTGACAGCTGCGATGCACCTTATGTGATGGGTATAATATCCGAGTATCAGAACGACTTTAAAGGTGCGAAGGAGTGGTATGAAGCGGCACTTGCAAAGAATCCTAATTACGAGCAGGCCAAGACGCGGCTTGATGGGTTAAAGGCAAAGATTGATGTCTCAAAGACAGAGAAGACCTTCGAGGAAGGCACTGGAACAAAGATAGAGGATGGCCAGCTCAAGACTGCAAAGTGGCACAAATCCACCATAACATTTAATGATGTTGTAGGGATGAAGAAGGAGAAAGAATCTATACACGACAATATAATACTCGCTATAAAGAAGCCCGAGATGCTCAAGGCATACGGGAAGAAGCTAGGGCTAGGAGTGATATTTTACGGGCCTCCTGGATGCGGGAAGACTTATTTTGTCAATGCAATAGGCGGAGAGACAGGATCGAATGTCATAATAGCAAGGATAAATGAGATAGTCGATATGTATGCGGGAAATACTGAGAAGAACATGCATGCCATATTCGAGCAGGCCAGAAAGAATACCCCGTGCGTGATATTTTTTGACGAGCTGGACGCGCTTGGGGTTAAGAGGGGAGGCGGCGGAGGTGGTGGAGGCGGAGACGGAGGCCAGAATTACATGAGAATGGCAGTGAACCAATTCCTTCAGGAAATGGATGGGGTTGAGGCAAATCCTGAAGGTATATTCGTTATAGGTGCTACAAACCAGCCATGGGACATAGATCCTGCCCTCAAGAGGAGCAAGAGGTTCGGGGACGCGATATATATACCGCCTCCGGATTACAAGACCAGAAAACAGGCATTCAAGTTTAATACCAGAAAGATGCCTCTTGCCAGAATAAATTTTGGCAGGCTTGCCAGGGCGACAATGGGTTTCTCACAGGCAGATATCGAGGAAATTTGCGATAAGGCTGCACTTATACCTGCTGCAGAGGAGGACAGGACAGGGAAGAGGAGGAAAATAAAGATGAAGGACTTCCTGAAGATGATACGCTCCAAGGGGAATACCCTTGACGAGTGGTATGGGATGGTAAGGAAAGATATAATAAGCAAGAGAGAGGTGCAGATCGTAGATGGCAAAAAGCAGGAGATAGTAAAGGAGGGCACTCTCTCTCCTGAGGAGAAGACGCGTTACAAAGCCCTTATAAAAGATGTAAAGAGAAATTCCAACAGTGTTTACAAGTTTATAAAGAAGGTAGTGAGGCTTTCCGCGCTGTATCTTTTCTAGGCCTTAGCCGGGAGTCGAACCCGGACCGGAGGATCCACAGTCCCCTATGCTAGCCGCTACACCACCAAGGCCATTTCAGGTCCTAGCAACAGCAGCTATATCTTTCAGCAGGAAGCTAGGGCGGTTGTGCATGCTCTTAAGCTCATTTAGCCTTGATAATATAATTAAGTCTTTGTCTTTCCTTGCTGCTGCTTCGAGGTTCCTGAGCACGCTCTCCGGATCCTCCAGCAACTGTCTTGCTGATGTGTATACATCAAGCCCGCAGGACGCTATGGAAAGAAGTGCAATGGCTTTTCCTTCAGCGTATGTTGGTATGTAGACGTCTTTGCGCTTCCGGGGGAGGAACGCCTGTGCCCTGTTATATTCGCCATATCTTGCAAACGCCAAATCCAGTGGATTCCATTCGTCAGAGTATTTGGTATTAAGAAAATCAGCAATGAAGAATATGCGCTCTGTTCCCTTCATGTCGCGCGACATGTACAATGCTGCGAAGAGGTTCGGCCCTGCTTCCTTCACTGCTTTGTGGTCTGCGGTAAGCATGTGGTACGGAATGTTTGGATTCCTTCCTGTGGCTTCCTGGAGATGATGGAAAAATTCATGCGGTATTGTCTTCTCGTTTATTCCGTAATCCGGATCTATAACCAGCTTGCCTGAAAAATAGTATCCGAACATTCCTTCCTCGCTTCGCAGACCTTCGAGAAGTATTATTTCCGGCTTGGCGGTCCTTACAGGGCAGACGTTCTTATAAAAATAGCTTGCTGCAGAAGATAGAATCTCGTTTGCCTTGGAAAGCTCCTTCGGGTCATGCCTCCTGACTAGCGCTTCCATGTTTTCTTTATATAAAGCATCGTTTTTAACACTTATCTGCAGATTACATTTATGCGCAGGAAGGCTAGGAAGGGAGATGTCGCAGCATGGAAGCATAAGCATACACCTTATCTTGCAGCACTTATCTTCACTTTCGCACTAGTCGCAATAATTTATGTCCTTGACTACGTAAACATCGGCTTAGAAAAGGGATTTGGCTACTCTTCCATTATTTTTGCTTCTTTTGGAGCAAGCGGCTTCATATTGTTCATGATGCCTGGCACGTATGCCGCACGAAAGGATGTTTTCGTGAGGTCTTACTTTATAGGAGGCGTCATCGGATACATTGGATATGTACTTATAGGCATCCTGGGTTTTTATGCTTCGGCAGCCATCGTCCTGCTCTTTGTCGCCTTGCTTCTTCATGTCACAGAAAGCGAGCATCCTCCTGCTGTGGCTCTTGCGTTCGCTTTTGTGCTCTTTAACGTAGGCGCGGTGGGAATCTTCATCGCCATATTTGGGGTTTTCCTGCTCCTGGCAGCTAAGGCAGCAGAGGAACTGATAATACGGATACTCGGTTAATTTTATGCCCCATTTATTAATTTTTGTTTGTTAGAATTATAAGATTAGGCGGGGTAGCTCAGCCTGGTTAGAGCGCTAGACTCATATGCAAAGCATTTTTGAGTGATGAGCAACTTGCTGTGATTGCTAAGATATCTAGAGGTCGCGTGTTCAAATCTCGCCCCCGCCAGGCACTTCTTGCCGCATCGGATACGTACTATCCCGAATTAGCTTATTTAAACCGGGATTGATTCCTTTTTGTTATATTTGGCTTCTGGGCGCCGTTGTGCAGCGTTTATTCCATTGTCAGATTGGGAAAGCAGATATGTCAGGTAGGAGAAGATGGTTTGGAGCGGATGATACTTGGAGAAATATAATAGACTTATCTAAAGGGTTGGAAGCTGCAGCGGCTAAAAATCTCCTTAATAAATAATAAGCTTGCTTACTATTTATCTCCAAGGTATCTGGAAATGGGAAGGCTGATAATAGTATCGAACAGGCTGCCTGTATCAATAAAAAATGTTGATGGAGAGGTCAGATTTAAGGGAAGCGTTGGGGGCCTTGCGACAGGATTGAGCTCATTTTACAATGATTATAAGGCGTTGTGGATAGGATACCCAGGCACGAAGATCGACTCTGATGTGGAGAAGAAGCTTATAGAGGAATTCAGGTGCTATCCTGTAAACATCCCAAAACCAACATTCGATTTGTATTATAATGGGTTTTCAAACAAGACTATGTGGCCATTGCTACACTCTTTCCCTATGTATACCACATACTCGCAGGATTATTGGAATGCATATAAACGGGTAAATAGGCTTTTCATGGGGGCGCTGTCCAAGATTGCAAAGAAGGGCGATGCGATATGGGTGCATGATTATCACCTCGGACTCCTCCCGGATATGATAAGAAAGAAATACAATGATGCGAAGGTGGGGTTTTTTCTTCATGTTCCTTTTCCAAGCTACGATGTATTCCGGCTTCTACCATGGCATAAAGAGATAATACACGGAATGCTTGGTTCTGATCTTGTAGGGTTCCATACATATGACTACGTAAATGCCTTTCTGGAGAGCGCACGTGTCCTGAACGGGTATGAGAATCGCTTTGGATTGATAAAACTGCATGGGCATACCAGCACGGTGAGAGCTTTTCCCATAGGCATAGATTTTGACAGGTTTTCATCCTATAAGAGCGAGAATGTAGCACACTACAGGAGGAAGATTGCCAGAATAGTAAGGGGGAAGAAGCTTATCTTCTCCATCTCGAGGCTTGATTATACAAAGGGTATAATAGAGCAGCTTGATGCATTCAGATACTTCCTTGCGAAGAACCAAGAGCAGGTGGGCAGGGTTCTTTATGTCCTTGTGGTTGTTCCTTCCAGAGAGCATGTCGAGAAATACGGGCATGTGAAGAGGGAAATAGAGATGCTTGTCAGCGAGATAAACAGCAGATATGCCAAGGACGGGAATACCCCGGTACTGTATATCTACGACACTCTGAGCTTTGGCGAGCTCATTGCTTTCTACAAGTCTGCCGATGTAATGCTAAACCTTCCGCTTCGGGATGGGATGAACCTTGTAGCTAAGGAGTATATAGCCTCAAAGGACAACCTTAAGGGCGTATTGATACTCAGTGGCAACGCAGGCGCGTCTAAAGACATGAAAGAGGCGCTTATAGTAAATCCATACGATCTAGATGATATAAGCAACGCTATGGAAAAGGCCTTGGGGATATCTGGTGCATATGATTACACATTGAACAAGAATATAAGAAAGAGGCTTCTGGGAGGTGGCGTAAGGAGGTGGGCGGAGAATTTCATGGGCAGCCTTGACTCCTCTGTTAAAGCAAATTCCATAAAACCAATGGTCTTTGATGAAGAGACCTTAAGATTAGTTTCCAGTCGGATCTCTTCCTCTGGCAGCGGCCTCGTTATCCTGGACTATGATGGCACGCTGGTGCCTTTATGTGAGAATCCTGGAGAAGCCAAACCCGATGCTGAACTTTTAGAGCTCTTGCAGGGCATCTCAAGGCGTGGGCACACCGTAGTGATTATAAGTGGGAGAAAAAAGGCGGATATGGAGAGATGGTTTGGCGGGATGGATATATCGTTGGTGGCTGAACACGGAGCGTATCACAAGGACCAGGGTACGGATAGATGGGAGAGGACTGCCAGCTTCGATACAAAGTGGATGGGCCTTGTCAGAGAAATAATGGAGGAATACAGGGCCAGGATCGATGGGTCTTTTATAGAGCAGAAGGAAAATTCATTAGCATGGCATTACGGAAAGGTAAGGATAGCCGGAGTTGAAGATACCGCAAACGAGGTATATAATACGCTCACTAACATAACGGCAAACAGCCAGGTCAATGTTCTTTTCGGCAAGAAAGTCGTAGAGGTAAGCAATATGATGAGCAAAGGCATATACTACGAGCTTGTCTTGGCAAGGAAAAAACATGGGTTTGTATTCAGTGCGGGGGATGATATAACGGACGAGAGCCTCTTCTACGTGCTACCTGAGAGTGCCATTTCAGTTAAGGTTGGAGACGGGGATAGCGAAGCAAGATACAGATGCCCAAGCTACAAATCCCTCAGGAACTCCCTGCGGAAACTCTTCCTGAGATAGTTATCTGCGCTTTTTGGATGGCTTCTCGACTCCTTCCCTGAATAGATAATTATATACGAGAGCAGCGACTATCCCGCCTACTATCGGTCCTATCCAATATACATACCAGTTCTGCAGGAACCCTGAAGCCAATGCAGGACCGATCGCCCTTGCAGGGTTTGCCGCGGCGCCTGTGAACGGACCGGCCACCATTGCCGATGCGGCAAGCACAAGACCTACGCCAAAGCCGCCTATCCGCGGGGCGCGCCTGTCAACAATCGTGCCGAATACCGCAAGAACAAGGAAGAATGTTATTACAGCTTCTATGCTTATGCCCTGTAGTACACTCACCCCTGAGGCCAGTGACGGTGTGCCCAGATGTACGGGAAGTGAGAATGTAACGGGCAGCAGGAATAGCAGGAAGAGTCCTGCTAATGTTGCGCCGATAACCTGTGATATTATGTATAGGAGTGCGTCTCTGGTATTTATCAGCTTTGCTGTCAGGAAACCGATTGTTACTGCAGGGTTTATATGGCCACCGGATATGCCCATCGCTATTGTTATTGCCACGGCAAGTGCGAGGCCGTTGGCAAATGCTATGAGAAGCAGTTGCGGGAATGCGCTGTTCGCCATTACGAAGTAGTTTGATGCTACCACCGATCCTGCGCCTATGAAGACAAGTATGAATGTGCCTATGGCTTCTGCCATCATCTTTTTTCCTATGGTTATTTCGGACATGCTTCTATATTCCAGAATCAAATATTTATAGTTAATCGTATTGCTGCGGAAATAGTATACTATTAGATTTTTATTATGAGCAACCAAATATATACCATGGATGCCACTGATGAGCGGATATTATCCATGCTGATAGATAATTCCAGGGTAAGTTACGTTAAGATTGGGCGTGAGCTGGGGCTTACTGAAGGAGCGGTCAGAGCACGCGTCAATAAGATGTACAGATCTGGTGTAATAAGAAGGTTCACGATAGATGCAAACCTGGGTATTGGCGCAGTTGTTATGATAAGCGTCTCGGCGAAGAAGGATACCTCTTCGGTTGGTGAAGAGATAGGGAGGATAGGCGCTGAGAAGATATACGAGGTTTCGGGGAGCTACGACGTGGTATGCGTACTTAAGGCAGCTACTGCTGACGCACTCAACTCAAAGCTTGAGTCTATAAGGCAGATTGATGGCGTAATGGATACGGTAAGCTATGCCATACTTAAATAGTATATTACGATATTCGTAAGAATAAATACGAATATTTAAATAGGAGTTATGGAAGAATGGTATTATCATTTATTCATGGTGACCCTATGGAGAGAACAAGGTGTTTAGAAAAGCACCCTTATAAATTCGCTTTACAGGCAGGAGTCAAGGGCTAATACAAGCTTTGGTCCACGGGATGGTATAGAGCCGGCAACTTCTAAAAGGCTTAAAGGTTTCATACCGTATACGATAAGGAATGATTTCAGGGCAGATTTTCTAAACAGGACTGTTAGAGAAGGTATAGCCAGGCTTGATGATGACTCATTCTCAAGGCTCTCTGTGAGGGCAGTAGTATCTGATGGTCTGGTTCATAAAATTGAGCATGTTGAGGCCAGTTTCGGTCTTGGAAATGGCTACTCGCTCGTCTATATAGGGTATAACTCGCCGAGCAGGGAACTTACAGAACAGAAAAGGGCTACTTGCGACGAGAGGCTCGGACAGGCGAGAGCAGAGAGGAAAGTAAGCATAGCCGAACGGCTCGAGAGGGTTGTAATAGACAGGGCAGAGAGAGAGGCCGGCACATATGCGCTTGAAGGAGGATATATGGTTAGGCTTGTTGTAGATGAGAACTCCAGAAGGTCGCTTCTCTCCGATCATGAGCCGGAGCTTAATTCTTTCCTTGGCGCTTTCCAATACAACAGTGAAGAAGTAAGGGGCGCTATACTTAATAACAGCAATATAGTCTCTGTAGCCTACAGAGAGACAGAAGCCGGACGTGAACTGATAGGCATATCGATATGCGAGATGAATGAAGTTCCCTTGGATAATGGGAGGAATGTGGTAAGGCTGGCGGAATTCACGGACACATATGTAAAAGAGGGGCACAGGCACAACAATATACATTTCGGGATGCAGGTAGGGATGCTTTACTTCATGCTTAGCAGGTATCCGGATTATTCCCTCTTTTCAGAATCAAACAATGAGAATGGGGCTGTTATAAACGCGGCAAAAATAAACAGGGATTTTGGCGGTCTCCTTAGGAACCATGTAGAGATAGAAGGGCACATGAAAAGCCTTCAGGTAATGTACCATGAGACGTCTGTAAGAGAAGCTGCTCTGGAGGCATTTTCCAACTGCCATGCATTCGACAATTTATTCTGATGATATCATGGATGTGGAACCTTTACTCTCGAAGCTGGTCTCTATCGACTCATCTTTTCCCAATGAGTCCAGGATAGGCGAATTTATAGAAGGCTATCTCAAAGAAGAAGGGATGGTTGTAAGGAGGCAGTATGTCAGCGAAGGGCGCTTTAACATATTTGCCGAGAGGAAGGGCAGCGGAAGGCCAATACTCCTCTACGGCCACATGGATACAGTAATACCGCACGGAAGATGGCATACAAATCCACTAAAGCTTGAGAGGGATGGGGATAGGTTAATAGGTCTGGGCGCGTGTGACATGAAGGGGGGCTTGGCTGCGATACTTTCTGGGCTGGCTGCCAGTAAAGGAAGATCCCTCAAGGCCGTATTCTGTGTTGACGAGGAGAACATATCTGTTGGTGGATGGAAGGCGCTCTCTTCAAACAGGAAATGGTTCAGCGGGGTGTCAATAGCATTGTCCGGCGACTCCGGGCATTCGGAGAAGTATAAGGGAGGCGCGGACGTGATAACTGCAGGGAGGCGAGGGCGGGTTGTGATTAACATAGATGTAAGAGGTTTTGCTTTTCATGGCGCACAGCCAAAGAAAGGGATAAACGCAATAGATGAGGCTTCAAAGATAGTTTTGGGGCTTGGTGACTTAAAGCTGCTTAAGCACAAGGCACTTGGAGGCGAGACTGCTTTCGCAAATCTCTTTGAAGGAAGGTCTACCGGGCTTGCGATACCTGAGAGTGCAAGGATAGGTGTAGATCTCCATCTGGTGCCTCCGGATACAGGAACTAAGGCAAAGAAGAGGGTAGAGGAGCTTGTAAGGAGGCTGAAGTCGAGCGGGACCCTGGACAGGCGCACTGTGGTAGATGTCTCCATAGCTAAAAGGGAGACGCCTTACATAGACCCTTACGAGACGAAGCTGTCTGATAAGAGCGTCAGGCGGGTGATACGCATTGTGGATGAGAGGTGTGGAACCCATCATATTAACTACGGCAGCTCTGTTGCTGACGATAATATAATATCCAATATACTGCATGTGCCAGTTATAACAATAGCACCTAACGGAGATAACCCACATGCAGAGAATGAATGGGTTTCGAGAAAGGGTCTCGGCGAAGTGGCTTCGCTTTATGCTGAATTAATAGAGAGACTGTGAGATGCTTCACCAGTAAACTGTCTGCATATCCATCTCACGATGTAGATTATCCACTCCTTTTCATGCAGGACTCGAATACCTTCCTGTATGTATCTATTGTGCCTATGTCGTACCACTCTTCATTATATGTTACCCCGTATACTTTTTCCTTGTTTATCAGCCAGTGCAGGAAATATCCCGGGGCGTCGGGATTGTTGCTGTCTGATAGATACTCTTCAAACATTCTCAGGGTTTCTTTAGGGAATAGGTATATTCCGGTGCTTATCAGGGTTGACTTTGGCTTCTCTGGCTTCTCCTCGAAGTGGGCTATTATGCCGTTTTTCATCGATATGACACCAAACCTCCTTGCCTCCTCCTTCTTTTTTATATCGTGCAATGCTATTACAGGCTTGCGTAGTTCCCTGAATCGCTTGATCATGCGCTGCAAATCAAATTTGTAGAAATTGTCCCCCGCGACTATGAGTAGGTCGTCGTTTATCCTCTTCTTCTTTATAGCAAACTCTATCCCCTTTACTGCGCCGAATTTCTCTTTGTTGTGGAGTGTGGGCTCTACAAGTATCTCTATTTTGCCTGTGCCTGACGTGCGCTCCCTCGAGACGGCCCAGTGCTCAAACTGGTCTGAGAACTTCTTGTTTGTAGATATTATGATGCGCTTTGGCTTTGCAGCGCGCATCTTATCCATGGTGTTATCTATTATGGGTTTGCCCTGGATAGGCAGAAGCGGTTTTGGCACAAACAAGGTTATTGGTTCAAGCCTCGTCGCAAATCCTCCGCACAATATTATTGCTTCCATCAATCACAACCGTACAAACAACAGTTAATAGTAATAGTAGTTTTTATTATAAATGCTTATAAATTGATACAGAATCGGTAGGGGTTTTTGGAATTTGCGTGATTGATATGCGTGTTGATGTACAAGATGCAGCATCGCTTTATGCGGATTTTTTGCTTGGGAAAAAGGCTGGTGGCAGGGGCAGGATGGGAGAGAGGCGCGCTCTTGGCATCATTTTCGGCGAAAGAAATTTGGGTGCACTGATGCTTGACAGTAAGAAGATCGGTGCGATGAATGCCGGAGGCGCTAACCTGTACCGCGCATCCATCAAAAATGCGTATCTGCGCGGTATGAATTTTGGAGGTGCAAACTTAGGGTATGCGAATATTACAGGATCCGACTGCGAATGTGCAAACTTTGGCGGGGCAAATCTTGGCTATGCAAGATTGGCGCATTCGTCTTTCAGAGGCGCAAACATGAGCGGCGCTTACATGGCATATTCAGACTTATCGCATGCGGATTTCTCCGATGCTTATTTTTGGGGGGCTTATATGAAAGGCGCTATTCTTAGAAATGCGATTATGGAAGGAAGTTATCTCTTCGGCGCGGATATTAAGGGAGCAGATCTGCGCGGGGCGCGCATGCTTGGAGCGGAGATGCGCGGGGCTAGCGTGAGTAGGGTTAAGCTGTACAGGAAGGATTTGAGAGCATTCCTTGAGGCAGTCGGAACGATAGAAAACGGGGATAACCTTACAAGCGCATCTTTACTCGATAAGGCACGGACACTTTCCATTATTCTCCTTTGATATGAATGGTGCCTATTTTTTCAGATATTAATTTATAATTTGCATTGCAGATTAAATAGGCGGTTGTTTGGTTGTCAAGCAGGTTTTTGATGATAAGATAGAGTATATCTCGATAATAGACGAGAATGGGAACGCAGATGCAGCGCTTTTTCCCAAGGATGTGGATGATGCATTAGTATTGAGGATGTATAAGAGGATGGGCTTCGCGAGGGACTTTGATGCAAAGCTCCTGAGCCTGCAGAGGCAGGGAAGGGCGGTAACTTATGCTCCGCTTCTCGGAGAAGAGGCGACGCAGATAGGAAGCGCTTTTGCGATGGGGGAGAAGGATATATTTGTACCGTCTTTTAGGCAGCATGCGGTGCAGATAGAGAGGGGCATTCCGCTTGAGCTGCTTTTCATATACTGGATGGGTTTTGAAGAGGGATGCGTAGTAAGTAAACCACTTAGGTATCTGACCAATGCCGTCCCTGTCTCCACGCAGCTTCCACACGCGTCAGGGATTGCCTTTGCGCAAAAATACAACAATACCGGGGCTGCGGTGGTGGTTTATGTTGGGGACGGTGGCACATCTGAAGGAGACTTCTACGAGGCACTTAATTTTGCAGGCGTATGGAAAGTGCCGCTTGTAGTGATTATAGAGAATAATCAGTGGGCTATATCCATACCAAGGGCAAAGCAGAGCGCTGCACTGACACTTGCGCAGAAGGCATTTGCCGCTGGGATTGAGGGCATGCAGGTGGACGGAAACGATGTCGTGGCAGTATATAAGGCCGTAAAGGATGCTATAAGGAGATCTTTGAGCGAGGGAGGCCCATTTGTCATAGAAGCAATAACATACAGGATGGGCATGCATACGACAGCTGATGACCCTACGAAATACAGGGATAGTTCTGATGAAGCAATATGGAAGAATAGGGATCCGCTGCTGCGTATACGCAAGTATCTATCTGCAAAGAATCTTTGGGACGATGACAAAGAAAGGGAATTGCACGAAGAAAATGTGAAGACGCTTGATGCTGCGCTTGAAAAAGCAGAAAAATTTGTTCCAGATCCTTCTTCTGTCTTCAAGAATGTATACAGCTTTATGCCTGATGTCCTCTCTTCGGAACTCTCTGCAGGTGAAGCAGCAGGATACTGGCTGGGTGATTAAGATGCAGGCAAATATGGTAATGGCGATTAATGACGCTTTAAGGATAGCAATGGAGAATGACAGCAAGGTTGTTCTGCTTGGAGAAGATATAGGCAAGGACGGGGGAGTTTTTAGGGTAACCGAGGGTCTGCTTGCCAAGTTTGGCGAGAAGAGAGTCATAGACACACCGCTTGCAGAATCAGGGATAATAGGAACTTCTGTTGGTATGGCTCTTGCCGGGCTAAGACCCATACCGGAGATACAGTTTGCCGGGTTTATGTTTCTTGGATTCAGCCAGCTTGTTAACCATGCTGCCAGGTTCAGGAGCAGGTCCCGTTCTACGCTTACTGTTCCCATGGTTGTGAGGACTCCTGTAAGCGGAGGTGTGAGGACCCTTGAACATCATTCCGAAAGCCCTGAAGTATATTATTCGCATATGGGGGGGCTTGTTGTAGTGGAGCCTTCATCACCGTATGATGCAAAGGGACTCATGCTGAGCGCTGTAAAATTAGACGATCCTGTGGTGTTTCTCGAGCCTACTAAGCTCTACAGGCTCTTTAAGCAGGATATACCAGATGGGAGTTATGAGGTACCCATAGGAAAGGCAAATGTGTTAAGGGAAGGGAATGATATAACCATTATCACTTACGGAACGATGGTCAATGTGGTTCAGAAGACTGTTGATGCTAAGAAAGTGGATGCGGAGATAATAGATTTAAGGACAATAAACCCTCTTGATACCAGGACCTTTGTGGAGTCGGCAAAGAAGACAGGGCATGTGGTCATAGTCCATGAGGCATCGGAAAGCTTTGGGGCTGGGGCAGAGGTTGCGGCAAGGATAGCTGAAGAGGCCATATATGAGCTTGATGCACCGATATTACGTGTTGCGTCCCCTAGCCTCCCTTATCCTTTCCCAGGATATGAGAAATATTACTTGCCCAACGAGAAAAAGATAGCAGAGGCCATAGATAAATCACTTAGTAGTTGAGTGTGTGGAGATAAGATTTGTTGATGTGGGAGAAGGCATTACAGAAGGCAAGCTTGAGAAGCTGCTCTTTAAAGAGGGCGATAATGTCAAAGAAGATCAGCCAATAATGCAGATAGAGACCGACAAGGCAGTGGTAAATATCCCAAGCCCGATATCGGGCAGGGTGCATTTTGCAGTCAAGGAAGGGCAGGAGGTCAAGGTAGGTGACCTGCTTGCGACGGTAGGTGAAGAAGGTGCCACTTCCACTGCGGATGCAGTTCAGCATGCGCAGGACAAGGGTGTCGTCGCTGATAAACAGGGGCAGAAAGGCAGCATAAAAGAAGGCAAGGAGGGGGAAGTTATTGCTGCTCCCCACATAAGGAAACTTGCTAGGGAACTTGGAGTGGATATAAGTAAGGTGATTGGGACAGGCCCTGGAGGAAGAATACTTGAAAATGATATAAGGGCTGCAAAGGTGCCTGCTTCTCCTGCTAAGGCTTCTGTACCGGTCTTCTCTGAGCTTCTTGAAGAGAAACATTCTGAAGAGATTGAGCGCGTGCCGTTATCGCAGACCAGAAAGACTATTGCAAAGAATATGGAGCTTTCGTGGACGATACCAAGGGCCGCACATATGGACTTAATAGATGCAGGAAGCCTTTATGGGATTGTAAGCAGGGAGAAGGCCAACGCAGAAAAGCTTGGAGTAAAGCTGACCTTCCTGCCTTTCATAATAAAGGCTGCCGTGCAGGCGCTTAAGGAGAACCCCAGGTTCAATGCGAGCTATGACCAGCATAAAGAGGAGGTAGTGATAAAGAAATACTACAACATAGGCATAGGCGCGGAGGGGCCTGATGGGCTTAAGGTGGTTGTGATAAGGAACGCTGATTCGAAGAGCATACTAAAGATAGCGCAGGAGCTACAGGAACTCTCCTCGAAGGTAAGAAAGAGGGAGGTAAGCATCGAGGAGATGCGGGACAGCACTTTCACTATAAGCAACATAGGCAGCCTTGGAGGCGGATATCTCTCTGTTCCAATGATAAATTACCCTGAGGTTGCAATATTGGGTGTCCACTTAATACGCGATATGCCAGTAGTGAAGGAGGGGAATGTTGTGGCAGGCAAGGTTCTGCCGTTCTCGCTTGTTTTCGATCACAGGGTGGTAGACGGGGCCGAGGCAGTGTTATTTGGCAACGCACTGAAGAAGTATCTCGAGGATCCTGAATTTCTCGATATGATTTAGGTTTTTTTATGGTGATGGGATCCTTGCCTGAAGAAGTAGACCTCGCAGTAATAGGAGGTGGAGTAGGGGGGTATATTGCGGCAATACGCGCCGCGCAGCTCGGGCTCTCGGTTGCAGTGGTGGAGAAGCATAAGATGGGTGGGCACTGCCTGAACTATGCATGCATACCTTCAAAGACAATGATTTACTATTCTGATCTTTATCATAGGGCACTTAATGCGAAGGATAAGGGAGTGGTTTTATCAGGGCAGTTTGATGCTGGCGCTCTGTACAGATGGAGGATGGCGGTATCTGAAAAGCTGGAAAAGGGAGTAGAGTTCCTGTGCAGGAAGAACAAGGTGGAGGTTATAAAGGGCGAGGCCACCTTCCTATCTTCCTCGACGATACAGTTGACAAACGGCACTTCGCTTGATTTCAAGAAGGCCATAATCGCTACTGGATCCGTGCCTAAGGCACTTGATAGCCTGCCTTTCGATGGCAAGAGCATCATAGACTACAAGGCCGCGCTGATGCTTGAGCATCCTCCAGAAACAATGACGATAGTGGGGGGTGGTTACGTTGCGGTGGAAATAGGCACCATATATGCGAAGATGGGAAAGAAAGTCAGGATAATAGCGCGATCAGGAATACTCTCGCATTTCGACAGGGACGCTTCGGATATTGTCTCTGCAAGGATGAGGGAGCTTGGCATTGAAGTTTATGCATCTATGCCTGTCTCGTTTTCGGGGAATCAGGTTCGGCTTGATGATGGCACCAAGATTGATTCCGAGGTTGTGCTTGTTGCAATAGGGCTTGAGCCATATACTATGGGGCTTGGGCTGGAGAATACGAAGGTGTCCAGAGACGGCAGGGGATTCATAAAGGTGAACAGGAGGCTCGAGACTGAGGACGATAAGATAATGGCCATTGGGGACGTTGTTGGCGAACCGATGCTCGCGCACAAGGCAATGAGGCAGGGCGTGATTGCAGGAGAAGTCGCTGCAGGACTAGATTCAGAATTCGATAATGCAGTAATACCATCTGTGGTATTCTCTGATCCTGAGATAGCATCGGCAGGAGAGATTGGCGGTGCAGGGCTTGAGAGCGCGAAGTTCCCGCTCAGCGCGCTCGGAAAGGCGATAGCGATAGATGAGACCAAAGGATTTGTGAAGGTCTTTTACAACAAATATAAGCTCGTGAAGGGAATAGAGATCGTATCGCAGGATGCAGGAAACATGATTTCTGAGGCTGCGGAGGTTATAGAGATGGGAGGGACACTGGAGGATATTGCGGACACCATACACCCGCACCCGACACTCTCGGAGGCGTACATGGAGGCGGCAGAGGAAGCGCTTGGCAGGCCTATACATTTTTTTACCGGTGAGTAGATCAGGATAAAGCTCGTAACAAATAAGGATTATCCGCAGCTCAGGAAGATATACGATGCGTTTGAAGTCAGTGACAAGGCAAGCATATGCATTGCGATAGGAGGGGACGGTACATTTGTAAGGGCGGCCAGGGAGCATGACGGACCGATACTTCCAATAAGATATGATGAGCAGGGAAGCATGGGCTTCTATGCAGACGTATCGATGAAGGATCTGGACAGGGTTATACGGCTTCTGAAGAATGGAAGATATAAAGTGGAGAGTATAGGGGGGAGGATATCCTTAAGGTATAAATCAAGGCGATATTATGCCGTTAACGAAGTCTCACTCCACAACATAGCGCAGGAAGTGAGTTTCAGGGTGTATGAGGGCGCATCTACAAAGCACCCGATATATCCTTATGCGATGAGCGGAGACGGGCTTATAGTGACATGCAGTGTCGGCTCTACTGCATATAACAAGTCTGCAGGAGGTCCTGTCATACTTGATACCCATGTCTTCTGCACCACGTTCATAAATGCTGACGGGCCGTACAATAGCCCTATCGTGCTTGGCTGCGACAAAAGACTCAGGGTCGATATAGTAAAATATGAAGGGATACTTAGGTGTGACGGGATTGAGGTGGCAATGCTCCGCAAAGGCGACTCTTTTATGGTAGATATCTCAAAAAAGAACCTGCGCATAGTCAGGTTCCCTTCGATGAAGGAGGAACTATCTGACAAACTCGACAGGATAATAAGGCGCAGGATGGTCAGGTAGGAACCGTGTTGCCCCTGTCTGCCTTGAACATCTTGTAAGTCTTCGGCTTCAGTTTGAGTATTATGTACTCGAATGCTTTCTCCGGGCTGCTCTGCTGGCCGCAGGAGAAGACGTCCACAGCGGCATAATTACCTTCAGGCCATGTGTGTATGGTTATGTGGCTTTCCTTTATCAGGGCTATTACAGAGACGCCGCCGTCGATTCCGCCCTTGAGGTTCTGGAACTTCTTGACTATTGTTTCCACGATGTGCATGTTGCCTATCTTTGCTGATTCGGATATTATCCTGGATAGAAGTTCCGTATCGTAAAGGAGCTCAGGGCTGATATCATAAAGATTGCCGTATACGTGCTTGCCAGTAACGAGCTCTCTTTTGTTTATAGTCTTTGTCCTCTGTGACGCTCTTGTCTCAGGCATTGGATTACCAAGAATTTGCAGATATGATAGGTTTAAATAAGAATATAAATATTTGCTGCGTTATCCGAATACTTCTGGCAGGCTTCGGCTTTTAATTGCTTCGCGTGTATTGTATATGGGTTTTTAGATGAGAGGAGGATTGCTTTTCAGCGAGACCACACCTTATGGATCTTCTACTGTAAGGGAGGTAGACAAGGTATTTCATTTTGGCAGGACTAAATTTCAGAATGTTCTGATAGCGCGAAGCCCAACGATAGGGACATTCCTTGCCCTTGACAACGTAATACAGTCTTCGGAGATAGACTGCCATGTGTATCATGAGGTGCTTGTCCATTCTTCCATGATTACTGTACGGAACCCGAAGAAGGCGCTGATCCTCGGAGGCGGAGAGGGGACTACAGCAAGCGAACTCCTTAGATATAAGGATGTATCAATTGATTGGGTCGAGATAGACGGCGAGGTGGTTGATTTATGCAGAAAATATCTTCCGTATGCATTGAAGCGCAAGGATAAGCGTGTCAACCTTGTCATAGGTGATGCGATAGATTTTGTACATAAGACAAAGACCAAGTATGATGTGATATTTGGGGATCTTATAGACCCTTACCAGGTGTCAATAGCAACAGAAGTTTACAGCGAAGAGTTTGCAAGGCAGATAAGCAGGAGCCTGACTAAAGACGGCGTGTATGTGACGCTTGGATGGGACCTGAAGAAAAATGGCTGGGATTACTCACAGATGCCTGTTTACCTGAAAAAGGTTTTTCCAGTGGTAAGAGCCATGAATTTCTACATGCCTGGATTCAGCATGGTCTTCACCCTTATCCTTGCTTCCAAGGACAGGGACCCGAAGGCCATAAGCCCAACCGAGATATCAAAGAGGATAGCAGGTCTGGACGGCAGGCTAAAGTATTACAACCCTGATGAGCATCTGGCACTTTTCTCGATGTACAATAAGACCCCGGGTCTTCATCCGTAATGGATCCCTAGTTCTTTATGAATGCGTAACCCAGGGCCATGTACACCAGTTTTGCTACCAGATAATTCGGGGCTGTCAGTCCCCCTATTGGAGCCAACTCGTTGAAGTCTATCCCTACAAGGTGCTTTTCGATTATAACGCTCTTTAGTATCTGGGTGAGCTCAAAGAAGCTTAATCCGTCTGGTTCCGGGGTGCCTGTACTGGGCAGTTGCGATGGGTCTATCACATCCGTATCTATGGTTATATAGACATTCTTCCTTGTTCTTCTGATTATCTCTTCGGACACTTCTTTTATGGTCATGTTGTGCATGTCTTTTCTGTAAAGTATGTCCTTGCCGTATTTTGTTGCGCTTGTCTCGTCTATGCTCCTCACGCCTACGCTGAAGCAGCTATCACATCTCTCCCTCGCCCTTGCCATTATGCATGCGTGACAGTATTTGCTGCCCATGTATTCGTCCCTGTAATCCGAGTGTGCATCGAAGTGTATTACGCTAAAATCCTTCATGTGTTTTGATACCGCATATATAGCACCTACCGCTACTGTATGTTCACCCCCAAGGAGCACGGGCATCTTTCCGTCTTTCAGTATCTTTGACACTTCCTCCTCTATCGACCTTACAGTCTCTTCTGGGGAATTGAGGTTAGGGGCTAGCTCGTCAGTAGTGAAGATCCTTATCTTCTCGGTTATGTCGCATCCGAACTCTTCACTATACGTTTCCATGTTCCTGCTTGCGCTTATTATCTCATGCGGGCCGTCCCTGGCACCGGATTTGTACGTTGTCGTAGAGTCATAAGGAACCGGAAGGACGACTACCTGGGCTTCTGAATATTCAGGGTTTTCCACCCCGAATAGGTTGTATTTTGGCATGGGGTTGTTAAGTTCCATCGGATCACATGTTGGATTTTCAGTACAAATATATTTAATCATGTGAGAGGATATAATTTTATAGAAATAGGCCAGCAAACCCTAAGGTTTGCTGGCAAGGCGACCAGTTTTAGTCTTCCCACGCTAAAAACTAGTTGTTACTATATAATACACCTATATTTAAAAATGTTTCTTAATAGTGGAATTCATATGAGGACTCTTCTTACTCTGGATTACTATGGTCTGGCCCTTGCTGCGGCTCTTGGAGTGCTGATATTCATTCTTGGGACGGGAAATGGAGGTTATTATCTCGCTGTGCTTGTGATCTTCCTGCTTCTCTCATCCCTTGTTACCAATTTCGGAAAGAAAGTAAAGAAGCGCAGGGGCGTCTACGAGAGCAGGAGGACATGGAAGAATGTGGCTGCTAATGGGCTTATGCCATTGATAGTTGTTGTTTTATCTGCTGTAGGCATTATAAGGGGCCCTGCGGCACTTGTGGTGTATGCGGCAGTGGTCGCTGGCATAACGGCAGACAAGTTTGCAAGCGAGATTGGTACGCTTGGGCCGCGCCCAGTTATGATGCTTACCCTGAAAAGGGTAAAGGTTGGGACTTCAGGAGGCGTGACTCTGTACGGGCTTACGGCAAGCTTTATTGGGGCCATGGTTATCGCTTTAACGGCCTTCAATGCCGGCGGTGCCTTTGCCGTAGCTGTAGTTGTGATATCCGGATGGATAGGCGGTGTGGCGGATTCCGCCTTGGGATACTTTGAGGAAAAAGGATACGGGAATAAGTATACCTCAAACTTTGGCTGTGCATGCGCAGCATTCTGCGTAGCACTACTCTTTTTAATTTTGCTATAGAGAACTTTTTTTATGGAAAGCTATGACAAAGCGTATTTCCTTGGGAGACTTAGCGAGGTTTCCAGAAAAAATAATGATCTTTCGGGAGTGGGCAGGGAGCTTATTGCACTACTTAATGATATCTCTTCCGGAGGTAGGGTAAAGGTTGGGTATGTATCAGGCATCATAACATCTGACGGGAAGGAGCATATTGACAGGAATATAGCATTGCTGAAGAGGAACACGTCAAGAATACGGGAGGCTGTCGACTTCCCTGTGTTCTCTGCAGCGGATATCTTCCATAATGAATCGTATGACAAGTTCGACGGGATTGAAGAGCATGAATGGTATGCCTTCTGGAAGAATATACTGAAGAGTGGCTATGTCGCAGAGATATTTATGACCCCGCGCTGGGAGCATTCTGCAGGAGCAAAAGACGAGTTTGCCGCTGCAGGAGAGGCCGGTATTGTGGTGAACCACACTTTTGCCTCGCCAGATAATCCTGAGCCGATTGATATTGACTCGGAGGCTTGATTTCACAGTGCAGTGAATCCCTCGCTGTTTATAGGCGATGGGGTATGCTGCTTGGTAATGTGTAGCAGGCGTTGTATATGTGCGCCAGCCGGGATTTGAACCCGGGTTTTCAGCTTTTTCTTCTATTGAATGGGAAGCTGATATCCTACCAGGCTGGATTACTGGCGCGGCGCGTTTCTGTCCGGCTATCTTATGTAGGTAAGCTTTGCCCTGTCCTGCTGATACTGATCCGTGTTTCCTGAAGCTGCATCGTTTATTTCCTTTATTATCTTCTCTGTCTCCTTCCTTATCTTGTTTATGTTTTCCAGGTTTACGTTTACCTTTATTATCTTCATCAGCACTTCGAGGACTGATTTGGCTGCATTGGCATCTATCTCGAGCATCCCAGTCTCGCCCATAAGGCATGCTGATGGTATCTTGTTCTTCTTGCCAAATACAAGCAGCAGCCCTGCGGAGCCCCATATGGTTCCTGCGGCCTTGCCTATGACCACGCCATTCTTGGCGAGCGTTTCCCGGGCCTTCTTCTCAGATGCAACCCCGAATACTTTTGGATGGTCTATATATCCTGTGCCTGCGCTGTATCCACCTATAGTGTATATCTCCCTGCCCCCTATCTTCTTGAAGAACCTTACTATCTTATCGTTGACCTCATATTGCCCTTCAGGGCTTCCTGCCTGTGTGTCCCCGATCAGTATTATTATGCTCCTTCCTTCGTCATTTGTTGTGACGTAGAATCTGTTGCTTATCAGCCTGAAGCCGCCTTTCTTGAGCATGACTGTCTGGTGCATGAAATGCGGGGAGTACAGGGTTGCGAACCTCTTTGCCTTGAGTTCATTTTTGAGATGCTCTCCGACCAGGCTTCCTACGTTGCCTATACCTGGCAGGCCTACGAGCAATATCGGCTTGTTCAGCTTAATATTTTTTTTATAGTATATTTTTGTCTTTTCCATTTACCTCTACCTGCGTTTTTACGACAAAATTTACCTGCCTGTACCTGGAAATTATCTTCTCGGCCCCTTTTATCTTGCTTTCCGCATCTATATAGCTTGGGCCTGTGGCTGTAAGGCGGTACTTTGGTGCGCCGACATACAATACCTCGACCCCGCTTTCTTCGACTTCTCCGAGTGCCTTCTTTATTATCTTTATCCCTTCTTTTGTATCTGTAGTGCTTATTGTTGTATCGTATGATACGGTGTACTTCTTTGGTTTTATTGTCTTGTCGACTATCTCCTGGAGCCTCCTTGCAAACTCTTTATTTGGAAATATCTCTAAGCTGTTCTTTTTGCTGAAAACCGTTTCGATAAGGTCATAGTATGTTGAGAATTGGGTGGCAGCGCGTGCTGCGGCTTCGGCGCGCTCCTCTTGCGAGGACGCTGCCTGTGCGAATATTCCTTCTGCACGCTTCTCTAGGCTGTACTCGGTTATTTTGTCTTTCTTTTCCTTTGTGCTAACCTTCTTTAAGGATATGTCTATGGTGCGCTTGTCCTTGTCCAGGTATATTACTTTGGCGACGTCCTGCTGACCTTCTTTTATAAACTCGTGTATGTTCTTTATCCAGCCGGACGAGACCTCTGCTATTGGCAGATAGGCTTCGAGATCATATTCGATGAGCTTGCAGTATGCGCCGTGCGGGGCTATCTTGCTTATCTTGATAAGGACGAATTCCCCAGGATTTGGCATCTCTTTTTTTACTATCATCAATCTCAGCGCTCATCTGCTTATTTCTATCTTCTTTTTAGTCCTCTTGCCGAATACTCTCTCCGAAGATTTCTTGCAGGCTGAACATTCGACCATGACTTTCTGCCTTTTTCCAAGTTTTTTCGGATGTATTTTTGGTTCTACGCTGCCTACATAACCTCGGATTGCCCTATCGTGTCTCCTTGTTCCTACGCTAAGCTGAGACTGCGCTTTCTTTGAATACATTCTTACTGTATGCTTTGTATGTTTTTTGCAGAACCTACAGTACGACATTATCTCCTTTTTTATTTTCATCGTTTCAATCCTCAGTTTATTATTACTCCTATTTTATTGCTGATTATAAAATTTATGTCAGAGTCTTTATCGAGCTCCACCACCTGATTCTGCTCGAATGGCCCTATTTTTTTGCCTTCCTGATTTATTATCTCAGGTGTCCTTGTTGTTATCTTTACCTTTGTTGTCTTTGATAACGAAGATGTTTCATTTATTATCTGTTTTATATGCTCATATGTGCTCCTTTCTTCTTCTGGAACACGAGCAGGCAGTTGTTTATTGTACGCAAGATATATTAATATCTTTTGCATGCGCTTGGTCTTCAGCGTCTTCTCGGCTTTCTCAAGATTTTCAGCCGTGCTTGTGTTGGTTTCGTCTTCAGTATTTTTTAGGTCTTCAATCTTTTTCCTGAGTTTTGTGTAAAAATCAGGAGCAAGCTCTGTCATCTCGCCATGCCTTGCCTCTGTTTTTATTATATTGAATATCTCATCAGGCTGGATGTCCCTTTCCATACTTAACACCGGTTGTTTTCCGCTATTATTTTTCTTATTTTTGTTGATTTATTATTTTTTTGTAATGTTACTTACTTACATATATACATATAGCCGCACGAATAGTGGAAACATACTCCCTATCTAGCGAGGGGTGGATTTGAACCACCGATCTCCGGGTTATGAGCCCGGCGGGCACTCCAGGCTACCCTACCTCGCTTCGTATTATGATTAATCCTTGCCTTTATTATAATTTGTGCATACATTACGTATACAATAGAATAAGAAGCGGTTACGCCCTGCTTGCCATGTTTGCCAGCATAGCCTCAAGCTGTATCCTTTCGTTTGCACCCTGCACTATCCTGAAATTGCACTCTCCTATCTCTTTTATCACGTCAAGTTTTTTAGCATCTGGAAGATCCATCCTCAACGCTTCCCTGTGTGCCTGTATAAGGACATCTTCTCCACTCATCCCATAACTAAGCAACAGCACCAGGAGTTCCTTCCTCGCGCCGTTGAAATCCCCTTTAGACGCACAGTTTAACATAGCAACAACTTCCTTCGGCCTTGCCCTTGCTGATATCTCATATACCTCCTTTTCAGTTATCTCCTTGCTTATCACAGCGGCACTCTGCATCACATTCGAGAGACGCCTCAGGTCACCGTCGCTTACATAAACGAGCGCCTCCCTCGCCTTTGCATCTATCCTAAGATTCTCCCCCGCAGCTATTCTGTCAACATAGCTGTTTATCTCCTCTTCATTAAGCGGCTTAAACCTAAGGACCACGCAACGACTCTGTATGGGCTCTATTATCTTGCTTGCGTAGTTCGCACTGAGTATGAACCGTGTAGAAGCCGAATACTTCTCCATTGTCCTGCGCAGAGCATGCTGAGCTTCAGAAGTAAGGGCATCAGCTTCATCAAGAAATATTATCTTTATGTTACCTTTGGATAGGGGCAGCGTCCTGGCGAACTCCTTCACACGCCCTCTTATCACATCTATACCCCTCGAATCGCTAGCATTAAGCTCCAGGAACGCTTCCGAGAACTGGTCCCTGTAAAGTTCGTTAGCCATCGCTATCGCAGAGGTGGTCTTTCCTACGCCTGCAGGTCCGGCAAATATCATGCTTGGAAAACCCCCCGACTTCACGAATGCCTGAAGTCTGCTTATGATAACCTTCTGGCCTATAACCTCATCAAGCCGCGAAGGGCGGTACTTTTCAGCCCAGTGTATATCAAGATTCGACATAGGATACACTAAGAATACGCTCTAAAGCAATAAAAATTTATAGATAAGGACAACGCTAGACTCTGCGCCCCCTTCTCCCTCCGGGCCTCTTAGTGGTGTCTGTAGGTATAGGTGTGACGTCCTCTATGCTTCCTATCTTAAGGCCGCTCCTTGAGAGGGCCCTTACGACTGACTGCGCTCCAGAGCCGGGCACTTTTGACCCGTGTCCTCCAGGCGCCCTTATCTTTATGTTGATATTTGTAATATTCTTCTCTATAGCTACCGCCGCGACCTTATACGCCGCCTGCATAGCCGCATGCGGCGAGCCTTCCTCATGATCGGCATCCACGACCATACCGCCGCTGCCAGTAGCAAGCGTCTCTGATCCCGAAAGATCGGTAAGCGTGATTATTGTGTTGTTTTTTGATGAGTATATGTGTGCCACTCCCCACCTTATACCCTTCTGCTTATATTTTTCCTGCGCCTCTGTAACTGCAGCTTCGTATGATATGTCCCTTTTCTTGCTGGCCTCCTTCTGCTGTACATTCTGCTGCTTCTCCGCGGCTTTCTTCTTTTTTTTCTGGTCAGCCATGAATCATCACATCAATTGTTCTCTGCAGGCTTTGCAGCCTCCTGCCGCACTCCTTCCTTAACCTTCGGCTCAAGGTCTATCGGCCTGTAATAACCTACCTTCTTCTCTGCATCTACAGGCACCAGATAGCCAGGTGAGCTCACCTTCTGTCCGTCTACTGCTATAAATCCATGAACTATTATCTGCCTTGCCTGCTTAATGCTCCTGGCGAGCCCGGCCCTGAAAACAACAGACTGGAGCCTCCTGTCCAAAAAAGCATTTGACTTTATAAGCAATAAATCATCAATCCCAGCATCAGAAGGTACGACTCCATATTTTACAAGCCTCCTGACTATGTCGTCTCCTGTCTCCCTCTTTGCCCTTCCAGCAAGCACCTCCCTTATATTCATCCTTATCCTGCTTACCTCTGTATTTACTCTCCATAGCTCCCTGAGGTTCTTGAGCCCGTATCGCTCTTTGAGCTCATGCTCTTCCTCAATCCTGTTCTTATTCCACATTAGTTTTGATTTCTGGTACTTCTTCCTTGTTCTTTTAGGAGCTCCCATTTAAACACCATTTACTTGGCTGCCGCGCCGCCAGACGCTCCGGCTTTCTGCGGCTTTGCAGCCTCCTTAGCTGCTTTCTTCGTAACTCCTACTGCAGAGCCTGTCCTTCCAGTATTGCTCGTCTTCTGTCCGCGAACCTTCTGTCCATACTTATGCCTGAAGCCGCGCCAGTTTTGTATCTTTACGTCAGCATCTATATCTTGCTTTGACCTTACTATAAGATCAGTGCCTACAAGCTGCATGTCCTCCCCAGTGCCGATGTCGGCTCTTCTGTTGAGCAGAAATACCGGCACTCCGTACTCTTTAGGGTTCTTGACTATTTTTTCTATAATTGAGAGCTTGCTTTCCTCAAGCGTGCCTATTCTCTCGCTGGCCTTTATGCCCTCCTTCTCTTCGATAGCAACCGAGAGCGCCCTTGCAAGATTATGGCCGATGCCCTTAATCTGCATAAGCGAGTGCTCTATATCGTAATTCCCCTTTATGTCCTTTCCCAGAAGCCTTATTATCCCTGCCTCCTCCTTGTGCTGTTCCTTCCCAGCATGTTGTCCAGTATTCTCTTCCTGAGCCAATAAATCACATAAGTATAGCTAATTATTTGAGCAAATCTTATATGTAGCAGAGGTTTATATAACTTTTGCTGTCGTTCCTCATATTCCATAAGCCAAAAATCAGGCGGCATCGCATGCGCAGATTCCGATACACAAGGCATAAAAATACTAATATAGACAAACCTCTATGGCAAAATCAAAAAAGAAACGCTTGAGCAACAAGGATATCTCAAAAGTTGCAGAAGAGATATTCAAGGCAAACGCCTCCCTCGCAGCATTGCAAGGCAGGTTCTACGGAATAAGTAAGAAAGTAGCAGGACACACCAAGACTGACATATCCGAAGGCATAATAGATGAGCTCGAGGATATAAATGCGCATCTGAAGAAATCAAGTTCAGAGCTGGCAAAGGCCTGTGCAAAGATCAAAGAGCTGTGAATCTAGGAAACTGCGTAATCAATCAGCTCCCTGGTTCTCTCTGTACCAATTGCACATATTAGCTTTCCAAGCCGCGGTCCGCTCTCTTTGCCTATCAGTGCCATGTACAATGTAGCGAAAAAATCCTTAGGCTCAACTCCTTTCTCCCTAGCCACCGAATATATTAGATTATGAACGTCAACCTCACTCATATTCTCCGCAAGCCTCTCGGATAATGCAGTAAGGGCTTCCTTATTATTGCTTACCTTGGATTTCGATACAGAAAAGTCATATTTCTCAGGCATATGTCCGCGCTTTATCCATTCATTTATATAACCGGAGAGATATCTGACCCCGTCCGGATCCTTCAGGATAGTACCAACTTTTTCCCAGTCTCTATATATCTGAAAGTTGAGAAGCACATCCACAAATCTGGCTTCCCACAGCCGTTTAGATGTTGAAAGAGAGTAAGCCTTAAGTTTCTTCTCGTCAGCCCTGCTCTCCGGAACCTTCATCATGGACAGCCTCTCAAATTCACTATATAGAAGGAGGAGCGACTCTCCGTCCGCTTCTATATCCTTATTCTGCTGGATATTTGGCTCTATCAGCACATACTTGAGCATCTCTGGTGGAATAAGCCTAAGAACCTCTGCGACACTCATTCCTATGCCTTTGGATTTAGAGTATTTGTGCCCGTGTATCAGTACAAAACCAAACTTAAAAGGCACAGGGGGATCATTCTGAAGTATTTTAGTGTGTATCGCATATGCAGTATCCCAGCTCCCGCCTTTTGTCATATGGTCAACCCCGCCTCCCTCTATGCTTGTACCAAAAATGACCTGCCATGAAGGCCAATGCAGGCGCCACTGCAGCTTATACTTATGATCCTCTATTCTGTTTCTTCCCACATAGCCGCACCCTTCCGTGTAGGCCGTCTTTCTATCACATGCATACTCATATTCATCCGCGCTATGCGATGTTACCCTGGTTGTCGCTATCTTGCCACACTTCTCACATATCGGCATAATAGGGCTCCAGCCCTTCATCGATTCTATTGGCTTCCTTGAGCTTGAAGCGACAACCTCCTTAACCTTATCTTCCCTGCTAAGGTACATCCTTGCAAACCTGTCAAACTCCCCTTTTTCATACATCTCGTTTGCCTTAAGCAGCCTTACTTCTATCTTAAGGGCCTTCATTATCTCCTCTGCCTGACCCAGATAATGTTCACCGTAAGATTTATGGCACCCCAGAGGGTCAATTACATGCACAAGAGGTTTTCCAAGCTCACTCTTAAGCCTATCTCCATATTCTTTTAACTCAAACGGCACGCTGTCAAATGCGTCTAAAATATCCCCAACAAACACGTACTCTGCCTCAGCACCACTCGCCTTCATTGCCTCTTTTATCACATAAGGGTAGAGGAACTCGCAGACTGTTCCAAAATGGGCAGGTCCGCTGGTGGTCATGCCACCGCTTATCACAAAAGGTGCTTTTTTCCTGTTTATGACTTCTTCTGCGATTAAGTCGGACCAGTGCTTATCTTTCACATCTTCCTTCCTGGCAGTCATACATACCAATCCAAAAACGTCAAAAATAAATACCAAGACCTTATTTTAACCCTTCCTAT
>JAJZKO010000012.1 GCA_021850805.1 Microcaldota archaeon | reverse complement strand
ACCCCATAAACAAGACGGGGAGTACGTGATTTGAACACGTGTCTCCAGAACCCGAATCTGGAAGCCTACCAAGCTAGCCGAACTCCCCTTATAATTTGACTCCTCCCTTTGGCGTGATTAGTATGTCGTCCTCTATTCTTACCCCGCCAAAACCTTTTATATATATGCCGGGCTCTGCAGTAAATACCATATTTTCCTCCATCTCTCCCTTGGAATTTGGGGATAGGGATCCTCCATCATGCACCTCTATTCCTACAGAATGACCTAGTGAGTGTATGAATTTTCCCTTGAATATTCCCCCTTCTGCGGAGTTTATCACATTCTCCGCTGCGATATGAGGGGATGAAAGCTCGTTTCCTGCCATTATCTTGGCTATTGCGGCGTCCTGGGCCTCCTTTACAGTATCGTACATTGTCCTTATTCTCTCCCATTTTGGAGAGCCTCTGCATCTTTCTATAAAAGTCCGCGTTATGTCAGAGCAGTAGCCATTTACGGTTGCGCCGGCATCTATGAGTATCTCATCCTTCTCTCCCAATCTCCTTTTTGAGGGGAAGTGGTGCGGAAGAGCCGCATTTTGGCCGAAGCAGACTATGGTGCGGAACGATGGCGCCGAGGAACCATATGATGCAGATATTCCATCGAATTCGGACGCGAGCTCCTCTTCTGTAATACCCACTCTGAATTTCTCTTCTATTGCCGCCATGGCTTTCTTCGTTATCGCAGCAGCTTTTCGTATGTATGATATCTCCTTCTCGTCTTTAACGAGCCTTGCAAGGAGAAGTGCAGGATATGCATCGGTTATTCTGCCTGGCTTGGCCGCCTTTTTTATGAAGCTGTATATCGAGTATGGGATGAAGGCGTAGTTAAGGCCTACGCTCTTGCCGCTGATCTCTGATGATAGTGCCTTTATGAGCTGATCCCTATTAGTTATCTTTATTACTTCTATTGCGTCGTGCGCCTGCGATACAGCGGTATCGTACTCAAGATTAGAGGTCAGCAGCTTTAGGCGCCCTTTTGATACTATAAGAAATGATCCCTCGAACAAACCGCTTGAGAAATTCGTCAGGTACCTGAAATTAGGGTCCATTGAATTGCTGTTGGCTATTATTATGCAGTCAACGCCCTTTGTGCTTGAGAATATCCGCTTTATTTTAGAGTTTGTCGCATTTTTGTATTGGTTGCTCATCGTCTCAACTCCTCAAGCTTGTTAAGCACCTTGGCTTCGTTGCAGAATACGTTAGTATACATGCGGTGCTCTTTAATATCCCTTACAGGCGCCCATCTGAATGATCTGTTCTCGATATCCAGTTTTACCCTGGAAGTAGAGGAGCGGAAGAAGAATATGGCGTTTTGCCATTTTATCCTGCGCCTCCTGTCAAAGCAGTCAATTCCGTACATTGAGCTTAAGAGGGTAAGCTTGTCTTTGTCTATCCCTGTCTCTTCCATTATCTCCCTATATGCCGTATTGATGTACGCCTCGTTTTTATCCCGCCCTCCGCTTAAGAATCCCCATATTCCGGGGTTTAGTATTATCGGCACCCTGCGGCGCTTGAGAAGGAGCACTCTGTCCCTGTTTATTATTATTGCTGTCATTCCTGGCCTCTTGGAGCGCTTGTAACTGCCGCAGTTATTAGGCATAGTAATATTATTATTGGAAACAATATATTATTTGTGATATGCCATGCCGGATTCTACGGGAACCTATCCGTTTGAGAGCAGAAGCATAACCAGAAGCAGGCAGATTTACGAAAATATGAAGAGCCCTGCTTTCCTAAAGTACTACTTCAAGAACATGACAATAAGCAGCATAAAGAACAATGAAGTATACGGCAACTCGCCTCCGGATATATTCATAGGCAGGTTTGGATACCCTAATGTCTCTATAGGCCCTCTCATCCCACCTAGATTCGGGGATACCTCGATCCTTGGTTCTCCCGAACTCTGGACGGGAAGGAGCATGGAGGAGATAGTATCGTTTCGCTCTGCGCTCGTACGCGGGATGCATAGGAGCAGGGTCACCAACGCAGATAATGGGAGGATAGAGGAGATGATAAAGGAGCTTGCGCTTGCAGATACGTGCAGCGAATCAAGCGAGCTTCTCTCGCGGAGACCTGAACCAAAGGTTGTTCTTGATGAGAATTCGCAGCCCTACGGGCCCAGCGCACCGCTCAAGGACATGAAGATTTACTCTTCAAAGGCAAATCCCAAGATTGAGAAGGCTTATGAGGATACATCGATGTCGGCTACAGATGCGCTGGTGGAGCTCTACGGGCAGGGAGTTATGGTCTCAAGGATACAGAAGGCCCTTGCAGCCGGGATACTTGGGAGAGGGGCGCGCAGGAGATTCGTGCCGACAAGGTGGAGCATAACCGCGGTTGATGACACGCTTTCCAAGCATAACCTCAAGGAGGTGAAGCAGAACGAGCCAACAGAAGAGATACTCGTATACGAAAATAATGCGCTTGACAACAGGTGGGAGATTGTGATGTTCCCCGGATCTTGGGAGTATGAGCTGGTAGAGGCCTGGTACCCTAACACAACATGGAATATGGAGAGCAGGAACATACAGATTTATTCTTCGTATGAGCCGTTTTCAGGCAGGAGCAAATATGCTGAGATAGGAGGCTGTTACTATGCCGCACGGCTGGCAAGTTCCGAACTCTTGAAGAAGATGGGCAGGCAGGCCAAAGTTGTAATACTAAGGGAGGCTCATCCGGGCTACATAATGCCGGTTGGGGTATGGAATGTCAGGGAGCATGTACGGGAAGCTCTGCGCGGTACGCCTCTTTCCTTCGGGAACATTAATGATCTGTTTGCACACCTGAGGAGCAAGCTGGACATACCGGTACATGACTGGATGGAGAACAGCGCCCTTCTTAGGAATGTTACAAGGCAGAGGAGGCTTGCTTAGATCTCTATCATATTCTCCACGCCGCCAATGATTTTCCTCTTTACAATCTCTTTTTTTCTTCCAAGGTGAAAGGCAACATCGTATTCTTTGCCATCCACAGGAAGGAAAACTGAGATTTCATTGCATATTGGCCATGACCCGAACTTGTGGTTCAGATGTATTATCTCCAGGTATTGGCCGTCTCCCGCCACGGCCTTTTCAGCATTGCTGATGTTTATCCGTATTTTAGTCGCATTTCTTTTGATTGGGGCATATGAAGTGCGTTTTGGAGGAGCAATCTCAACATCTCTTGCCCCGAGCCTGCATATCAGGGACCTTTTGGGATTCTTGCCCTTCTCGCTGGACTCTATGTAGCTAAGGGCAAATACGCCCTGGCTCAGTTCTTTGAGCATCACGCGCACCTTTTCTTCTTCGGCATGCGTGAAGAGAAGATCCGCAGAGGCATTTTCAGCAGTCTCAGGGCTCTGCCTAAAATACAGCTTTGTCTGGCACAAGCGCCTTATTCCGACATCTATATCAGTTGTATTATGCGTTATCAGCATCAGGCCTACGCCCTTCTTCCTGAAATCCTGGATCCTCTGCATTAAGTCTTCCGTTGCAGCAGAATCCTCGCCTTCCCTGAATATAAGCTGGGCCTCTTCTATGCATATCATCATGCGCAGCTCATTGTCGCCGCATTCGTCAAGGTCCGCTACGGCGGAATATACCTGGTTAAGTATGAGCGCGTACATTAGTGGCTTCAACATATTGCTGCACTCTGACAGGTCGAAGACGATGCTGCTATCCAGTGCGTCGCGTATAGAGCTCCCATCGTCAAATGCGAATTTCTCGTTTGATATGAGGTGGCGCAGCAATTCGAGAGAAGCGCGTATGTTCTCCCCGTGCTTTGTATATCTTACCGCCGACCTTGTTGCATTTGCATGCGCCGTTTCTATAGCCTTTTCTATTTCCATATAAAGATTCCACGGATCAGGGTTTAAGGATTCGGAGTACGCGACCCTTGTGCCCCTGAGAAGGCATTTCTCCAGCGGGCCGCGGTATGGGCCTGCTTTTAGGGCAGATGCCATAAGCATGCATATATCCTCATAAAATCTTTCCCTTGAATCTGGAGAAGAGCATCTGAACAAGCTTATTCTTTCTCCTGGATGACCCATGTTGATCGTCTTTATCTTTTTGCTTAGAGCAAATGATGTCCATTCTTTAGTTGGCGATATTATTATCAAGGGAATGTCATGTTTTTGCTTGAGGTTTCCCATTATGTTCATTGCGGCTGTAGTCTTGCCGGTGCCTGGGAGGCCTGATATTATAGTGCCGAGGTTAAGCACCCTGTGGTCTATGAATATTGGACTTGATACACCCGGGATATCCAAAAGGCCAAGCATTATGTCTCCGCTCTGCTTCGGAACATAATGCCGCATTTCATCCCTGCGCTCAACCCATGTTGGGATAAACGCCACGGTTGCCAGCTTTTTCATTGATATCAATGCGGATTTGCGATGGAGACGCTCGGATAAGATTATATCCGGTGCTTCTGCGGTGAATCTCATATCGGAAAGGAGGAACAAGTTTGACATTATATTTCTGCAGATTGGCTCGCCGCCTTCTCCGTTCTCTGTTATTATGGAAAATTTATAGCCTTGGAAATTTTCTGAGAGTATCTCGTTTATAATTGAGAGTAGCGCCAGCTCTGCTGATGATTCCCAGGATCCATGGTAGTTCTCAGATCTTAATGAGATACCTCTACCAATGCCTGTACCTACCTGGCTTGTAGACCCCTGCGTCCTTGAACTCGCCGCCTTCTCCAGTTCATGTTTTGATTCCTTTACTTCTGAAGGGTTACACGGATAGAAGCATATGAATAAGCCTGATGACGCGTAGCGCAGCGCAGTCTCTACATATGAAAGCGAACTTGGTTCTCCCTTAGGCTCTTCTGCACTTAGGAAGATTCCTGATAATATACGGAGTTCTTTCTTGCTTGTTATTGGCGGCTGGATCTCTTCCAGGTTGCACATGAAGGAGAGCTTGAGCCTCCTTGATATCTCGCCTTTCTCTTCTAGGAGCAGCATCTCAAACGGAGATGAAGAGTAGTATAATGCAAAAGGTGCTCCGCAGGCACAGAGCGCAATATCCAGCACTGAGAAATCAGAGGGGAGGGAGAGGATCCTGTTTGCTATCATATTATCGGGCCAATGATATTGATATGATTAAGGCAATGAGTATTTTTGCTCCGATTATTGCAATGCTCTGCCTTGGCTTCTTGAGGGAGGCGCTTGGTGGGAGGGGCAGAAGTATGCATAAGGCAAATGTGGCAATCAGCATCGCCAAGCTCGCATTGAAGATTATGAGAACTACGGCAAACGTAAGGTTTTGCGCTATTAAGGAGACCCTGAATGCCAAGTCTGGCCTGCTGCCTGAGGCTGCATGTATTTTATTCAGCCAACCCATGATATCACTGCCAATGCAAGCGAGGAAAAGGCAAACAAGGATATGACGCCTTTCAGAATGCCGTAATATGCAATCCGCTCGTGAACGGATTTTGGCTCTGATGGATATATGTCAAGCAATGCGCTTAGGGCTATCCCCAAAGCAGAAACTGATATTTTTAGGCCTTCAGTTAGAATATTCACATTAGTCACCAGATAAAAGCCTCAAGGCAACAGTTGCATATCTCCTTCCATAACATAAGCAAGGCGTGAGTATATGCGTGTCAGAGAAGTCGGCAAGCTTTAGGCGGGTATCTGGGTTAAGCCCATCAGCATACTTTAGGAGCATCCATGATGGCAATACTCCAAGAGATTGGAATCCTTCTTCAGTAATGTTATCGCTTCTCGCCCTGATTCCATTTATAATCATCAGGTCCGTCAGAAGGTTTTGATATATGGTATCCCTCCCTATTGCTGGATTGCAGCCATCCTGCGGGCCGCTCCCTGAAATCGGCGTATCGCATAGAACAAGCAAGGTGTCTGGGCGATGGACCTTTGACATTATAAATAATAGGGATACGGATGCTATGAGAGGCAGATAGTAGTATAGATAGTTAATTATGGTAATCACCTTCTCTTTTTCCAATGGCTAATAGGTCTGCCCATTTATCTTCTAACATTCGCAGGAAGTAACGGCCACGGGAAGAGATGCCTGCCGCTGCTTCTTGAGAATGATGTCCTTCCTGCACGGCTTTGCATTCTATCCTTGCCCTCCTTTCGGAAGCTCTCAGCTCGTTGATCCTTCGTGCCAGTATAAGCTCGCTTGCACGAGACTGCACATGCTGTATCTGAAGCACTTCTGTGGGCAGCTTGGCCTCGGCAATCACATATATGAGATACGGGTACAGGACTTCTATGCTTGGCTCGCACTCTTCTGAAAGATAGGACATTATTGAGAGTGTCTTGAGCACTGCGTCCTTTGCCATGTTTTCCCCTTTTCCATCTGAAAATACCTGCAGCGTAAATTCGTTTGCGGATATCTGCAGCTTGTAGAACCGGCTTCCATACGGACCTATGATATAGCATAACCGTGACCCATATGAGCATAACTTGGCTTCGTTGAGGTGTCGCATTGCTTTCCTTATGGAACTAAGGCTTGTGAGTAGCCTTATCCTTACAGGAAGGGTGAACATAAGGTACTTTTGACCGCGCTTTTTTGCCAGCATGAGAACGCTACCTGCATATTGCATATGAAAATGCATCAGCCGCATCGGCATTGCCTATCCCAAGTTCGCGTATGAATTCAAGTATTGAGAACCTGTCGAATCCGGATGAGAGCAGAACAGTGAGGATATGGGCAAGTTCTATGGTGTCTGACGATGTTATCTCGCTGATTAGCCCGGATGTCTTTTCCTTGCCGAACCTTGACTCTATCGCATCAAGAAGTTTTCTTCTGTTTAGTCTTACATTCATTTTCCCACCATTAGTAATGTAAATTGCATTTGGCAGTTTCGCGATATCAGGGCGCGACAGCCTGGTTACGGTACGTTGCGTAGACCTTGGATTTTTTATCAGCATGGATTCTCCGACTGCCAATTCCTTTATTGCAGATATATCATACTCCGATAGGGAGTAATCTGCAGCCATTCTTTGCAGGCTTTCCATGCTGTGAGTTCTAAGTATGAATAGAGTTGATATATTGCCAATGTATTCCCGCTCGAGATCTGTAATAAGTTGTGAGGATATTATTACCCCCACCCCATATTTCCTTCCTTCCCTGAGAATCACCTTCAGCTCTGGACCGGATACAAGCTTCCATGCTTCATCCAACGCTATGAACTTCCTCAGGCGCTTCTTTACTGAAGACTGCCTCCTCATCTCTGATATTATCTTGCCTAGGCCTTTCCTCGCGGATTCAACTTTTCTTTTTTCATCGAGATTGTGGAAGGGCAGGTATTCCAGGCTTGCTTTCATTTCCAATGATGCAGAGACATCGCGGAATCTTTCGTACTCGCCAGTCATATCGAATATGACGACTTTGGCTTCGTCTGCAGCAACCAGCCGCATTATTATATGCAGCATCAGGTTTGTCTTCCCGCTTCCGGTTATTCCAACTATGAGCATATGGGGATTGATTGCATGACCCAGGTCAAGAAATACTGGAACTGACCATTTATTGGATATGCCCAGCAGAATGCCATCAATCTCCAACAGTTCTGCACGCGCATCCGGCATCCCATATGGTGGTATCAGTTTTACACCTGATAATTTCTCTATTGGTACTACATTGCGTATCATTATAGAACACCTGCGCTGAAAATCTCCTCCCCTCTTATTACGTGTATATCGGAACCAGTCAGAGAACTTACCCTAGAAGCGAGAGCTTTCATGTTTTCTGCGCTTTCCTTTGCTGCAGAATACTCGCTCTCAGATACCGAAAACGTCCTGAGCATAAGTTTCATGTGCAATATTGAAGGGCTTGAGGCAATTGACGATACCTCATCCTCAAGTATGCTTATCGCTCTTGATAGCTCGAGCGCTTTTGGAGAGTTCCTTGACGTAAGCCTTGATAGCAGTATCTCTTTCCGCTTTTTCTTAGTCTCGAGGGGTTCTATGAATTTCTGTTTGTCCATTTCTTCTATCCTTAGTGCTACCTCGAATGGGAACGGTGAATTTTCTGCCAGCTTCCTTAGGTCCATATTTGCTGCGGCATGGGTATTTGGCATCTCGGCAACGGAGACTGATGAGTATAGATTGCCATCGTGCCTTACTGCGGAGTTGAGGCTTGGATGAAGTTTGTAGCCATTGTATATCTCTATTATGGCCGACTTGCTTATCAGAAGGTTGTTTATGATTCGTCCGTAGCTGTGAATTATGGCACCGGCAAGTATCAGCATGATTGAAAATGCAGCGATTGCGGGGTTGAGTGTTACTATCGCTGCGATAGCTGCGAGGACTGAAGACGAATAGAACACGTAAGGCTCTTTTTCAATAGTAGTTACATTATGCATATATTCACATGAGGCCGAGAACATCAAAATGCTCCTCGGAGCCCAGGATGGATGATATCTCCCTTATAGAGACTCCGGTAAGCACAAGGCTGAAGAGAGGCAGTATAAAAGAATAGGCTATGAAGTACGAAAGCTGGACTAGCAACGAATTTATGTAGGATGAAAACATTGATTGTATTGAACTTGCTTGTGATTCCATCTCTCCGACGATTCCGTACTCTGCAATTGAATTGGAGGTCGTTGCGCTGTTCAGGCTGTTTTTCAGCGACTCTGACTCGTTTATAATTCCGCCCAGGCTTTGCCCATGCGCATTGTATGAGATCTGATAGCCATTTGCAATCGCGATATCAAGAAGATAAGACATTGGGAGGACAACGTATAGCGAGACTGCAAGAGCTATTACGAAGCTGCCAATCCTTCTTGTTGGATACGTTGTGCGCAGTATAAAACCGACAGGAAGGAGAATTGAGGTGGTTGCAGCTGAGGAGAATAGCATAAGCGAGCCCTGCACAAGCACACTTATCTCCGCCCCACTGAGCATGCCGATTATGTATTTAATCTCGCTTATTATAGGGTTGAAGACCTGTGAGAACGAAAATGACACTATTATTAGGCTTATCTTTATTGAAGCTATAACGCCAAGGAGCCCGCTGAGTGCCAGAAGGGATGCTATAAGGGTGGCAAGCGAATCGAAGATTGATTGGTGGTATATTCCATCATAGGTATAGCCTGAGCCCACTAAGTAATTGTAGGAGAGGCACATCGCAGGATTTGATGATGTCTGCGCGGGGCATGAAGAGGCAGATGCAGATGGCACGCCTGACGAGTTCATAATCTGCTGGAACATGCCCCCTCCGTAGAAGAAGGCGAGTATCAGACCCAATACGATTGAGCTTATTATTACCTGGGTGAGCTCTTCTGCACCGAAATCTCTTAGCCTTTTGGACTTAAATGCGTATCCGAGACCTGCAGATATTCCCGCTATGGATATCATTATCGATAGCGTGATTACCGGGATCTCAAAGAAATAAGGATACTGCATCACACCACAGTCGCGTTTGCAGTCTGATTTGATATAAGGTGCATTGATGCTTCAGCAAGTGTTGTTGAGCCTACGGATAGTACCGCAACTACTACTGCGCCTATTATCATGTCTATGGCCATCGTATGGAGTGAAGCGCGCTTATACGAAGGCATGAACTGGCCGACAGCGTAGAATATGCCTGCGCATATGAATAGTATTGCGCTTAGTATCGGACCTATCCGTATTAGCAGATCCTGTATCCCGTTGAGCATGGATATTATATCCAGGGCAATCATTGTGCCCATCAGGGCATTGCCGAAATTGCACTTTGAGTATAGGGCCGTAGCGCCAAAGTTTTGTTTCTGATGCATCAAAATACCTTTTATCTGAGTATATGATTATTTACTTAAATAAATATTTAAACCTTTTGTAGCATGCGTGATAACAGGGTTATGCAGACAACAGGGTTTGGTTTTTCTGCGCAGGTTTTTTATACCTGAGCTGGGATTTATGTATGGTGATATGATGGCATCTATCAGAAGCATGACTAACTCGATTTTAAACGCGGCAGACAGGATTTTCAGATTTGAAGTGGCATATGCGCATTGCGATGTGCCTTGTGGCATTTATGACCCTCATGCGGCGCAGCTCTCCGCACATACCGTAATAAGGATGGATATGCTGATAGCTGATCTGAGCAAGCAGCAGAACCCTACTGCAGAGGACAGAAACAAGATGATACGCTGCGTGCAGGTGAAGGAACAGCATGCAGAGATATGCAAGAGCGAGGTGCGCATAATATGGGGCGATTACTTCAAGCCGGAGCACATAAAGGCAAACCCGGAGCTCAATGAGCTGGTATGGAACATAATGCATGCGGCCTCGAAGGCAAAACAGACAGTCGATATAAAGAATGGCGAGGAACTCCTTGCAAATGTGAACAGGTTCGCGGAGATATTCTGGAAGACAAAGGGAGTTGAGACAAAGAGAGCCAAGTCTTTTTATCCTACAGAGCGCGAGATGGTATTCCCGAAAGTCTAATGCGCAGGCGGCTGCATGTGGCCGTTAAGGATAATACGCATAGCTGACAGGAGCATGGAGCCTGCGATTAAGGATGGCAGCTTCGTGCTCGCTGCCGTTTCTTTTTTTCGCATACGGACAGGGGATGTGGTATTGCTGCGGCACCCTTCAAAAAATATGCTCATTATAAAGAGGGTTCTGAAGATGTCAGGCGGCATGGTGTGGGTAGAAGGAGATAATAAGGAGAAAAGCAGCGATAGCAGGAAATTCGGCTGGGTAGATTCAAGGAATATTACTGGAAAAGTGTTAATGCGCTTTTAGTTGGATATCTCTATAACCAGCTTGCCCGAAACAAACTGAGGAAATAGTGTGGATGCATCAGTGTAATTTATTGCTATGAACCCAGAGTAGTAGTTGCCTATCGTCCCTGAGAAAGCGGTATCGTTTGAATAGCACTGGATGTTCAGCGTGGAAGAACTCCCTGTCGGCAGGTATATCTCGTTTGACGGAGGATTGTTGATTGCGGACAGAACAGTATCAGCCTGCGGTGCGAAGCATCCGACATCTTTTATATAGAGCGGGTTTGCAGTGTTCTTGATTGTAACTACAGCTACGCCATTCTGCGACATGTAGTAATTGGTGCATTCGAACCCTGCGCCTATTATGCACTCGCTAGGTGTAGATGGCCTTAGGCTGTAGAAGACGAATCCTATAACTATGGCCAGTATAAGTAGTGCCCATCCGTAGGTTGTAAGGTATTCCAGGGCGCTTTGTAGCCTTGACATCATTCGGCACCATTGGTAATACTGCATGTTGTGTATATATTCATATTGCTTAGGCCACTGAGGAAGGTTATTAGTAGGTAAAAACCAATATAACTTTTAATTGTTAGGTTTAACAACTATATGATGGTGCAATATATGCCCAAGCCGTATGTAATAAGGGTATCTTCTGAGAAAGGAGGGGTCGGAAAGACCACAGTTTCAGTTAATGTAGCCTGTGCATTGCGCGGGCTTAAGTACAAGGTCTTGCTGGTAGACACTGATATTGCTACTCCAAGCGTAGGGGAACATCTCGGGATACGGGACATAGAGAAAGGGTACAGGGAGATACTTAAGGGAGAGGCCAAGATCGAAGACGTACTTTTTGCCTACGAGCCGCTTGACCTGAAGATAGTCCTTGGCAGCAGCTCGCAGACGGCTTTTAATCCTTCTGCAGAGCAGATAACGAAATTCTACGAGCAGATCACAAAGCTTGATTATGATTTCATAGTAATAGACTCGCCACCGGGATTCTTTATAGAGGGACCTGCAAGGTTTTATGACGAAGTGGCTATAATAACAACTCCGGATACGACATCATGCGTAAGCAGTGCAAGGCTTGCAAGGATATGCGACAAATACAGGATAAAGCATAGGCTTGTCGTGAACAGATCTGGCTACAACAGCAAGTTCGAGATGAGTACCGAAGAGATAGAAAAGATGTATGGCGATGTTATATATGGGATGATACCAGAAGATAAGATAATATCTGAGAGCCTTGTCAGGCACCAGCCGGCGTATATACTAAACAAATCATCGCCTTTCTCTTTGGCTATAGAAGAGATATGCAAGGGATATGCACTTAGGATAGGGGATCCGCGACCCGAGCCGCCGCCTGGGAGGAAGGGCTTCTTCGGTGCTCTTGCAGGTGTATTTGGCATAAAGTAATCTCCTTATATGCTTCTGTTAATTTTCCGCAGCTTATTCTCCTCCAGATGGTACTGAATCAGGATTCCACCTAAGCATCTTGTATTCTTTTTGCACATCTACGCTTCGCAGTGGAAGGCGGCCCAAGAGCAGCTCCTGAACTTCGCCATACTCCATCTTTACGTTGTGTTTCCTGAAGACATTCTGGTGGTACAGCACATCATTTTCGTAACCTTTCTCGTAATTGTCGAAGACTCCCATAGTAAAGAAGTCGTAGCTTCCTATGAGAGGAACGCATAATACATAGCGATTGAAAAATGAGTACCTGTCATCTTCCATGAAAGCCTTCCTTGCTTCGGAGGAATCTGCCTCGTATCCGTGCATGGGGTTGTATTTGGCGAAGAATGGTATTATGGAAACGGATTTCTGCGGTTGCATGCTTATCGTAAACTCCTCTACATATCCCATTGACTGAAGCTTGCCCATATTGTATGCAACCGTGTTGAAGTGCATTCCGGTAAGTTTTGAAAGCTCCTGGAACGAGATCCTCGAATTCGAGTTCAGAGCGAGGAGCAGTGATTTATACTTTGCCTTTATGTTTATCAGGGAAAGGGCTTCGTTCCTTATTGGAAAATAGCCGAGCTGCCTGTGCACAACTTCAGAGGCCTTCCACTCCACGCCATAGTCGCTTAGCAGTATCTGCATTGATTTGTCCCAGTGGGCGTACTCGCGCGAAGAGAGCGCATTTGCGTATACAGCCATACTGTAGGTTCCTTTCACGCTAAAGGCAACCTGCGGGATGTAGTACTTTGAGAGTATCTTCTTTATTTCCTCCCAATCGGGCTCTTCCTTGAATTTTACAAGTACAAGGTGTGGAGAGTTGAAGCCGAGCTTCCTCTGGTTCAGGCTCAGCGTATAAGCCATTCCTGCTGCCTCCTGCAGCCTATTGATCTTTTCTGATGCGGTCTTTCGCGATACGCCTGCAAACTTCGATATCTCGGATATTGATGCCCTTGAGTTCTCTGAAAGCTTCCTGATTATCTTGCGCAGTTCTATGCTGTAGGAATGATTGAATTCGTTCTCGAAACCGTAGCCTTTTATCTCCATTTACTACACAAAATAACAAATAATTTCGTAAGCTTTTTTATTTTGCAATAAATTTAAATCCTTTCATTAAGAGGCTTTATCCATGGATATCGGAAAGAAGGCTAATACTTACCTTCTCCTCGCTCTGCTCCTTGGAGCAGCTATGCCGGTAATGCTCGACCTTGCGGCGAGCGCGAATATATACGAATTCCTGTTTTTCGCGTATGTGCTCTCAACTGCAGGATCCCTGATCTTTGCAGTGAAGAGCGGGAAGATGGGCAGGCTTGCCGCTTACTTGAGGAATAAGAGGAGCTTCTCTCTGCTTGTTGTAATAGGGTTGCTTAATTATGCTTTCCTCGAATTCGGGCTGCTTGTTGCAGAGAGATCTGTAGGTGCCTCGCTCGCTACAGTGGTATACAGGTCCTATCCCGTATTGATGCTTCTCTTCCTTCCTCTTATACTGAGGGAGTCGGTGACAAAGAGACAGATTGCCGCTCTTATGCTGGCTTTCCTTGGCATATACATCGCACTTACAGGAGGCGCTGTGCTGAGTGTCAGCCCGACGGAGTTGGTGCCGATAGCGCTCCTTGTTGGAATAGCCTTGATGAGTGCCATAGGGACGACTCTTGTGAAGAAATTTGCATTTGATATGGAGAGCAGCATGTTCATCTTCAACCTAGCGAATCTTGCATTTTTCGGTATTCTCTTTGCAGCTGCAGGATTCCCGCATGAGGCGCTCAATACGGCCTCAATACTGGCTCTTGCATACGTAGGCGTGGTCTATAATGTATTTGTAGGCTTTATGTACTACTGGTCCCTGCGCGCCATCAAGACTACGCTCTTCACGAACATATACTTCCTATCTCCATTCGTGACATTCGTATTCTCCTATCTCATACTCGGGGAGCCGATAAGGGTTTATTATCTTGCGATAGCGGCGCTTGTGAGCGTGGGTATAATAATACAGCGGAAGGACACGAAGGGAGGCACGTATCACTCAAAGAAGACAGAGATGCATAGGGAGTTCCCTCTCTTTGACGTGACTGGAGCGTTCGGGAACTCCGATGCGCCCTATATAACATCTGCGCTTGATTCGGATGGGAGGATACTTGCTGCACGAGTTAACCAAGGGCATGTTGGAATTGTTGAGGATATATTGATGAATGACAGGGATTTCAGTGGCTACGCAGAGAGTTCCATAATGCTAAGGCCCGGAAGCGAACTGCACGTTGAAGAATCAAAGTATATAAAAGCAGCCATAGGTGCCTCAGACTCTGATCATATACTGATAAGCATAGGGGACATGGATTACAGCGAGGGCTTTTTTGAGCTTCTGGCACGGAAAGCGGGCAATGAGCCATTCGTAAACTCCGATGTTAAGTTTACAAAATAACAACCTTTCACACCAATAAATTAATTTTTACAATAGTTTAAATATATATCGTATTATATACTTAATATAAGTGTGGCTATTTTCTATTTCCAACCCCCACTGAAAACCCACACTTATGCTATTTATTTTTATCTAGATTTTGTCCAGCCTTAGCTTTATCTCTTCTGTGGTCAGCTTTGTAGTGAGCAACGGCATCTTCTCTATCTGCGATATCTTTATGGCCACCTTGTCGACGTTGTCTATGTTCTGCAGGACTACCAACTTTGGTTTTATTGGCGCTACGCGTATTACCACCATTGGCGATCTGCCCGTGCTTACCCCATCGAATATGAATACCCTCTCGCTTGTATTGCCGAAGAGCTTGGGATACTCATTTGGCGATATCTCAAGTATAACCCTCAAGCTGTCTATCATAGTGTATCCGAATAGCTTTATGTTGTCTAGGTAGCCTGGGTTCGAAACCACCTTTGCTTCTATTATCCTGGCGAAGTCGTCCCCTCCTATTGGAGCCGCAAAGTCGTGTATTGAATAGAATGGATTTTCTGACTTAGGCTGATTATACCTCCCTAGGTTTCTCGCTATCTCACCGCCTCTCCTCGAGTCAAGCTCGAACAGGGCATTTACAAATCGCTTTATTATCCCAACGCCTGGACTGGCTCTCCTGTTGCCCTCGTAATCGCTTATTGTCGAGGTGGATATTTTAAGGAACTTCGAGAGCTCAACCTGTGAGATGCCGAATAACTCGCGCCATTTCTTCATAGTGCTTCCTGGAGTATCAGAGAGGGCAATCTCACCTGCTATCCTTTCCTGCAGCTCATCCATATGTATATATTCCGTCTAAAGGCTTAATAGCCTATCGACGAATGTCACTTAGACACATCCTTGCGCTTGCGTTTTTGCTTGCGGCTGAGTGCGACCTTTGCGTGGGGCTTGGGGTGGTTTGCGGTGCTCTTCGCCCTGCTTATTTTTTCCAGGCGCATGTATGCCTTTTCTATATTGGCATCTTCAAGGCGTTCCTCCTCTATCGCCTTCTTTGATTTCATCATCAGTGATAGTATTATAAGTACCATGCCAATGAACGATAGGGCGGGGCCGGCTATTGAGGTTATGGATATAGCTCCGATGTAATTTGTAGGAAGCGATGAGATCTTTGTAGAGAAGTAATTGTATATTAGCGTGCTGGAATTGCTTCCTGTATTCCTGAATGTCATATAATAAGTGCCGTTCTGGTTTATGAAGGATGAATATGTGAGTGGGTTGTAGCCTGATAAGGCATTAGATGGGAGGGAAGCGCTTGAGTTGTAGGTATATGTATATACCCCGCTGTAATTTGGTGAGCCTATGCTATAAACCCCTCTGCTGCGCAACGATACCGCGTAGGAAGAATTTATGCTGTTATATGCTATCGAGTTCGCAATTGAGAGTGCAGAATAGTTTTCAAACAGGTAAAGCGTAGGCTCTGTTGATTTGAATTCTGCTACTGCTATGCCTGTGCCGTTTATCTGGGCGGGAACGGATATGGAGCTGTTTGGCGTCAGCTCTATTGTGTGGTAAGCGCTTATGTTGAGCCCTTGATACTGGTTTGACTGGGGAACGGAGAGGAATAATACCGCAAGCCCGAATATAAACAGTAGTACACCCAAGTACAGTACTTTCTTATTCATAATGACAGCCTCTAGTAAGTAAATGCTAAACCTTTAATAAATACCCATCTAAAATATAAAATTGGCGATTGGTATGGCGGGTGTGGTAAAGACAGGCATATTAGGACTGGATGCAATGCTTAACGGAGGGATTCCAGAAAAGAACCAGATAGTTCTTGCAGGAGGACCTGGGGCAGGAAAGACCCTTCTATCTTTTGAATTCCTGTACAGGAATGCAAAGCAGGGAAATAACAGTGTCATGTTCGTAGTAGAGGAAGAGGCAGAGAAAGTTCTGGAGAACGCGAAAGGCGCATTTTCCGGATTGAAAGATATAGATGAGCTTGTAAAGAGCGGGGCCCTATCCGTCGAGGGGCTTAGCGCGGTGTCCAATGCAAGCGAGAGCATGAGGCAGTCTTCCTATGAATTTGGGAATTTCGTCTCGGATATAGAAGCGATAATAGCAGACAAGAAGGCCACAAGAGTGGTGATAGATTCTACAGCCGTATTGGAGATTCTTGTAAAGGATCCATTGATGTTTAGGAAATCAATGCTGGCTCTCGTGGTAGATTTGAGAAGGCTTGGCGTAACATCGATACTGACCGCTGAGATGAGTTCCCTTGAAAAGCAATCGCTCTCCTTCAGGCCGGAGTTTTTCCTGTTTGATGGTATAATAATGCTTTACCTCTCAGGCGAGGAAGAGAAGAGGATGCAGTCTATGGAGATAATAAAGATGAGGGGCTCGAAGCACAGCTTTGTTACCACACCTTATGATATCTCACCTGCAGGATTCAAGGTTTTCGCTGCTGAAGAGATAACGCAAGAGTAGAATGCAGTGGTTCTGTTGGCTTCCAAAACTGCGGCAAGCGATTCTAAAGGAGATAGGCTTAGGATTTATGCGGCTGTTATTGTAATATTGTTTGTCCTCGCTGTTGTGGCCAACGTAGTTACCAGTAATGATGGCGGTATAGGCGGATGCATGAGACTTATCCAGCAGGTTTCTAAGAATGACTGCCTCTCGCAGATAGCAGTCTCAACAGGCAACTTGTCTGTATGCAGTCTGTTGAATGGAACTTACATGAATACATGCTACTATGCCATTTCCCTCAATAATACTAAAACGGCAGACTGTGCTGTTATTACAAACGCATCACTGCAGGGGGAGTGTTATTATGCTAAAGCTACAGGAACACAGAATTACAGTTTGTGCAATCTCTCCGGTGCGCATTCATCATGTGTTATGAACATCTCTTTTTCCCAGAGGAATGCCACACTTTGCGGGTCGCTGCAGAACAAAACCAACGCTTCTATATGTGCTTCTGCCATCTACATGTATAATGCAATTAAGGATTACAAGCCAGGTGTTTGCTCTCAGGTATCGGATAATGCGAGTTACAGCACATATTCATCAATCCTGTATGACTTTAACAGGATGTATGCGGGCAATTCAAGCCTAAACGTCTCCCTCTCCGCAAGTTACCTGGCTGCTTATCTGCAGGGCAGCATAAGTGCCAGATCAATCTGCTATTTTATATCGGCATACAATACGAAAAACGTATCTGTATGCGGCAGTATAGGAAACGCGACAATAAGGGATTACTGCGGATATTATGCAAATATCAGCACATACCATTCAGGTGCACTCAATTACACCGAGGTAGCGTCAGAATGCGCGAGCAACTCCTCTGCATCTGCCACATGCAATTCATCCGTTGCCTTAGTCAGGGCACTATCGACTGATAACGCTACTATATGCGGCACTTTGGGGCAGGTTTATTCAGGAGAATGCTATTTTGCGCTAGCGCAGAAACTGCATAACCCATACTATTGCGGGTTCATAAGCAATACGAGCGAGAACGAGATATGCGTATACTCAATGTCTTACAACCAATCGCAGGTATATAATGGCACGGTGTGAAAAGTGAGCAGGTATTTGTGTTCGGTGAAGCGCTATCCATTATCCAGATATAGTTTTGTATCCTCAGCTGGCGGGAGGATAATAGAGCGGGGTGAGGCCGGAATTGGTATAGAGGCGAATGTCTCTGTGCCTGAAGTGGAGGTTAAGCGGATAACCAGGATAATATCCTCGAATATCGAGAGGAAGCCGTACATTAAAGGAATTGACGTTCTTGACAGTGTAACCAGGGATTTGTGGGGCCATGTATGCTCTGCAGCTGAACTGTTTTTGAAGAAAGCCGCACTTGGCTCTCCGATTGTAGTGAGGTTTCATAATGATATAGATGGGGCAAGCGGCGCATACGCTCTATTCGATGCATTAAAGAACCTTGCGACAAAGGGCGGATGGCTTGATGCAGAAGTCAGTATAAAATGGATCATGAACAAAGGGGTTTATTATAGGAGAGAAGACGCCCTCGCTGACGCAATGCTTGTAAGGGACACAGAATCCGTCTCCAAGCCATTACTCTTCATTATAGATTTCGGCACTGCGACAGCAAGCAACCCGGGAATTGAAGAGGCGCTGAAGACCTTTGAAATAATATGGCTTGATCATCATCCGCTGCAGGAAGGCTTTAATGGAAAATATCTTGAGAATTATATAAACCCATGGTCATTCGGTGGGGATTCTAATTATACTGCAGGTTTCCTCTCCTGCGCATTTTCGCATTCATTTTCTGATGCGGATACCAGAGTAATAGAGGAGGCCTCGCTGATGGGAGATTACAGCGACTATTCGAATCCTACGGCAGAATCGGAGAGGATGGCAGCTATACTTGACATAATTACCAGCGATCCTAAGATAGCCATAGGAAGGGGAGTTGAGGCGCCAACACCAGAGCATATTAACAGCATATTATCGGATCATGAAAAGTCTTCGGCGCTGTATTTTTATGCCGCTTCAAAGATGTCGGAGATGGTGGACAGGGCCATGCCAAGGCTAAAGAGGGTATCCGCAGGTAGTGCAAAGATTTATACGCTTGATTTTGAGCCGATAAAGATAGAGGAGACGAGATATCCACTCCCGGGGAGGTTTGGTTCGCGGCTGCTCTCTGAAATATCCCAGGGGAAGGGCTCGGTTCTTATATTATACTCAGGGCCTTATATCTCCGTGCGGGTAACGAAGGATATAAGCGCAAGGCTTAAGCTCCTGCAGATAATATCCTCCATAAAAGAGTCGGAACCAGATGTTGTCGAAGACGGGGGCGGACATGAAGCCGCAGCAAGCATAAAGCTGCGTGATAAAAACTTCAGAAAGGATGTGTCTGCGCTTCTTATAAAGCACATAAAAGAGGGTTTGGAGTAAAGGTTACATTAATTTTTTCCATATTACCCCGTATATGCTGTCTTCCACCATTATCCCGTATTCTTCCTTTAGCCTCTCGCGTATCTTGTCAGCCTCATCAAAACGCTTCTCTTTGCGAAGTTTTTCCCTGATTGATATCAGCTCCGCTGCGTCCTTGCTAAGTCCTTCCTTGTAGTGGTCGCTTCCGAGTATCCCAAGGACTTCCGACATTGAAGCTATTTCCGTGAATATCTTCCCCTTCGCCTCTGCTGATAGCCCTTCCCCACTCTCGCTTGCAAGTCGGACTTCTTCTATGAATCCGTAGAGAATGGAGATTGCGAGCGGAGTGTTGAAGTCGTCATTCATTGCCGCGCGGAATTTTTCAATTGCGTCTTCGGCGGAGGCATCCCTTGCGCTTCCCTCCCCATTTTCTGCGTTGAATATCTGGCTCATTGAGGAATACATCCGTGCGAGCCTTCTTGATGCGTCTTCCATAAGCGATTCGGTATAGTTCACATCCTTCCTGTAGTGGGTTGAGAGTATGAAGAGCCTGAGGGCCTCGGCGCCGTACTTGCCGACAACATCCCTTATCCTTACAAAATTTTTCAGGCTCTTGCTCATCTTTACGCCATTTATGTTCAGCACACCCGAATGTAGCCAGTACTTCACGAACGGCTTAATCCCGAATGCCGCCTCCGCTTGGGCTATCTCGTTTGTATGATGCGGGAATATCAGCTCCCTTGCTCCTCCATGTATGTCGTACTGCGGCCCGAAGAATGCCTCAGTAATTGCCGTGTCCTCTATGTGCCATCCTGGCCTGCCGTGCAGATGAACTTCTTTTCCGGTTGTATTTACCGCAATGTCCCATGACGGCTCTCCGGGCTTTGCTTTTTTCCAGAGGGCAAAGTCATATGTGTTTCGCTTACCTTCCTTTGGCTCTATCCGGTGCCTGCCGAGTTCCTCAAGCTTCATTCCCGAGAGCTGCGTATATGTGGGAAATCTTGCAACGTCATAATATACGTCGCCATCGAGGAGATATGCAATGTCCTTGTCAAGTAAGAGCTGTATCTGCTTTCTTATGTTATTTATGTAGTCATGCGAGCGCGGATACTGGTCTACGCTGCTGCGCACGTCTATAGTGTCCATGTCTTCCATAAACCTTGATTCGAATCTTCTTGCCAGTTCTATTGGTTCCTCGCCTGCCTCTGCCGCCCGCGCAACTATCTTATCGTCAACATCGGTTATGTTCTGGATGTACTTGAGATCGTATCCGATGCGCCTCACCCATCTTGCAATGACATCGAAATTAATGTAGGTTTTTGCGTGCCCAAGATGTGAATCGTCATACACTGTCTGACCGCATACGAACATTCTTACCTCATTTCCAGAAAGCGGCACGAATTCCTCTGTCTTGCCTGAGAGGGTGTTGAAGACATAGAGCTTTCCTTCTGGCATGATACCAACAACTTCAGGTGACGCTTTCATTCAGTACTATGCCCTTGGTAGAAACCGGCAGCTTTGTGAGGTAGAAATCCCCTACGGCAACGAACTGATCGCGGTTTATCCTGCTGCCGACCACGCCTGCAACCACTCTTATTCTGATGGTCTTGCATATGAAAGGTACCAGATCAACACTTGCATTCTGGAAGGTGCTCGTTGGAGTTGGGTTATCTGTAGCATTATATGTATCAAAGTATATCCTCTCCAGGGTTGCGTTTGTGCTGTTCAGAAGCTCGAAATATATAAGTTGGTTCTGAGGGGCTATTATCTTGAAATTCATGTAAGGTTCGTCCACCTTGAATGGCATTGATGTCAGATTCCCTGGCTTTATGCTAGTGCCCGTATCGAATGTAGAAGCGAAGTATGTCCCATTATAGTTGTTCCACTCAGAAGCATAAAATGCACCATGGCTGTTATCGTATGTTATGTTATTTGGAACTGCACCGAAACCAGGAGCAGATGCATTCCCGTAGGCAGTAGAGATCCATCCTGCGTATGTGCCTGAAGAGAAATTGCCATTGTATATGGTGCTGTTTATGCTGCTGGATATGCATCCCGCATATATTATCGTTGTTGTATTTGAGGTTGTATTGGTAGTTGTGTTTGTAGTTATATTGGTAGGGACTTTCTTTGTGGTGTTTGCATGCTGCGTAGTATTTGGAGCTGCGACCTGTCCCTTGCTCCCGTTCAGCAACACAAGCCATACGAATAGGCCTACAAGTATCAGCACCAGTATGTATACGCCTATTGCCTTGTTGTTCAAGCTTGCACCTTCCAGTGGAATTAATATATATTGATATGGTACAGATATAGTTAAATAATAATCTGTCAAATATTTATCTGTTAGTTTAAACGGTGCTATTTTGGGAAGTATTCCTCGCAAATGGAAAAAGAAGGGAAGGATGCGCTGGAAATGGGTAAAGAAGAGGCGCAAGAGAATAAAGAGGGCTCAGAAGAGGAGAGTAGGAGAGCTGTAGGTTTACCTGCGGCTTTATCCTGCATGGTCCAAGAGCCCGAAGAGGCTGCGCATGTTATTTAAACAATGTGCGCAGTGAGGCTTCTGGCTCTCGGAAGGTTTTAAGTAATTTATGCATAAGATAATGTTAATGGAACAAATGTGATGGTATGATAACGAACATAGACGTAAGCAAGATAGAGGCTACCAGAGATCAGGCAGAGCAGATATCGAATATGAAATTTAACGTAAATTTTGACAATGTGAAGACTGAGAAGGAGAACGTAAATGTTGCATTCACGTTTACCGCGAGATATGAAGGTTCTGGGGCCTCTTCACCTAAGGAAGCAGGCGCACTTAAGATAGAAGGCACTATTGTAGCCAAAGAGAGCAAGGATAAGGTGGACGAGATCTCTAAGAAATGGAAGGAAGACAAGACGCTGCCCATATCATTTGCAGAGGATATACTTAACTTCATAACTTTTGAGTGCGGTGCGAGGGGCACACTTGTTGCCTACTCGATAGGGCTCGTAGCGCCTCTGCCTGTCTCAAGGGCGAAGCTTCAGGACTCTAAGGCCTGATGGGCTTTTGATTTAGCCTTAGGAAGGGTTGCATGAGCCGTAGTGCTGAAGGTTTGGTAGTAGACATCGACTACATAAACGTTGAAGACTTCAGCCGCATACGCGTCACGCTCAAGAACCGTGAAGGCTCTTCATTGCAATTCATAGACGAATCGTTCAGCCCTTATTTCTATATTCTAAGCGATACCGGGCTGAATGCAGGTAGCATATCCTCCCTTCTTGGAGAGGAAGGGATGAAATCCATACTCTCCGTTGAAGATGCCAGGCTTATGCTGAATGGCAAAGAGAAAAGCGCTGTAAGGATAACGGTAAAGGCAACAAAGGATGTCAAGCTTGTATCTGAATCCTTGAGGGATTACGGCGTGCCTTACGAGTATGATGTACTCTTCTGGAAGAGGTATGTGATAGACAAGCAGTTCTCGCCCGTGCATGGAGTTGGGATAACTTATGATGAATTAAATGGGAAGCGCATAATAAGGGAGATAAGGCAGCTTGAGGAGAGGGCAGGAATCAAGCTCTCGCATCTATGCTTTGACATAGAGACCTACAACCCGCTTGGCGTTCCCAGGCCCGAGAAGGATCCCGTAATAATGATAAGCTACACTGATGGGAACGAGAGAAAGGTGATAACCACCAAGCCCATCGATAGGGACTTCGTAACTCTCAAGGCCTCGGAAAAGGACCTTATTGAGGAATTCTCAGGCCGTATTGCCAGGCTTGATTATGATGTAATATCAGGGTATAATTCCTCGAACTTTGATCTTCCGTATCTCCTTGCTCGTGCCAAGAAGACATCGGCAGATTTTCTGATAGGGCGTTCATCGGAAGAGATAAAGCAGGAGCATCATGGTCTTGTCGAGGCAGTGAAGATACCTGGCAGGATAAATGCGGATATATACAACGTTGCGAAGTTTGTATCCATAGTAGGTGCATCTGAGAAGCTGCTCAGGGCAAACAGGTTCACTTTAGGAGAGGTGTACAGGGCGATAACAGGCGACATGAAGGTAACTGTGGAGAAGAAGGATATATGGAAGCTCTGGGACGGCACTAAGGAGGAGCTTGAGGAGCTTGCTGACTACTCACTAAGCGATTCCGTATCGCTCGATGCATTGTACAATTTTTTCATACCGCTGGAGATTGAGATAGCAAGCATAGTAGGGACTACTTTATCAGAGGCATGTGTATCTACCACAGGCCAGCTGGTCGAGCATTTCCTGATGAGGTATGCGAGGAGGAACAACGAACTTATACCAAACAAGCCTTCTGAGGAGGTTATAGCAAGGAGAAATGCAAACCCTATAGAGGGCGCTTACGTCAAGACACCTGAAGCAGGCATATATGATAGGATAGCGGTATTTGACTTCAGGGGCCTGTATCCGTCGATAATAATAGCGCATAACATAGATCCATCGACAATTGCATCTGCGAGTGAAGATGCATATGTGTCTCCTGATGGGACCATGTTCAAGAAGAGCCCGCAGGGAATAATACCAAAGGCACTTAAGCTTCTTATATCGGAGAGGACAGAGGTAAAGAAGATGTACAAGAAGGATCCTGACAACAAGGAATATGCGGCACGCTCACAGGCGCTTAAGATAATAGCCAACTCGTTTTACGGTTACCTTGGCTACTCGCGCTCAAGATGGTATTCGCGTGAATGTGCGGCAAGCGTGACTGCCTACGGCAGGGATTACATATCGAAGACTATGGAGCAGGCGGAAGCGCAGGGATTCAGGGTACTTTACGGGGACACGGATAGCATATTCCTGCTTATGGGGAACAAATCGAAGGAAGATGCGATGCGCTTCTTATCTGATGTCAACAAGTCCCTGCCCGAATCTATGGAACTGGAACTTGAGGATTTTTATGTCAGGGGCGTATTCGTCGGCAAAAAGGGCGGGACTTCAGGTGCAAAGAAGAAATATGCAATGCTCTCCGAATCGGGCAGAATAAAGATAAAGGGCTTTGAGCTTGTAAGGAGAGATTGGTCAAATATTTCAAGGGAGACACAGCGGAAGGTCCTGGAGGCGATACTTAAAGATGGCAGCAAGGAGAAAGCAGTAGGGATTGTTAAGGATGTTATAAGGAACCTCAGGGAGGGCAAGGTGCAGATGAAGGATCTTGTAATATATACGCAGCTCAGGAAAAGGATAGACAGCTATGACTCGTCATCGCCTGAGCTTTCAGCTGCAAAGAAAGCGATAGAGCAGAAGGTAAAAAAGAAGGCAGATCTGGAGGGTGCCACAATAGGATACGTTGTTTCGAAGGGAAGCGGTAGCATATCAGACAAGGCCGTACTGGAAGAGCTTGCGGACAACTACGATCCGGACTATTATATAAAGCATCAGGTAATACCAGCTACATTGAAGATCCTCAAAGAGCTCGGATTCAGTGAGGAGGAGCTGCAGGGTATGGGGTCCCAGAAGAAATTGTAGGTTGTTTTTATGGAAGGATACGATTATAATGAACTGCTAAGTGTAGGAAAGGTGTCGGCAGATGCACTTGAATTCTCGAAGAAGGTGATAAAGCCAGGGGCGAGTCTGCTGGATGCGGTAAATCGGATAGAATCTTTTATAAAAGACAGGGGCTGTGAGTTCTCATTCCCAACAAACTTATCGGTTAACGAGCAGGCCGCGCATTATACCCCGCTTTTTGATGATAAATCGGTATTTTCAGAAAATTCAGTAGTGAAGGTTGACTTGGGGGCGAGGAGAGGATTTTACCTGACAGACTGTGCGATAACCATAGACCTCTCGGGAGAGCATTCCAAGCTATGCGAAGCTGCTGTGGAAGCTTTAGATGCTGCAATAAGTATTGTAAAAAGCGGCGTGGAGGTTTGCATGATAGGGGCTGCAATAGAAGAAGTAGGAAGAAAGTTCGGCTTGAAGACTATAAGGAACCTGGGAGGTCACGGGATAGAAAAAGACGAGCTTCATGCGGATGTATTCATACCTAATTATAACAATGGGGACAGAACAAAACTTGATGAAGGACAGGTGGTAGCTATAGAGCCATTTTTCACCGAAGGTAGCGCAGGTATGGTTGAGGATGGAGATATCGTGGAGATATTCCAGAGGCATGGCGATTCAAGGCCGAGATCCAATATCTCACGTGAGCTTCTTGAAAAGATAGAGTCCAGATACATCACCTATCCTTTTGCAGCAAGGTGGCTATACGCAGATAAGGATTGGGAGAATGAATTCAAGGTGAAGAGGGCACTAGCGGATTTGGTAAGTTCCGAGGCAGTTGAGTCATTTCCTGTGCTTATTGAGAAGAGCAACGGATTGGTGGCACAGGCAGAGAAAGAGCTCATAGTAGAGCGCGATTCTTGCAGGATAGTGACTTAGCCATCGCTCTTGAGAAAGCGAATATATTTAACATCTACAGACAATTTATGTTAGGACTGCATGCACAGGAGGATACCACTGAAGGAGTTCAGGATGCAGAGTGCCCTGGAATACCTTACAACATACGGGTGGGCGCTTCTGATAGTAGCCATAGTCGCAGTCGCGCTCTTCCTACTCGCAAAGCCAACGCAGACGCAGG
>JAJZKO010000011.1 GCA_021850805.1 Microcaldota archaeon | reverse complement strand
CAGGACGGGGAGTACGTGATTTGAACACGTGTCTCCAGAACCCGAATCTGGAAGCCTACCAAGCTAGCCGAACTCCCCTTATAATTTGACTCCGCCTTTTGGCGTGATTAGTATGTCGTCCTCTATTCTTACCCCGCCAAAACCTTTTATATATATGCCGGGCTCTGCGGTAAATATCATATTTTCCTCCATCTCTCCCTTGGAATTTGGTGATAAGGATCCTCCGTCATGGACTTCTATTCCGACAGAATGGCCAAGGGAGTGTATGAATTTTCCCTTGAAGATTCCACCTTCTGCAGAGTTTATCATGTTCTCAGCTGCGATATGCGGGGATGAGAGCGTGTTCCCTGCTTTTATCTTATCTATTGCACTGTCCTGCGCTTCCTTTACAGTATCGTACATTATCTTTATTCTTTCCCATTTTGGAGAGTCTCTGCATCGTTCTATAAAAGTCCGCGTTATGTCAGAGCAGTAGCCATTTACGGTTGCGCCGGCATCTATGAGTACTTCGTCCTTATCCCCCAATCTCCTTTTTGAGGGGAAGTGGTGTGGCAGGGCTGCATTTTGTCCGAAGCAGACTATGGTGCGGAACGATGGTCCTGAAGAGCCGTATGATGCAGATAATCCATCGAATTCAAGCGCGAGCTCCTCTTCTGTGATGCCTTCCCTGAATCTCTCTTCTATCGAGGCCATTGCCTTCTTGGTTATTGCTGCTGCTTTTCGTATATAAGATATTTCCTTCTCGTCTTTGACTAACCTTGCAAGGAGCAGGGCAGGATATGCGTCGGTTATTGTGTTAGGCTTCGCAGCCTTTTTTATGAAGCTGTAAATCGAGTATGGGATGAAGGAATAGTTAAGGCCTATCGCCTTGCCGCTGACTTCTGATGAGAGCTCTTTTATGAGCTGTTCCCTCCCGGTTATCTTTACGACCTCTATGGCATCGTGCACCTGCATGACGGCAGTATCGTACTCTAAATTGGAGGTCAGCAGTTTTAGGTGCCCTTTTGATGCTATGAGGAAGGATCCCTCAAACAACCCGCTTGAGAAATTCGTGAGGTATCTAAAATTGGGGTCCATTGAATTGCTATTGGCTATTATTATGCGCTCAACGCCTTTTGTGCTTGAGAATATGCGCTTTATTTTGGAGCTTACTGCGTTTTTGTATTGATTATTCATCGTATCAACTCCTCAAGTTTGCCGAGCACCTTTGCCTCGTTGCAGAATACATTGGTATACATGCGTTGCTCTTTTATATCCCCTATAGGCGCCCATCTGAAGGATCTGTTCTCAATATCAAGCGTTACCTTTGAGGTGGAGGAGCGGAAGAAGAATATGGCGTTCTGCCATTTTATCATGCGCTTCCTGTCAAAGCAGTAGATTCCGTACATTGAGCTTAGGAGGGTAAGCTTATCCTTGCCAATCCCGGTCTCCTCCCTTATCTCCCTGTATGCAGTATTGATATATGCCTCATTACCATCGCGTCCTCCGCTTAGGAATCCCCATATGCCTGGGTTTAATATTATTGGCACCCTCCGGCGCTTAAGTAGGAGCACCTTGTCCATGTTTATTATTATAGCAGTCATTCCAGGTCTATTCGAGTACCTGTAACTGCTGCAGTCATTAGGCATAGTAATATTATTATTGGAAGCAATATATCCTTTGTGATATGCTATGCCGGATTCTACGGGCACTTATCCGTTTGACAGCAGGAGCATAACCAGAAGCAGGCAGATATATGAGAATATGAAGAACCCTGCTTTTCTAAAGTACTACTTCAAGAACATGACAATAAGCAGCATAAAGAACAATGAGGTATATGGCAACTCGCCTCCGGATATATTCATAGGCAGATTTGGGTATCCTAATGTCTCGATAGGTCCTCTAATCCCGCCCAGGTTCGGGGACACTTCGATCCTTGGGTCTCCAGAGCTCTGGACAGGAAGGAGCATGGAGGAGATAGTATCGTTTCGTTCTGCGCTTGTACGCGGGATGCATAGGAGCAGGGTCACCAATGCAGATAATGGAAGGATAGAGGAGATGATAAAGGAGCTTGCGCTTGCGGATACGTGCAGCGAATCAAGCGAGCTGCTCTCGCGGAGGCCGGAGCCCAAGGTGATACTTGATGAGAATTCGCAACCTTACGGGCCGAGCGCGCCGCTTAAGGACATGAAGATTTACTCTTCGAAAGCAAACCCGAAGATTGAGAAAGCTTATGAGGATACATCGATGTCAGCTACTGATGCGCTGGTGGAACTTTACGGGCAGGGAGTTATGGTGTCTAGGATACAGAAAGCTCTTGCAGCAGGAATATTAGGGAGGGGGGCACGCAGGAAATTTGTACCGACAAGATGGAGCATAACCGCAGTTGATGACACACTCTCTAAGCATAACCTCAAGGAGGTTAAGCAGAATGAACCAACAGAAGAGATATTGGTATACGAGAACAATGCGCTTGACAACAGGTGGGAGATTGTGATGTTCCCCGGATCTTGGGAGTATGAGCTGGTAGAAGCCTGGTATCCTAACACCACATGGAATATGGAGAGCAGGAGCATACAGATTTACTCCTCTTACGAGCCATTTTCGGGCAGGAGCAAATATGCCGAGATAGGAGGATGCTACTATGCAGCGCGGCTGGCGAGTTCCGAACTCCTGAAGAAGATGGGAAGGCAAGCCAAAGTTGTAATACTAAGGGAAGCGCATCCTGGCTACATAATGCCGGTTGGGGTATGGAATGTCAGGGAGCATGTAAGGGAAGCCATGCGCGGCACGCCCATCTCCTTCGGGAATATTAATGATTTATTTGCGCATCTTAGGGGCAAGCTGGACATACCGATACATGATTGGATGGAGAACAGCGCTCTTCTTAGGAATGTTACAAGGCAGAGGAGGCTTGCTTAGATCTCTATCGTGTTCTCTACTCCGCCGATGATTTTCCTTTTTAAAATCTCTTTTTTCCTGCCAAGATGGAAGAGGATGTCATATTCTTTGCCATCTACAGGGAGGAAAACAGATATCTCATTGCTTATTGGCCATGACCCGAACTTGTGGTTCAGATGGATTATCTCCATGTATTGGTTGTCTCCCGCGGCGGTCTTTTCCGCATTGCTGATATTTATCAGTATTTTCGTAGCATTCCTTTTGCTTTGGGCATATGAAGCGCGTTCCGGTGAACCGAGTTCAACATCACGTGCTCCGAGCCTGCATATCAAGGATCTTTTGGGATTCTTCCCTTTATCGCTAGGCTCTATGTAGCTAAGGGCGAACACACCCTGGCTCAGTTCCTTGAGAATCGCGCGCGCCTTTTCCTCTTCTTCAGGAGTGAAAAGAAGATCCGCAGAGGCATTTTCAGAGGTCTCAGGGCTTTGCCTGAAATACAGTTTTGTCTGGCAGAGACGCCTTATCCCAACGTCTATGTCAGTTGTATTATGCGTTATCAGCATAAGGCCCACACCCTTCTTCCTGAAGTCTTGGATCCTCTGCATTAAGTCTTCTGTTGCGGCAGAATCCTCGCCCTCCCTGAATATAAGCTGCGCCTCTTCTATACATATCATCATCCGTAGTTCATTATCGCCACATTCGTCAAGATCCGCTACAGCCGAGTACACCTGATTGAGTATAAGTGCATACATCAGTGGCTTCAGCATATTGCTGCATTCTGACAGGTCGAAAACTACGCTGCTGCTCAGCGCGTCGCGTATGGAGCCCCCATCGTTAAATGCGAATCTTTCGTTTGACAGTAGGTGTCGCAATAATTCAAGAGAAGCGCGTATATTTTCCCCGTGCTTTGTATATTTCACTGCTGATCTTGTTGCATTTGCATGTGCCGTCTCTATGGCTTTCTCTATTTCCATATAAAGGCTCCATGGATCAGGGTTTAGGGATTCGGAGTATGCGGCCCTTGCACCCCTGAGAAGGCATTTCTCCAGAGGGCCACGATACGGGCCTGCCTTAAGGGCAGATGCAATAAGCATGCATATGTCTTCATAGAATCTTTCCCTCGAATCAGAAGAAGCGCATCTGAACAGACTTATTTTTTCTTTAGGGTGCCCCATGTTTATTGACTTTATCTTTTTGTTTAAGGCAAATGATGTCCATTCTTTCGTAGGCGATATTATTATTGAGGGAATGTCCCGCTTTTGCTCGAGCTTGCTTATTATGTTCATTGCTGCAGTAGTCTTGCCCGTGCCTGGGAGGCCAGATATTATTGTTCCTAGGTTCAATATCCTATGGTCTATTGATACAGGGCTCGATGTGCCTGGGATATCCAAAAGGCCCAGCATTATGTCACCGCTCTGTTTTGGCATATAATGCCGCATTTCGTCCCTGCGTTCGACCCATGCAGGTATAAATGCCATTGTTGTGATTCTTTTTATCGATATCAATGCGGATTTGGAGTGTAAACGCCCGGATAGAATTTCATGCGGCGCACCCGCAATGAATTTTATATCTGAAAGGAGGAACAGGTTTGACATTATATTTCTGCATATGGAATCACCGCCTTCTCCGCTCTCAGTTATTATGGAAAACTTGTAGCCTTGGAAATTTTCTGATAGTATCTCGTTTATGATTGATAACAGTGCAAGTTCTGCTGATGATTCCCATAACCCGTGGTAGTTCTCCGACCTTAAGGAAATGCCTCTGCCAATACCGGAGCTTATTTGGTTTGTAGATCCCTGGGCCCTTGAGCTCGCCGCCTTCTCCAATTCGTGTTTTGATTCCTTTACCTCTGAAGGATCGCAGGGATAGAAACATATGAACAGATAGGATGATGCATATCGCAGGGCGGTCTCTATGTAAGAAAGCGAACTGGGTTCTTCCTTGTGATCCTCTGAATTTAAAAAAATCCCTGATAGTATACGCAGCTCTTTCCCGCTTATGCTTGGTGGCTGGGCCTCTTCCATATCGCATGTGAAAGAGAGTTTGAGTCTCCTTGATATCGCGCCGTCCTCCTCAAGAAGCAGCATCTCAAATGGAGAGGAGGAGTAGTATAATGCGAATGGAGCTCCGCAGGCGCAGAGCGCAATGTCCAGTACTGTGAACTCGGATGGTAGAGAAAGAATCCTGTTTGCTATCATATTATTACGCCAATGATATTGCTATGATTGCAGCAATGAGCATTTTTGCTGCGATTATCGTAAGGCTTTGCCGCAGCTTCTTGCGTGAGGCGCTTGCGGGAAGCGGCAGAATGACGCATAAGGCAAATGCGGCAATAAGTACAGCCTTGCTCGCGTGAAATGCCATAAGGACTACAACAAAAGTAAAGTTTTGCGCTATTAAGGAGACCCGGGATGCCAGGTCTGCCCCGTTGCTTGAGACCGCGTGTATTTTATTTATCCAGCCCATGATATCACTGCTAAGGCAAGAGCCACAAAGGCAAATAGTGATATGACACCTTTCAGCATACCGTAATATTCAATCCGCTCGTGCATGTGTTTCGGTTCCGATGGGTATATGTCAAGTAGTAAGCTTAGCGCTATGCCCAAAGCCGAAACGGATATTTTTAGGCCTTCAGTTAATATCTGCATTTAGTCACAGGATAAAAACCTTAAGGCAGCAATGGCATATCTTCTTCCGTAACATAGGCACGGCGTAATTATGCGTGTGCTCCCATAGGCAATGAACTTTAGGCGGGTACCTTGGTCAGACCTATCTATGTACTTCATGAACATCCACGAAGGCAGTATTCTGAGAGAGTGGAATGCTTCTTCAGTGATGTCATCGCTTCCTGCCCTGATTCCGTTTATAATTAGCATATCTGCCAGAAAGTTTTGATACAGCGCATCCCTGTCTGTTGCAGGAAGGTCTTTGCCCTGCGGGCAGCAATCTGTAATCGGCGTATCGCATAGAACAAGCAATGAATCTGGATGATGGACCCTTGACAGGATAAACAGCGCAGATACGGATGCTATGACAGGCAGATAGTAGTATATATAATCATTTATGGTATTCACCTTTTCTTTTTCCGAATGCCAATGCGCTTGCAAATTTGTCATCCAGTGCTTTCAGGAAGTGCCAATTGGTATCAGAGTTATCCACATCGGTATCTGTTATCTTCTGTGCTCTTTCCGCTATGGCTTTGCATTCCATTCTTGCTCCCCTTTCGGAAGCCCTTAACTCGTTGATTCTTCTTGCTAGTATAAGTTCGCTTGCGCGAGACTGAACATGCGGAATTTGAATCACTTCATTTGGCATTTTAGCCTCTGAGATAACATACATGAGATAAGGGTACATGCTCCCTATGCTTGGCTCACACTCATCCGAAAGGTAGGACATTATTGAGAGTGCCTTAAGCATTGCGTCCTTTACCATGTTTTCCCCTTTTGCAGCTGAGAATACTTGTAGTGTAAATTCATTTGCGGATATCTGAATCTTGTAGAAGCGGCTTCCGTACGGGCCCATGATATAGCACAGCTTTGACCCGTACGAGCATAACTTGGCTTCGTTGAGGTACCGCATTGTTTTCCTTATTGAACTGAGGCTTGTAACTAGCCTTATCCTTATAGGGATGGTGAATATAATGTACCTTTGATCACAATCAGCTCCAGACATGAGAACACTATTTGCATATTGCATATGAGAACGCGTCAGCCGCGTCTGCGTTGCCTATCCCGAGTTCACGCGTGAACTCGAGTATTGAAAACCTATCGAATCCCAATGAGAGCAGAACTGAGAGTATATGGGCAAGTTCTATAGTGTCTGATGAGGTTATCTCGTTCATTAGCCCTAGTGTCTTTTCCTTGCCGAACCTTGATTCTATCGCATCAAGAAGCTTCCGCCTGTTTAGTCTTACGTTCATTTTCCCACCAGTAGTAATACAAATCGCATTTGGCAGTATCGCAACTTCAGGGCGTGAGAGCCTGGTTATGGTACGCTGCGCAGATTTCGGGTTTTTAATCAGAATGGATTCACCTACTGCAAGTTCTTTTATTGCGGAGATATCATATTCAGAGATGGAGTAATCCGCAGCCATCCTTTCAAGGCTCTCTGTGCTGTGTGTTCTGAGAATAAATAGGGTTGAGATATTGCCAAGGTATTCCCTCTCTAGGTCTGTAATAAGTTGCGATGATATTATTGCCCCTACGCCGTATTTCCTACCTTCCCTGAGTATTATCTTAAGCTCTTGGCCGGATACCAGCTTCCATGCTTCATCCAATGCTATGAACTTTCTCAGGCGCTTCTTCGCCGAAGGTTGTCTTCGCATCTCGGATATTACCTTGCCCAGGCTTTTCCTTGCCGATTCGATCTTTCTCTTTTCATCGAGATTATAAAAAGGAAGGTATTCCATGCTCTCTTTCATTTCCAATGATGCATAAATATTACGGAATTTTGCATATTCTCCAGTCATATCGAATATTACTACTTTGGCTTCGCCTGCAGCGGCCAGCCGCATTAGTATATGCAACATCAGGTTTGTCTTCCCGCTGCCGGTTATCCCGACTATTAGCATGTGAGGATTGATTGCGTGGTCCAAATCAAGGAATATCGGAACGGACCACTTATCGGATATGCCCAGCAGGATGCCGTCAGTTTCCAGCAGTTCTGCACTTGCATCCGGAATGCTGTATGATGGTATAAGTTTTATGCTTGATAGCTTCTCTATTGGTACTACATTGCACATCATTAAAGAACACCGGCATTGAAGATTTCCTCCCCTTTTATTATGTTTATATCGGAACCTGTAAGGGAACTTACTCTTGAAGCGAGAGCTTTCATGTTTTCTGAACTTTCCTTTGCTGCAGAATGCTCGCTCTCAGACACTGAGAACGTCCTGAGCAGCAGTTTCATGTGCAATATTGACGGGCTTGAGGCAATTGATGATATCTCATCATCAAGTATACTTATCGTTCTTGATAGCTCAAGCGCTTTTGGCGAGTTCTTTGACGCAAGCCTTGATAGGAGTATCTCTTTCCTCTTTTTCCTAGTCTCAAGGGGTTCTATGAATTTCCGTTTGTCCATTTCCTCTATCCTGACAGCTACCTCGAATGGGAACGACGAGTTTTCTGCCAGCTTCCGCAAGTCCATATTTGCTGCGGCGTTGGTATTTGGCATCTCTGCAACAGAGACTGATGAGTATAGATTGCCAGAGCACTTTACTGCGGAGTTGAGGTTAGGGTGGAGTTTGTAGCCATTATATACTTCTATTATGGCTGATCTGCTTACCAGGAGATTGTTTATGATTCGCCCGTGACTGTGGATTAGCGCTCCGGAAAGTATGAAGATAATTGAGAATGCGGCAATTATGGGGCTGAATGTTACTATCGCTGCCATGGCTGCGAATGCTGAAGATGCATAAAACGCATATGGCTCTTTATTAATGGCATTTGCAGTATACATATAATCACATGAGGCTGAGCACATCAAAATGCTCCTCGGAACCAAGAATGGATGATATCTCCCTTATCGAGACCCCGGTAATAACAAGGCTGAATAGAGGCAGTATGAATGAGTAGGCTATAAAATACGAAAGCTGAACCAGCAATGAATTTATGTAGGATGAAAACATTGATTGTATTGAACTTGCTTGTGATTCTATTTCTCCAGCGATTCCGTACTGTACCATTGAATTAGAGGCTGATGCACTATTTAGGCTGTTTTTCAGCGACTCTGACTCGTTTATAATCCCTCCCAAACCTTGCCCGTGTGCATTGTACGAGGCCTGATATCCGTTTGCAACCACAATATCAAGCAGATACGACATTGGAAGGACAACATATAGCGAGACTGCAAGGGCTATTATGAAGCTGCCAATCCTCCTTGTTGGATACGTTGTGCGCAGTATAAAACCAACAGGAAGGAGCATGGATGTGGTTGCAGCAGATGAGAATAGCATGAGAGAGCCCTGCACCAGCACACTTATCTCGGCGCCACTTAGCATTCCGACTACATATTTAATTTCGCTTATTATGGGATTGAAAACCTGTGAGAACGAAAATGATACTATTACAAGGCTTATCTTTATTGAAGCTATAATGCCAAGGATTCCGCTGAGCGCCAGGAGAGATGCTATAAGGGTGGCAAGTGAATCGAAGATTGATTGATGGTACGTTCCATCATAGGTATAGCCGGAACCGACAAGGTAATTGTAGGAGAGGCACATCGCAGGGTTGGATGCAGTTTGCGCGGGACATGAAGAAACAGATGCTGATGGAACGCCTGGCGAATTCATTATCTGCTGGAAAATTCCCCCGCTGTAGAAGAAGGCAATTATCAGGCCAAGTATAATCGAGCTTATTATTACCTGGGTTAGTTCTTCAGCGCCGAAATCCTTTAGCTTTTTGGACTTAAAAGCATACCCAAGGCCTACGGAGATTCCTGCTATAGATGTCATTATCGATAGCGTGATCGCCGGAATCTCGAAGAAATAATTATACTGCATCACACCACAGTCGTGTTTGTCGTCTGATTGGATATGAGATGAATAGATGCCTCAGCCAGTGTTGTTGAACCTACGGACAGTACGGCAACTACTACTGCGCCTATTATCATGTCTATAGCCATTGTGTGTAGGGATGCGCGTTTATACGAGGGCATAAACTGGCCGACGGCGTAGAATATGCCTGCACATATGAACAGTATTGCGCTTAGTATCGGGCCTATTCGTATCAGAAGATCCTGTATCCCGTTTAGCATTGAGATTATATCCAATGCAATCATTGTGCCCATTAGGGCGTTGCCAAAGTTGCATTTTGAGTACAGTGCTATTGGGCGTAGTTTTTGTTTTTGCTGCATCTAAATACCTTTTATTTTAGTATATGATTATTTACTTAAATAAATATTTAAACCTTTTGCGTCATGCATGATAACAGGGTTATTTTGACAGTAGGGTTTGGTTTTTCTGCGCAGGTTTTTTATATTTGAGCTATGAGTTAAGTATGGTGATATGATGACATCCATCAGGACTACGGTTAACTCGATTTTAAACGCGGCGGACAGGATTTTCAAATTTGAGGTGGCATATGCGCATTGCGATGTTCCTTGCGGCATTTATGACCCGCATGCGGCGCAGCTTTCCGCGCATACAGTGATAAGGATGGATATGCTGATAGCCGATTTGAGCAAGCAGCAGAACCCTACTGCAGAGGACAGGAATAAGATGATACGCTGCGTCCAGATAAAGGAGCAGCATGCGGAGATATGCAAGAGCGAAGTACGTATAATATGGGGCGATTACTTCAAGCCAGAGCACATAAAGGCAAATCCGGAGCTTAACGAGCTTGTGTGGAACATAATGCATGCAGCTTCTAAGGCGAAACAGACCGTTGATATAAAGAATGGCGAGGAGCTCCTTGCAAATGTGAACAGGTTCGCTGAGATATTCTGGAAGACCAAGGGAGTGGAGACCAAGAGGGCGAAGTCTTTTTATCCTACAGAGCGCGAGATGGTATTCCCGAAGGTCTAATGCGCGGGCGGCGTCATGTGGCCGTTAAGGATAGTACGCATAGCTGACAGGAGCATGGAGCCCACGATCAAGGACGGCAGCTTCGTGCTCGCCACTTTTTCTTTTTTTTGCATACGGTTAGGGGATGTGGTGCTGCTGCGGCACCCTTCAAGCGAAATGCTTATCATAAAGAGGGTTTTGAGGATATCGGATGGCATGGTGTGGGTGGAGGGAGATAACAATAAGGAAAGCAGCGATAGCAGGAAGTTTGGCTGGATAAATTCGAAGTATATTGCTGGGAAAGTGCTAATGCGCTTTTAGTTGGATATCACAACAACTAGCTTGCCCGAAACAAACTGTGGGAATAGTGTGGACGCATCAGTATAGTTTATTGCTATAAAGCCCGAGTAGTAATCGCCTATCGTCCCTGAGAAGGAAGTATCGTTTGAGTAGCACTGGATGCTCAGCGTTGAAGAGCTCCCTGTCGGCAGGTATATCTCGTTTGATGGAGGATTGTTGATTGCGGAGAGGATAGTATCGGCCTGTGGCGCGAAGCATCCGACGTCTTTTATATAGAGCGGATTTGCGGTGTTCTTAATCGTGACTACAGCTACGCCATTCTGCGACATGTAGTAATTGGTGCACTCGAACCCTGCGCCTATTACGCACTCGTTAGGCGTAGACGGCCTTAGGCTGTAGAAGACGAATCCTATGACTATGGCCAGTATGAGGAGCGCCCACCCGTAGGTTGTAAGGTATTCCAGTGCGCTTTGCAGTCTTGCCATCATGCAGCACCATTTGTAATACTGCATTGTTGTGTATATATTCATATTGTTTAATGCAAGAAGGTTGAGGCGATGGAGCTGGACAGCCGGATAAAAACCAATATAACTTTTAATTGTTAGGTTTAACAACTATATGATGGTGCAATACATGCCCAAGCCATATGTAATAAGGGTATCTTCTGAGAAAGGAGGGGTCGGAAAGACCACCGTTTCAGTGAATGTAGCCTGCGCATTGCGCAGCCTTAAATACAAGGTCCTGCTGGTAGACACTGATATTGCTACCCCAAGCGTAGGGGAGCATCTTGGGATCAGGGATATAGAAAAGGGATACAAGGAGATACTAAAGGGAGAGGCAAAGATAGAGGATATACTTTTTGCCTACGAGCCGCTTGACCTGAAGATAGTTCTTGGCAGCAGTTCCCAGACGCCTTTTAACCCTTCTGCAGAGCAGATAACTAAGTTCTACGAGCAGATCACGAAGCTTGATTATGACTTTATAGTAATAGACTCGCCACCGGGATTCTTTATAGAGGGACCTGCAAGGTTTTATGACGAAGTGGCCATAATAACAACTCCGGATACAACCTCATGCGTAAGCAGTGCAAGGCTCGCCAGGATATGCGACAAGTACAGGATAAAGCACAGGCTTGTAGTGAATAGATCAGGTTACAACAGCAAGTTCGAGATGAGCACTGAAGATATAGAAAAGATGTATGGCGATGTTATATATGGGATGATACCGGAAGATAAGATAATATCAGAGAGCCTTGTTAGGCACCAGCCGGCTTATATACTAAACAAATCGTCGCCTTTCTCCTTGGCTATAGAAGAGATATGCAAGGGATATGCGCTCAGGATAGGAGATCCGCGCCCTGAACCGCCTCCTGGAAGAAGGGGATTTTTCGGTGCGCTTGCCGGAGTGTTTGGCATAAAGTAGTCTTCTCATTCTGCTGCTAGAAATTATCTGCAGTCTATTCTCCTCCTGATGGGACTGTATCGGGGTTCCACCTGAGCATCTTGTATTCTTTTTGCACGTCTACGCTCCGCAATGGAAGGCGCCCAAGCAGTAGCTCCTGGACTTCACCGTATTCCATCTTTACGTTGTGTTTCCTGAAGACATTTTGGTGGTATAGAACATCGCTTTCGTAGCCTTTCTTGTAGTTGTCGAAGACGCCCATGGTGAAGAAGTCATAGCTGCCTATTAGGGGAACACATAACACGTAGCGATTGAAAAAGGAGTATTTGTCGTCTTCCATGAACGCTTTCCTTGCTTCTGAGGAATCCGCCTCGTAGCCATGTGTGGGATTGTATTTAGCGAAGAACGGTATTATGGAGACGGATTTCTGCGGTTGCATGCTTATCGTAAATTCCTCTATATATCCCATAGACTGCAGCTTGCCCATATTGTATGCAACCGTATTGAAGTGCATCCCGGTAAGTTTTGAGAGGTCCTGGAAAGAAATCCTCGAATTCGAGTTCAGGGCGAGAAGCAGCGATTTATACTTCGCTTTTATGTTTATCAAGGATAGCGCCTCGTTCCTTATTGGGAAATAGCCAAGCTGCCTGTGCACAACTTCAGAAGCCTTCCATTCCACGCCGTAGTCACTTAGCAGTATCTGCATTGATTTGTCCCAGTGGGCGTACTCGCGCGAGGAGAGTGCATTTGCGTATACCGCCATGTTATATGTTCCTTTCACGCTGAAGGCGACCTGCGGGATATAGTACTTTGAGAGTATCTTCCTTATCTCCTCCCAGTCAGGCTCTTCCTTGAATTTTACAAGTATAAGATGTGGCGAGTTGAAACCCAGTTTCCTCTGGTTCAGGCTCAGGGTGTAAGACATTCCTGCTTCTTCATGCAGTCGGCTGATCTTTTCTGATGCAGTCTTTCGCGATACGCCCGCAAACTTTGAGAGCTCGGATATTGACGACCGCGAGTTCTCTGAAAGCTTCCTGATTATCTTGCGTAGTTCTATGCTGTAGGAATGATTGAATTCGTTCTCGAACCCGTAGCCTTTTATCTCCATTTACTACACAAAATAACAAATAATTTCGTAAGCTTTTTTATTTTGCAATAAATTTAAATCCTTTCATTAAGAGGCTTTATCCATGGATATCGGAAAAAAGGCCAATACTTACCTTCTCCTTGCGCTGCTCCTCGGAGCGGCCATGCCGGTAATGCTCGACCTTGCAGCAAGCGCAAATATATACGAATTCCTGTTTTTTGCGTATGTACTCTCGACTGCCGGTTCCCTGATCTTTGCAGTAAAGAGCGGGAAGATGGGCAGGCTCTCCTCTTATCTGAAGAACAGGAGGAGCTTCTCTCTTCTTGTTGTAATAGGTTTGCTTAATTATGCCTTCCTCGAATTCGGGCTTCTGGTCGCGGAGAGATCCGTGGGAGCCTCTCTTGCAACTGTCGTTTACAGGTCCTACCCTGTATTGATGCTGCTCTTTCTTCCCCTCATATTGAGAGAGTCGGTGACAAAGAGGCAGATTGCCGCCCTTGTGCTTGCTTTTCTTGGCATATACATTGCGCTTACTGGAGGAGCTGCGCTGAGCATCAGCACGGCAGAGGTTTTGCCGATAGCGCTACTTGTCGGAATAGCCCTGATGAGCGCAATAGGGACGACTCTTGTGAAGAAATTTGCGTTTGATATGGAGAGCAGCATGTTCATCTTCAACCTTGCGAATCTTGCGTTTTTCGGTATCCTCTTTGCTGCAGCGGGATTTCCGCATGAGGCGCTCAGCGCTGCCTCAATACTGGCTCTTGCATACGTAGGCGTAGTCTATAATGTATTCGTAGGCTTTATGTATTATTGGTCCCTGCGCGCCATCAAGACTACGCTCTTCACGAACATATACTTCCTCTCGCCGTTCGTAACATTCGTGTTCTCTTATCTCATACTCGGAGAGCCGATAAGGGTCTATTATCTCGCGATAGCGGCCCTTGTGAGCGCAGGGATAATAATACAGCGGAAGGACACTAAGGGAGGCACTTACCACTCGAAGAAGGCGGAGACGCACAGGGAGTTTCCCCTCTTTGACGTAACCGGAGCGTTCGGGAACTCTGACGCACCTTATATAACATCTGCGCTTGATTCGGATGGAAGGATACTTGCTGCTCGCGTCAACCCAGAGCATGTTGGAATTGTTGATGATATATTGATGAATGACAGGGATTTCATGGGCTATGCGGAGAGTTCCATAATACTCAGACCAGGAAGCGAGCTGCACGTTGAAGAGTCAAGATATATAAAAGCGGCCATAGGCGCCTCGGACTCTGACCATATACTGATAAGCATAGGGGATATGGACTACAGCGAGGGCTTTTTCGAGCTTCTGGCACAGAAAGCAGGCAATGGGCCATTTGTAAACTCCGATAATAAGTTTACAAAATAACAATCTTTCACATCAATAAATTAATTTTTACAATAGTTTAAATATATATCGTATTATATACTTAATATAAGTGTGGCTATTTTCTATTTCCAACCCCCACTGAAAACCCACACTTATGCTATTTCTTTTTTGTTTATATTTTATCCAGCCTTAGCTTTATCTCTTCGGTGGTAAGCTTTGTGGTAAGCAGCGGCATCTTCTCTATCTGCGATATCTTTATGGCCACCTTGTCAACGTTATCTATGTTCTGCAGGACTACCAGCTTTGGTTTTATTGGCGCTACGCGTATTACTACCATGGGCGATCTGCCCGTGCTTACTCCGTCAAATATGAATACCCTCTCGCTGGTATTGCCGAAAAGCTTGGGATACTCGTTTGGGGATATCTCCAGTATCACCCTAAGGCTGTCTATCATGGTGTATCCGAACAGCCGTATATTGTCCAGGTAGCCTGGGTTTGAGACCACCTTTGCTTCTATTATCCTTGCGAAATCGTCACCGCCTATTGGTGCCGCAAAGTCGTGTATTGAATAGAAAGGGTTTTCCGACTTGGGCAGGTTATACCTCCCAAGGTTTCTCGCTATCTCGCCCCCCCTCCTTGAGTCAAGCTCGAATAGGGCGTTTACAAATCGCTTTATTATCCCGACTCCAGGGCTGGCTCTCCTGTTGCCTTCGTAATCGCTTATCGTGGATGTGGATATTTTAAGGAACTTTGAGAGCTCAACCTGCGAGATGCCGAATAACTCGCGCCATTTCTTCATTGTGCTCCCCGGCGTATCGGATAGGGCAATCTCTCCGGCTATCCTTTCCTGCAGCTCATCCATATGTATCCATTTCCTCTAAAGGCTTAATAGCCTATCGACGAATGTCACTTAGACGCATTCCTGCTCTTGCGTTTTGCTTTGCGGCGCGGTGCGGCCTTTGCCCGTTGCCTGGAGTGCCTTACGGTACTCTTTGTCCTGCTTAATTTTTCCAGGCGCGAGTATGCCTTTTCTATTCTTGCATCTTCAAGGCGTTCCTCCTCTATCGCCTTCTTTGATTTCATCATCAGGGATAGTATTATAAGCACCATGCCGATGAAGGATAGCGCAGGGCCTGCTATTGAGGTTATCGATATGGTGCCTATGTAATTTGTAGGAAGCGAGGATATCTTTGTAGAGAAGTAATTGTATATTAGAGTGCTGGAGTTGCTGCCCACGTTCCTGAATGTCATGTAATAAGTGCCGTTCTCGTTTATGAAGGATGAATATGTGAGCGGATTGTAGCTTGCCAAAGCATTGGTAGGGGAGGAGGCGCTTGAGTTGTAGGTGTATGTATATACCCCGCTGTAATTAGGGGAGCCTATGCTGTAAATGCCCCTGTTGCGCAGAGATATTGCATAGGAAGAGTTTATGGCATTATATGCTATTGAGTTCGCAATTGAGAGTGCAGAGTAGTTTTCGAATAGGTAAAGCGTAGGTTCTGTGGATTTGAATTCTGCAACAGCCAGGCCTGTGCCGTTTATCTGGATGGGGATGGATATGGAACTGTTTGGCGTCAGCTCTATGGTATGGTAAGCGCTTATATTGAGCCCTTGGTACTGGTTTGACTGGGGAACGGAGAGGAATAATACTGCCAGCCCGAATATAAACAGGAGCACGCCCAGGTACAGTACTTTCTTATTCATGATGACAGCCTCTAGTAAGTAAATGCTAAACCTTTAATAAATACCCATCTAAAATATAAAAATGGCGATTGGTATGGCGGGTGTGGTAAAAACAGGTATATTGGGACTGGACGCGATGCTTAACGGAGGGATTCCGGAGAAGAACCAGATAGTCCTTGCGGGTGGACCCGGAGCCGGAAAGACCCTGCTCTCTTTTGAATTCCTGTACAGGAACGCCAAGCAGGGGAATAACAGCGTCATGTTCGTAGTGGAGGAAGAGGCGGAGAAAGTCCTGGAGAACGCGAAGGGCGCATTTTCCGGGTTGAAGGATATAGATGATCTTGTAAAGAACGGGTCTCTTTCTGTAGAGGGGCTCAGCGCAGTATCCAATGCCAGCGAGAGCATGAGGCAATCTTCTTATGAATTTGGGAATTTCATCTCGGATATAGAAGCGATCATAGCAGACAAGAAAGCCACAAGGGTAGTCATAGATTCTACAGCGGTATTGGAGATCCTTGTAAAGGATCCGCTGATGTTTAGAAAGTCAATGCTGGCCCTCGTGGTAGATTTGAGGAGGCTTGGTGTCACATCGATACTTACTGCTGAGATGAGCTCCCTTGAGAAGCAATCCCTTTCCTTCAGGCCGGAATTTTTCCTGTTTGACGGCATAATAATGCTTTACCTCTCAGGCGAGGAAGAGAAGAGGATGCAGTCGATGGAGATAATAAAGATGAGAGGTTCGAAGCACAGCTTTGTTACAACACCTTATGATATCTCGCCTGCAGGATTCAAGGTTTTTGCCGCTGAGGAGATAACGCAGGAGTAGAATGCAGTGGTTCTGTTGGCTTCTAAAACAGCAGCAAGAGATTCGAAAGGGGAAAAACTTAGGATTTATGCGGCAGTTATTGTCGTATTGTTTGTCCTCGCTGTTGCTGCCAATGCCATTGCCAGGAATGATGGAGGGGTAAGCGGATGCATGAGGCTTATCCAGCAGTCCTCGAAGAATGATTGCCTTTCGCAGATAGCAGTCTCGACGGGCAACCTATCTGTATGCAGCCTGATGAACGGCACTTACATGAATACGTGCTATTATGCCATTTCTCTTAACAATACCAGGTCGGCAAACTGCGCTGTGATCACAAACTCATCCCTGCAGGGAGATTGCTATTATGCTAAAGCCACAGGGACGCAGAATTACAGCTTGTGCAATCTCTCAGGTGCATACTCATCATGCGTTATGAATATATCTTTTTCCCAGAAGAATGCCACGCTTTGCGGGTTTCTGCAGAACAAAACCAACGCTTCGGTGTGCGCTTCTACTATCTACATGTATAATGCAGTTAAGGACTACAAGCCCAGTGCCTGTTCACAGGTATCGGATAATGCCAGCTACAGCACCTATTCCTCAATCTTGTACGGCTTTGACAGGATGTATGCAGGCAATTCAAGCCTCAACGTCTCCCTTTCCACAAGTTATCTTGCTGCTTATCTGCAGGGCAGCATAAGTGCTAGGTCTATCTGCTATTTTATATCGGCATACAATACGAAAAACGTGTCCGTGTGCGGCAGTATAGGAAATGCGACCATCAGGAATTACTGCGGATATTATGCGAATATCAGCACATACCATTCCGGCGCACTCAATTACACGCAGATAGCAGCGGAATGTTCGAGCAACTCCTCGGCTTCGGCCACCTGCAACTCGTCTATCGCTCTTGTTAGGGCAATATCGACTGATAACGCTACGATATGCGGCACTCTTGGGCAGGTTTATTCTGGAGCCTGCTATTTCGCGCTAGCGCAGAAATTGCATAACCCATATTACTGCGGATTCATAAGCAATACGAGCGAGAACGAGATTTGCGTATACTCAATGTCTTACAACCAATCGCAGGTATATAATGGTACGGTGTAACAAGTGAGCAGGTATCTGTGTTCTGTGAAGCGCTATCCCGTATCCAGATACAGTTTTGTATCCTCCACCAGGAGTAAGATAAGAGAATGGAGCGAGGCAGAGATTGGTGCGGAGGCGGATATATCCGTACCCAAAGCAGAGGCAGAGAAGATAGCCAGGATAATATCCTCAAATATCGAGAGAAGGCCTTATGTGAAAGGAGTCGATACCCTTGACAGCATAACTAGGGATATGTGGGGCAGGATATGCTCTGCAGCTGAAATGTTTTTGAAGAAAGCAGCACTAGGTTCACCGATCGTAGTGAGATTTCATAATGATATAGATGGGGCAAGCGGCGCTTACGCCCTGTTCAGTGCGTTGAAGCGCCTTGTATCAGAGGGCGGATGGTTTGACGTAGAAGCAAATATAAAGTGGATCATGAACAAGGGAGTCTATTATAGGAGGGAAGACGCCATCTCTGACGCGATGCTTGCGAGGGATTCCGAATCCGTCTCCAAACCATTGCTCTTCATTATAGATTTCGGCACTGCAACAGCAAGCAACCCGGGGATTGAGGAGGCGCTGAAGACTTTTGATATGATATGGCTTGATCACCATCCGCTGCAAGAGGGTTTTAACGGAAAATTCCTGGAGAACTATATAAATCCGTGGTCGTTCGGAGGGGATTCCAATTATACAGCGGGTTTCCTTTCCTGCGCATTCTCGCACTCGTTTTCTGATGAGGATACCGCAGTAATCGAAGATGCTTCGCTGATGGGAGATTACAGTGACTATTCGAAACCTACAGCAGAATCGGAGAGAGTGGCCGCAATACTTGACATAATAACAAGCGATCCGAAGGTAGCCATAGGGAGAGGGATTGAGGCACCAACGCCAGAGCATATTAGCAGCATATTATCGGATCAGGATAAGTCTTCGGCGCTGTACTTTTATGCCACTTCGAAGATGTCGGAGATGGTGGACAGGGCCATCCCAAGGCTAAAGAAGACATCCGCAGGCAATGCAAAGATATATACGCTTGATTTTGAACCGATAAAGATAGAGGAGACGAGATATCCTCTCCCGGGAAGGTTTGGTTCGCGGCTGCTCTCTGAGATATCACAGGGGAAGGGTACGGTCCTTGTATTATATTCAGGGCCTTATATCTCAGTGCGGGTCACAAAGGATATGAGCGCAAGGCTCAAGCTCCTGCAGATAATATCTTCCATAAAAGAGTCAGAACCCGATGTTGTCGAAGATGGAGGCGGGCACGAAGCTGCGGCGAGCATAAAGCTGCGGGATAAAAATTTCAGAAAAGAGGTAGCTGCGCTTCTTATAAAACGCATAAAGGACGGTTTGGGATAAAGGTTACATTAGCTTTTTCCATATTACCCCGTATATGCTGTCTTCTACCAGTATCCCGTATTCTTCCCTTAGCCTCTTGCGTATCTCGTCCGCCTCGCCGAAACGCTTCTCTTTGCGAAGCTTTTCCCTGATAGATATCAACTCGGCAGCATCCTTGCTGATCCCGTCCTTGTATTGATCGCTTCCGAGTATCCCGAGGATGCCGGACATTGAAGCTATTTCCATGAATATCTTCCCTTTTGCCTCGGCAGATAGCCCTTCCCTGCTCTCGCTTGCGACACGGGCGTCTTCTATGAATCCATAGAGAATGGAGATTGCGAGAGGGGTGTTGAAATCGTCATTCATCGCCGATTCGAATTTTTCGATTGCTTCCTCAGCAGACGCATCCGTCGCGCCTCCCTTCCCATTTTCTGCGTTGAATATCTGGCTCATTGAGGAATACATCCTGGCAAGCCTCCTTGATGCGTCTTCCATAAGCGATTCGGTGTAGTTCACGTCCTTCCTGTAATGGGTTGAGAGTATGAAGAGCCTGAGGGCTTCGGCGCCATACTTGTCAACGACATCCCTTATCCTTACAAAATTTTTCAGGCTCTTGCTCATCTTTACGCCGTTTATGTTAAGCACGCCGGAATGCAGCCAGTACTTTACAAAGGGCTTGATCCCGAATGCCGCCTCGGCTTGGGCTATCTCGTTTGTATGATGCGGGAATATGAGCTCCCTCGCCCCTCCGTGTATGTCATATTGCGGCCCGAAAAACGCCTCTGTGATTGCCGTGTCCTCTATGTGCCATCCGGGCCTGCCGTGCAGGCGGGCCTCTCTTCCGCCTTTCTTTACCGCAATATCCCATGATGGCTCGCCGGGCTTTGCGTTTTTCCAGAGGGCGAAGTCATATGCGTTTCGTTTCCCTTCCTTGGGCTCTATCCTGTGCCTGCTGAGCTCCTCAAGCTTCATCCCGGAGAGCTGCGTGTATGTGGGAAACCTTGCAACGTCATAATAGACATCGCCGTCTAGGATATATGCCATGTCCTTGTCTAGTAAGAGCTGTATCTGCTTTCTTATATTGTCTATGTAGTCGTGTGAGCGAGGATACTGGTCTACGCTGCTGCGTACCCTTATCGTCTCCATGTCTTCCATAAACCTGGATTCGAACCTTCTTGCCAATTCTATGGGTTCCTCGCCTGTCTCAGTCGCTCGTGCAACTATCTTATCATCCACATCTGTTATGTTCTGGATGTACTTTAGATTGTACCCGAGGTGCCTAACCCATCTTGCAACTACATCGAAATTGATGTAAGTTTTCGCGTGCCCAAGATGCGAATCGTCATACACCGTCTGGCCGCATACGAACATCCTTACATCATTTCCGGAGAACGGTACGAATTCCTCGGTCTTGCCTGAGAGAGTGTTGAATACATAGAGCTTTCCTTTGGGCATGCTACCAACAACTTCAGGAGACGCTTTCATTCAATACTATGCCCTTGGTAGAGACTGGTAGCTTTGTAAGGTAGAAATCCCCCACCGCAACAAACTGATCGCGGTTAATCCTGCTTCCGACCACGCCTGCGACCACCCTTATTCTTATGGTCTTGCAGATGAACGGTACCAGATCGACACTTGCATTCTGGAAGGTGCTTGTAGGGGTTGGATTGTCTGTAGCATTATAGGTATCGAAGTATATCTTCTCGAGAGTTGCGTTTGTGCTGTTCAGAAGCTCGAAATATATAAGCTGGTTCTGCGGGGCTATTATCTTGAAATTTAGGTAAGGCTCGTCCACCTTGAACGGCATGGATGTCAGGTTGCCTGGCTTTATGCTTGTGCCCGTATCGAACGTCGAAGCGAAGTATGTCCCATTGTAATTGTTCCACTGCGAAGCGTAAAACGCGCCATGGCTGTTATCATATGTTATGTTGTTTGGAGCTGCCCCAAAGCCGGGAGCCGAAGCATTCCCGTAGGCAGTAGAGATCCATCCTGAGTATGTGCCTGAAGAGAAATTGCCATTGTATATGGTACTGTTTATGTTGCTGGATATGCATCCTGCATATACTATGGTTGTTGTATTTGAGGTCACATTGGCAGTTTTGTTTGTGGTTATGTTGGTAGGGACTTTTTTGGTGGTATTCGTATGCTGCGTAGTATTTGGAGCTGCGACTTGCCCTTTGCTCCCGTTTAGCAAGACCAGCCATACGAATAAACCTACAAGTATCAGCACTATTATGTATACGCCTATTGCCTTGTTGTTCAAGCTTGCACCTTGCAGTGGAATTAATATATATTGATATGGTACAGATATAGTTAAATAATAATCTGTCAAATACTTATCTGTTAGTTTAAACGGTGCTATTTTGGGAAGTATTCCTCGCAAATGGAAAAAGAAGGGAAGAATGCGCTGGAAATGGGTAAAGAAGAGGCGCAAGAGAATAAAGAGGGCTCAGAAGAGGAGAGTAGGAGAGCTGTAGTTTTGTCTGCAGCTTTATCCTGCGCAGTCTGGGAGCCCGGAGAGGCCGTGCATATTATTTGGAATAATGTGTGCAGTGCGGCTTCTGGCTCTCGGAAAGTTTTAAGTAATTTACGCATAAGATAATGCTAATGGAACAAATGTGATGGTATGATAACGAACATAGACGTAAGCAAGATAGAGGCTACCAGGGATCAGGCAGAGCAGATATCGAATATGAAATTTAACGTAAATTTTGACAATGTGAAGACTGAGAAGGAGAACGTAAATGTTGCATTCACCTTTACCGCTAGGTACGAAGGCTCTGGGGCATCTTCCCCGAAAGAAGCAGGTGCACTTAAGATAGAAGGCACCATCGTAGCAAAAGAGAGCAAGGATAAGGTGGATGAGATCTCTAAGAAATGGAAGGAAGACAAGACGCTGCCTATATCATTTGCAGAAGACATCCTTAACTTCATAACTTTTGAGTGCGGTGCCAGGGGAACGCTTGTTGCTTATTCAATAGGGCTCGTGGCTCCTCTGCCTGTCTCGCGGGCGAAGCTCCAGGATTCTAAGGCCTGATGGGCTTTTGATTTAAGCTTAGGAAGGGTTGCATGAGCCATAGTGCTGAAGGTTTGGTAGTAGACATCGACTACATAAACATTGAAAACTTCAGCCGCATACGCATAACGCTCAGGGATAATGAAGGCTCATCGTTGCAATTCATAGATGAAACATTCAGCCCTTATTTCTACATTCTAAGCGATACAGGGCTGAATTCAGGTAGCATATCTTCCCTTCTTGGAGATGAAGAGAATAAATCTGTGCTCTCTGTTGAAGATGCAAGGCTTATGCTTAATGGCAAGGAGAGGAGCGCGGTAAGGATAACGGTAAAGGCGACAAAGGATGTTAAGCTTGTATCTGAATCCCTGAGGGATTACGGCGTCCCTTACGAGTATGATGTGCTCTTCTGGAAAAGGTATGTGATAGACAAGCAGTTCTCGCCTATGCATGGGGTTAGGATAACTTACGATGAGTCAGATGGAAAACGCATAATAAGGGAGATAAGACAGCTTGATGATAGGGTGGGAATCAGGCTCTCGCATATATGCTTTGACATAGAGACATACAACCCGCTTGGCGTTCCCAGGCCGGAAAAGGATCCTGTAATAATGATAAGCTATATGGACGGGAATGAGAAGAGGGTGATAACCACAAAGCCCATTGATAGAGATTTCGTAACTCTCAAGGCCTCGGAGAAGGACCTGATTGAGGAATTCTCAGGGCGGATCGCCAAGCTTGATTACGATGTAATATCAGGATACAATTCATCGAATTTTGACCTTCCGTATCTCCTTGCACGCGCCAAGAAGACATCTGCGGACTTTCTCATAGGGCGCTCATCGGAAGAGATAAAGCAGGAGCATCACGGCCTTGTCGAAGCAGTGAAGATACCTGGCAGAATAAATGCAGATATCTACAACGTTGCTAAGTTTGTATCCATAGTAGGCGCGTCTGAGAAACTTCTCAGGGCAAACAGGTTCACTTTAGGTGAGGTATACAGGGCGATAACAGGCGATATGAAGGTAACTGTGGAGAAGAAGGACATATGGAAGCTCTGGGATGGCACTAAGGAGGAACTCGAGGAGCTTGCGGACTACTCGCTGAGCGATTCGGTATCCCTTGATGCCTTGTACAATTTTTTCATACCTCTGGAGATCGAGATAGCAAGCATCGTAGGGACTACTTTATCCGAGGCATGCGTATCCACCACCGGCCAGCTGGTAGAGCACTTCCTGATGAGATATGCAAGGAGGAATAACGAACTTATACCAAACAAGCCTTCTGAGGAGGTTATAGCAAGGAGAAATGCCAATCCTATAGAGGGCGCTTACGTAAAGACTCCTGAAGCAGGGATATATGACAGGATAGCGGTATTTGACTTCAGGGGCCTGTATCCATCTATAATAATAGCACATAATATAGACCCCTCGACCATTGCTTCGGAGAGCGAAGATGCGTATGTGTCCCCTGACGGGACCAGATTCAAGAAGAGCCCGCAGGGAATAATACCGAAGGCCCTTAAGCTCCTTATATCTGAGAGGACAGAGGTAAAGAAGCTGTACAAGAAGGATCCTGATAACAAGGAATATGCGGCACGATCACAGGCGCTTAAGATAATAGCCAACTCGTTTTACGGCTACCTTGGCTACTCGCGTTCAAGATGGTATTCACGCGAATGTGCGGCAAGCGTGACTGCCTACGGCAGGGATTATATATCGAAGACAATGGAACAGGCGGAAGCCCAGGGGTTCAGGGTCCTTTATGGAGACACGGATAGCATATTCCTGCTTATGGGGGACAAGTCAAAGGAAGATGCGATGCGCTTCTTATCCGATGTCAACAAGTCCCTCCCCGAATCTATGGAGCTGGAGCTTGAGGATTTTTATGTCAGGGGCGTTTTCGTCGGCAAAAAGGGCGGGACTTCTGGTGCAAAGAAGAAATACGCGATGCTCTCCGAATCGGGCAGAATAAAAATAAAGGGATTTGAGCTCGTAAGGAGGGATTGGTCGAATATCTCTAGAGAGACGCAGCGGAAGGTATTGGAAGCAATACTTAAGGATGGAAGCAAGGAGAAGGCGGTTGGGATTGTGAAGGATGTTATAAGGAACCTCAGGGAAGGCAAGGTGCAGATGAAGGATCTTGTAATATACACGCAGCTCAGGAAGAGGATAGACAGCTATGACTCGTCATCGCCTGAGCTCTCGGCGGCAAAGAAGGCGATAGAGCAGAAGGTGAAGAAGAAGTCGGACCTTGAGGGTGCCACAATAGGATACGTAGTCTCAAGGGGGAGCGGCAGCATATCGGAGAAGGCCGTCCTGGAAGAACTTGCGGAGAACTACGACCCAGACTACTATATAAAGCATCAGGTAATACCAGCTACATTGAAGATCCTCAAGGAGCTCGGATTCAGCGAAGAAGAGCTGCAGGGAATGGGATCCCAGAAGAAATTGTAGGTTGTTTTATGGAAGGATATGATTATAATGAGCTGCTCGGTGTGGGAAGGGTATCGGCAGATGCCCTTGAATTCTCGAAAAAGGTGATAAAGCCGGGGGTGAAGTTGCTGGATGCTGCAGAGCAGATAGAAGCTTTTATGAAAGGCAGAGGCTGCGAATTCTCATTCCCGATAAACTTATCCGTAAATGAGCAGGCCGCGCATTATACTCCGCCTTTTGATGATAAATCGGTATTTTCGGAAAATTCCGTGGTAAAGGTTGATTTGGGAGCGCGAAAAGGATTTTACCTGACAGATTGCGCAATAACTATAGACCTCTCCGGGGAGCATTCCAAGCTCTGCGAAGCTGCTGTGGAAGCTTTGGATGCAGCGATAAGCATTGTAAGAAGCGGTGTGGAGGTTTGCAGGATTGGGGCTGCAATAGAAGAGGTAGGGAGAAGGTTCGGCCTGAAGCCCATAAGGAATCTGGGAGGGCATGGGATAGAAAAGGACGAGCTGCATGCAGATGTATTCATACCAAATTATGACAATGGGGACAACACAAGACTTGAGGAAGGGCAGGTGATAGCAATAGAGCCGTTTTTCACTGAAGGAAGCGCAGGCATGGTCGGAGATGGGGATATTGTGGAGATATTCCAGAGGCATGGCGATTCAAGACCGAGATCAAATGTCTCCCGCGAGCTTCTTGAAGAGATAGAGTCCAGATATATTACCTACCCCTTTGCAGCAAGGTGGCTCTATGCGGATAAGAAGTGGGATAATGAATTTAAGGTGAAGAGGGCATTATCGGATCTGGTAAGTTCCGAAGCCATAGAGCCTTTTCCCGTGCTTGTTGAGAAGAGCGACGGAATAGTAGCGCAGGCGGAGAAAGAACTAATAGTCGAGCGCGATTCGTGCAGGATAGTAACCTAACCAACTCCTTGCCAACGCGAATATATTTAACATGCACAGGTAAGTTATAGTAAGGGATGTATGAACAGGAAGACATCGCCAAAAGAGTTCAGGATGCAGAGCGCCCTGGAATACCTTACGACATACGGGTGGGCGCTCCTGATAGTGGCCATAGTCGCAGTCGCACTCTTCCTCCTCGCAAAGCCCACACAGACGCAGGAATGCGCCCTT
>JAJZKO010000010.1:18752-29548 GCA_021850805.1 Microcaldota archaeon | reverse complement strand
TTTATGACTTCCTCTGCGATTAAGTCTGACCAATGCTTATCTTTCACATCTTCCTTCCTAGCGGTCATATATACCAATCCAGAGCTGTCAAAATAAATTACCAAAACCTTATTTTAACCCTTCCTATAGCAAAAAAGACTTGTAGGCCTGAAAAGGTCTCAATCCATATCTTCCCTGTCTACTTACCTGTGTTAAGGTATGTTATGCGGGAGGGTGGTCCTTGACGATGCATTAGAATGTAAATATCAAATTCCTAATTCAGTATAGATGCTAAAACATTTTATATTTGTTAATTCCTATTCTAGAGTCATGCGGAGCGATAAGATGGAAGATGTATATAACACGCAACAGAACACCGAAGTATCTACATCGTCGCCGGATATACAATCTACAAAAAGACCCAAAGATTTTACTGCGAATCGCCTAATAGCGATAATAGCAGTTATTCTTATATTAGGTATATTGATAGTGTATATATACAAATCAGGCAGCAGCTTGCATACAAACAGCACACACGCAGCACATAACAACACCGCCATAAGTTCAACAGCGAACAATACCAATTCAACTGCCTATGTAAACTCTACTAATATATCAACCGAGCCAACAAATACTAGTTCTCCATTTGAATTGATAAACTACAGTTATCTAGATAGTGTGCTAGGTGGCACATGGTCTTCAGTAGAGTATTATAGCGGCTCAACCAGAGGGCTAAACAGCTCAGCAGAGTACTTCCAAGGCCTTAACTACATGGATCCTATAACTAATGCAACTTGGGAAAATCTAAGCACAAACATTGCTATTATAGATGGCAGCTCTCCTTCGCAATTCCTGATGCTCGTAATAGTCAATTATACTAATTCTACTGTTGCAGAAAGAGCATTTGATACTGAAGGAAAGTCATTTATCTCTTATATATCAAGAAACTCTGTAGGGGTAAACAGCACAGGACCCATTAACTTTACTTTGCAAAACGGTGCGCCAGGTTTATATACTGTGTTATCATTAGAAAACAACGAAAGTGCAGCTGCCGGGGTAATAAAGTATAATAACTCATTAGTACAGCTCATATTTGCGTTGAATTCTTCATTAAATAGATTGATAGCTGCAAACGATATAAAATCCCTTACCTCAACACAGCTTGGTCTAAATAATCAGACATAATTGGGTTCTCTTGGAACACATTATATCAGATAACTCGTTGTACATGCAACGCAATTAAACGAAACAATACGCGGCGCTTTATGCCCTTACAGAGACAAACCATCTGCGCACAAGATAATAATCTCAACGCAGTATATTATTTTATTGGAAAAATGCAACTATAGTCTATCTACGAGTTTATCTGCCAAAGGCGTTGATTTTATAAGCTCCTCTATTCTATCCTGCAACGAGTCTTTTGCCCAAAATTCCATAGGGTGGTTTAATCCCCTAAACAATCCACAGTCAAATTTCACGCTGCAGGATCCTGCAGATGTCAGGCCAGGGCCAGAAACTACAACCTTCTTAATCTTTACGTAATCTGCTTCCATTGGAACATTAATATCGCTTGCGCGATATCCGTAATCTGTTTTTCCCCAATCCATATTGATCTTTATATTTTTAGTAAGTATCTGCTTATCATCAGGCAATGACTTAAGCTCGTTAAATAATTTTTCTAGTTTGTTAGGTAATCCTCCAGATGCAATTGCCAAATTAGAAAGCAAACCTCCTCCTTTGAGCTTAAGCCATATCTTATCAGCATAAATCTTTGTATCCTCCTGCAACTCTGTCGCAATTATTCTGGTATTAGTAAATGTGGCCGTAAGTATTGCTTCGGTTCCGCCAAACGGCCCTTCATAACTCATAATACTGCCGCCACCGATGGCATTTGGAACATTCCAACTAGTATATAATACTTGAAATAAGACCTTTTCAGCAGCTATTTAACCACCAAACAAAAATTATTTGTTTAAGCAGCTTTAAATAACTTAACGTTATCACTTAGAGTGGCAAACCTAAGCATATAAATATAATCAAAATTCATTGAGGGCCCGTAACTCAGTTTGGCTAGAGTGGGTGGCTTTTAACCACCAAGTCAGGGGTTCAAATCCCCTCGGGCTCATCATCCACCTCTGTTTTCCTTTCCTCTGGTCCAGGATAGTATTCCAGCTATAGCAAGTATGATTATAGAGGCTACCATTACTGCATGGAATCCCACCATAAAATCCTGAGAGATGCCACCTACTATCTTTGACGTGCCTATAAAAACTTCAAATGCGACCGCACGCGGCACGGCAAGCGATGCAACAGTTATAACCATAACAAAGCTTCCAAGGGTCCCAAGATTGCCCATGAGCCTGAGAAGCCCAGATACGCTACCATACGAGCGTGCTTCCGCATTCGACATTACCGCACTATTATTTGCGGGATAAAACATTGATGAACCAGTTCCAGCAAGAACGGAACCTAATATAACTATGTATATGTAAGATGTCGCAGTCATTGTCAGGTAAACTACTACGCCAGCAGCCATGAGGCATATACCCGCGGTTGCTATCTTTTTTGCCCCATACCTATCTGAGAAACGTCCCATGAAAGGCCCAAGAGAGCTGCTGATTATATAACCAGGCACAAGAAGCAAGGCAGCATCGAAAGGGCTAATTCCACGCACTCCTTGAAGATACATTATAAGTGCAAATACAACCCCTATATAGCCAAGGCTCTGAAAAAAAGAAGCAAACATCGAATTCCTGAGTATCCTGTTCCCAAAAGCACTGAAGTTGATTGTTGGGCTCGCAGCTTTCCTGTCAATCCTTATAAACAAGTATAACAATCCTATGCCAGATACAATCATAATAAAATTAGCATAACCCAACCCTACTGTGGATATTGTTATTGCACTATACGATATTAGCAACAAAGACGCGGCCAGTATGCACATGCCGAACACATCAATCTTGCGCTTCGATAAAAGCCCATCCCTAAGGTATCTAATCCCAAAAACTAAGGCAAAAATGCCTATCGGAACGTTGATATAAAATATATACCTGTATCCGATAAAAGTGGTTATTATGCCTCCCAAGACGATGCCCAAAACCGATCCGAATCCCCACCCCAGCGAAGTAAAGCCATAGGCCCTTCCAATCCTCTTCCTGTCAAAAGTGTCTGCAATTATGGCTCCACTATTCGATTGCATCAATGCCCCTCCTACGGCCTGCACAGCCCTTCCTAATATAAGAAGTATGTCAGTAGGCGCCAGCCCGCAGAAAAAGGAGGCGACGGTAAATACTGCAAATCCAAGGTTGAACATCCTGCTCCTTCCATAAATGTCTCCAATCTTGCCAAGCTGTGTTGAGGCTACTGAGACGACAAGTATGTATATGAGTATGACCCATATCATTGTGGCTATGCTTGAATGGAGTTGCTGTACCATCACAGGCAGCGCAAGGAGCACTATAGTGCTGTCTATGGCAGACATCATGACTCCAAGCACAAGAACGAACAATATCATATTCTTGTGCCTTTCCGTCAAGAAAGACCTACCTTCTTCTGCCATAAAACTCCCGCATCAGCCCTGATGCGCTACATAACACTGAGGAGAACACTGAGGGCAGTATATTATGGAATTATTTCCCCGTACAACGCATGTAGAACAGAAATACCCACCGCAGCTGCCGCACGCATATATTGTGCCCTCATCGCTCCCACACTGGCTGCACATGAATTCTGACATACTATAACTCTAAACATAAAAATTAAAAAATAGCAAACAAAAAAGAAAAAAAAGAAAAATAAAATTAATTTACTTCAAAAGTAGCTACTCTCTTGAAGAGGACATTGTATAGAAGAGCAAAGATTATCCCGCCTATAAATCCTCCTATAAGGCCGCCTACAATTCCAATGACCACTGTAATTAACCCAGCCACAGGTCCTCCTGCAAAACCTATCAATCCGTACAGGAGCCCTATTATGCCAGAAATTATGGCATAAAACTTCGCAAAAGACACATAGTCTATTTTTTCCACTTTTATTCCCATACATTCACTTTGTGTTATAACAATTCTGCAGCAAAAGCTTATAAACTAACACAGAATACAGCATTATTTACCCGAACCTGCCTCCTCTTCCTCTATGTGGTCTTCCATAACCTCTGTTGAATCCGCCTCTATGCTCCCTGTCTCCTCCTCCCCTTCCGAATTCGCGCCTCCTACTACTGCTCCAAGGGATCTTGATATTCCTATATTTTTCTACACTTAGTTTTATTTCCTTCAAATCTACATTTGCATCGTAGACTATGTCATTCACTATGCTTTTTTCATTCGGAGTTATCAGGGTAAAAGCCCGCCCCTCTTTTCCCATTCGTGCGCTTCTTCCCACTCTATGGACATAAACAAAAGGATCCTCAGGCGCGTCGAAATTTATTATATCTGTTATGCCTTCTATATCAAGTCCACGCGCAGCCACGTTTGTTGCTATGAGGAACTGTGATCTGTTCCTGAAATGATGCAGCGAAGTCTCCCTCTTAGCCTGTGTCATGCCGCCGTGAAGCACCATTGCGTCGTTACCTTGATCTATTATAACTTTGTATACAAGATCCGCCTCTCTCTGTGTCCTAACGAATATTATTGCCTTTCTTGGCTTATTCTGGTCTATATAAGCAAGAAGCGCAGCAAACTTAAGGTTCCGCGGAACCACAAAATAAAAATGGGTTATGGTCTTTACTGAAAGCTCGTCCTCCTTGCCTACTATTACCGTTGCATAATCGCGTTTCATATGTCTCTGGGCTATGCCTACAATCTCCTTTGGCATTGTTGCAGAGAAAAGAAGAAGTTGTTTGTTCTCAGGCACGCTTGATATTATTCTCTCGATATCAGCTATAAAACCCATATCGAGCATCGTATCTCCTTCATCAAGGACAAGGAAACGAACCCTGTCAAATCTCAGCGCACCCCTTTCCATTAGATCAAGAACTCGTCCAGGCGTTCCTACCAGTATGGTGGCTCCCTGCCTTATCCTGTCTATCTGCGCGTTTATCGATACCCCTCCGTATACAAGCACTACTTTTTCATGAACCGCTCGGGCCAGCCTGTCCGTGACAGAGAAGATCTGCACTGCAAGCTCTCTGGACGGTGCAAGTATAACCGCATAAATCCCGCGCTCTCTTCTAGAACCCTGCATTATCGGCATCAAGAACGCTATGGTCTTTCCAGAGCCGGTCTTTGCCCTTACTATTGCATCGCGCCCGCTCAATGTGATTGGAAGTGCAATTTCCTGAACCTCTGTAGCTGTGGTAAATCCCATCCTCTCAAGTTCAGCTACGAGGTCTTGCCTAAGCTGCATATCTGAAAATCTTTTCAAGTTAACACTCTGACGATAATTACTGTATAAAATATACCTATAACTATATTAAGGCATTATCGTAACGCCCCAATTAATAAACATACGAAGGGCATAAATATTCATGAGGAAGGCAGTGGTCGGTGGTACGTTTGCGTTCCTGCACAAAGGCCACAGAAAGCTTTTAAGCAAGGCCTTCTCAATAGGCGACAGCATATATATAGGCCTTACAACTGACAAATACGTCAAAAGCCACAAACCAGCATCTCAGAGTTACAGGAAGAGGCGCGCGCAGCTTATTGAATTTGCCTCAAAATACCGCAAGGCGTACAAAATAAGCCCACTAAGAGACAAATACGGACCTACGCTAACAGAGGATTTTGATTATATAATAGTAAGCCCGGAAACCGTGCAGGTAGCCAGAGAGATAAACGCCATAAGAAAAGAAAACCACATACACCCAATAAGGATAACGATTGTCGGTTATACAAAAGCATACGACGGGAAGCCTATCTCTTCGACGAGAATAGCGCGCGGGGAGATAGATGGCCAAGGCAGAAAAGTAAAAGACCCTGCAGATACTAAAAATCCTCACGCCGCCAAAACCGTGCACACCAGAAGCCGCAAGAAGGGCTAAGCCACAAACCACCGAATTTTTATATTATAAATACAACAATAAATTGGCGATAAAATGGAAGCATATTGTGTAAAATGTAAGCAGAAGCAGGAAATGAAAGAGGCAAAGGAGGTTACAATGAAGAATGGAAAGAAGGCAACATCCGGCAAATGCCCAGTCTGTGGCACAAAGATGTTCAAGATAGGGGGCAAGTGAATATCACATTCCGATAAAGCATAAATATAATTTCAATATTTTACCATGCCCACCACAGGAGTAAGGATACTCGGAATATCGGGTAGCATCAGGAAAGGCTCGTATAACACGGCTCTGCTGCACGCAGCAAAGAAAATGGTTCCCGAGAATTCGGAACTTGAAATCTTTGACATATCAGGAATACCTGAATATAATCAGGATACAGAAAATAACCCGCCCGAAAAGGTAGTGTGGCTAAAAAAGAAGATAAAAGAGGCAGACGCCATACTCATATCCACACCGGAATACAACTATTCAATACCTGGCGCACTTAAGAACGCTATAGACTGGGCTTCGCGCCCTGACAATCCATTTGATGGTAAAGCCGCAGCGATAATGAGTGCATCAGTAGGTGCGATGGGAGGATCACGGGCACAATACCACCTCCGCCAGGTTTTCATTTTCCTGAATGTATACGCTGTAGTAAAACCTGAGGTAATAGTCACATTTGCTTCTGAAAAGATAGGCAAAGACGGAGAACTAAAAGACACAGAAGTCCAGAAGAGAATAAGCTTGCTGCTTAATAAACTAGTTGAGTTCTCTATAAAACTTAAGCAATGAACTGCCAGTATTATTATAATCCACAATGGAAAATCAATCTACAGATAGACGATGAGTCCAATCTGCAACAAGCAGCTCAAACCTATTTTCCCGCTAATGCTTTCCTAACCAATTCCTCTATCCTTGCCTTCTCCTTTGCCGTAAGCTTATTCAATGCAAACGAAGTAGGCCACATATTCCCTTCGTCAAGGTGTGCTTTGTCACTGAAACCCAGCGTAGAATACCTTGCCTTGAACTTCCCTGCATTCTGAAAGAAGCATACAACATCTTTGCCATTTGCGTAAGCAGGCATGCCGTACCATGTCCTAGGCTGCAAGCCAGGGGCCGTAGATTTTATCAATTCATGAATCTGTTTTGCCATCGACCTTGCAGGCTCTTCCATCTTCCCTATCGCTGCAAGAACATCCTGTTCTCCGTTTTTTGATTTGGCATTAAGCTCTCTGATACGATCCTTCATCGCAGCAAGCTCTTCACCGCTAAATCCACCCCTCCTTTTCCCTACTCTATCACTTTGCCCTGCCATAATACCACAAACTTATCATGAAACAATATAAAACTAGTCATCTAAAGCAAACCTGCATATATGTTGAAACCTGGCTAAGATGCCTGAAGCTTCTCAAGCATCCTTCTGGCTTCCGCATTTTCTTCAGCAATCTCCAATGCATACTTAAGGTCATTTATAGCATAAGGCTTATTGCCCAATTTAATATAGACATTGGCTCTTAAGATTAACGACTTAAAGTCTTTTGGATTTCTCTTTAAAGCAAGGTTCAATGCAGTAAGGGCCATATTGTAGATGCCAAGTTTATAATAACAAAAGCCGCATAACGAATAATAGAGATAATTATCTGCATTAAGATTAGCCGCATCCTTAAAGTATTGCAATGCACCTTTGTAATCCCTATCTCTGGCAAGTATTACTCTTCCCATCCAGTAATAAGGCACTGCGTTGTCCGGCATTTTTTCAAGCAATAGCTCGGCATATTTGTGTGCATCCTCATAGTTGCCAATACGTATTGATGTAGCAATAAGCCCTTCGTATATGCCAGGAAAGTTTTTGTCCTTTCCAAAAGCCTCAATCAACAGCGAATGCGCCAAGTTATAATCTTTATTAAGCATAGCTTCGTGAGCTTTAAGATAAAATGCCTTGGCATCTTCACCGATAGCCAATCCCTTTTCTGAATCAGATATAACATGTCTGCATTTCCTACATCCGTAGCTATCTACCCACCCCTTACTGCATGCACATCTGCACCCTGCCACATCAGGTTTAAGATCTCCTGCTAAATCAAGCCCGACTAAAAAAAATCCTGAACCTCCAAGAAGCCTACCTAACACAAAGTCAGAAGCATATCTGCCATATTTTAACTTTGGCTTGCATCTGCTGCACATTTTAACTAATAAACATCTACTGCGGATTTAAAAAAACATGCAGATTGCACCAGAATAATCAATAAGCCCTGAAGCGCCTCAGCAATAATGAATTCGATACAACAGTCACAGAGCTAAAAGCCATGGCCAGTGCCGCAAAAGTAGGCAAAATACCATAGATGCTTGCTGTGAAGAAAGGTATCAGCGCCCCTGCAGCCACAGGTATCAGGATTATGTTATACGCGAAAGCCCAGAAAAGGTTCTGCCTTATCTTTTCCATTGTCTTCTTTCCCAGTTGCATTGCAATAAATGCATCGTAGATGCTGTTCTTCACAAGGATTATGCCGCCAGCCTGGAGTGCAACATCCGTGCCAGCACCAATTGCTATGCCGACATCGGCTTTTGTCAATGCAGGTGCATCGTTTATGCCGTCTCCTATCATCGCAACTACCTTCCCTTCCTTCTGCAGCTGCGCTATCTTATCCATCTTGTCCTTGGGCTTAGCCCGCGGGATTACGTTGCGTATGCCGAGCTGCTTTGCTACCGCATTTGCCACCCATTCGTTATCGCCAGTTATCAGCCATATATCGTAGCCTCCTTTCTTGAAAGCGTTTATCGCCTTCTTGCTGTCTTCCTTAAGAATGTCTCCCAAAGCTATAAGCCCTATAATCTCTCCTCCAACTCCTACAACAAGTGCTGTTTTGCCTTCAGACTCTAGCTTATGCAAGCTTTTCCCTATCTTTCCTATCTGTTTATTAGTGAACATATCCCTATTGCCAACAACTATCTTTCTACCATCCTTGTCAATCGCCATTACACCACTGCCCTGCATGTAGGTAAACTTCTTAGGAAAGTCTGTCCTCATGCCAAGCCCGTTCGCCCTTGCTATTATCGCCTTCCCTATTGCGTGCTCAGAGTTCATCTCGGCTGTGGCCGCAAGCCCTATTATCTCCTTCTTTTTGTATCCAGAAAACGCGATTACATCAGTTACCTCAAGCTTTCCCTTTGTTAGCGTCCCAGTCTTATCCAACACCAGCGTGTTAACCATGCTAGCCTTCTGGAGGCTTTCCCCGCTCTTTACCAGTATGCCTTCCTTGGCCGCTATGCCAGAAGAGACGAGCAAGGCTGCAGGCGTAGCTATGCCAAGCGCGCATGGACATGCTATTATCAGAACACTTACAAATATGAGCATAGAGACATTCGCACCCACTCCCCACACGAAGTACCAGGATAGAGAAGCCAGGATCCCGACAAGCACTACTATTGGTACAAAATACGATGCGACTCTGTCCGCAAGCCTCTGTATTGGAACCTTACTCGAGGCTGCATCCTGGACTATCCTTATTATCTGCGCCAGCGCGGTATCATTCCCCACCACAGCAGCCCTGATTTTCAAAGAACCTGTGGCATTGATGGTGCCGCCGATCACCTTATCGCCTGCACTCTTGGTGACTGCAATACTCTCCCCGGTAATCATGGATTCGTCAACCGCGCTTTCCCCATCCATTACAACAGAGTCTGTAGGGATCTTCTCTCCAGGCTTAACAAGTAGCACATTCCCCTTCATGATTTTTTCTATAGGAGTATCAACAACCTTGCCATTTTCAAATTTATGTGCTATACTTGGCTGCAGGGCAGTAAGGGCAGAAACTGCCGCTGACGCCCTGGATTCCGCAATCCTCTGCATGTACGTTCCAGTAAGTATCAGGGAGATTATTATTGTAGAGGTATCGAAATATACTCCTCCAGCAGGGAAGAGCGACGGAAAAATAGTGACCGCTGCACTATAGGCCCACGCTGCACTTGAGCCTATCGCAATCAGCGTATCCATATTTGCGGACCTGTTTTTTATCGCATCAGCTATGCCTGCATAGAACCTCCGCCCTGCGTAGAACTGCACCACGCTTGCTAGAATAAGCATTATATAATTTCCAAAACCCAGGTGCAGGATATAGGTAAGTGCCGAGACCAAGATAGTAAGGGGCCACGAAACCATTAGTGCGGTTCTTAGGCTTCGCAGTTCTCTTTCCGGCTTCTCGAATTGAAGCTTGCAGCTCGTGCTGCAGAAATAGTACTTTCTGCCTTCTCTCTCGGTATCCAACGCTGAGCTTTTTTCATCGACATACATTCCGCATACCGGATCTGTTGCCATAGTATCATCTCCCATTGCCGGCTTCAACTGCGTGCCTTGCGATTTCCAACCTGCATCTGCTGCGTTCAGAGCACCATTCATGGCACATATCTGCTAATTCCTTGCTCTCATAATACAAGCAGCATATAATGCATTTGTACTTCATAATTAACTCTTCACGTAGTTTTCCGGCTTTTTATCGAAGCTCTGCTTGCAGCTAACCGAACAAAACAAATAGGTCTTGCCCTTATAACTGCTCCTTAACTTGGAATTCCCTTCCACATCCATTTTGCATACAGGATCTTTCATTTTTTCACCCTCTATCTACATCAACATCAGATCATAAGCCAGCGCAGCTGCAGGAGAAGCCAAAGCACCACCCGTATCAATTGTCATTGGTAAACTTGCCCATAAACCCATAGCTACTCTGTTTATCTTAGCAGCCACCAGGCTTATTCCTGAAAAAACATGTGTTTCTATGTTCTCACCAATACTATCTGGTCTTCAGCTCCCTGTAGCCCCTGGCGCAGTTATTGCAGCAGA
>JAJZKO010000010.1:0-18652 GCA_021850805.1 Microcaldota archaeon | reverse complement strand
CCATAGCTACTCTGTTTATCTTAGCAGCCACCAGGCTTATTCCTGAAAAAACATGTGTTTCTATGTTCTCACCAATACTATCTGGTCTTCAGCTCCCTGTAGCCCCTGGCGCAGTTATTGCAGCAGAAGCTCATAAGCCTGCCATTAATTCTCTCCTTATATCCTCCCTTGTATATTTCGCAGTTACAATGCGCACATACAGTAAGCCTTGGTTTTATTGCAATCTCGAACATGTCGCCGAACTTATCAGAGAGGCGTGCCACGAACTTCCTGCCTTCTGAAGTGAGATGATAAGCCTGTTTGTCCCTCTCCGCCCTTCCCATAGTCTCAACATAGCCATACTTCTTGAGCTGCTTCAGGAATGGATATACCTGCCCAGGGCTGACCTTCTTTCCTGTCTTCTTTTCTACCTCCTTCATTATCTCATAGCCATACTGTTCCTTCTCGCTGAGCAAGAGGACGGTGAAGAGCTTGACCATATTCTTTATCTCCATATCTGCCATATAATATATCATATTATGATATATATAAATATGTTATGTTAACTGCACAACGATAATATTCCAGACCAGATGCGGGATTAAGCGGATTAAGGCACCTGATCCAAACCCAAATCGCAAGATGTGCATCAGGCACATCTCCGACAAGGAGAATTTTTATACCGTAGATTTTAGCGTATCTTGTCTCTGTATAAAAACATATACTAGATATGCCTTCATTTAAATGAATTTACAAGAATGTATATCGTTTACATTTATGTATATTATTTAAATTATAAGGGCGCGTAAGAATGCGCGTGCTCATGGCGACCTAATAGCATACCTCATTCTTGAATTCCGTCTCCACAAACAGTGCATAGTTGCCGTTCACAGCTATCAGCTGCAGACTTGTTCCTGTGGCGCAGGCCGTATCTGCGGTCTGGTTAAGGGTCAGAGTGTAGTTGTAAGATGAAGGGGGTGAGTTTGCGCAGGAACCGCACCAGCCCTTCACAGTAATTGTTGCGGAATTATTGCCTATGCTGTCAAGTGTGAAGTTCGATGTTGTATTGTTCCTTGTCCATAGAAGCCAGTGTCCCTGCCCGACAAAGGCGCATACATAACTTTGGTTTTCCCCTATAGGTTTTGGCGTTGCAACACCACATACCGCTGTAGCATTAATGATGTTGCTGCCGCAGTATATTCCCACAGGGCTGACGCTGTAATAAGCGCCGCCGCATATGTCACCAGAGCCTTCTTTCATGCAGTCAGACACCAGGTATGTGTTAGGAGCAGCTGGAACGCATAGCTGACTAGCCCCTATCCAGACTATCTCGTTTGTAGACTTGTTTACCACAGCTACCGTATTTACAGCTTTGTACCTCTGCTGTGCAAGGTAGCCGTTTAGTAGATAGCTGGCTAGAGCGGCGAGCAGTACGACTGCGATGATCCAGCCGTATGGTGATGTCTTTTTCCTTCTCTTTACCATATTGCTATATGCCCCATAAAAGTCTTAATAATTCCGAATGGCGTCTTAAAGCATACCGGGTGATAATATTTGGAATTATTGGGATACCGAACTGGTCAGGTAGCGTGAGCACTGTGGTCGTACCTGAAGCGTATCGCCCGCTGCACAAGATGCGCCTGTGGTGCATCTCAAAAAAGGTTTAAATAACTTCAAATTCACGGTTAAATTGGATTATATGGCTGACCAAGACTACGCTATTACGATTTTAGTGGATAAAAGCCCTGAAGAGGTTTTCAAGGCAATCAACAATGTTCGAAAGTGGTGGTCTGGAGAGATTACAGGTAGGACAGATAGGCTTGGTGCTGTGTGGGAGTACCGCTACAAGGACCTGCACCGTTCAAAACAAAAGATAACAAAACTTATCCCAGGCAAAAGAGTAGTATGGCACGTTGTGGACAGTTATCTTGGCTTTATAAAAGATAAAGAAGAATGGAACGGCACTGACATTGTATTTGATATAGCCAAAAAGGGCAGCAAGACAGAACTGCGTTTCACGCACGTTGGCCTTGCTCCAAAACTCGAATGCTACGATGCCTGTTCTGATGCATGGGGTTTTTACATAAAAACTAGTTTGCGCAACTTTATCATGAAAGGCGAAGGCCAGCCAAATCCTAAAGAAAAGAAAGAAAAATGAGAGGAAGTATGACTTGGATGCCATCGCCCGCTGCACAAGATGCGCGTCAGGCACATCTCAGACAAGGAGGATTTAAATAATCTGAATCTTATACCAGCTAAAAAAGTGAAAATATGCTACAAACCACCCATTTCTCTTATTTGACGGTGACTGCGCCGAAGCGATGACCTTTTACCACAAATGCTTTGGAAGAGAACTGACGTTGACAAAACTTGCGGACACACCTATGAAAAGCATGTTCCCTCAAGAAAAGCATAACAGGATCATCAATGCACACATAAAAAACGGGGCGATTGATATATCCGCTACCGACTGGATGGCAGCCCCGCAATATGAACCTATGCTGGGAGAGATGTACGCCGTATTTGTTACAGGTAGCTATGATGAGGTGAAGACAGTATTTGACAGGCTTGCAGTTGGAGCAGAAAAGGACAGGTTTCAAGAACTGCATCAAATGCCGTTTGGCATGTACGGGCAGATGTATGATAAATTCCACAGGCACTGGATATTCGTGGCCGCCAAAAATAATAACAAGGATGACTCTGCACAAAAGTGAAGAAAGAAGCGCACCGCCCGCTGCAGGGATTGAACCTGCGACTTCCTGGTTAACAGCCAGGCGCTCTACCACTGAGCTAAGCGGGCACATTATCGAAGAACGGAAAAGGCTCTGCAAGATTGATTATCTTAACATACATATAATTATGTTCGCCGAATGTCTTTGAAAAGTCAACCCTGTTATCCGCATAACTATATCTTGCGAAAGCAGCGTCTATATTATTTGTTGATACCGAATAATAAAAAGCCTTTCTCCCATTCTGCAGTTCTTCAACAATGTCGAATGCCCCTACGACCCTGAAGCCCTTATGCACAAAGGAATAGATATGCGTTATGTATTCGTCCCGCATGCCCCTCTTCACTAAGGCGCGCACTATATCCTCATATCCTGCGGCGCGCAGGAGGGCGACTTCTCCCTTCCCGAATTTCTTCCTAATTATATCCTTAAGTCCTATATCAATTATATTCACGTAATGCGAAGGCTGCCTCTCTATCCTATCTACCGCCTCTGCAGTCTCTTTCTCGCCGTGCGCCTGCGGAACCCTATATTCGAGAAGATCAGCCCTCTTCTCGTAAGGGACATAATAGCATATCGCCTTGCTCTCGAAAGCCTCGCCTATGGCCATTACCACTCTCTTGCCTTCCAGCTCTGATGCGAATAGGTTATCCGAAGTAAAGTCAAATCGTGATACGTAACGGCATAGATCCTCTATGGCAGCAGCCCTAACATATACAAAACCTGCTTTAGCAGGGCCTTTCTCGCCTATGGTTACACCTTTGCAGAGATATACCTGTATGCGCTGTCAAGGATGGATATGAAGGAATAGACAGGCTCCTCTATTACAGGCGAGAGTGCTATCCCTTTGTCAAGTGCCTGGTAATCATTCGCAAGGTCCTCCTGAACCGTCATATTTATTCCGTAAGATTCGCTTATGAGAGGGCTCGTAGCAGATGAGACGGTGAGGTTGAATCTGTAGCTTCCCGGTTCGTAGAGGTATACGGGATATACGAAAGAGTTCCTTGTGGAATGCAGTGATATGACTTCATCAGAAGAGTTCCATGCAGGCAGCCCGTATGCGTTTATTATGAAAGGGTCGTCGGATATGCCTGTATTGTTTATTGTCACGTACAGGTCTCCAGGCTGCCCGGGCCCCACATCTATAGATGATGGAGTCACTACCAGTCTGAAGACATTAGGAGTTACGTTGACATAAGCGTAAAAGGTAAGGTTGCCTATCTTCGAATAGTTGTTAAGGTTGACTGCCCTTACGGTTATCATGTATTTTCCGGATCTTGCATTCGAAGGTACAGTTACCTTCATCTTCGTAGGATTCTCGTATAGCGCAGCCTTCTGCGAATCCCAGCCTGCAGGCAGGGAAACTGCCTCTATAGTATCCCACCCAAGCACGACCGTCTGCCCCTGCGCATTTGTCGTGTTTGGCGACGCTGAAATGTAAAAGCTCTCTCCAGGGCCGACCTTGCCAAGGTATATGCTCTGGTTGTTGTAAAGCGTTGCGTTTCTCGGCCCTATTATGCTTACATAAGTGGCCGCGCTGACTTCGGAAGCAAGGATAAATACGGAGACCATAATCAAGAGCAGTCTCAGAGCCAACCAGCGCATGAAGATCAATACAGCTATCCTATAAAACTTAATTAATTTATGCTGCTGCTCAGAATACGTCAAGGCTTTCGTTCGAGTAGCCCATCTCAACCAGCGCCTTACGCGCCGCATCCTTATGCTCTCCCTGCAGCTCTATCATGCCATTCTTGTATGTTCCGCCGCACGCGAGGATGCGCTTGAGTTCTTTCGCCGTCTTCTCCATCTCCTCCCCGGAGAGCCCCTCCACCACTGTCATGTACTTTCTGAACTTCTTCTTTACAGTATAAACCTTTATCCGCCTGTTTGTTTCCCTGTCCAAGATCTCGCATACGCATATCTCCTTGGGCAATCCGCACTTCGGGCACATTTCAGGCATTTGTTTTCATCCCTCTCTCATTAAGCAATGTAAGTATCTGTGCAACAGTCCTGCGCATCTCCCTAAGCTTGACCTTCTTGCTTGCAACCCCTGTGGCAGCTATCTTGCGCTTCTCGATTCCTATATCGAGCCTCAGGCCCTTGAGCTTGGAGACAAGCTCATCTGTTGACAAAGATCTTAATTCCGATGTTCTCATATAAATACCTTATCTGGTTGTCGCAGCGGCTATGCTCTTCGGCAATGTTATCTTCTTCGTAGTGCCTACAGGGAACTTAGTATCCGGCTGCACTATCCTTACCTGAACGCCTATGGCCCCGTACTTCGGATATGAGGCAATCTTTGCTTCATCCACAAGCCTCGCCACATTTCCCGCCTTTGGAAGGTAACCCAGCCTCACCTTTATCGATTTTGCCCTTGCACCCTTGGCCGCAAGCTTTCCATTTGCGGTTATCTCTGCTCCAAGAGCCCCGCTCTCCATTATCTCCTTTATTACCGTATGTAGAAGCCTCCTTGCGTTTACCCCTCTCTCAAGGGATGTGGCTATGTACTTTGCGACAAGCCTCGGCTCGAGGCGCTGGTTGTTTACCTCGGCTATGCTTATCTGCGGATTCTCTATCCCAAACTTCTTCTTTATATCTTCAGTTACCATATCTATAGTCTCTCCGCCCCTGCCTATTGCCCTTCCCGGGTTTGCAACGTATGCGGTGACCCTGGTTATCACTGGGGTCTTCTGTATATCAACCCTGGAGAAGCCTGCCTTGGCAAAAGCCTTCTCCAGATACTTTGATATGTTGTTCTTTATTACAAGATCATTGATAAATTTTCTCTCCACTACCAAAAAATCACTTTTTATTATCCTTCGGCTTCTCTTTAGACGCACCCTTTGCCTCTGGCGCCTTTGGTTCCCTCTCCCTAAGCCTCTTTGATATTGCCTTCTTCGAATCCCTGCTCTTAAGCTGCATAACCTTATCCTTTTCCGCAATTCCTATCTCAACCTTTGCGTATTCCAGATCGCTGTGCATGGTAGAGCCCCTTCCATACATTCCCCTGCCCCACGAGATGCTGCCCTTGGATGGATATCTTCTCTCTATATGCGTCTTGTTTGCAGCTGCATGAAGCACAACCATGGAGCTCTCGTCGAATCCCTTGTTGCGTGCGTTCGCTATTGCATTCTGCAGTACTATCGAGACCTCCCGCGCTGCCTTCTGAGGGTACTTGCCCTTCTTCCCATGGAGCTCATGCCTGAATCCCATATGCCTGTTATGCCTCTTGTAAGGCACGGCAATATGCATCTCTCTCGCCTGCTCGAGATACTCAACCGCGTCATTCACGGTCTTGTACCTTATAGCATCGCAGACAGCACCGAGATCCTTGTAACTGGCATTTATCTCCTGCTTCATCGCAAGAACCACACCATCAATCTTATGTGTAATCGAGTATGCCACAAAATCACTTCACAGCCAGGAATTTGCTTCCTCGCGTAGCCCTTATTCCAGGTGCAGAATGCACTACGGCCCTAGTGGTAAACGAATACTCCCCAAGCCTATGCCCAAGCATCTCAGGAACTACATCGAATTCCTTATACTCCTTGCCATTGAACACTGCAAAACGCATGCCAACCCACTGCGGTATTATCACCGCTTCGCGTGTATGCGTCCTTACCGCCTTCGCCGCGCCGGATGCCTTTATCTTCTCAGCCTTCTTTATAAGATCCTTGTAATCAGGGGCCATCCTCTTGATTGCCCTTCTTGGCCTGGCTTTCACGAGTTTGGAAAACTCAGCAATGCTAAGTTTCTGCAGATCCTCAATGCTCCTTCCTTTGTATAAGAATACTCTTGCCATCTATTCACCCTCTCTTGCGCCTTCCTACGCGCCTTGCAGCTATATGCCCTACCTTTGCACCAGGAGGTGCGTTTCTTGAGACCATGCTGGATGCTCCCTTATGATGCTGCTTCCCTCCAAACGGGTGGTCGACAGGATTGGACTTTACGCCCCTGTTGACAGGCCATTTGGCGTTTATTGCATGCATAATATAATGGCTCTTCCCTGCCTTCATTATAGGCTGCGAAGTTACTCCTCCTCCAGCTACTGCTCCTATCTCTGCCCTGCAGTTTATGTTAAGCTCTACAGTCTTCTTTGAAGGCAGCAAGACGCTTACCTTGTCACCTACGCGCCCTATTATAGTCGCATAGGCGCCGCATGCGCGCACAAATTTTCCTCCATCGCCGGGAAGGCTCTCTATATTGTAAACCGGCATACCTTCCGGCACCTTGGATAACGGGAGTATGTTGCCAAGGGAGACTGACGCATCTGCGCCTTCCTCAATTTTGTCCCCTATCCTTATACCTTCAGGCGCTATAAGCATCTCCTCGCTGTTGTCGTCATACTTTACCCTCATGAGCGGACCGGTGTGTCCAGGGTCATCAACGAATTCAAGTACTTCTCCGTATATCTTTCCCTGCTCCTGCATCTTCTTGAATCTTACATCCGCTTTGAATGTATTTGGCGGTTTCCTATAGGCAAGGCTACCCTTTCCTCTGCGCTGCTGTTTCAATCTCTTGCCCATTCAATCACCTATCAAACCAGTTTGAGCTTCTTGGCGAGCTCTTCTGCCCTATATTCCTTTCTTAATGTTATATAAGCCTTCTTGGAATTCTTTATGCTTATCCCTGTATTCACCTTCGCCACCTTCACACCGAACGTCTCCTCAAATTCCTTGCGTATCTGCGCCTTCGTCGCTCTTGTATCTACTACATAAGTTATTATATTCCCATAATCCACTTTGCCCAGGGCCTTCTCGGTAGCTACAGGGAAAAACAACACACCCATCATAACACCTTCTTCTCTCCCTTAGCTTCTATCGCGCTCTCCAGTCCCTCTACTGCCTTTGAGCTCCATATAACAAGCCTGGGTTCTGCTCCCGGAGCAAGCCTCTCTATCGAGATCTCATCAACCGAACACGAATCCACACCTGCTATATTTGCCGCAGACGAAATGATATTGCTGCCCTTGCTTGCCACTATAAGTACGCTCTTCCTGAACTTCCTCCTGTTTGAGAGTCTCCTGAGCCCCCTCCTCAATTCTGGTTTCTTAGAACGCTCCAAATCATCTGCTATTCCAAGCGATACAAGCATCTTATTCACATCCTTTGTCTTCTGCAGCGCTTCTGCCTTCTCGTCTACTATCAATGGCAGCTCATTCACCTTTACGGAATGCCTGCCCCTGACAAGCTCCACATCAGCGCTCGCCGCCACGGCAGATCTCAATGCGGCCACATACTCCTTCATGTTAATGTGCTCCCTGAGGGTCTTCTCTATCTTATGCGGATGCGCTCTCCTTCCCTTTACGCTGGACGGAATCCTTCTGACATCGCCCTGCGCGCCTCCACCAAGCTTCTGCCTCGGCCTTATGGCGATTCCCATATGCCTGCCCACTCTGTATCCTGCATCATACCTGCCCACATATACTGCGGTTGTCTGCAAACCTGCGAGCAGGCTATGTCCCTGGGGCTGATACTTCCTGCTCATTTCCGAGAGCAGCGCCCTCTCAACTATATCCTTTCTGAATCTTCCATGGAAGACACTAGGCAACGTGACTTCCCCTGCAACTTTACCATCTGAACCATAGACTTTCAAATCAAGCACCATTCTTCGCGGCAACCGATATATACGATATCTGCGGCTCCGCGATCTTGCCGCTGCTCCTTATGGCCTTCCTTACTCTTACCAGTCTCTTGGCAGGCCCCGGTATAGAACCGTCAACAACAAGGAAATCGTTGCTTACCAGCCCATAGTTTGGGAATCCCCCAGAGACATTTACCCGCGCCGCATCAGAAGCCTTGCCAACCATAAGTATCCTCTTGTTTAGCTCAGTTCTGAAGTTATATCCCATATGCCCAGAGTGCGGGACTGAGAACATTACCTTTGGAGGATGCCACGGGCCAAGCGTACCAACATGCCTTACCTTTCCGGTAGCCTTTCTTACCTGCGTAGACACCCCATATCTCTTGATAACCCCTGCCCATCCCTTGCCTTTTGTTATACTCTTGACATCAATATATTCTCCAGCCTTGACGATGTCCGCTGCTTTCAGTTCTTTGCCCATAATGCTGAGAGCATGGCTCAGCTTCTGGTTCTTATCTTTCCCGCCTACTGGTATCTCAAAGCGCATCTTCCTCTTGTTGCCGAACCCGAGATTGGAGCTGTCGGAGAATACCAAAAGCATTACATCCTCGAATGCAGAATCGCTTTTGAGGGCCTTGACGTCCTTCTTGCTCTCTATGCCGAACCTTTTCGCAGCCTCTATATCGAAATACTCTGTGTAAGCTTGCCTGTAAATATAGCCCTTCTTGTAGAGCCTCAGCCCGTATACGATAAGTCTTGGCATCTCTAGTATGGTCACCGCCCTGGAGACCTCGCTTCCTTTGGATGGAGATTCACTGTCGTCTATCATGGAGATGTGCGTCATTCCAACCTTGAAGGCGACAAATCCGCCAAGGTCGGTCTCCTCACTAACCGCAGCAAACCTCCTAAACCTAGGCATCTGCTTCTTCGCGCGTCTATGCGGCCAAAATTCTAAGGATCCTTTCCTCATCCCTTTCACTTAACAAGGAGTTAAACAAGACTACCTTTTATATTAAACGTTTATAATATTATCTCTTCAGCGGAATTTTTGACTTCCCGCCTTTCAGAGTCAGATCCCTAACTCTTCCCGCGAGCGAGAGCCTCTTCGAGAAGCTCTCCAATGCAGAAGCCACAGCCTTTACAGACTCTGCATCAAACTCTACGACAATGTTCCCGCCTGAGGAAGAGACTCTGACGGAAACAGTCCTTGAATTTATTCCGTCAAGGATATCCTTATAATAATCGGCATCTTTTCCAACTGAAACCCTCAGCGCAGCCTTGACCCGTGTCTGCATCTCAATTCCTGTGCTTTCTTCCAGCCTTGGTAAGTCCCCTGAATGCCCTCCCCTTCCTAGATACCACCACGCTGTATACCTTATCATTCAATACTGAAGGGTGCGACCTGTCAAGCATTATCGCCTCAAAGAACTTGTACTTTGCGTCTTCGCCTATATAATAAGAATTCAGCACCTCGCAGTTGTTGAATCTCCTAGCTGCCCTTCCCTCGGCAATTGATTTAAGTGAGTTTGAATATGCAAAGAACCTCCCACTCTTCGATGGTTTCCTCCCGCCCTTGGTCTTCTGCCTCTTGCTTAGCCCACGCTCCACTCTTACCCTTGCCACAAAGACGCCCTGCTTGGCCTTGTATCCGAGCTCCCTTGCCCTGGCTACATTCGTAGGCTTCTCCAGCTTCGCGACAACAGGCATATCCTTCCATCCTGCTATTCTGCTCTTCGCGACGATATCCTGGTTCTTGAATTCTGCCTTAAAAGTATTCTTTATATGTTTATACCCATTCACAATAACCACTTGCAGAGTCTAATAAATATAAAACAGCAGAAATCTATTGGAATGCCTTATTATTTAAACTTTCGGTAAGGAACAAAGAAGCGGCACAGGAACAAGTACACTCAGCAGCAAAGGAGGCATGCGGAATATTTATCCTGATAGCTCCGCCGCTCCCTTGAGTATCAGATAGACGGCTGCATAGAGTGGAAGCTCAACATCCTTATTGTTGTAAGGCCCATAGGTGCTTCCGCCTATAGAAAGTTCATGCTGTATGTTGACATTTACACTTATGGGCTTTGCGCTGAATGCCAGTGCCTTTGTCATAGGATCGAATCCGCCGAGATCATGCAATGACTTTATCCTCCTTGCCACGAGCCCTGTCTCGCCATGCAGCGTATCGGGAAGCCTTATCAGATGAGATGGGTCGTTTGTGACGTTCTTATCTATCCTGTCGCTCTGCCTTACTGCCTGTGCAGCAAGTATGCCGTTCCAGAATTCCACCTTGTTTTTTATATAGACCATGTCCCAATTTCCGGTGTTTATCCCCATCTCAACAAGCCCTTTTTTCCTATAAAGTGTAGCTGCCGTCTTCCTGTCAATCCCCATCGATACCAACGCATCCACGCCAAGCTCCAGCGACGCAGTAAATCTCCTGGCAAGCTTTCCGCCCCATCCATAATCCCCCTTCCTAGGCCCCAAGAGCGGCCTGCCCCGTGCATGGACGAAAAATCCTTCCACCGAGAGCCCGTCTCCTGATATGTAATCCGATATCTCTATCCTCTGTCTGGAATTCAGGGAAGATACAATTTCGTCTGCTATACGGACGTGATAGCCCCTGTTCCCGCTGAAGTTAATTGAGATGTCCTTCTCTCTGAAACCAAAATCCGGGATGAGGAAATCCTCTATGAGCTTTATTGCCTCCTTCTTAACCGAAGAGAGGCATTCGCTGCATACCCATCCCTTGCCATGTTCCTTCTGGCACTGCAGATCCATATCTGTCGCATCAAGGTCGAAGACCAGCTCCCCGCCGATAATCTCCTTTTTCTCCATGGGCCTTGCATCAGGGAACCTGTAATAGGCAGAGGAGCAAGAGATATACGGCGGCGCTTCCCTGGAGAGATAAGCGCCGAGTGCCTTCTCGTCCTTGAATGCCATATGCCTGTAAGCCACCTTCTGCTCAAAATTCCCGACCCCAAACTCTCTGCTCTCCACCCTATCCAGATGCACCTTCCTGCGCGAGTAGAATTCGGAGAACAATTTTTTTATGAAGGCTTCGTTTTTAGGCATCCATAATAATAGAACATTTAAATTAATAACCAATGATATTACAGCATGGCAAAAGAATATTTTTGGCTTGACGGGAAGTTTATTGAGAGTTCAAAAGCCACCGTACCTATACTTACCCATTCGCTTCAGTACGGCAGTGGGATCTTTGAGGGCATCCGCGCATACAAGGCGAAGGACGGCACGGCAATATTCAGGCTTGAGGATCACGTGAAGAGATTCTTCTCCAGCGCTGCGATATACTCGATGGACCTGCAGTATACAAAAGAGGATATCGCCAATGCCATAACCGGTCTTGTAAGGAAAAACAAGATGAGCTCCTGCTACATACGCCCATTCGCATTTTACAATGACCAAAGAATAGGGCTCTCCGTAAAAGACAAAAAGATCAGCATAGCAATAGCCGCCGTAAACTTTGGGTCTTATTTCAAAAACAAATCCTCAGGCATATCATGCATAGTATCCTCGTGGAGGCGCATAAACTCCTCCATACTTCCGCCTATGGCCAAAGCAAGCGGGAATTACGTAAATTCAATACTTGCGTCAAGCGAGGCTGCGGCAGCAGGCGCTGACGAAGCAATACTGCTAAACACGGCAGGCCATGTTGCCGAAGGCCCTGGAGAGAACATCTTCCTTGTCGAGGACAATGTCCTAATAACCCCATCAAAATCCTCTGATATACTAATAGGCATAACGCGCGATTCTGTAATAAAACTCGCCGAGGCTGTAGGGCTCGAGGTGGAAGAAAGGGATGTAAACAGGGAGGAGCTTTATACATGCTCCGAGGCGTTCTTTTCAGGCACTGCTGCCGAGATAACCCCAATAACTTCAATCGACTTCAGGAAGATAGGGAAGGGATCTGCAGGCCCAATAACAAAGACGATAGCCGAAGACTACTCTTCTGCCACAGTAGGCACGCTAAACGAAGGATTTGAGGACTGGCTCACTTATCTGTAATCCATCAGAGCAGCTTTAGCGTCTTCGTGAATTTATCTATCTCATCACTGCTCCATGGGCCTATCCCAAGGGCGGTTACCGTTCCTGGAGGAAGTTCGGTAAGCCCTGCGTCGCTCACCAGCGCGCACGGGATTCCCTTATACTTGAAAGCGTCGTACAATCTCTTCAGCATCTCTAGGTTTTCGCCCTTGAGCACTATCTTCTTCTCTCCGGAAGCTATCCACGTATCGCTGGTCTTCTTGTCTATTTTCTGCGATTCGAGATAGCTCATGAGCGCAGCATGCGCCGCCTGCGCAGCCATCTTACCTTTTCCCATCTCTATATCAGCCCTTATTACTATTACCTGCTTAAGCTCCATGAGAATAAATTACACGTAAAACTTAAATAGCAAAAGAGACAGATATCTTATTGCATAATTATGAAATTAAAACACTTACTTGCGGATTTTGATGATACTGTATTCAAGCATACCACGGATTTTGATGCGATAGTAAGGTCAAATGTGGCAAATCTCCTGAGCGAGAGGTACGGCATAGGCTCGCCTTCAGAGATGCAGGATCTAATAAAAGACCTCAGGAGAAAGCACGGCACAGATGTTCTGCAGTGCGCAGTAGCTAAAGACGGGCGGATAAGTTACGGGGAATTCGGGAGACGGGTATATACACACAGGCTCAATGAACTTAAAAGCATAGCATCCTCAAATGCAGATCCGGAACTGCCTGGGCTCCTAGCCAGGTTAAAGATGGACAAATCTATACTATCCAACTCCCCTGATTTCTTCATAAGGATTATCCTAAAAAGCCAGGGTCTCGGGGAACAGTTCCAAAAGATAATAGGGTCCACATCCCTCTCCTGCGATACGAAGCCTTCCTTATCAGCATACATTCACGCAATTAAGGTCACCGGATACACCCCTGAAAATACCTTGTACGTGGACGATTCGCCTAGAGCCCTCGAGGTGCCGAAGCAAATGGGCATGCTTACGGTGCTGATATCACCAGAGGCAAAAAGCGACAAAAACGCATCGGTTGTGGTAAGGGATCTAAAAGAGCTGCTCAGGATGCTATAGCCTCCAGTACTTCTTCGACTGTATAAGTGCCACTATCCCAAATCCTTCCACGAACCAGACGCTGATTATCCTGAAGAGTATGGTTATTGCCGATGCGAGTGCGAATGTTATTCCCAGAGGTGCCAGGAAGAGGGTAAGGTAACCGACCAAAGCGGCATCAGTTACTCCCAATGTCGCAGGTATTCCTGTTATCATCCCGAGAAGAAGCGAAGATGTGTAGATGAAAACTACTGTAGGGAATAACACAATCCCTATATGTATCCCGAAGCTGTATATGACCAGATAAAGGGCAGCGCTGTTAAGCAGCACCGCAGGAACGGTAAAGATAAGCGAATACAAATAAACATCCTTTCCCAGCCGTTTCTTGTCATGGAAATAAAGCTCTCCTACCTCAAAGAAGCTCCTCATCCTCTCAATTCGGCTGAGCTTCCTCTTAAAGTACTCAAACGGCCCTTTCGTATACATAAATACGAACGGAAGCAGGAGCAGGAATCCTATGATGAGCGAGACCAAGACGTATTTGTCGATGAAGAAAGCCGCCGCAAGGCATACAATCAGGAAACCAAGGAAATCCGTAAATATGTCTGCTACCACTGCGGGGAAGGTCCTGGAAAACCTTACCCTCTTGAGCCTGTTTATGGTATAGGAAACTATCGCCCTGCCCCATCTTCCCGGGGTTATGTCCATTGAGTACATGGAGAGGTATATCACAAAATTCTTTCTCCTATTCATCCTTATCCTGAGCCTCCTGATATACAACTCCCATTTCGGAAATCTGATCAGGTAACCTGAAAAAAGAACCAGGAAGGATGCCCCATAATAAAAGAGGTTTACCGACTCAAAGGCCTTAACCATGTTTGAAAAGCCGTCGTTTAATATCGCAAAAACAAGTATGAGCCCAAAGACGATGATGCTGAAGAGCATGACTAGATTTATTATTCCCCTTGCCCTGCTGAGCCTTTTTATATAATCGGACTGCCTGCTAATCCTGCTTAATGAAGTTATCTCATTTTCATTCTTTCTTTGTGGCATGAACGTACCCTAAGATATTAACGCAAATCATTAAAATGTAATTGCTCAATAAGTTGTGGCAGCCGATTTTGAATTCGTCAATATCAATTCTGATAACCTCGGCATACTATATTCATTCGATAGTATATCCCTAACATAATGATATAAACTGACCCCGTTCTTCCTGCATGTGTCAAGGATTGACATCATGTTCTCCCATGCCATCTTTCCATCATCGCTTCTGGTCCCATAACTTACCCTGCGTTTGACAACAATCTCCCTCAACGCTCTTTCTGCCTCATTGTTATCGAGTGGTATCTCGGGATGGTCAAGTATGACCAGTAGTTTGTCTTTCTCTGCAAACGTGCATTTTATTCGTTCGTCTAGGTCAGCGTAACCAGTAGTGGTGGTAAAGATTCTGTCAAATTCCCTCAATACGCGCATTTTTCCTCCCTTGCTTGGATGAGATTTATAGTCTTTAAGCAGATGCCAGAACCCACGCATCTCAACCCTGAACTCTTCGAGTGCATTACGGTTGCATTTCAGCCAAGGTTCCAGTTTCTTGTAGTGCCTTATCTCGTGCACCCAACACAGTGCCTGGATGTATGCAATCATCCAGAATTGCCTTACATTGTCCGAGGTGAGTATCTTATTGAGGAGTTGATCAGGCTTCAGCCCCAATACTTCTCTAATAGTGTCCCTGTTCTTGTACCTGTTAACGAAAAAGACTCCAAAAAGCGCAGTGCAGAGGACCGCAACATGATTTGTTACTTCTTTGTGCCTTAGCATAGTGTCATCAGTATGGACATATGTTGTAGATTCTATGCCGGCGTTGAATATGTCCTCTCTTTCCTTGGCAAACTTCTTTTGGCAGGACTTTGTGATAATGTTTGATATCTGGCCTTCAGATATCACAATTCCCATCTCCATAAGAATTGCCCCAATCTTTTCCTCTGGAACTCTTCCTTTGAAGTACAGGCCCATTACGAATGACTTGAGATTCGGCCCGAATTCTCCATCAACCCATTTTGGCAACTTGCCTTTGAACACCCTTTTCTTGGACGGTGAATAGTACCTTTCTACGAGAAATTGCACATTGTCTGTGCCGAGTTTCAATTCTTGGGCGGTCAAGAGCCTATAACCTTTAGATACTGCATCTTTAGGCAGTTTCTTCCTGTCGACAAGTACCTTTTCTGTCCTATCTATCTTCACCTGCGCCGTTTTCGATCCTTTTTCCCATGCCTTATTTTCGGTTTCCGCTCTGTCTTCTTTTGCATTTACGCTGTTTACATTGGGGAGTATTAGAGGCCTTCCTTTATTCTCCTTTCAGTCTTGCATTCTTATCACGCAGTTTCTGAATCTCTACCCTCAATTCCGCGTTCTCTTTCAGGATTTGTTCTAAGAGGTCCAGCACCTTTCTCATCAGTGCCTTTGTTTTTTCATCCGTTTCGAGTTCGTCTGGATTAAGAGATAGAATCTCTTTATCTATCTCCATGTATTTACCTAGTCGCAGGAATAGATGGTCTGTGCACTTTCAAAATTCTATTCCTTGAAAGGTTTTATTCAAGTCCACACATTAGAGCATATACAAAATCTTTATAGTATCTAAGCACTATTTTTACGCATTCTATAAGATAGCATAAAGATTAAAATCAACAGAACCAGTATTGCTGCCCACGGTATGGTTGATAATATCGCATTTTTTTGCCTTTGCTGATCGAATTGACGATTTATATTTGTTAGATTATCACTGACATTAAATGAGTTGAGGGTACTTTGACCATACACATTCAGGGCCGAAATTGCACATTGTCCTAAAAGGTTTCCTGCATCACTTTTGGTCAGGTTTACCAATTGCGAGATGTATGTGCTATTTGCTGCATGCATGAAGAAGCAGCTATGAAACCCACTGCCGCTATTGGAAACGCTGATATATGATGCATAAGCCATATATGTAACTAGCAGAATGCCTAATGCAGTACATATTCTGAGTACACGTACTGCCATCACATTCCTATGCAGCATTAGAATAACCTTCTATCATTCAAATCAGTTCAAGTAAAGTTGCTAGTACGCGTCATTGTAAAGCCTTCATTATTTTGAAGTCCAGATGGGTATGCGAGCAGATTCCCGCTACTGCAAGAAGAAGAGTCGCGTATTTCATACGCAGTATTTGGCCAGCCTCCTATTACTTTAGAGTAAAGCGAATTTGACCCTGCCCAATCATTGACTATGCCTGTGTAATAATTGCCAAAATATGCTGTCCCAAATTTAGTAAGATCAAAACCAGATGGCACTTCTTCTATCCACTCTGCAGATTTTCTATCCACAGTAAAACTTACGTGGAAGTTTTGTGCTACTGATTTTGAATAATCTATTATAGTTACGTTCCAATTGTAAAACAAGTGTGGTGAATATTGTATTTCTACTGCCATAAGATCTCCAGGACTCACGCTGAAACTCACATTAACTGGGTTATTTGGATAGAGTTCATACCATGCCCAGTAGAGTGCACCTCCCCCGCTTGTCCATTCAGAAGCAGTTCCTGCCTGAATCAAATCCTGGCTAAAATAGCCACCTATGCCATCCCACTGACCAGCTAATGTTACATATGGGCTTGAATTACTTGCAGTTTCAATTTTCCAAGAACCAGCAGTAGCATTCATTACTGCTGCAGGGGATGATAGACTAGAATATGCAACGTATCCTCCCCAAGAAGTATCACAACCATATGAGCTAAATCTTGCTGTTCTAAAAGTTAGAGTTTGAATTGAAGAGTTGTTTTGTGGCAATTCCATATTTGCAAGCATTGCATCTATCTTCGATTTGTTTGTTATAATAGTGCTCTCAACTACATATGCGCTACTAGGAGTAACCCTGATGGCATTTACAGCTAGATTAATCTGAGTTAAATTTGCATCTACGCCATATCTGTTAAGTACTTGTTGTCCAGCTGTATTAAGCACTTCAACAGCACATTTCGCAGCTGCATTGTTTTGTTTTGTTAGGTTTATATAGTATAAAACCATACTTCTATTAGTGATACTTTTTAGGAAAGGACAATAAATTGGATTGCCGTCTGATTTTATCGTAGACAAATTTCCGAAGTGATTAACGAATATCATAGAACTTATTCCTGCAACAACTAGTAATCCAAGTGCCATATATGAGCTTGTTATTCCTTTCAACATACAGCTACCCGTTTCTTTTTAGAATAAAAAATATAAATATCTAGGGCATTCCCCTAACGAGGTTGGGGTTGAAGTCTAATCCTGCAAAGATTTACTTCTTCTTGTAGAAAAATTGTCAACGCGGCCATTAGGCCACGGAGACCTGAGAAAATGGTTAGTATATCGAATGCAGAAAATAAAAAGGAATCGGATTGAGTGTACAATTTTCAGCACATTGTGCTTGTATCAAAGTACAGATTCAAGGTATTCAAGAATCCGAAGACGCAGAAGATAGTTGCAGATGCATTTCGAGAAGTAGAAATGCAGTTCGACATAAAGATAAAGGAGTGTTCTTTCGGAGAGGACTATGCACACGTGCACATGGAGATAAACGTGCCAAGTAAACTCTCAATGGAGCAGGTAGTTCAAATTCTGAAGTCGCACTCTGCATCGAAGGTCTTTAAGGAGATGCCGAACTTCATAAAAAGATATCTGAGGAGAGAGTTTTGGGGCGGTCAACTGACAGGGACAAGTGTAGGTCCTGTTGGCGAGAATATCATACAGAATTACATCAGAAGGCAGGATGTTTCTTACGAACCATTCATGCCAAACAGGGAAGGCATGAGGCAAATGAAGCTTCAGTTCAATTGAGTCGAGTGGCGAGATACCCCCGACGTAGTCGGGGGAGGAACCCCTCGCGCCTGGGGTTCATAAGGGGCTATGGCCCCTTATTTCATAATTGGGTCAATTAGAAACACCCGAAGAAGGAGCATAAATAAGAAACCTTTTATTTATTGCATCAGTATATCAGAGTAATAAAAAGGCTACGTTCTAAAATGATCCCATGCGCATATCCGTGCAAGTACTCGCCTATGTAATTGCTATAATAGCTGTGCTGCTCTTCGGCACTGTCGGCACCTATATAATAAGCAACGAATACAACGGATTCAACGTCAGGATCAACAGCGTGATATCCGCGCTCTTCTTTACTGTGGTGACAATATCAACAGTAGGCTACGGTGACATATATCCTGTTACAAAACTCGCGCAGATATTTGTAATCATACTTATAATAGCTGGGC